>NZ_CAJXKQ010000035.1 GCF_913055835.1 uncultured Marinobacter sp. | reverse complement strand
CGCTCCCGGCCGCCGGTGGATTTCGACCTGATGGCCCAGGATTACCGCCCGGGGGACCGCTCCCGCCGGGAAGACGATCGCTACCTGTTCCTGGAAGCCCTGTTATCCGCCCGGGAGCAGCTCTACATCAGCTGGGTAGGCCGCAGCATCAAGGATGATTCGGAACGGCCGCCGTCGGTTCTGGTGGGGCAGCTTCAGGATCATCTGGACAGTCTCTGGTCTGTGGCAGGGCAACCCGAAACCAAGGTCATCGAGGCACTCACTACCCAACACCCGTTGCAGCCGTTCAGCCGGAGCTATTTCCCGAAAGCCAACGGGCTGGAAGCGGGTGGAGAGGGGGAAAACAGTTCACCCCGTCCCCTGGCCGAGGTGTTGGAGGCACGCCGGTTGTTCACCTACGAGCGGGAATGGCGCAGTGCTCACGGTGTTGAGACTAACCAAGACGTGCAATCTGCACTTTCGTACCAGACACCCGAAGAACCCATCAGCCTGAACGATCTGGCGGCTTTCCTGAAAAAGCCCATCGACACCTTTTACCAGCGTCGACTGCAGGTACGCTTCGAGGATGTCGAGGACGACGATACCGACAACGAGAATTTCGAGCTGGACGGCCTGGACCGCTGGCGTCTGGACAACGAGCTGATCCAGGACGGGCTGTTGAAAGCCAGCAGCGAAGAGGAACTGCACGATCGGTTGCAGGCAACCCTGGACCGCATGGCCCGACGCGGGGACCTGGGTATGGGCGTGACCGAACACCGCCTGCGCTCCGAGCTGGCCGGGCGATTGCCCGATCTGTTCGAGCGTTACCAGAGCGCACTGGTTGACTGGCCGGAGGCGGTTGCTGAACCGCTATCCTTTGACTACCGGTTTGAAAACGCCCTGGGTTCGGTGGAAGTCGCGGATCTGATCGACAATGTGCGCTGCAATGCCGGGGGCGAGCTATGCCGTCTGGTAGTCGCCAGCTCCAGCCTGCTCACCGGCTCCGGGTCGAGCAAGAAGGTGCGATACGCCAACCTGATGCGGGACTGGCTGATCCATCTGGCAGGCCAGCTCGGCGGTCAACCTTTTGAGACCCTGGTTCTGGGCAAGGAGGAGGGACGGAAATTCCGCTTTGCTCCATTGCATCCAGAGCAGGCCAGGCCGCTGTTCGAAGCGGTGCTCAGCGGATGGATGGACGCCACCACCCGGGCGCTGCCTATTCACTGCGAGGCCGGCTTTGCCTGGATCACCAGTTTCTACGGCAGCAAAAAGTACGTCGGTGACCATGAGCGAGCCATATCAGAGGCGCAGCAGGCCTATACCATTGCCCTGGAGCGGGACACCGGTTACCTGAGAGGAGCCTATGAAACACCGGAGCTGCTGATGGCCAGCGGTGAATTCGAAGCCCTGCTGCATCAGCTCTACGTGCCGGTTTGGGAAGCCGAGCAGGACAAATCGGCTGCAGATCAGATCGGAGGCCTGGAATGACCGAGCAGATGACCAACCGGAATCCGAACCTGGATCCCCTGGCACTGGCCCTCAACGGCAGTGCCCTGATCGAGGCCAGTGCCGGCACCGGAAAAACCTTTACCATTGCCATTCTGTACGTGCGCCTGGTGCTTGGCCACGGCCAGTCGCCCGACAGCCCGCTGCAGAACCTGCTGCCTCCCAACCTGCTGGTGGTCACTTTTACCGAGGCCGCCACCAAAGAACTGCGTGACCGTATCCGCACCCGACTGACCCAGGCCGCCGAGGTGTTTTCCGACGCGCCCGACGAGCCCAATCCACCCGCGGAAACGGCACTGATCTACCAGCTACGGGATGAAAGCTACCCGGATCCGGCCAGCTGGCCGGAATGCCGCAAGAAACTGCTGCTGGCGGCAGAGTGGATGGACGAAGCGGCGGTATCGACCATCCACAGTTTCTGCAACCGCATGCTTAGCGAGCACGCCTTCGACAGCGGCAGCCTGTTCAAGCTCACCCTCGAAACCGACCAGAGCGAATTGCTGGACGAGGTCGCCCGGGATTACTGGCGCACCTTTGTCTATCCGTTGCCCCCGGCGCTGATGGACGAGGCCCTGAGCCACTGGAAAACTCCCGGGGACCTGCGCCAGGGGGTTCGCAACCTGATTGACGATCCCCAGAGCCTGGGCACACCGCCGGACAGCGTTCACCAGGCCATTGATCAGGTGGTCAGGCGGCGTCTGGAGCAGTCACAGGCCCTGAAAGCCCACCCCTGGCGCCAGTGGCGCGATGACGTCATCGAGCTGCTGAACGATCTGAACAAGAGCAAGCGACTTCATGGCGCCAGCAAGAATGCCATGATCAAGGTCTGGGATTTGCTGGTTGCCTGGGCGGAATCCGATGACCTGCTACCCGAAAAAATCGACAGCGCTGCGGGCTTTAAGAATCAGACCCCCGAGGGGCTCGACAAGATTCTAAAAGGCGATGAGTCCGCCCCCCATCATCCTGCCTTCGACGCCATCGAAGCGCTGCTGGATTTCAGCCAGAACCAGCCCAGCGCCAAATCCGACATTCTGCGCCACGCCAGCCACTGGATAGCCGAACGGCTGGAGTCAGAAAAGCAGAAACGCTCGGAAATGGGCTTTGACGATCTGCTCACCCGGCTGGACGATGCCCTGCACGGGCCGCGGGGCGACCAGCTGGCGGCCACCATCCGTCGGCAGTTTCCGGTGGCCCTGATCGACGAATTCCAGGACACCGACCCGGTGCAGTACCGTATCTTCGACCGCATCTACAACGTGGCGGGCAGTGACCACGGTACCTGCCTGCTGATGATCGGCGATCCCAAGCAGGCCATATACGGTTTCCGGGGTGCCGATATCTACACTTACCTGCAGGCCCGGCAGGGCGTGAAAGAACGCACCTACACACTGGGTAAGAACTTCCGCTCCGCCAAATCCATGGTGGCAGGGGTTAACCGGGTCTTTGAACACAGCGACCAGCACAGCCGGGACGGCGCCTTCCTGTTCGGCAGGGGCGATACTTCACCGCTGCCGTTCCAGGGTGTGGACGCCAATGGCACCAAACGGGTCTGGGCGATCAACGGGGAAGAACAGCCCAGCCTGGTGTTCTGGACCCACGAATCCGGGGAAGAGGACAGGGACGGCAATCCAAAAGGTATGGCCAAGGGCACTGCCACGGCCGATGTGGCGGAAACCTGTGCCAGCGAGATCGCCCGTTTGCTGACTCTGGGCCAGGCCGGGCAGGCCGGATTTGCCTTGCCGGATAATCCGGAGGACCTGGAGCCGGTTGCCCCGAAAGATATCGCAATACTGGTCAACAACCGCAATGAGGCCAGCGCAGTGCGGGACGCCCTGGGCCAGCGGCGTATCAAGAGTGTGTACCTGTCAGACCGCGATTCGGTGCTGACCTCCCGGGAATCACAGGAAATGCTCTGCTGGCTTCGGGCATTTGCCGAGCCCCGACAGCTGGCCTATATCCGCGCAGCCCTGGCCACACCCACCCTCGGTCAGTCCTGGCATGCCATGAATCAGCTGCTCACCGACGAGCTCGTGCTGGAACGGGAAATCGAGCGCTTTATTGGTTACCAGCAGCAATGGCAGAAGCAGGGTGTGCTACCCATGCTGCGAACCTTCCTGATGGATTTCGAGGTGCCGGGCCGGTTACTGCAACGCCCTGACGGCGAACGGCGGTTGACCGACATTCTGCACATTGCCGAGTTGCTGCAGCAGGACAGCCTGCAACTGGACGGCGAGCATGCCCTGGTGCACCACTATACCCAGATTCTGCGGGCAGCCGACGAGGAAGACGAACACCGTACCCTGCGGCTGGAAAGTGATGCCGGCCTGGTGAAGGTGATCACCGTGCACAAGTCCAAGGGCCTGGAGTACCCGCTGGTGTTTCTGCCCTTTGGCACAGCTTTTCGCGCCCAGAGTGAAAAGCAGGCCTTCGTGCGCTATCACAATGAGCAGGGCAGGCTGGTCACGGTATTCGACCCGTCGCCGGACGACGTGGCCAGGGCTGACCGGGAGCGCCTCGGCGAGGATATCCGCAAGCTCTACGTGGCCCTGACCCGGGCCCGCTTCGCCACCTGGGTCGGCACGGCGGCCCTGGACAACTGGCAGCAAAGCGGACTGGGCTACCTGATTGCCGGCGAAGGGCACAGCCGTATCAGCGACTGCCTGGGGAAACTGGCAGAGGGCAGAGCAGAGATCCGGATAACCCCTTTACCGGATCCGGACGATACGCACTACCACGAACCGGCGCCCGAAGCTCTTGGCCCGGCCATGGTCTCTTCCCGCGAGGCCAGAGAGGACTGGTGGATTGCCAGCTACTCCTCCATCGAATACACCGGCATGACCGGCACCGGGATCGCGTTTACCGGTGAGGTGGAAGATGCCCAGACCCAGAACCTGCTGGAAGAAAGCACCCTGGACGAAGAGGAAAACCCGACTCAAATGGCCAACCAGCGCAACCAGCATAACTTTCCGAAAGGCGCCGGACCCGGCACCTTCCTGCACGAACTGCTGGAATGGTGCACACAGCAGGGGTTCCAGCGGGTTGTGGATAACCCGCCGCTGCTTCATGAGCAGCTGACCCGGCGCTGCGGCACTCGTGGCTGGAACGAATGGGTGAAGCCGCTGGAGCGCTGGTTGCTGGCATTGATCAGCAAACCATTGAGCCTCGACCGGGCCGGTGCAGAAACCGTCTGCCTGGCGGACCTGATCACCCTGCGCCCGGAACTGGAGTTCTGGTTTGAAAGCCGCAACGTCAGTATCCGCAAACTCGACGAGCTGGTAACCGCGCACACCCTGAATCGCGCGGACCGGCCCCAAGTCGAGGAGACGCGATTCAACGGGATGCTCAAGGGGTTTATCGATCTGGTGTTCGAACACAACGGGCGCTATTACGTGCTGGACTACAAATCCAATACCCTGGGCGAAGACGACAGCGCCTATACCGATCAGGCAATGGGCAACGCCATCCTGGATAAACGCTATGATCTGCAATACGTGCTCTATCTGCTGGCCCTGCACCGGCTACTGAAAGCCCGTTTGCCGGATTACGACTACGACCGACACATTGGCGGCGCGGTTTACCTGTTCCTTCGGGGCATTGATTCCGGCACGGGTGGCGCCTTTACCGACAAACCGCCCAGGGCCCTGATTGAACAACTATATGCCCTGTTTGATGGCGAGTCCGTCGGGGAGGTGGCCGCATGAGCCGTTCTCGCTCCCACACCGGAAAGACCGACCACCAGATTGATCTGTTTGCGGAGGAGACCGCTGCGGAAACGCCGACCGTACCGGCTGCCGGTGATACCACCGTCGATATCAACGATCTGTTCTCCAGCCCGGATAAAATCGAAACCCTGCTGCTGCACTGGCAACAGGCGGAGTGGATCCGACCGCTGGATGTGGGTTTTGCCCGGCTGATCCGGGAGCTGTCGGAAGAGCAGGGCGAACGCCCACACCCGCTGGTTCTGCTGTTGGCGGCACTGGTATCCCACCAGGTGGGCCGTGGCCATGTCTGCGTTGATCTGGGCAATCTCCTAGCCGATGTCGAGCACACCCTGTCACTGCCGCCGGAGGAGTCAGTTCACGAGCCGCTCACCGATGCCGGCACCAACGAGCCGGACCGGTCCAAGCCCTCCGACGTGCTTGCACTTGTAACGCTTCCGGATTGTCTGAGCATACTGGAAAGCGCCTGCGCCGTAAGTGATGGCTCACATACAACACCTCTGGTGCTGAACGGGACCCGGCTGTACCTGCGCAGATTCTGGCGCTACGAACAACGCATTGCGGAGGGCATCCGGCACCGCCTGGCTTTGCCATCGCCCCTGGCAGATCCGGAATCCGGTCCGGCCCGCACCCTGTCTCTCGCTCTGGATACGCTGTTCCAGTCCTCAGAACCGGTGGATTACCAGAAACTGGCCTGTGCCCTGGCGGCCCGAAACCGTTTCGCCGTGATCACCGGCGGGCCTGGCACCGGCAAGACCACCACCGTGGTCAACCTTCTGGCGGCACTTCAGGCCGTCGCCGGGGAATCACCCGAGCGGGCCGGTCGCAAATACCGGATCCGACTGGCAGCCCCCACCGGCAAGGCGGCCGCCCGCTTGAACGAATCCATTGGTGGTGCGGTCAGCCGCTTGCCTCTTGCCAAGCTGCCGGGCAACGTGGAGCTTGCTGATATTCCCACCCGCGTCACCACCTTGCATCGGTTGCTGGGCAGCCGGCCGGATACCCGCAAATTCCGCCATAACCGGGACAACCCGTTGCTGGTGGATATCCTGGTGATCGACGAGGCCTCGATGGTGGACGTGGATCTGATGGCGTCGGTGTTCGATGCCCTGCCCGCCAATGCCCAGCTGATCCTGCTGGGCGACAAGGACCAGCTGGCCTCGGTGGATGCCGGTGCGATACTGGGTGAGCTCTGCCAGCGGGCCTTACAGGCCCACTACACACCGGCAACGTCGCAGTGGCTGGCCGCCATAACCGACAGTGAAATACCAGCGTCGCTGGTGGACCAAACCGGCCAACCCATGGATCAGGCCGTGGCCATGTTGCGAAAGAGTTACCGGTTCCAGCAAGACAGCGGCATCCGTGCGTTTGCGGAAGCCGTGAACACCAGTGCCCTTGATAGCGCCATGCTGCGCCAGATCCGGGAAGCGGCTTTCGACGATGTCATTCTGCTCAACGGCCAATCCGGAAAACCGGATCCGGAAGACACCCTGGATCTGGTGTGCCGCCATGCCATCACCGGCTCGCCCGAAGCATACCGTAATGCCGGGCAGGGTCGGCAGTTGAAGGGCCACCCCCTGCCGCCACCGGTTGGCTATCGCCATTATCTGGAGCAGTTACAGAATCACGGCCTGACCGTGGACAGCTCCCGCGAAGACTGGGATGCGATGGCGGCGCAACTGCTTGAAGCCTTCAGTGACTTCCAGGTGCTCTGTGCCCTGCGCAAGGGCCCCTGGGGCGTGGAAGGCCTGAACGACCGGATCGCGCGGCAGCTATTGGCTGAAAAGCTGATCCCACGGGCCGAAGGCTGGTACCCGGGCAGGCCGGTGCTGATTACCGGCAACGACTACAACCTGGGCCTGATGAACGGCGACATTGGCATTACGGTCAGTGTGCCCTGGGACCGGAGTGAATCCGGTGAACCCCGATACACCCTGCGCGTGGCGTTTCCAGATAGTGACACCGCTGGCGGTATCCGCTGGATCTCCCCCAGCCGTCTGCAGCAGCTGGAAACCGTGTACGCCATGACAGTACACAAGTCCCAGGGCTCGGAGTTCAACCACACCTGCCTGGTGCTGCCAGACCGGCTCAGCCCGGTCCTTACGAAAGAACTGGTCTACACGGGCATTACCCGGGCCAGAAACTGGTTCAGCCTGATTGCCGGCAACGTGCATGTTCTCGAAGACGCAGTCGGGCAGCAGATGGTTCGTGCCTCGGGCCTTGCCGAAAGGCTCAGGGCAGACTAGCTGCCAGCGTCCTCCTGGCCATCCTTGCTGTTGTCGTTACTGCTGTGCTGCTGCGCCCACAGATGGGCGTAGTGGCCGCCGTCGGCCAGCAATTCGCCATGACTGCCGCTTTCGACAATACGCCCGCCATCCATCACCAGGATGGTGTTGGCATCCCGGATGGTCGATAGCCGGTGAGCAATCACCAGCGTGGTCCGCTGCTGGCTGACTTCGTTCAGCGCCCCAAGGATGGCCTGCTCCGAGAGTGAATCCAGGGAGGATGTGGCCTCATCCAGGATCAGCAACGGCGGGTTCTTCAGAATCACCCGGGCAATGGCCACCCGCTGCTTTTCACCGCCGGAAAGCTTCAGGCCGCGTTCGCCCACCTTGGTTTCGTAACCCTCCGGCAGGCTGTGGATAAAGTCTTCCAGGTGGGCCATCCGGGCGGCCCGATAGACCTCTTCCTCGCTGGCTTCCGGCCGGCCATAGGCCAGGTTTCGGTACAGGGTATCGTTGAACAGCACGGTGTCCTGGGGCACCACGCCAATCGCCGAGCGCAGGCTGTCCTGGGTCACGGTCCGGATATCCTGGCCATCAATACGGATGGCACCCTGATCGACCTCGTAAAAACGGAACAGCAGGCGGGCCAGGGTGGATTTGCCGGCACCACTGGCCCCCACCACCGCCACCTTATGACCGGCCGGGATGGTGAAATTCACATCCCGCAGGATCGGCCGGTCCGGGCGATAGGCAAAGTGGATATGCTCGAACCGCACTTCGCCTTTTTCCACCGCCAGCTCGGTAGCGTCCGGGGCATCTTCAATGGCCGGTTTGTCCCCCAGCAGTTTGAACAGGCGCTCGACATTCACCAGTGCCTGCCGGATTTCCCGGTAGACAAAGCCCAGAGCGTTCAGGGGAATGAACAGCTGGAGCAAATAGGCGTTGATCATGGTGAAGTCACCCAGGGTGATCTCACCGCTGGCCACTTCCCGGACCGCCATGGCCATGATCACGATCATCGCCAAACCGATAATCAATGCCTGACCGGAATTAAGCGCGGCCAGGGACAGGCGATTCTTCAGCCGGGCCTGCTCCCAGTCGTCCAGATCAACATCGTAAAGCTGCGCCTCATAACGTTCATTGTTGAAGTACTTGACGGTTTCATAGTTCAACAGACTGTCGATGGCCCGCGAATTGGACTGGTTATCCCGGGCGTTGGCTTCGCGGACGAATTTGGTCCGCCATTCGGTGATCTTGATGGAGAAGACCACATACACCACCACCGCCACCAAAATGGCCACCACATAACCCACGTTGAACACCACAAACAGGATGCCGACCACCAGCAGGATTTCCAGCAGGGTAGGGACAATGTTGAACAGGGTAAAACGCAGCAGAAAGCTGATGCCGTTGGTGCCCCGCTCGATATCCCGGGCCAGGCCGCCGGTCTTGCGGTCCAGGTGGAAGGCCAGTTCCCGCTGGTGCAGGTGCTGGAACACCCGCAGGGACACCCGCCGCATGGCCCGTTCCGCCACCCGGGCGAAGACGGCATCCCTGAGCTCATTGAACAGGGTGGCGCCAAAGCGCAACGCGCCGTAGGCCACCACCAGGATCACAGGAATCCACAGGAGCATGTCCGCACCCCGGTTCTGGTCCAGATAGTCGACGATGTATTTCAGGGCGATGGGCGTGGCTACCGTCGCCAGCTTGGCCAGCACCAGCAAGACGAGGGACAGGACCACCCGACCTCGGAATTCGGCGAGGTAGGGCCAGAGGCCTGAAATGATTTTCCAGTCCGGTTTATGATCTGCCGGGTAGTCGTTGTCAGCGTAGGCGCGCACTGTGGGAGTATCCTTTGGCAATGTTGTCGGATTACGCTGGGCTAATCCGACCTACGGTTTATGGTCTGACTCGGGCCTCGGGCGCTACTGGCTTCGGGTAGGTCGGATTAGCGCAGCGTAATCCGACAGTGCTCTCCACACCAACAACAGTTGATGCTCTACAACAGGAGTTCCTGCCAGTGAAGACCCGGGGAGCTCAGGTATGATGAGTCCTGTTCCAAGAGAAAACCGTATTGAAGCTGGAGTCTACAGTAGTCCACACCATGGAGGCACATCATTAACGCTCGTCACCGCAAGGCCCTGAAACTGGTCATCGAGTTTATCAGCCCTTATCGCCGGGCTGTCGCGGGTGCTCTGGTAGCTCTGGTTTTCACGGCCGGAATTACGCTCGGGTTAGGGCAGGGTTTACGTATCCTGGTGGATCAGGGATTGGCCACCGAGTCGCCGGAAAACCTGGCCAGGGCCATCGGGCTGTTTTTCATACTGGTGCTGGGCCTGGCGTTCGGGTCGTTTGCCCGGTTCTACCTGGTGTCCTGGATCGGCGAGCGGGTAGTAGCGGACATTCGTAAGAAGGTGTTCAACCACCTGATTGATCTCCATCCCGGGTTTTTCGAGCAGAACCGGGCCCTGGAAATCCAGTCGCGGTTTACCGCCGATACCACGGTTCTCCAGTCAGTGATTGGCTCCACGGTGTCCATCGCCCTGCGCAACGCCCTGATGCTGGTCGGTGGTTTGCTTCTGCTGTTCATTACCAACGCCAAGCTCGCCAGTATCATCCTGCTGGGCTTTCCTCTGGTTATTGCCCCCATCCTGTTCTTTGGCCGGCGAGTCCGGGCGCTGTCCCGGCTCAGTCAGGACCGGGTGGCCGACGTGGGCAGTTACGTGGGCGAGAACCTTACCCAGATCAAAACGGTTCAGGCCTTCAACCATCAGCCGCATGATCGCCGTTATTTCTCTGAGGTCTCTGAACGGGCCTTCGATATTGCCCGGCAACGTATCCGTCAGCGCGCCTGGCTGACCACGCTGGCCATTTCCCTGGTTATGGGTGCTGTTGGCATCGTTATCTGGATTGGCGGCCTGGATGTGATTAACGGCCGGATCAGTCCCGGGGAACTGGCCGCCTTCGTGTTTTACAGCCTGCTGGTGGGCGTCGCTGCCGGCGCCATCAGCGAGGTGATTGGGGAGTTGCAGAGGGCGGCGGGTTCCGCGGCTCGGCTGTTCGAGCTGTTGCAGACCGAGCCGGCCTTTGAGCGCAAAGATCCCACGCTGGAACTGCCAGAATCCGTTCAGGGGGCCATCCGCATTGATCATCTGAGCTTCAGCTATCCCGGGCGCCCGGAACAGCCTGCGCTGAGGGAGCTGACCCTCGAGGTCAAAGCTGGCGAGACTTTGGCATTGGTGGGGCCGTCCGGGGCTGGGAAATCCACGCTATTCGATTTGCTACTGCACTTCTATCAGCCGACAGAGGGCCGAATTCTGGTCGACGGCCTCGACACTTCCGACCTATCGCTCCAGGCACTGCGGCGGTGTTTTTCCCTGGTGCCGCAGACCCCCGCCCTGTTTCATGGCACTGTGGCCGATAACATCCGCTACGCGAGACCCAATGCCAGCCAGCAAGACGTTGAGCAGGCCGCCAGGATTGCCCATGCCCATGATTTTATCCAGGCTCTTCCGGAAGGCTACGAAACCCGGCTTGGGGATGCCGGCCTGGGCCTGTCCGGTGGCCAGAAGCAGCGTCTTGCCATTGCCCGGGCGCTGCTGGCGAATGCCCCGATCCTGCTTCTGGATGAAGCGACCAGCGCCCTCGATGCGGAAAGTGAAAACCTGATCCAGCAGGCTATGCCGGCACTCACAGCCGGGCGAACCACCCTGGTGATAGCGCACCGTCTGGCGACTGTCCGGGACGCTGACCGGATCGCCGTTCTGGACAAGGGACGACTACTGGCAGTAGGCACCCACGATGAACTGATGCGTCAAAACGCCCTCTATCAGCGCCTGGCAAAGCTCCAGTTTCGCGACGATGCCGCCTGAGGGCGACAATAGTCGGTTTGTTTCCTGGGACCGTACTACTTACACTGTTAGATGAAACTTTCGAACCTGAACCCAGGGAGAATGGCAAAGTGAGCAATAAAGAATTGCAGGCACTCAAAGAACGCTACGTTGCAGCGGGCGCGGCAAGTCCCAATGAACAGTTTGCCGACCACGCAACGAATGCGGAATTATGGGATGCAGACGGCAAACGCATGATCGATTTTGCCGGCGGCATCGGCGTACTCAATATTGGCCATCGCCACCCGAAGGTGGTGGAAGCGGTCAAGGCGCAGCTCGACAAGCTGATGCATACCTGCCAGACGGTGATGCCCTATGAGGGCTACGTCAAACTGGCGCAGAAGCTGAGCGAAGTGGTACCCGTGAAAGGCCATGGCAAGGTAATGCTGGCCAACTCCGGTGCCGAGGCCCTGGAAAACGCCATGAAGATTGCTCGTGCAGCAACGGGCAAGACCAACGTGATCTGCTTTGACGGCGGTTATCACGGACGGACCTTCTACACCATGGCGATGAACGGCAAGGCAGCACCCTACCAGACCGACTTCGGCCCCATGCCGGGTACCGTGTACCGTGCACCTTATCCCGTTCCCTATCACGGTGTTTCCGAAGAGGAAGCGCTTCGCGGGCTGAAGATGGCCATGAAAGCCGATTCCCCCGCTCACAACACCGCGGCCATCGTGATCGAGCCGGTTCTGGGTGAGGGCGGTTTCTACGCTGCACCCACCAGCTTCCTGAAGGAAATCCGCAAGATTTGTGACGAGAACAACATCATGATGGTAGTGGACGAGGTCCAGAGTGGCTTCGGCCGGACTGGCAAGATGTTTGCCATCGAGCACAGCGGCATTGAGCCGGACATCATGACTATGGCCAAGAGTATGGCCGACGGCATGCCGATCTCTGCGATCGTGGGTACCGACAAGGTCATGGATTCTTCCGGCCCCAATTCCCTGGGCGGCACCTACACTGGTAGCCCGACCGCCTGTGCGGCAGCTCTGGCGGTGTTCGACGTGTTCAAGGAAGAGGATATCCTTGGCAAATCCCAGGCCTTGGGCGAGAAACTGAAGCAGCGCTTCAGCCAGTGGCAGGAACAGTTTGCCCACGTCGACAACGTCCGCAATCTCGGTCCCATGGCAGCCTTCGAACTGGTCGAGAGCAAGGAAAGCCGCACACCCAAGCCGGAACTCGCCGCTGCAGTGACCAAAAAGGCGAAGGAGAAGGGACTGATTCTTCTGAGCTGTGGTATGTACGGCAACACATTGCGCTTCCTGATGCCGGTCACCATCGAAGACGATGTGCTGGAAGAAGGTCTGGCAATTGTGGAAGAAAGCCTCAAGGAGGTAGGTGCCTGACGGCACTCATTTTGTTGAGGAACAAAAAGCCGGGCTTCATGCCCGGCTTTTTATTGCCCGAACCCGGATTGTAGATAGAAGCCTGTTCTGCCGGCGACCGGTCCACTGAGTGTGACCTCTAACTATACCCTTCCTGGCACTACGCCCCTTTTAATCGTTACGGGGATGTTTTGGCCAATTGTTGATCACTGCATGTTGTCTTTGGGCAGGTAGAAACCAGCGAATGCTGCACTTTTTCCTGCTCAATGCACCACAACAAAGACAATACAGGAGCATGCAATGATTCAATTACCCCGAGTTATCACCGGCGCCGCTCTCGGCGCGATAATAGCTGCTCTGCCCATGCACCAGGCCCAGGCAGGGGCATTTGTTCATCTCTTCGAGTGGAAGTGGAGTGATGTTGCTCAGGAGTGTGAAAATTTTCTGGGGCCAAAGGGGTTCAGTGCCGTTCAGGTATCGCCGCCTCAGGAGCATATTCAGGGTGGCGCCTGGTGGACCCGTTACCAGCCTGTCAGTTATCAACTTAAAAGTCGAAGTGGCGATGCCAGCGAGTTTGCAGACATGGTACAGCGGTGTAATGCTGCTGGGGTTGATGTGTACGCCGATGCGGTAATCAATCATATGGCCAATGGTTCCGGGACCGGGACGGCTGGTTCTTACTACGATTCCGGTTCGTTCAGTTTTCCGATCTACAGCGGCAACGATTTCCATTCACCCTGTGGCATCGATCCCGAGGATTATGGAACCGACGCCTGGCGGGTTCGGAACTGTCAGCTGGTGGGCCTCCCGGACCTGGATACCGATGCAGCCTATGTTCAGAACACCATCGCAGGCTATCTTAATCAGCTGACCTCTCTCGGTGTCAAAGGCATCCGGATCGATGCAGCAAAACACATGGCGCCGGGAGACATCAGCGGGATCCTTACGAGAGTGAACGATCCTTTGTATGTGTTCCAGGAAGTGATTGACCTGGGAGGGGAGGCAGTGAGTGCTACGGAGTACACCGGCACCTCCGATGTTACCGAGTTCCGCTACAGCTCTTCTATCGGCAATGTGTTTAAAAATCAAAAGCTTGCCTATCTCAGTAGTTTTGGAGAGAGCTGGGGCTTTCTGGCCGGAGGTAACGCGGTAGTGTTTACCGACAACCACGACAACCAGCGGGGCCACGGTGCCGGTGGGAGTAACGTGGTGACCTACAAGGATGGCAGTCTTTATAACCTGGCCAATGTGTTCATGCTGGCGTGGCCTTACGGCTATCCGAAAGTGATGTCCAGCTATGGGTTTTCCAATGGTGATCAGGGCCCGCCTTCCCAATCGGTCTACCAGAATGGCAGCGCTGAATGCGGTGGCGCCTGGATTTGTGAACACCGCTGGGATTCCATTGCCAATATGGTGGATTTCCGTAATGTCACCGATGGGACTGGCGTCTCGGGATGGTGGGACAACGGCAACAATCAGATAGCCTTCAACCGTGGCGATAAAGGCTTTGTGGCCATTAACCGCGAAGGGGGCAACCTCGCCCGCACGTTTAGCACTTTCCTGCCCGATGGCAACTACCGGAACGTTGCCGGTGATGGCAGTTGTGTTACTGTCCAGGGCGGCGAAGTGAGTCTGGATATCCCGGCAATGCAGGCTGCAGCCCTACATGTTGGGGCTGATTGCACCGGCGACAACAACTCGGGCACCGACGACGCTGGGGATACTGGCAAGGTATCCGTGGCCTTCCAATGCGCCAACGGGATTACCAGTTGGGGACAAAGCGTCTATATAACCGGCAATATTGGTGCCCTCGGCAACTGGTCACCGGCCGGCGCTCTGAAACTTGATGCCGGGAACTATCCTACATGGGCCGGCACTTTCGACATACCCGCCAACAGCAGTGTTGAATGGAAGTGTATCAAACGCAGTGAATCCGATCCTTCAGCGCAACTGGTCTGGCAGTCCGGAGCAGACAACCGTCTGCAAACCGGTGGTGCGGGCTCTTCCATGACCGCCCAGGGAGGCTTCTGACAGCGGTTACGTCCGAGCTTGGATTCGTCGTATACTGCCGGGAGTTTTCCGGCAGTGCCGTTCGGCCTGCTACAGTTTCAACAACCAGGCTAGAACATGACGTCTCCGAGCTCCGCCAACGTTCCGGACCACAAGCCAAGACCCTGGGTCGATTTGCTGGTCAGCATTATCATTCCCTCCGTGATCCTGATGAAGTTCAGTGGCGAGGAGCACCTGGGCAACGTCAACGCGCTGCTCATCGGCCTCGCATTCCCCCTGGGCTGGGGCCTGTTTGAACTGATCAAATACCGGAAGAAAAACTTCATTGCAGTGCTCGGTCTGGTCAGCGTGGGCTTGACCGGCGGCATTGGTCTTCTGGAACTGGATGCCGGCTGGCTGGCCATCAAGGAAGCCGCGATTCCAGCCATCATTGGTTTGGCGGTACTGGCTTCCACTAGAACGAAATACCCACTGGTACGCACGCTGCTGTATAACCCGAGTGTTCTGGATGTGGATAAGATCCACAAGACGCTTGAAGAACACAACCGGGTTGAGGAATTCGAGGAGCGTCTGCTAAAGGCCAGCTACTTCTTTGCCGGCACGTTTCTCTTTTCCTCGATCATGAACTACATACTTGCCAAGTGGATCGTGGTCAGTCCCTCGGGTACCCAGGCGTTCAATGAGGAGCTGGGCCGGATGACCCTGGTCAGCTACCCGATGATCGCGATTCCGTCGATGATCATGATGATGCTGATTTTCTATTATCTCTGGCGGACCATTCGCCGGCTGACCGGGTATACGCTGGAAGAAGTCATGGCGCCTCATCTGGCCGAGAAAGAGAAGGAGAGGAACAAGTCCTCGGAATCAACCACCGGGAAATAGCAGTCCAAGGGTTTTCCGATAAAGCCCGACATAAAAAAGCGGCGGAGGTTTTAAAAGCCTCCGCCGCTTTTTTAGTTGCACCTGACGCCTGTTGATCAGATATCCAGGTTGGTCACTTCCAGAGCATTGGTCTGGATGAAGTCGCGACGGGGCTCTACGTCGTCGCCCATCAGAGTGGTAAAGATCTGGTCTGCCGCAATGGCGTCTTCGATCGTTACTTTCATCATCCGACGGGTCTCCGGATCCATGGTGGTTTCCCACAGCTGCTCCGGGTTCATCTCGCCCAGGCCCTTGTAGCGCTGAATGTTCAGGCCACGCTGGGCCTCTTTCATCAGCCAATCCAAAGCGCCCTCGAAAGACAGAACCGCCTGTTTGCGTTCACCACGCTGGACATACGCGCCTTCTTCAATAAGACCATCCAGAGTCTCACCCATACGGGCAATCGCCGCGTAGGAGGACGATTCGAAGAACTCGTGATTGAAGACGTGATCGTAGGGAATGCCGTGAACATAAATGGTCACTTTCGGGAGATACAGGCCCCGTTCAGTATCCTTGGTCACCGAGAAGGTGTATTTGGTACCGGTACGAGTATCCAGGTCCAGACCATCGCCCAGGCGCCCGACCCAACGAGCCACTTCCGCTTCTTCTTTCAGGTGTTCAGGCTTGAGCGTCACGTTCTGAAGCATCTGTTCCAGGACCTTTGCCGGGTACGCGCGGGACAGTCGGCCAATCATGTTCATCACGGCCTGGTAGTCCTTGACCATGGTCTCCAGCGCGGAATCCTTGATGGCGGGAGCTTCGGGATTCACATAGAGCTGGGCACCTTCCAGGGCGGTCTGGGTGAGATAGGCTTCCTTGGCTTTCTCGTCCTTCAGATACTGCTCCTGCTTGCCACGCTTGACCTTGTAAAGCGGTGGCATGGCGATAAACACGTGGCCACGCTCGATGATTTCGCGCATCTGGCGGAACAGGAAGGTCAGCAGCAGCGTCCGGATGTGGGAACCGTCCACGTCCGCATCGGTCATGATAATAATGGAATGGTAGCGCAGCTTGTCCGGGTTGAATTCTTCCCGGCCGATACCGCAGCCCAGCGCCGTAATCAGGGTGCCCACTTCCGCAGAAGAGAGCATCTTGTCGAAGCGGGCTTTTTCGACGTTCAGAATCTTGCCCTTCAACGGCAGGATAGCCTGGGTCTTGCGGTCACGGCCCTGTTTGGCACTGCCACCGGCGGAGTCACCCTCCACGATGTACAGTTCGGAGAGTGCCGGATCCTTCTCCTGGCAATCAGCCAGTTTTCCGGGCAGGCCGGCAATGTCCAGGGCGCCTTTTCGGCGAGTCATGTCCCGGGCTTTCCGGGCGGCTTCACGGGCCCGCGCGGCCTCGATCATCTTGTTAACGATGAGCTTGGCTTCGTTGGGCTGCTCCTGCAGGTATTCCGCAAAACTCTGGTACAGCTCCTGCTCGACTGCGGTCTTCACCTCGGAGGAAACCAGTTTGTCCTTGGTCTGGGAGGAGAACTTGGGGTCCGGAACCTTGACGCTGATGATGGCCGTCAGACCTTCACGGGCGTCGTCACCGGAAGTCGCGACCTTTGCTTTCTTGCCCAGACCTTCCTGCTCAATGTAGTTGTTGAGGGAGCGGGTCAGGGCGGCGCGGAAGCCAGCCAGGTGCGTACCACCATCCCGCTGGGGAATGTTGTTGGTGAAGCAGTAGATATTCTCCTGGAAGGCATCGTTCCACTGCATGGACACTTCCACGGCAATTCCATCTTCGCGCTCGCGGTTGAAGTGGAACACCCGGTTGATCGGCGTCTTGTTGGTATTCAGATGCTCAACAAAGGCTCGCAGGCCACCTTCGTATTCAAAGACTTCTTCCTTGCCGGAGCGTTCGTCGGTCAGACGGATGCGAACGCCACTGTTCAGAAACGCCAGCTCACGAAGGCGCTTGGCGAGAATGTCGTAGTGGAACTCAATGTGGGTGAAGGTTTCCGGCGACGGAATAAAATGCACCTTGGTGCCCGAGGCATCGGTTTCACCAACAGCCGCAAGTGGTGCATTGGGAACACCGTGCGTGTAGGTCTGCTCATAAACCTTGTTATCACGACGGATAGTCAGGGTGAGGGTAGAGGAGAGCGCGTTTACTACGGAAACGCCCACACCATGGAGGCCACCGGACACCTTGTAGGAGTTATCGTCGAACTTACCACCGGCGTGCAAAACGGTCATGATAACTTCCGCGGCGGAAACTCCTTCCTCTTCGTGCAAATCTACTGGGATACCACGGCCGTTATCTTTTACAGTCACCGATTCATCCGGGTGGATAATCACACCGATCTCTGAGCAGTAGCCTGCCAGTGCTTCGTCGATGGAGTTATCCACCAATTCAAAGACCATGTGGTGCAGGCCGGTGCCATCATCGGTATCCCCGATGTACATACCCGGCCGCTTTCGCACCGCATCCAGTCCTTTCAAGACTTTGATACTGGAGGAATTGTAGTTCGATTCACTCATTCGGAAACTCCTGAAGCGTGATAGGCCGGGGCATAAAATTCGCTCTTCGCACCGGTCTTATTCTTCCGTCAATTTGCCATGTTCCACGTGGAACAATCTGTAATCCGGTGCCTTATCCCCGGGCCAGAGCTGCTCCACCTTGGGCCGCTCTATCGATGTAATGAACACCTGACAACGTAATGCCTGCAGTCTGCTGGCCAGCATGGCACGATGCCCTTCATCGAGCTCGGCGTTAATATCGTCAAGCAAAAAGGTCACCTGCTTGCCCATGTCACTCAAAACCATGCCTTGGGCAATCTTCATCAAAATAACCAGGGTTTTCTGCTGGCCCCGGGAGAAGGTTTCGGCAACAGGCCTGCCCTGGAACTTCAACCGGATGTCCGCCCGGTTCGGCCCATAAAGCGTGTGCCCAACCTTGCGCTCCTGCTCCCGATGATCTGCAAGCAGCTCCACCAGTGGGCGACTTACATCCCAGCCCGGGTAGTACTCCAGCTTCAGACCCTCGGTCCAGGGTACTTCCACTTCTTGAACCAGCGTTTCAAAAGCCGCCTTGAACCGGCCAAACGTGCCGTCCCGAGCCTCAGTAATGCGCTCACTCAGGGTGGTGTACTGGTGGTCCCAGACCCGCATTAAAGCTTCGTCTAGTCTACCATTTCTGAGCGTTTGATTCCGCTGTGATGTGACTCGCTGGCATTGTTGCCATAACGATCCGAAAGAAGGTTCCACGTGGAACACTAGCCAATCGAGAAACTGTCGTCGTTTCCCCGGCCCGCCGGCGACCACATCGAACACCCCAGGGTCTATCACCGATACCGGAAGGTGTTTCGCCAGACCGGACAAGCTGCGCACCGCTTCCCCGTCCACTCGCAAAACGGTTTCCTTCTGTCCCACGTCCCTGGATATTCCCAGCCGATGTACGAGCTCCCTATCATGAGCGCGATCAGTTTCATCCAGCCCGTGGTCAAGCCCACCGAATACGGTCAGCCTTTGTTGACCATGGCTCACCACCGCCTGGTGCCGATTCACCCGAAAGGACCGACCAAGACCCAGGTAACCGATCGCCTCCAGGACGCTGGTTTTCCCACTGCCATTTTCTCCATACAACAAATTAAAGGAAGGCGAAAAACTGACTGGCGCAGAAGACAGGTTGCGAAAGTTTTCAGTCTGGAATTTTACAAGCGCCATAGAAAAGCAAACTCGAGGGCAACGGAGGAAGGCAGCGAAAAAACCAATAAAACGAAAAAGGCAGCGTTACCTTCGCACGATAACGCTGCCTTAGTGTACAAAAGCCGATCGCCCAAGGCGACAGCCTCAGTGAAGCATATTCAACCGTTCGTCCATAAACACATCCATCTCGGGAGCCAGGATGTGAACGTACCGATCAAAATACAGGAACTGCTTGAGCAGCAGGGCAAATTCCCTCGGGAAATGCAGACCGTGGCTTTCCCCGATCTTAACCATATCCATCAGAATGTGATTAACATCGTCCTCGGCCTGCTCCGCTTCATAAGGCACTTCATCAGGCACCATCTTGTCCATCTGCTGGTACAACCTTCTCAGGTCACCGGCGAGATCCTCAGCCCGAACCGTTTGACGGGTAATCCCGATACGGATCATGGCATCGGCCATACCCTCGAAGTTGCCAACCATCACCGCTGAAATAAAATCACTGACTGCCTGCCAGGTATCCGGCTTTATCCGGCCGACAATGCCAAAGTCGATAAAGCCAACCCGGCCATCCTTCAGCACCATCAGGTTGCCCGCATGCACATCTGCGTGGAAGAACTCGCATTGGGTCAAACTGGCAAACCAGGTGTTCATGGCGGTAATCAGTGTGCGTTCCGGATCGCGGGCGTAGCCGCGAATACTCTCCAGATCCGTCAGTGATACTCCGTGGAAACGCTCCATGGTGAGGATTCGGCGGGTGCTGCAGTGCTCAAACACCCTCGGCACGGCTGCGTCTTCATTATGGGTATCGTGCAGAAAATCCCGGAACACCTTCAGGTTGTTGGCTTCCTTGATAAAGTCGCACTCTTCCATCATGGTGCGCTGGATTTCCTCAACGATACCGGACATAGACGTCCAGGACAGTTTCGGCGCCAGGGTTTCAAGAATTCTGGCGGACAGGTAAAGGAAGTTCAGGTCGGTCAGCAGAATGTTCTCAACCCCCGGTTTCTGAACCTTGATAACCACTTCTTCACCGGACACCAACCGGGCAGCGTGAACCTGGGCAATGGAAGCCGAAGCCAGGGCTACCGGATCGATGTCCGCGTAGACTTCCTCCAGCGGCCGGCCCAGCTCTTCCCGGATGATCTTCTTGATCACACCAAAGGGCAGGTTGGGGGTCTTATCAAGGCAATACTGAAACTCCTCCACATATTCCTTGGGGAAAAACGTGGGGGAGCTGGCAATAAACTGACCCAGCTTGATGTAGGTCGCACCGAGGGATTCAAAAGTCTGCCTCAGCAGCCTGGGCGTCGGCGGACGATCTCCCCGCAGCCAGTTGATCCCGGTGCGCCCGAGTACCGACACAGTCTGGCCAATCCGGAAGGCGCCTTTGATTCCATTCGTTACGGTACTCATCAATCGATTCTCCTCCTACAGCCTCATGGGCATGACAACATAGAGGCAACGGTTATCATTCTGCGCCTCTATCAACGCACTGCTGTTCGGATTGGACAGGGTGATTTTTACCTGGTCCTCATCCAGCGCGTTCATTACATCCACTAAATAGCCTACATTAAAACCGATCTGCAGGGATTCGCCCTGATAGTCCACCGGCAGTGCGTCTTCGGCCTGTTCCTGGTCCGGGTTGTTGGCGAACACCTGGAGTTCATTGGATGCCAGGTTAAGTCGCACACCCCGGATATTCTCGTGAGACAGAATACCCGCCCGTTGCAGGGTATTCTTTAGTGTCGCGCGATCGGCCAGTACCACCTTGTCGCCACCACGCGGAATCACCCGGTTGTAGTCCGGGAACTTGCCTTCTATGAGTTTCGAGGTGAAGGTGTAAGAACCCACCGTCGCCCGGAGGTGGTTGTCACCGATAACCAGCGTGACCGGTGTTTCCACATCGTCAAGCAGTCGGGAAAGTTCCAGAACCCCTTTCCGGGGAACAATCACCTGCCGCAACTCGGGGCAATTGGTCGTCAGTTCCAGATGTGCCATGGCCAGTCGGTGACCATCGGTCGCCACGGTCCGTACATGATCCTTGTCCACTTCCAGCAACAGTCCGTTCAGGTAATAACGAACGTCCTGCTGAGCCATGGCGAAAGCCGTCGCATCCAGCATCCGGCCCAGCTCCTTTTGGGGCAGTTCCAGACGGAAGCTCTCGGCCTCGTCTTCCACATTCGGAAAGTGTTCCGCCGGCAGTGTGGACAAGGTGAAGTGGCTGGCGCCACACCGCAAATGCAGACGATCACCCTCCAGGGAAAGCTCAATCGGCGCTTCATCGCCAAGGGCCCGGGCGATATCGGACAGTTTTCGGGCCGGAACGGTAATCCGGCCAGGCTGATCCACATGCACCGGCGTTATTCGTGCCACCAGCTCCACTTCCATATTGGTACCGGTCAGGGTCAGGGTATTGTCCTCGGCCACCAGCAAAACGTTGGAGAGCACGGGCATGGTCTGTTTCTTTTCCACCACGCCAGCAATACTTTGCAGCGGGGTAAGCAGGGATTCACGGCTGATCGTCAGTTTCATGGCACTCAGCTTTCTTTATGTTGGAAGGGTGAATGTTATTCGCCAACGCCCGGCATCAGGTGGTCAGCAGTCTCATAAAATTCTGATAATCCTCGCGGATGCCCGGATCGGTCTCCTGCAATTCCACGATTTTCTTGCACGCATGCAATACAGTGGTGTGGTCACGACCACCAAAGGCGTCACCAATCTCCGGCAAGCTGTGATTGGTCAGTTCCTTGGACAGCGCCATGGCAACCTGCCGGGGTCGGGTGACTGTTCGGGTTCGCCGTTTGGAGAGCAAGTCGGCCACCTTGATCTTGTAATACTCCGCCACAGTGCGCTGAATATTATCGATACTTACCTGTTTCTCATGCAGTGCCAACAGGTCTTTCAGACTCTCCCGGATAAAGGGCGGCGTGATTTCCGAGCCAGTGAAGTGAGCATTCGCTATCACCAGACGAAGCGCCCCCTCAAGCTCTCGAACATTGGAACGAATCTTCTGGGCAATAAAAAAAGCCGCTTCGCTACTGAGCTTTACGTTCGCCTGATCGGCTTTCTTCATCAAAATCGCCACCCGGGTTTCCAGTTCCGGTGGCTCAACCATCACCGTCAACCCCCAACCGAACCGGGATTTGAGCCGCTCCTCCATATCGACAATTTCTTTTGGGAACCGATCACAGGTGACGATGACCTGCTGACCGCCTTCCAGCAAGGCATTAAAAGTGTGGAAAAATTCTTCCTGGGAGCGCTCCTTGCGAGCAAAAAACTGGATGTCGTCGATCAGCAGCGCATCCACGGACCGGTAATAGCGCTTGAACTCATTAATGGCGTTCAGCTGTAGTGCCTTGACCATGTCGGCCACGAACCGTTCTGAGCGAAGGTAGGCCACTTTCGCCTTGGGATTGCGACGGACGATTTCGTTGCCTATCGCATGCATCAGGTGTGTTTTACCCAGACCAACCCCGCCGTAAAGGAACAAAGGATTGTAGGCACCGCCCGGATTCTCCGCCACCTGCATGGAGGCAGCACGGGCCAGCTGGTTGGATTTACCTTCAACAAAGGTCTCAAAGGTAAACCCTTCATTCAGAAAGCTCTGATGCTTGATGTCACCTTCAACCTGAACCGGTCGCCGCTCGCTGCCACTTTTCGGGCGAACCGAAGGCGAGCCGACCACCGTGGCCGCCACGCCTTTCTCTTCTTCGGTAACCCGGCTACCTGTTTCTTCGTGAACCTGGCCATTCACGCGGGCAGGTGCTTCCGAGCGCTTGACCGGTTCATCTTCGCGGGGCGCCGACCCCACTTTCATATTGACCCGGGGAGCCTGCCCGCCGTTCAAATCCTTCAGTACCTCTTCAATACGCCGCAGGTACTTTTCATTCACCCAATCCATAACAAAGCGGTTGGGCGCGAAGAGCATCAGCTGCCCCTCCCGGTGATCGGATTGCAGGGGCCTGAGCCAGGTATTGAACTGTTGTGCGGGAAACTCGTCCCGGAGTACTTCAAGACATTGATGCCACATACTGTTTGGCACGACAGCCTGCTCCCGATAACCCTGAAATGTCTCTGAACGGACGAGGGACATCCTGTCCAGTGAGATGACCCCGAATTCTAACCCGACCGGCCTTCCAGTGAAAGAGCCACAGGCAATTCATGAACAGCCTGTGGAAATTTATTTCTTTACATTTCAATTTTTTACGAACTTACCTACAACCTTGTGTACAGAAAATAACTACTTTCAGACTTACCCACAGCCCTGTGTGTATAGCCAGGGTCTAACCCTGTGAGGAACCGCGGGACACACCCGGGGATAACCTCGATTCATCGTACGAATACGATTTACCCACATTTCGCCCTGCCACCGTCCACAGAGCTCATCCCGCCTTATCAATACCCTTATAAACCGCTCAGGAATCTGTTTTTACAAGCTTTTCTACGTTTATCCACAAGAACATCCGGTACTAATAACAGTAATAATTAATCCTTAAAAGAATTCTAAAAAGACTTACTGAATTTATTAGCTCACCAGGACATTCCAGAATTTCCGGCATGCGCATAACCCCCTAGCAATAAGCATTGAATTCCCACCGGTATTTGCATAGAATGCCGCTCCTGTTTTGGCTGTTCATTTTCCGGCCAGTTACTGAATTTCCAACTTACGAATTGTGAGATCATCACCATGAAAAGAACGTTTCAACCAAGCGTCCTGAAGCGTAAGCGCGTTCACGGTTTCCGTGCCCGTATGGCCACTGCCAACGGTCGCAAGGTTATTTCCCGTCGTCGTGCCAAGGGCCGCGCACGTCTGTCCGCGTAAGCTCCGATTGCCTGATGAAGGCTTTGAGTTTCCCGAAATCACATCGTCTCCTGCGATCTGCTGATTACGGCAAAGTCTTCAACGACGTGCAGCTGAAAGTTCCGCACCGGAATTTTCTGATCCTGGCAACGCCGAATGACCTCGGTCACGCCAGGATCGGTCTGATCTTCTCCAAGAAGAATCTGAAGCTAGCCGTCCAGAGAAACCGGGTAAAACGCCAGGTCAGAGAAAGCTTCCGGCACCAGACGGATCTGCCCGGTCTCGACCTTGTGGTTCTGGGGCGTCAGGGGCTGGTTTCCCTGGATAACCAGTCGGTACGGGCATCCATGGACGATCTCTGGCGACGTCTCAGGAAAAAATACGCTCAATCTCAGCCATCCCGGACAGTAGCATCGAAAACTGCCGGTCGAGGAACGGGTTAATGCGCAAGCTCCTGCTTCTGCCCATCCGCTTCTACCAGTACGCAATCAGTCCCCTGATGGCCAGTCACTGCCGCCACTACCCCACCTGTTCACAATACGCCGTTGAAGCCATAACCCACCATGGCGCACTTAAAGGATTATTTCTCGCAATCCGGCGTCTTTTAAGGTGTCATCCCTGGGCGGAAGGCGGTTATGATCCTGTACCGGGAACAACACAGACCCCGGTTCAGCAAACCGTAACAGCCTGCGTACACGCTGATCATTCCCATACAACAACCCAGACCAGACAGTAACTCTATGGATATTCAACGCATCGTATTATTTGCCGGCCTGGCTATTGTCAGTTATCTGATGGTGCTTGCCTGGAATGAGGATTACCATCAGCAGCCGCAGACGGCTCAAGTTGCTGAATCCCAGCAGCCTTCCCAGTCCAACGGCAGCACGGGCAATTCAGACGATATGGTGCTTCCGGAAGAGGGCTCCGCCCAGGTTGACGGTGATGGCGAGTTTACAACCCCGGAAACCGGTCAGGCGGTCGTCAGTTCAACGGAAAACAACACCACAGTCAGTGATCAGTTCATCACCGTCCGCACCGACGTTTACGACCTGCAGATTGATCGGGTTAGCGGCAACCTGGTAAAAGCCCAGCTGCTTAACTACGACAAGTCGCTCAATAGCAAAGAGCCACTGACTCTTCTGAACAACACCCAGAACCGTCTATACGTTCTAGAAAGCGGTCTGATTGGCCGAGACGGCCCTGATAGTCGCAAGAACGGATCCGCTCCCGTATACAACGCCGACGCTTCCAGCTATGAGCTGGCTGAAGGTGACAACCAGCTTCAGGTAGACCTCACCTACACCACTGATAGCGGTGTCCAGATCACCAAACGTTACCAGTTCGAGCGCGACAGCTATGAGATTGACGTTAAGTATCTGGTAAATAACCAGTCCAGTAACGACTGGCAGGCCAATTTCACCGGCAAGATCGTCCGTGACCAGTCCCCGGACCCTACCTCCCAGACCAGCATGGGTATCCAGGCATTCCTTGGTCTGGTGATCAGTTCGCCGGAGGATCCCTACGAGAAGTTTGATTTCGGCGACCTGCAGGAAACCCAGATCAACCAGTCCGTTACCAACGGTTGGCTGGCATTCCTCCAGCATTACTTCCTGTCAGCCTGGGTGCCAGAACGTGATCTCCCAGCCCAGTTCCAGACCACCCGTCGTGGTAACAACTATGTGATGGGCTTTGTCTATCCGGCAACCAACGTGGCGCCGGGTGAGACCTCCGAGATCGGCGCGCGGGCCTACGTCGGGCCGAAGATCATTGAGCGCCTGGAAGAAATGGCTCCGAACATGGACCGTACGGTGGATTTCGGCTGGCTGTTCTTTATTTCCCTGCCGCTGTTCATCATTCTGGACTGGTTCCACAGCCTGGTAGGCAACTGGGGTGTTTCCATTATCCTGCTGACCGTGCTGGTCAAGGCGGTGTTCTTCCATCTCTCCGCGACCAGTTACAAATCCATGGCCAAGATGCGGGCAGTAGCTCCTCAGCTGACCCGGTTGAAAGAACTGTACGGCGACGACCGACAGCGTATGTCCCAGGAAATGATGGCGCTGTACAAGCGGGAAAAGATCAATCCGCTTGGAGGCTGTCTGCCGATCCTCGTTCAGATGCCGGTGTTCATCTCTCTTTACTGGGTACTGTTCGAGAGTGTTCAGCTACGCCATGCGCCGTTCATCCTGTGGATTCAGGATCTGTCGGTCATGGACCCGTACTTCATTCTGCCGATCCTGATGGGCGCCAGTATGTTCCTGCAGATGAGTCTGAACCCGACCCCGCCGGACCCCATGCAGGCGAAGATCATGAAGATGATGCCGTTGATCTTCACCGTGTTCTTCCTGTGGTTCCCGGCCGGTCTGGTTCTGTACTGGCTGGTAAACAACATTCTGTCCATTGCCCAGCAGTGGTACATTACCCGCAAGATCGAAGCAGAAATGGCCGGCAAGAAGCACTGACCGGTGCCCGAACCGACCCGGCAAAGGCTCCTGTGTGGAGCCTTTGTTGTTTTCAGCCTGTGGATAAAACATGAGCCAGAGTTCTGACACCATTGCAGCCATAGCCACCGCGCCCGGACAGGCCGGGGTCGGTATCGTTCGCGTGTCCGGTCCCAAGGCTCGGGCTATTGCCCAACAGATGCTGGGGTTCGAGCCCAAACCACGTTATGCCCATTACGGCCCGTTTCATGACAATCAGGGCGAACTGATCGATGAGGGCATCGGGCTGTTTTTCCCCAACCCCCATTCGTTCACCGGTGAGGATGTCTTCGAGCTCCAGGGCCACGGGGGCACCGTGATTCTCGATCTTTTGCTTCGGGAAGTTTGCAGCCAGGGGGCAAGACTGGCCCGCCCCGGTGAGTTTTCCGAGCGGGCGTTTCTGAACGACAAACTGGATCTGGCCCAGGCCGAGGCCATTGCCGATCTGATTGAAAGCAGCTCGGAACAGGCCGCCCGCTGTGCCGTTCGCTCCATGCAGGGGGTGTTCTCCCGGCAGATAGAAGATCTGGTGGATGCGGTAACACACCTGCGGATCTACGTTGAGGCAGCCATCGATTTTCCCGAGGAGGAGATCGATTTCCTGGCCGATGGCAAGGTGGCCAGCGATCTTCAGAATCTGCTGGACCGGCTGGAGAAAATCCTGGCCGAGGCCCAGCAGGGAACCATTCTGCGCGATGGCATGAAAGTGGTCATCGCCGGCAGGCCCAATGCCGGCAAATCCAGCCTGCTTAATGCCCTGGCCGGTCGCGAGGCTGCGATTGTAACCGCCATTGAGGGAACCACCCGCGATGTCCTGAGGGAGCATATCCACATCGATGGCATGCCGCTGCACATTATCGATACCGCAGGTCTGCGGGACAGTCCGGATGAAGTGGAGCAGATAGGAATCGCCCGGGCCTGGGATGAAATCCGACAGGCCGACCGCATTCTTCTGATGGTGGATGCCACCACTACCGACAAAACCAGTCCCCATGAAATCTGGCCGGACTTTATTGACCAGTTACCGGCCAACGCGCCGGTGACGGTGATTCGCAACAAAGTGGATCTGTCCGGCGAAACGGTCGGGATCAGTGCCGAAGACCACCAGAGAGCACCGGTTATCCGTTTGGCGGCAAAGTCTGCCGAAGGTTTGGAGATTCTCCGGGACCATCTCAAACAGTGCATGGGGTTTGCCAGTACCACCGAAGGCGGATTTCTGGCCCGCCGTCGCCACCTGGACGCCCTGGAGCGGGCCCAGGCCCTGCTGATTCAGGGCCAGAGCCAGCTGGAAGGGTTTGGAGCCGGTGAGTTACTGGCTGAAGATCTGCGGGCAGCCCAGGATAGCCTGGGCGAGATCACCGGGCACCTTACCCCGGATGAGCTTCTCGGCAAGATTTTCAGCAGCTTCTGCATCGGTAAGTAGCGTTAACCGGTTTTCCGGCGTTCGTCCTCTGAAACTGGCACCAGAGCCTCGGTGTTACTGCGATTGCCCAGGAAATCCGGCCGTGGTTTGTTGCCGCAGAATGGGGCCTGGAGCTGGTTTTCCACACTGTTATAGACAAAGAACAGGTTGCTGCGGGGCCAGGGCGACATATTGGCGTTCGAGGCATGCAGTGTATTGCACTCGAAGATGATCAAAGAGCCTGCGGCACCTGTGGGCGCCTTGATTCCGTATTGGTCCGCCATGGCGGCCAGGTCACGATCGTTGGGAACGCCCAGTTCCTGCTTTTTCAGGGACGACTGGTAATTGTCTTCTGGCGTGCGTCCGACACAGGGCACAAAGGTCTTGTGGGAGCCGGGAATCAGCATCAACGGGCCATTGAAAGGCGTGTTGTCGGTAAGGGCGATAGAAAAACTGACAGCACGCATACGGGGCATCCCATCCTCGGCATGCCAGGTCTCGAAATCGGAGTGCCAGTCAAAGCCTTTGCCGTGGAAGCCGGGTTTGAAGTTAATCCGGGACTGGTGGATATAGGCTTCACTGCCCAGAAGCTGGCGTACCATTGCCAGAATCTTCGGATCCCGGGTCAGCCGGTCGAATCGATCCGAGAGTTCGTGAATGCCGAAAATCGAGCGTATTTCCTGCTTGCCGGGCTCGGTGATGGTGCCCTCAGAACGAAGGATGCTTTCATCGTCTTCGTAGGCCCGGAGATCCTCCCGGAACTGACGAACAGTGTTTTGGTCGAGGAAGCTGTTGAACACCAGAAAGCCGTCGCGTTCATACTGCGCCAGCTCGGCTTCACTCAGCGGTCCGTCGGTTCGGTGCGAACCGCTGCTGTGTACCACGGGGTCCTTGCGCTCAAAGCTCTTGGTCGGACGTTCCAGGCGGGTTGGATAAAAGTCGTCAGCACGAGTGTCCATATTCGAACCTCCTTCTTTTATTCACGAATTCAAAGGTTTTTCATTTAATTCAGTAAGTTATTAACTCCGAAGCGGAAGTGCACCTGTGAGGTGGGGTCGGGCGGGAGTATTTCAAGGGCAAAAAAATCCCGGGCGAGGCCCGGGAGCAGGAGAGACCGGATAGCTTATCCGGTAAAGGCCAGATCCTCGGCATCCAGTTGCATCAGATTCTTGCTCGGGCTGAGCATGCTGGCAGCGTGGCTCTGGGCGCGGGGCAGCAAGCGCTCAAAATAGAATTCGGTAGTTCCGAGTTTGGCCCGGTAGAATCCCTCCGACTCCTCACCACCGTTATCGAGTTTATCCACAGCCACGGCAGCCTGGCGCAGCCAGATATAAGCCATGGTGACGTAGCCGCTGTACATCAGGAAATCATAGGCTGCAGAGCTCACCACGTCCCGGTCCTTGCGGGCCGCCAGCATGATCCGGACCGTCAACAGGTTCCACTGCCCGGTCAGCTTTAGCAGCTCAAGGGCCCAGGGTCGCAGCCGCTTGTCGGCGAGATGCTTGCGGGCAAAATTGGCAATCTTCAGGGTGAATTCGCGGACTGCGCCGCCCTGGGTCATCAGCAAGACCTTTCGCCCCAACAGGTCCAGTGCCTGTATACCGGTAGTGCCCTCGTACAGGGTGGCGATGCGGGTATCCCGGACAATCTGCTCCATCCCGTGCTCGCGGATGTAACCGTGGCCGCCAAAAACCTGAACCCCCAGGTTGGCCGCCTCGCACCCGAGTTCGGTGAGAAAGCCCTTCAGTATCGGTGTCAGGAAGCCGAGCTTGTCGTCGTATTTCTCCGCCTTTTTCTTGTCGCCTTCGGTGAATCCCTCGACCATGTGATCGGCCAGCCGGGCCGCGTAATAAAGCATGGCCCGGCCGCCTTCGGCGATGGCCTTTTGGGTCAGCAGCATCCGGCGCACATCGGCATGATGAATCAGGCTGTCGGCCACCTGGTCCGGTTCTTTCTTGCCAGACAGAGCCCGCATGGAGCGCCTGTCCTTGGCATAGGCCAGCGCCCATTGATAGGACAGCTCTGCCGGCCCGACACCCTGGATGGCGGTGCCGATCCGGGCGGTGTTCATGAAGGTGAACATGCAGTTGAGGCCTTCATTCTCGGGCCCGATCAGATAACCGGTGGCCCCGTCGAAATTCAGCACACAGGTGGCCGAGGCCTTGATGCCCATTTTCTTTTCCAGGCTGCCGCAGACCACCGCGTTGCGTTCGCCCACGCCGCCCTGGCTGTCCGGCAGGAATTTGGGCACGATGAACAGGCTGATGCCCCGGGTGCCCTTGGGAGCATCCGGCAGACGGGCCAGCACGATGTGGACAATGTTTTCGGTCAGATCGTGGTCGCCGGAGGAGATGAAAATCTTGGTGCCCGTCAGACGGTAACTGCCGTCGGCCTGGGGTTCGGCCTTGGTCTTTACCTGGCCCAGATCGGTGCCGCACTGGGGTTCGGTCAGGCACATGGTGCCGGCCCAGCGGCCTTCTGTCAGTGGTGCGAGGTAGGTCTGTTTCTGGTCCTCGGAACCGTGCAGGAAAATGGTGTTCATGGCACCCAGGGACAAACCAGGGTACATGGAGAAGGGCCAGTTGGCGGTGCCCATCATTTCCTGCTTCAGCAGCCCCATGGAGGCGGGGAGGCCCTGGCCGCCATATTCTTCCGGTGCGGAAAGTCCCTGCCAGCCACCCATGGCGTATTGCTGGTAGGCGTCGCGGTAACCGGCAGGTGTGGTGACCTCACCGTTATCGAGTCTGCAGCCTTCCTCGTCTCCGGAGAGGTAGAGGGGGCTCAGCACTTCCTCACAGAATTTCGCGCATTCTCCCAGAATCGCATCCACGATGTCGGGCGTGGCGTTTTCCCCACTGGCCAGGGTGGCGTAATGGCCCGGGTAGTCGAACACCTCGTTCAACAGGAATTTCATGTCGCGCAGGGGCGCTTTATAGACCGGCATAGCGGAGTCCTCAGTGTCTATCCAGAAATCTCAGCAGGGCAATCGACGCCCAATACCGGTCGTTTTACGCCAATAGCCGGGCACTGCCATTGACGAAAAGCGCCGGGCACACTGTCAGAATGGACAATTGGCCGAGATGACGTAGCAGAGACTGTTGATTCCGGGTAATGATCGTTAAAACCGGTAGCGGCGTATTTCCTTGCGCCAAAGGTTCCCAAATATTCCCGTTCAGAGAGTGTAAAAGTCATGCAAAGCCTGTTAACCGAGATATCGAAACGCCTGTCGACGCCTATACTCTGGGTACTGACTTCGGCACTGGTGCTCAGTGGCTGTGCCAGTCCCTCCCTCGAGGATTACGCAGACCGCACGCCTGAGCTGGTTCCCGAAGAGTTCTTTACCGGCGAACTTTCTGCCCGGGGTGTGGTCAAGAATTTTTCCGGTGAGGTGATTCGTACCTTTGATGCGGATATTTCCGCGTCATGGGATGATGAAGGGGTGGGCACCCTGGATGAAGTGTTCCGCTTCAACGACGGCGAGGTCCAGACCCGGGTGTGGACCCTGACGCCCGCGGAAGACGGATACCACGCCGATGCTGGCGATGTGGTTGAACCTGGAACCATGCGCTGGCGCGGGAACGCCATTCACATGAATTATGTCCTTCGTGTGTCATACGGTGACGGTACGCTGGATGTGCGGATGGACGACTGGATGTACCTGATCACGCCCGACACGCTGATTAACCAGACCACCATGAGCAAGTGGGGAATCGACGTGGGTGAGGTGGTACTGGTGATCCAGAAGAAGTAACAGACGACAAACCGAGAACTGGAAAAATCTGGAAGTCCTATGTGGAAACAGTGGTTGATTGCGTTGGTACTGGTGGCAGTGGCTATGGGCGGTGCCTTTGTGTACCAGAATCTGGATGAGGGCACTGCCGCTCAGAGCGGTGGTGAGCGTCCTGCCAGTGCCGTCAACACGCTTCTTCCGAAGATGGAGATGGTGCGGGATGTGGTCAACGCCGTTGGCAGTCTGAAGGCCCTGAATGCGGTGGAGTTGACCACGGAAGTCAGTGGCCGGGTGGTGGAACTGAATCTGGAAACCGGCCGCCGGGTCGAGCAGGGTGATGTGCTTTTACGACTTGACGATCGCCAGGCCAGGGCGGATCTGCAGGTGATCGAAGCTCAATTGGCGGATGCACGCAGGCAGCTCGAAAGAGCACAGCGGTTGCGTTCCAATAACAGTATTTCCCAGTCTCAGGTGGACGAGCTGAGAACGGCCGTCGATGTGGCGGAGGCACAGAGACAGTCGGCAAGGGTCCGTCTGGAAAACCACCGCATTGAGGCGCCGTTCACCGGCGTGGTTGGGCTCAGTGATATCAGCGTTGGTGCCTATATCACTGCCGGAACCTCGGTGACCACTCTGGATACCACTGACCGTATGGAACTTGGTTTTTCCATTCCGGAACGTTTTCTCGGGCAGGTAAGTCTCGGACAACAGGTTCGTGGGGTGTCGCCCGCCTATCCGGACCAGGCGTTTTCCGGCCAGCTGGTTGAACTCGGTTCGCGCGTCAGTGAACTGAGCAGATCATTGCCGGTGCGGGCATTGATCGATAATCCGGATGGCCTGCTCCGGCCGGGGCAGTTTATGTCCGCCACCCTGACGCTCCGGGAACGGGAAGCCCTGGTGATCCCGGAACAGGCGGTGATGATCCGAGGTGACGAACAGTATGTGTTTGTGGCTGAAGACGGCGTCGCCCGGCGGGTTTCAGTCAACTTGGGTTCGCGCATGCCGGGTTTTGTGGAAGTGTCGACGGGGTTGAGTCTGGAAGACCCGGTGATTGTGACCGGTCAGGACAGGCTCAGCAGCGGGGACCGGGTTCGGGTACTGGAGAGTGACAAAGCCATTCCGGAGAACCGATTTATCAGCGCCAGGGAGTCGTAACCGGTGGTCCTCTCAGACGTTTCCATCAAGCGGCCGGTGTTCGCCACGGTCCTCAGTCTCCTGATCGTGGTATTCGGGCTGGCAGCCCTGTTGGGCCTGCCGGTGCGCGAATATCCGGACATTGACCCACCCGTGGTTTCCATTTCTACCGATTACACCGGCGCTGCCGCCGAGGTGGTGGATACCCAGATCACCCAGGTGATCGAGGGTGCGATTAGTGGCATCGAGGGTATTCGTTCCATCGAATCTTCCACCGAGCAGGGCGAATCCCGCACCAGTATTGAATTTACCACGGCCCGGGATGTGGATATTGCTGCCAATGATGTCCGTGATGCGGTGTCCCGGGTAGCCAACCAGCTGCCGGATGAAGCCGATCCGCCCGTGGTGCGTAAAGCCGATTCCGACGCCCGCCCGATGATGTGGGTGACCCTGCGCAGTGATGTCTGGGACAGTGCCGAGCTGAGTGATTTTGCCGACCGGGTTCTGGCGGACCGATTGTCGGTGCTCGACGGTGTCGCCGACGTGCGTATCGGTGGCGAACGGCGCTACGCCATCCGGGTGTGGCTGGATCGGGAGCGGCTTGCCGCCCGTGATATCACCGTGGCGGAAGTTGAACGGGCCCTGCGCGCCAACAACGTGGAGTTGCCGGCCGGATCGGTGGATTCGTCCACCCGAAATTTCACAGTTCGTGCCGAGGGGCGGTTGTCGAATGTGGAACAGTTCCGGGAGCTGGTCATTCGTCGCGACGGCAATGATCTGTTGCGACTCGGGGAAGTGGCCAATGTCCAGATGGGCGTGGAATCGGATGTCAGCCGCCTGCGCGCCAACGGCCAGACGGCTATCGGCATGGGGGTTATCCGGCAGTCCAAGGCCAACACCGTAGCCGTTTCCGATGCGGTTCGCGCTGAACTGGAGAAGATTCGCGAGACCCTGCCGCCGGAAGTCACCATCGCGGAAAGCTACGACGAATCCATTTTTATCCGGGCTTCGATCAAGGAAGTGGTCACCACGCTCGCCATCGCGGTGTCTCTGGTTATCCTGGTGATTTTCCTGTTTCTGCGTTCCTGGCGAGCCACCCTGATTCCTGCGGTGACCATTCCGGTGGCGGTTATTGGTGCCTTTATCGGCCTGGGTTTTCTGGGTTTTTCCATCAACGTACTGACCCTCTTGGCGGTGATTCTGGCCATCGGACTGGTGGTGGACGACGCCATCGTGATGCTGGAAAACATCCAGCGTCGGATTGATGAAGGTGAGCCGCCATTGCTTGCCGCCTACAGGGGCGCAAAACAGGTCGCCTTTGCGGTCATCGCCACCACCCTGACCCTGGTGGCCGTGTTCGTACCTATTTCGTTCATGGGCGGCAATATCGGCCGGTTGTTTGCCGAATTCGGGTTCACCCTGGCTGCGGCGGTGGTGTTTTCCAGTCTCGTTGCCCTGACGCTGGCACCGATGCTGTGCTCCAAGTGGCTCAGACACAGCCCGGAATCGGCGGAGGGACATCGTCTCTGGGCGGCCAGCGAGAAGGTCCTGAATGGCCTGACCAATGGTTACCGCAGGCTGTTGCAGTTTTCCCTGAGGCAACCGGGGCTGTTGCTTGGCCTGGGTCTGGTTGGGCTGGTCATTGCGGCCGTGGTCTACCCCAAACTGCCCCAGGAACTGGCGCCGACCGAAGACCGGGCCGTGATCATCATGCCCACCAGCGCACCCCGCGGTTCAACGGTGGAGTACACCGATCACTACGTCCGCCAGGTGGAGGAGTCTTTACTGCCCTATCTGGATGAGGGCATCGCCAATCGCCTGCTCTCCATCGTCGGGTTCCGTGGTGAGGAGGACAATGCGTTCCTGATCATGGGTCTCGTGCCCTGGGAAGACCGGGACATCAAGCAGCAGGAAGTAACCAGCGAGATCCGCAGGAAACTGGCCGATGTGTCTGGCATCCGGACGGTGGCCGTGAATCCGCCGGGTTTGGGCCAACGGGGTTTCAGCCAGGCAGTCGAGTTTGTGGTAGCGGGTCCGGACTATGAATCGGTGCAGGCCTGGAGTCAGGAGATCATGGAGCGGGCCAAGGAAAATCCGAACCTGCAGAACCTGGATACCGACTTCGAACTGACCCGGCCTGAGCTGCGGGTCAATATTGACCGGGAGCGGGCGGCGGATCTGGACATCACGGTGGAAGATGTCGGTCTTACGCTGCAGACCATGCTGGCCTCCCGGCAAGTCACCACTTACATTGATCGGGGCCGGGAATATGATGTGATCATCCAGGCCGAGGATGCCAACCGGGCAACGCCGGCCGACCTCGGGCAGATTTTCCTGCGGCCCCGTGAGGGCGGCAACCTGATCCCGTTGCAGTCACTGGTTTCGGTGCAGGAAATCGGCGCCAACCCGGACCTTCGCCGTATCGATCGGCTCCCCGCCGTGGTCATCAGTGCTTCCCTGGCTGATGGCTATGATCTTGGTTCGGCATTGACCTATCTGAACAACCTGGCTGTGGATAACCTGCCGCCGGAAGCCCGGGTCAGTTACAAGGGCCTTAGCCGGGAATTCCAGGAATCCTCGGCGGCCATCTACGTTACCTTTGCGCTGGCCTTCGTCATCGTGTTCCTGGTGCTTGCGGCCCAGTTTGAAAGCTGGATCCATCCGCTGATCATCATGTTATCGGTGCCGCTGGCGGTAACCGGGGCTCTGCTGGCGCTCTGGTGGACCGGAATCAGTCTCAATATATACAGCCAGATAGGCATCATCATGTTGCTGGGGTTGATGGCCAAGAACGGCATACTGATTGTGGAGTTCGCTAACCAGCTTCGGGACAAGGGCTATGAGGTGCGAGATGCCATTCTGGAGGGCGCCTGCCTGCGCTTTCGGCCGGTACTGATGACCACCATATCGACCATTTTCGGTGCCGTTCCCCTGGTGATCGCAACCGGCGCTGGCGCAGAGAGTCGGGCGGCCATTGGCATGGTGATCCTCGGTGGGCTGATTTTCGCCACAACTCTCACTCTGTTTATCATCCCGGTGCTCTACAACCTGTTGGCCCGCTTCGCCAAATCCTCTAACGCCGTCGAGAAGGAACTCGAGCGGCAGGCTTCGGGCCAGGCGGGTGGTTCAGGGCTGGCAGCGGCGCCCCAGAAACGCGCGGATGACTTCTGATCAGTTATTTGATCACAGGGTGGCCGGGAACTCGAGCTGGCCACCGAATAGTTCATCCGGATGGATATCAACGCAGAACACCCGCTGCCCCGGCAACATGGTTGAGAGGGTTACCGTGCGTTTTGCATCCGGCAGGCCAACGTAAGGTCGACAACTGCTGATATGCTGGGGCCGCTCCAGGGCATTGCGGAAGTATTCCCTATGGGTCCATCGGGCGCCGGCGGAATGATATAACGGGTTGAACTTACCGCGATGGATGTCCGGATTGGCCCGGGCAAGATTACCCTGTTGTATGCCCTGGGCGTTGAGCAGGAAACAGCGTTTGACACCGTCCACGTCCAACAGCTTTTCACAGGCTGTATTGAAAGGTAGCTCCCGGCTCAGGGAGTGGCAGGCTTCCAGAATTTCGAAGCGAAGCAGTCGAAAATAGCTCTCCTGGTCCCGGATATCCTGGGCCGAAGATTCACTGGAATCGGCAATAACTCCCTTCAAGGCGAGCTCAATCAGTTCAGGCTCATGCTCTTGAAGACTGGTTGGCCGGGCAAACAGAAAACCCTGCAGCAGGTCCGCTTCCGTTTGCAGGGCGATATGAGCTTGCGTGCTGTTCTCGATGCCTTCCAGAAGCACCAGGCTGCCGCTCTCGCGAATCATCTTAACCAGGCTTTCCAGCAGCATTCGGGCTCGGCTGTGGTTCTCCGCGTTTACCAACAGACTCCGGTCGAGCTTCACGATGAGCGGGTTAATGCGCCACAGGCGCTCAAAATTGGAATCACCCATACCAAAATCGTCGATCGCGATCTGGAAACCATGGGCCTTGGCCTTCAGAATGAATTCCAGCAGTGCCTCGGGATTGTCGGATGCCGTCTCCACCAGTTCCAGAACCACTTTTTCCGGATCGATTCCGCTGCTCTGGCACTGGAGCGCCAGTTTTTCCAGGGAGGCTTCCGGGTGAATGCAGGTGCCGGGATTAATATTCAGGAAGAGCCAAACGGGTTGTGAGCCTGCGGCAAAGTTATCCAGATGAATCTGCAACAGATGTCTGTCCAGTTCGGCCGTCAGGTCTTTGGCTTCCGCCTGTTCGAACAGCGCAAACGGGGAGACGCTCTCGTTGTTTTTCCTTACCCTTACCAGGGCTTCGTAGCCTACCAATTTCCGGTGGGTCGGGCTCAGGATAGGCTGGTAAACCGAACTGAAATCATAGTCATTGATCATATCTGGAGCCCGGGTTATTTCGGCTCCACGATAGATGCGTCGGGGAAGTCGGACTACGCTGCTCATGGTCAGGAACCTTTATACTGCCAATGTTCTGGCCATCCTGGCCTGATGATTTATGAGTGTCTGAACATGCAGGTAAAGCGAATTCCGTACCAGAGAGCCAAAAATCAAGCATTTAAGTTAAATTAACTCCGTCAAAAAAATGAACGGCGCTATCAATTTGCGGATATTTGCACCAGATGCGGGCAGTTTCCGATCACAAAGGTTGGTCATGCCCCAAAACAGGATTTCGTGATGCCATCAAAAAGTCAGTTCCGTCTGCTTGGTCAACGCCGCTTCCTGCCGTTCTACCTGACCCAGTTCTCCGGCGCCTTCAACGACAACCTGTTCAAGAACGCGTTGCTGCTGCTGATCACCTACAGTGCTGGCGGTTTGATGGGTCTGTCGGTGAATGTGGTGGTCAACCTGGCGGCCTTCCTGTTTATCCTGCCGTTCTTCCTGTTTTCCGGCATTGCCGGCGAAATGGCGGACCGCTATGAAAAATCCAGAATCATCCGGAATGTGAAGCTGGCAGAGATCGTGATCATGTCTGTTGCGGCGGTTGGGCTATGGTTCGGCTGGTATGAGTTGTTACTGTTACTGTTGTTTCTGATGGGCACCCAGTCCACCTTCTTCGGTCCGGTCAAATACGCCATCCTGCCCCAGGTGCTGGCGGATGATGAACTGGTGGGCGGCAACGGTCTGGTCGGTATGGGCACCTTTGTTGCCATTCTGTTGGGCACCATTGCCGCGGGCCTGCTGATGGGGTTCGAAACCGCTGCGCGCCTGACGGCGATTGCTGTAGTGGTGATGGCGGTGCTTGGTTATCTGGCGGCACGCCAGGTGCCGGCCACCGAACCCGACGGTTCCGGTGTCACGGTGCGTTTCCGGCCGGTGGTGGAAACCTGGCGGCTGATGGCCCTGGCGGCCGAGCGTCGCCAGGTGTTGCTGGCGGTGTTGACCATCTCCTGGTTCTGGTTTCTTGGCGCTGCCTACCTGACCCAGTTTCCCAACTTTGCCCGCACCAATCTGCTGGGCGATGAAACCGTTGTCACCCTGTTGCTCGCCATGTTCACCATCGGTATCTCCATCGGCGCCATGATGTGTGAGCGGCTCACCAAACACCGGATTACCCTGGCACCGGTGCCCTGGGGCGCTCTGGGGCTGAGTCTGTTTGGTATTGATCTGTACTTTGCGGTGCCCGACGATCCCGTGGCCTCAACCTGGCTGACCCTGTTGACCGATCCCGTCTACCTCAGGGTGTTGGTGGATCTGGTGGGCATCGGTATCTGTGGCGGTCTGTTCATAGTGCCTTTGTATGCCTTCATCCAGCACGAAACCCCACATGCGAAACGTGCCCGTATCATCGCTGCGCTGAATGTCATCAACGCGTTGTTCATGGTGGTGAGTGCCCTGGCCGGAATTGTGGTGCTGGGTGTGTTGCAGTTCAGCATTCCCGGGTTTTTCCTGCTGCTGTCCCTCCTGAATGGTGCGGTTTTACTGGTGGTCTGGCGGCTTCGGCGAAAAACGGCAGCACAATCTGTGGATAATTAATTGGAAAACCTGCGGAAACACGCCGGATGAATTATAAAATAATCATATAAAACAAAAGCTTAATTAATAAATTAGGGTGTTTAATAAGTAGTCCTTCATGTGGATAACTTTCTTGAAAACTTTTCTGAGAAGAGTGATCCAAGCGTCTGAAAAGCCATAAATTTCGGTTTTCCACTATGCCTTTTGGCTCGTAAAAACCTCTTGCCAGGCCGGTGTGCCGGCCATGCCGCTTTTAACCGGGATTGTCTCTGGTTAAAATTTGCACATCCTGACTGCAATTTTCCGGGTGAGGCGTTATACTCGCCGCCCTATTTATCCCCCCGATTTCCGAGGTGAGCTGTGGATTTTCCGACCCGTTTCGATGTCATTGTCATTGGTGGTGGCCATGCCGGTACCGAGGCTGCGCTTGCGGCCGCACGCATGGGTTCCCAGACCCTGCTGCTGACCCACAACATTGAGACCCTGGGCCAGATGTCCTGCAACCCGGCCATTGGCGGCATTGGCAAAAGCCATCTGGTGAAAGAGATTGATGCCCTCGGTGGCGCCATGGCTGAGGCCACGGACAAGGCCGGTATACAGTTCCGGGTCCTTAACAGCCGCAAGGGACCGGCCGTGCGTGCTACCCGTGCCCAGGCGGATCGCGTTCTCTACAAGGCCGCCATTCGCCATACTCTGGAAAGCCAGCCGAACCTGACCCTGTTCCAGCAGGCGGCGGACGACCTGATTGTGGAAAACGACCAGGTGACCGGTGTCGTTACTCAAACCGGTATCCGCTTCAACGCCAGGACCGTGGTGCTCACCACCGGTACTTTCCTGGGCGGCGTTATTCACATTGGTATGCAACACCATGCCGGCGGTCGTGCCGGAGATGCGCCGGCCAATGCCCTGGCCCAGCGCCTGCGGGAACTGCCGTTCAACGTTGGTCGCCTGAAAACCGGCACACCGCCGCGCATCGACGCCCGGTCTGTGGATTTCTCGGTGATGCAGGAGCAGTGGGGGGATGACCCCACCCCGGTGATGTCCTTCATCGGCAGCCGTAGCCAGCATCCGGAACAGGTGTGCTGCTACGTGACCCGGACCACCGAACAGACCCACGATATTATTCGCAGCGGCTTCGACCGCTCGCCTATGTTTGCCGGCAGCATCGAAGGCGTGGGCCCCCGCTACTGCCCGTCGATCGAGGACAAGGTAAATCGCTTTGCCGACAAGGATTCCCACCAGATCTTTGTGGAGCCGGAAGGCCTGACCACCAACGAGCTGTACCCGAACGGGATTTCCACCAGCCTGCCCTTCGATATCCAGCTGGCAGCGGTGCGTTCGATTCCCGGGTTTGAGAATGCCCATATCACGCGGCCGGGTTACGCCATCGAATACGACTACCTGAATCCGCAGGACCTGCGCCACACTCTGGAGACCAAGTTTATCCAGGGCCTGTACTTTGCCGGCCAGATCAATGGCACCACCGGCTATGAAGAAGCGGGCGCCCAGGGCCTGCTGGCCGGAATCAACGCGGCTTTGCGCTCCCAGGAAAAAGACCAGTGGTATCCGCGCCGGGACGAGGCTTACCTGGGTGTGCTGGTGGATGACCTGATTACCATGGGCACATCCGAGCCCTATCGCATGTTTACCAGCCGCGCCGAGTACCGTCTGATCCTGCGCGAGGACAACGCCGATCTGCGCCTGACAGAAACCGGCCGCAAACTGGGCCTGGTAAATGACGAGCGCTGGCAGAAGTTCAATGACAAGCGCGAGGCGATTGCTACCGAGCGCAGCCGCCTGGAATCCACCCGGATTCATCCGAATACCGAGGCCGGTGAGCGTGCCAACGGCTTTCTCAAGCAGCCCATGACCCGGGATCAGTCCCTGGCCGAACTGCTGCGTCGCCCCGAGATTGTCTACAGCCATATCGCCGAGATCGGTGCCGAGCAGGCTGACGACCCGGTGGTTGCCGACCAGGTGGAAATCGAGATCAAGTACGAGGGCTACATTTCCCGTCAGACCGACGAGATCGAACGGCTCCGTAAAAACGAGAACACCGCCCTGCCGGTGGATCTGGACTATGACGTGATTGGTGGTCTCTCCAACGAGATCAAACAGAAGCTCAAGACCGTGCGGCCGGAAACCGTCGCCCAGGCCTCCCGTATTCAGGGCGTTACTCCGGCGGCAGTCAGCCAGATCCTGGTGCATCTGAAAAAGCGCGACTTGCTGCGCAAGCAGTCGGCCTGACCTGCGCCCATGACCAATTCACTGTGGCATGGCCAGCTCCGGGATGGACTGGCCGCGATGGGCCTGTCCCTGGCCGAGGATCGCCAGGAAAAGCTGCTGGCGTTCCTCGGCCTGCTCAACAAATGGAACCGGGCCTACAATCTCACCGCCGTGCGTGACGAGCGGGAGATGGTGTCCCGGCAATTGCTCGATAGCCTGAGTATTCTGCCCTGGGTCACCACGGAGCATCTGCTGGATGTTGGTGCAGGCGGCGGTCTGCCCGGCATCCCCCTGGCGATCGCCCTGCCGGAAAAACGCTTTACCCTGCTCGACAGCAACGGCAAGAAAACCCGCTTTCTCAATCAGTGTGTACTGGAGTTGGGCCTGAAAAACGTCGAGGTGATTCATGGCCGGGCGGAAGATTGCAGCCCCGCAGAACCCTTCGTCCAGATCAGCAGCCGCGCCTTTACCGCGTTGGAGAACCTGGTGAACTGGTGCGGCGATCTGTTGGCAAATGAGGGCGAGTTCCTTGCCATGAAAGGTCAGTTTCCGGATGATGAAGTGGCTGCCCTCCCGGCTGGCTGGCAGGTAAAATCCAGCCATTCCCTGGACGTTCCCGGTGCCGATGGCGAACGCCATCTGCTGGTGGTCGCCCGGGCCGCGAATTCCCGGTAGTACGGCAGTCGAAGTTCAACATCGCTAACCCAGAAACAAGGAGGCAGGACATGGCGCGCGTGATTGCAGTGACCAATCAGAAAGGCGGTGTGGGCAAAACCACCACCTGCGTCAACCTTGCCGCCTCCCTGGCCGCCACCAAACGCCGGGTGCTGCTGGTGGATATGGATCCTCAGGGCAACGCTACCATGGGCAGCGGTGTGGATAAGAATGCACTGGAACTGTCCGGCTACGACATGCTGACCAAGCGTGCCAGCGCCGCAGAGGTGATCATTCCCGCGGAAGCCTCGGGTTTCGATATCCTGCCGGCCAACGGCGACCTGACCGCCGCCGAAGTCGAGCTGATGAACGAGATTGGTCGTGAACATCGCCTGCGACTGGCGTTGAACACGGTTCGCGACAACTATGATTACATCCTGATTGATTGCCCGCCATCACTCAGCCTGTTGACGGTGAATGCCCTCTCGGCGGCCGACTCGGTACTGATTCCCATGCAGTGTGAGTACTACGCATTGGAAGGACTGGCCGCGCTGATGAACACCGTTGAGCAAATTCAGGAAACCGTGAACCCGAATCTGCAGGTGGAGGGGATTCTGCGCACCATGTATGACCCCCGGAACAGCCTGACGCTCGATGTGTCCGGCCAGTTGAGCGAGTACTTTGGCGATAAGGTCTACCGTGCGGTGATTCCCCGCAATGTCCGCCTGGCCGAGGCGCCCAGCTACGGCGTGCCGGCCCTGAAGTACGACCGGGCGTCCAAGGGTGCCATCGCCTACCTGGCCCTGGCCGGCGAGATGGTGCGTCGCCATGGTTCAAAAAAGACATCCGCGCCGGTTGCGGTGTAACATACCGCCCTGTCACTCACTTAAGTACAACGATTTTCAACGGGAAGAATGACTGACACCATGGCGGCGAAGAAACGAGGATTGGGTGAGCGTGGACTGGGCGCCCTGCTGGCAGGCTCCAAGGTCAACCTTGACCAGGAGCTGAAAGACCACGATGGTGAGCTCCGCGAAGTTCCCATTGATCTGATCCAGCGTGGCCGGTATCAACCCAGGCGTGATATGGACCCTGCAGCCCTGCAGGAACTGGCCGATTCCATTCGCCAGCAAGGGGTGATGCAACCGGTCGTGGTGCGTCCCATTGCGGAAGGTCGCTATGAACTGATTGCCGGTGAACGTCGCTGGCGCGCCACCCAGATGGCCGAGCTGGACAGCATCCCTGCCATCATCCGGGATGTCCCCGATGAAGCCGCCATCGCCATGGCGCTGATCGAGAACATCCAGCGCGAAAACCTCAATCCCATTGAAGAAGCCTTCGCTCTCCAGCGCCTGCAGGATGAGTTTGGCCTGACCCAGGCCCAGGTGGCCGAAGCCGTAGGAAAGTCCCGCACCACCATCACCAACCTGCTGCGACTGATCGGTTTGTCTGAAGATGTTCGTATCATGCTCGAGCATGGTGATCTGGAAATGGGCCATGGCCGGGCGATGCTGACCCTGGCCCCGGAACTGCAGATGCAGGTAGCCAAACAGGTGGTCGCCAAATCCCTCTCGGTCCGCCAGACCGAGGCCCTGGTTCGGCGTGTGCAACAGGAAACTCCGGACAGCAAATCCCGGAAAAAAGGCACCGTGGATCCCAATATTCGCGCCCTGCAGGACGATCTGGCAGAACGACTGGGGGCTCGCGTGTCCATCGATCATGGCCAGCGTGGCAAAGGCAAGTTAGTGATCGAATACAGCTCTCTGGACGAGCTCGATGGCATTCTGGGCCATATCAAATAAAACGTCGGGGTTTCATCGGCCTTCCGGCCCCCCTACGAAAGTTCGTACCTGGCTATGCACACAACATGTAGTGGTGAAAAACTGAACGGCTGTCTATTTATGACTGAAATTGCCAAAACCCAGTCATTCCGCTGCGTTTCACGGATCAGCCCGCGCCCGGTTTTGTTGATTCGTGCACATTGAACACATATAATCTGCGGCGCTCGTATCGGTGTATTTGCTTACTTTTTAAACGACATCGACCGAAAAGCACCGTACTTCCGGAACGAACATGACGAAGGCAGTTTCAGGCGGTATTCGCCGCCCGCCCATCGCACGATGGTTTGTAATAGAAAGTGTGGTACTTGTCTTCGTTAGTCTGGCGTTTCTCTTGCGAGGCCAGGTTTCCGGTTATTCAGCGCTGTTGGGCGGACTTATCTTTCTGATCCCCCATGGTTATTTTGCGCTCAAGGCATTCCGCTACTCCGGCGCGCGGTCTGCCAAGAAGATCATGACTTCTTTTTACCAGGGTGAGGCCGGCAAGCTCATCCTGTGCGCCATCCTCTTCACGATGGTGTTCAAATGGATTCAGCCGCTTGATATAGCGGCACTTTTTTTAACATTTGCGATCATGCTGGTCACCAACTGGTTGACACCGCTACTTGCGGGCAGCAATACGCAGCAAAGCTAACTGGACCTGGGAAACCGTTATGGCAGGAAGTGCATCCGAATATATCCAGCATCACCTCCAGAACCTCACCTACGGTAAGCTGCCGGCAGGCTATGAGCGTGCCGACGGAACCGTGCTTCAAGATGCTACCTGGACGCTGGCTCACACCGGCAAGGAAGCATCCGACATGGGCTTCTGGGCATTGCACATTGACTCACTGGGCTGGGCGGTAGCGCTCGGTGCCCTGTTCCTGTTCATTTTCCGAATGGCAGCCAAGCGTGCTACCTCGGACCAGCCCGGTGGCCTCCAGAACTTCGTTGAAGTGATGGTCGAGTTTGTCGACCAGAGCGTGAAAGAAACCTTCCACGGAAAGAACAAGGTCATTGCTCCGTTGTCACTGACCATTTTCTGCTGGGTATTCCTGATGAACCTGATGGACCTCGTTCCGGTGGATTTCCTGCCGCAGCTGTTCCACCTGATGGGTCTGGAATACATGAAGGTGGTTCCGACCACGGATGTGAACGTGACCCTGGGCATGTCCCTGTCTGTCTTTGCGCTGATCATTTATTACAGTCTGAAGGTGAAAGGAGTTGGTGGCTTCGTGGGTGAACTGACCCTGCACCCCTTCTCTTCCGACAATATGTTCCTGAAGATCCTTCTGGTTCCGGTTAACCTGCTGCTGGAAGGCGTGAGCCTGATTGCCAAGCCGATCTCGCTGGCACTGCGTCTGTTCGGTAACCTGTACGCCGGCGAGCTGATCTTCATCCTGATTGCGCTGCTTCCCTTCTGGGCGCAGTGGGCACTGTCTGTTCCCTGGGCGATTTTCCACATCCTGGTTATCACCCTGCAGGCATTTATCTTTATGATGTTGACGATCGTGTACCTGAGCATGGCTCACGAAGACAGTCACTGATCGGACACCATTAAGCCGTAGTTCTAAACCCTAAACCCTTAAACTGAAAAACCTAACTGAAAACTGGGAGTTATCATGGAAACTGTAGTTGGAATGACCGCTATTGCCGTTGCACTGCTGATTGGCCTGGGTGCCCTGGGTACTGCGATTGGCTTTGGTATCCTCGGTGGCAAGTTCCTGGAAGGCGCTGCGCGTCAGCCGGAAATGACCCCGATGCTGCAGGTTAAAATGTTCATCGTTGCAGGTCTGCTGGACGCCGTAACCATGATCGGTGTTGGTATCGCACTGTTCTTCACTTTCGCCAACCCGTTTGTCGGCCAGATCGCCGGTTAATCGAGTCGCCAGAGCCGGGGTTTTGCCCCGGTCAGATGATTCTTAACAAAACAGGCGAGAGGTGAAGACGTGAACATTAATTTGACGATGATTGGTCAAGCCATCGCGTTCTTTATCTTTGTCGTCTTCTGCATGAAATACGTGTGGCCGCCAATCATGGCCGCACTGCAGGAGCGTCAAAAGAAGATCGCTGACGGACTGGCTGCCTCAGACCGCGCTGCGCGCGATCTGGAACTGGCTCAGGAAAAGTCAGCTCAGGAACTGCGTGAAGCCAAGCAGCAAGCTGCTGGTCTGATTGAACAGGCCAACAAGCGCGCGGCCCAGATTGTGGAAGCATCCAAGGATGACGCCCGCAAGGAAGGCCAGAAGCTGATTGAGCAGGCCAAGGCCGAAATTGAACAGGAGCGTAATCAGGCTCGTGACGCATTGCGTGCAGAAATTGCCACCATTGCCGTTGCCGGTGCTGAGAAGATCCTGGAAACCTCTGTCGATGCCTCCAAGCACAACGAGATGTTGGAAAAACTGGCGGCAGAACTTTAAACGACGAGGTTCATCATGGCAGAACTGAGAACGCTGGCCCGTCCCTACGCAAAGGCAGCATTTACTGCCGCTCAGGAGCATGAACAGCTGGCTGAGTGGTCCCAGGTGCTGACAATTGCCGGGCAGGTCACCGCGAACAAAGACATTCGACAGCTTCTCGCGAATCCGGGTCTGGAAGAGCAGAAGAAGGCAGAACTGATTCTGGAGGTCGCTGAAGACGGCGTCACCGATCAGGTCCGCAACTTTTTCGCTGTACTGGCTGAAAACCGCCGGCTGACTCTTCTTCCTGAGATTGCAGCGCTCTTCAACACGTACCGGGCTGATCTGGAGCGCACTGTTGATATCGAAGTTACCGCGGCTTTCGAGCTGACGGACGAACACCAACAGAAGCTCGCCCAGGCACTTTCGAAGAAACTCGAGCGGCAAGTGTCACTCGCAGCGTCACTGGACAAGTCTCTGATTGGCGGCGTGATTATTCGCACCGGCGATCTGGTCATTGACGCATCTGTACGCGGAAAGCTGACCAAGCTGGCCGACGCTCTGGGCTCCTGATTTCAGCACAAGGTTTGAGGATATTGGCATGCAGCAACTGAATCCATCCGAGATCAGTGACATCATCAAGAAGAGAATCGAAAAACTCGATATCTCTTCCGAAGCAAAGAACGAAGGTACGATCCTGTCGGTTTCCGACGGTATCGTGCTGATCCACGGTCTTGCCGACGTTATGTACGGTGAGATGATTGAATTTGCCAACGGCACTTTCGGTATGGCTCTGAACCTGGAGCGTGATTCCGTTGGTGCGGTTGTGCTGGGTGATTACGAAGATCTGGCCGAAGGCCAGAAAGTTCGTTGCACCGGCCGCATCCTGGAAGTACCGGTTGGTCCGGAACTGATGGGCCGCGTTGTTGACGCTCTGGGTAACCCCATCGACGGCAAGGGCGACCTTGGTACCGACCTGACCTCTCCGGTTGAGAAGGTTGCACCGGGCGTTATCGCGCGTCAGTCCGTTGATGAGCCGGTTCAGACTGGTCTGAAGGCAATCGACACCATGGTGCCGATCGGTCGCGGCCAGCGTGAGCTGATCATCGGTGACCGTCAGATCGGTAAGACCGCTGTCGCCATCGACGCGATCATCAACCAGAAAGACACCGGCATCAAGTGTATCTATGTTGCCGTCGGTCAGAAGCAGTCTTCCATCGCTGCCGTTGTGCGCAAGCTGGAAGAGCACGGTGCGATGGATCACACCATCGTGGTTGCCGCCGGTGCCGCCGATCCTGCAGCGATGCAGTTCCTGGCTCCGTACTCCGGTACTTCCATGGGTGAATACTTCCGTGACCGTGGCGAAGACGCCCTGATCATCTATGATGATCTGTCCAAGCAGGCCGTGGCTTACCGCCAGATCTCCCTGCTGCTGCGTCGTCCGCCAGGCCGTGAAGCATATCCGGGTGACGTATTCTACCTGCACTCCCGTCTGCTGGAACGTGCGTCCCGTGTAAACGCTGATTACGTTGAGCAGCTGACCAATGGTGAAGTGAAAGGCAAGACCGGTTCCCTGACCGCCCTGCCGATCATTGAAACCCAGGCTGGTGACGTGTCCGCGTTCGTACCGACCAACGTAATCTCCATTACCGACGGTCAGATCTTCCTGGAAACCAACCTGTTCAACTCCGGTATCCGTCCGGCGATGAACGCCGGTATCTCCGTATCCAGGGTAGGTGGTTCGGCCCAGACCAAGATCATGAAGAAGCTCGGCGGTAACATCCGTCTGGCTCTGGCCCAGTATCGTGAACTGGCCGCTTTCGCACAGTTTGCTTCCGACCTCGACGAAGCAACCCGTCAGCAGCTTGAGCACGGTCAGCGTGTAACGGAACTCATGAAGCAGAACCAGTACAGCCCGATGTCTGTGGCTGAAATGGGTACGGTTCTGTTTGCAGCCAACGAAGGCTTCCTGGACGACGTTGATGTCGACAAGGTAGTGAAGTTTGAAGCGCAGATGCTCGACTGGATGCGCTCCGAGCAGAAAGACCTCCTCGACAAGATCAACGAGAAAGGCGATTACAACGACGAAATCGCTGCCGGCCTCAAAGCTGCACTTGAGAAATTCAAGACCACTCAGAGCTGGTAAGAAAACGGGCCTGCGGCAACTGTCGCGGGCCGCTTTTCGTAGCAACGAGTGTCTAACTTGAGAAGGCAGTGAGTTATGGCCGTCGGCAAAGAAATACGTAACCAGATATCAAGCATCAAGAGCACGCAGAAAATCACCAGCGCCATGGAAATGGTGGCTGCGAGTAAAATGCGTAAGGCTCAGGAGCGCATGCAGGCAACCCGCCCGTATGCCGACAAGATGCGTCAGGTGATCGGGCACATTGCCAAGGCGAATGCTCAGTACAAGCACCCGTTCATGGTCGAGCGCGAGGTCAAGCGCGTGGGCTATATCGTGGTGTCAACTGATCGTGGCCTCTGCGGTGGTCTGAACATTAACCTGTTCAAAGCGCTTGTCCGTGAAATGAAAGCGTGGAAAGAAAAAGGAGTGGAAACCGATCTGTGCGCCATCGGGCAGAAAGGGGCTTCCTTTTTCCGGAGCTACGGCGGCAATGTCGTCGCGGCGCTGACCCATCTGGGGGACAGCCCGAGCTCTGAAAAACTCATCGGCAACGTCAAGGTTATGCTGGATGCGTTCTCGGAAGGAAAGATTGATCGCTTGTACGTGGTCAGTAACGAGTTCGTTAACACCATGACCCAAAGCCCGAAGGTGGAGCAGCTTCTGCCCCTGCCGGAGAGCGAAGACGAAGAAGAGATCAAGAACCAGTGGGATTATCTCTACGAGCCCGATGCCAGGCAGATCCTCGATGGCCTTCTGCCACGTTTTATTGAATCCCAGGTGTACCAGGGTGTGGTAGAAAATCTGGCATGTGAACAGGCAGCCCGGATGATCGCCATGAAGAGCGCAACTGACAACGCCGGTAGCATTATCGACGAGCTTCAGCTGGCTTATAACAAGGCGCGTCAGGCAGCCATTACCCAAGAGATATCGGAGATTGTGAGCGGCGCCGCTTCGGTCTGATCCAGCCCACAATCCAACTGGTTTTATTGACTATCAAGATAACGAGGAACCGAGCATGAGTAGCGGACAAATCGTTCAGATCATTGGCGCGGTTATCGACGTGGAATTCCCACGTGACTCCGTACCCAAAGTATATGACGCACTGCTGCTTGAAGGTGGCGAAACAACTCTGGAAGTCCAGCAGCAGCTGGGTGACGGCATTGTTCGTACCAT
>NZ_CAJXKQ010000034.1 GCF_913055835.1 uncultured Marinobacter sp. | reverse complement strand
TGGCCGCTCACCTCAAGGGTTTTGATTCAATTGTTGACGGTCTTCAGGACTATCTGCGCGGCATCGCCTGCAGTTGCGGCGATGAAAACGCAGCGCCCTCCAGAGCCTGTATGATCGTGAAAACGCTGCTGGAATCCAGCAATACCCACCCGGCTCTGGCTGACCAGGCCAACAGCATTCTTGCCGCGATTGAGGAATCCATTGCCGGCCTGGTCGAGCAGGCAAAGATGAAAGGCGAGCTGGTACAGTCCGCAGACAGCCGGCGGCTTGCCCGGCTCCTTCAGGCGCAGATCATGGGCCTGAGATCCATGGGTGAACGCCACCTGGACCCGCAAGCCATGAAGGCCCTGGGTGACGATATGGCCGCCATTCTGGACGGATACCGCACCCAGCATTGAACCTCCGTCCCGGGGACCGGCGAACGTGCCACCCCCGGGGTGGCTGATGCCGGGGCTAAAGGAAGCAGCACTTCCGTAGAATTGTACCCACAGGCCCCGCCACGTTAACATTGGCGCCCGGTTCAGAACCTGCCCTGTTTCCTGACCGAATTCTGGCTGCACGTCTGGCTCCCAGTGAGGACAGCCAAGCATTCTTGCCTGAAGAGTGTTTGGCTCTCTTCACTTACAGGTCTGATTGTCATGGAAAACCTTCATCACATTGTTGTGGTCGGCGGAGGCGCCGGCGGTCTCGAACTGGTTACCAGCCTCGGCAACAAACTGGGTAAAAAACGAAAAGCCAGAATCACGCTGGTGGATGCCGGCCTGACCCACGTCTGGAAACCCCTGCTGCACGAAGTGGCCTCCGGCTCCCTGGATGCCAGCGCGAATGAGATCAACTACCGCGCTCACGCCCGCAAACACCATTACGAATTCCAGCTGGGCCGCATGAGTGGCCTGGACCGCCACAACAAACACGTGGTCATTGCCCCGTTTCACGATGTCGATGGCACGGAAGTGGTCCCCGAGCGCCACATCCAGTACGACACCCTGGTGATTGCCGTGGGCAGCACCGCCAACGATTTCGGCACCCCCGGCGCCCAGGACAACTGCCTGTTCCTGGACAGCCTCAAGCAGGCCCGGCGCTTCCACAACCTGATGCTCAATGCCTTTCTGCGCAAGAATCACGAGGCTTTTCAGGGGGCTGAACACACCCTCAATATCAGTATTATCGGGGCCGGTGCCACCGGCGTGGAGTTGGCGGCGGAACTGCGCCTGGCGTCCCGCGAGTTGCCGGTTTACGGCATGAACCATCTCCAGCCCTCGGACGTTTCGATTACCGTGATCGAGGCGGCCGACCGCATTCTTCCTGCGTTGCCCGGCCGGCTGTCCGCGGCGGCCACGAGGGAACTGGAACACCAACGGGTGAAAGTAATGACCGGCCAGCCGGTCAGTGAAGTGCGTCAGAATACCGTCGTGATGAAAGACGGCACCGAACTACCCTCGGAGATGACCATCTGGGCAGCGGGTATCAAGGCCCCTGCGTTCCTGGCCAAGCTTGAGGGTCTGGAGGTCAACCGGAGTAATCAGCTGGTGGTGGAACAGACCCTGCAAACCACCCAGGATGCGGACATCTTTGCCTTTGGCGACTGCGCCGCCTGCCCGCAGCCGGATTCCGACCGGCCGGTTCCACCCCGGGCCCAGGCCGCGCATCAGCAGGCAGACACCCTGTTCAAGACCCTTTGCAACCGCCTGGAAAATGGCGAGGCCGTGCCCTTCGTCTACAACGACCACGGGTCGCTGATCAATTTCAGCCGCTACACCACCGTCGGCAATCTGATGGGCAACCTGTCCGGTCGCAGCATGTACATCGAGGGCAAGGTGGCCCGCATGTTCTATCTGTCTCTCTACCGGATGCATCAGGTGGCACTGCACGGCATGTTCCGCACCGGCATCATCTGGCTGATGGACCGGATCAGCCGCGCCATGCACCCGAGACTGAAGCTGCACTGACGCTCAGCTCCTGCACCCAGTCGATCATCGGGGCGGGGTAGATGCCCAATACCAGAATAACGACCGCCAGGGTGACCAGGGTTATGCCGCCAAGGCGGCTGCCCCAGTCATTGGTGACATCCCGGCGCCGCATCCCCGGTTCGGGCAGATACAGGGTTACCATCACCCGCAGGTAGTAATACAGACCAATGGCACTGCCGGCGACAACACCGCCAACCAGCCACCAGCGACTGTCGGCAACACCCAGGGCAATCACATAGAACTTGCCGATGAACCCGGCGGTCAGGGGAATCCCGGCCAGCGACAGAAAGCTGACCGTCATCACTGCCGCCAGATAGGGACGCCGCCAGAACAGGCCGCGATAGAGCGGCAACCCATCGGCGTCCTCGCCGCCGAACGGGCTGGAGACAAGAGTCACCACGCCGAACGCCGCCAGCGTCGTCACCAGATAGGTCACCAGGTATACTCCGGTGGTCTCGATGGCCAGCGCGTTACCAACGGCAATGGCCACCAGCAGATAGCCGAAGTGGGCAATGGACGAGTAACCCAGCAGCCGCTTGAGGTTTGCCTGGAACAGGGCCAGCAGATTACCGCCCAACATGGTTAACAGCGCCAGCACCGTGACCAACGTCTGCAGCCAGTCGGCCTGGAAAACCGGCGCCGCCAGCACCAGCCGCAACAACACCACGAACACTGCCAGTTTGCTGACCGTCGCCAGGTAGATCGTCGCCGGCGCCGGGCCACCCTGATAGACATCCGGCGTCCACAGATGAAACGGCACCACCGACAGTTTGAAACCAAGCCCCACGATCATCAGTGCGGCACCTGCGAGCATCCAGGCGTCCGGAGATTCAGCCAGAGCGACTGCGATTCCCGTCAGGTCCAGGTGGCCGGTGCGGGCATAGATCAGCGCCATGCCAAACAGCAGGAAGGCAGTGGCGGCGGCTGACAACAGCAAATATTTGATGCCCGCTTCCAGGGAGCGCTCGGCCCTGAAGCTGTAGGCAAGCATGCCGTACAGGGGCATCGACAATAGCTCCAGACTGATGAACAGCATGGCCAGATGGTCACTGGCCACCAGCCCCAGTGCGCCTGCGGTAGCGCACAGTAGCAGCAGGTAGAACTCTTCCCGGGGGCCGATATAACCGGTCAGGTAGTGATGGCTCAGGATCACGGTAACCAGCGCTGACAGCAGAACCAGTGTCGACGCCATTTGAGCCAGCCCATCCACTTGCATGAGTGGAGGGGAACCCGTAGATGCCACCGGCAGCAACAGCAGTGCGAGCACCAGGCCCGCTCCGGCGATCAGGGCTGTACCCGCATGGTGGCGCCGCCAGGCAATAACCAGCATGGCGACCACCGCCGTGGAGCCCACGACGATCAGCGGCAGCAGTGTGTACAAATCCGCCAGGGTCATCATCAGCGCACCTCCCCGGCCGTTTCCGCCAGATTCTGGGCACCACTGGCAAACAGTTCGACCACCCTGCCGGACATGCTGGCCGTGGTATCCAGCAGCGGCTGCGGGTAGAGACCGACAACCAGCACCAGCGCCAGCAGGGCCAGCATCATGCCATATTCCCGCCAGTCCGGGCCGGCGAGCGCGCCGTCACGATAAGCCGGGCCGAAATGGACCCGCTGCATCAGGATCAGCGAATAAATCGCGGCCATGACCAGCCCCGTGCTGGCAATAACCACCACCACCGGCGCACTCGGGAAGGTGCCGAACAGAATCATGAACTCGCCAACGAAGTTGGCCGTGGCCGGCATCCCCAGGGACGCAGCGACAAAACACAGCGTGAACCCCGGCAACGTCGGTATCCGACCCCAGAGCCCGCCCATGATGCGCATGTCACGGGTATGGATGCGTTCATACAGCTGGCCGCTGAGAATGAACAGGCCAGCGGAGGAAAAGGCGTGCGCCACCATCAGCACCACCGCGCCCTGGATGGCCAGCTCCGAACCGGAATAGATCGCGATCAGGACAAAGCCCATGTGGGAGATGCTGGTGTATGCAATCAGCCGCTTGATGTCCTGCTGGCCACAGGCCAGCACGGCGCCGTAAACGATGCCCACCAGCCCGAGCACCATCGCCACGGGTGCGAAGGCGGCGGACTCTTCCGGGAACAATGGCAGTGCAAAGCGCAGCATGCCGTAGGCGGCCGTTTTCAGCAGGATACCCGCCAGATCCACACTGCCCGCCGTCGGCGCCTGGGCATGGGCATCGGGCAGCCAGCCGTGGAAGGGCACCACCGGCAGTTTCACCGCAAAGGCCACGAAAAAGCCCAGCATCAGCCAGGGGGCGATGGCCTCCGGCACCTGGGTATCGAGCAGAACCTCATAGCTGAAGGACAGCTCGCCCGTGTTGCCAAAATGGATAAACACCAGCGCCAGAATCGCCACCAGCATCAGCAGACCACTGGCCTGCGTGTAGATGAAGAACCGGGTGGCGGCCCGAATGCGGGTCTGGCCGGCCGAGCCGCTGTGGCCCCAGAGCGCAATCAGGAAATACATGGGCACCAGCATCATTTCCCAGAACAGGAAGAACAGGAACAGATCCAGGGCCAGGAACACACCGACCACACCGCCGAGGATCCACAGCAGGTTGAGGTGAAAAAAGCCGATGCGGTGGCCGATTTCATGCCAGGAGCAGAGCACTGCAAGCGCGCCGAGGAAGCCTGTGAGCGCGACCAGAATGAGCGAGAGCCCGTCCATCGCCAGATGGATTTCAATGCCGAACCGGGGAATCCAGTCGGCCCGCCATTCCAGCAGCCAGGGCGTATCCGCCCCCGAGTGCAGGGCAAAATCTCCGGTTACCCAGAGCCAGAGGCTGATCACCAGGACAAACAGCATGGTGCCCAGGGCAATCCAGCGCGGTGCCTGCTCACCCCAGCGATCGGCCTGCCAGCACAGCAGACCACCCAGAAACGGAATCACGATCAGCCACACCAGGATCACGCGACACCTCCCGGGCCGATGGCCAGCGCCAGCAGAATCAAAGTTGCCCCCAGGATCATGGCCGTGGCATAGCTCCGAATCCGGCCATTCTGGGCCCGCACCAGACCGCTGTTGAGCAAACGCGCGAGCACTGCCACCAGGTTGATGGTGAGATTGATCAGGTCATGGCGCAGCATGCGCACCAGCAACTGCCAGGGCCGGACCAGCAGCCGGTCATACAGCGCATCGAACCCCCAGGCCCGGTGCCAGAGAGTCCAGAGGAAGGCACCCGGGCCACCGCGGACCTGCTCCCGTAGCCATTCGCGCCGCTTCACGAACAGCCAGCCCGCCACCGCAAGACCGGCAATCACGGTGCCACTGGCCAGCAGCTGCAACAGGGTATGGCCCGCGTCCGTGCGCTCACCGGGTGCCACCGGGAACAGGCCGCCAAGGTGGGGATAGAGCATGGCGCCCACAAAGGTGGACAGCACCGCCAGCACGGCCAGAGGCAGGTGGTGGGTCAGAACATGGCTACCCGGTTCGACGTTCCGGGCCTTGTCGCTGCCGCAGTCTCCGTGGAACGTGCCGAGAATCAGTCGAACCGTGTACAGGCAGGTCAGGAATGCGCCCAGAAGACCCGCCAGAAGGAGCCCCTGCTGGTCTGCCGCCATGGCCTGCCAGAGAATCTCATCCTTGCTGTAGAAACCGGCCGTTACCAGCGGCAAGGCCACCAGCGCGGAACCGCCCACTAGGAAACCGGCATAAGCCACGGGCAGGCGCTTTCTCAGCCCGCCAAGATTCGCCATGTCCTGTTCGTGGTGGCAACTGGTAATCACCGCCCCGGCGGACAGGAACAACAGCGCCTTGAAAAACGCATGGGTGACCAGGTGAAAGATGGCGGCATCGAAGGCGCCCACACCGAGGGCCAGGAACATGTAGCCGATCTGGCTCATGGTGGAGTAGGCCAGCACCCGCTTGATATCGGTCTGGGCCAGGGCCGCGAACGCGGCCAGGAGCAGCGAGACAGCACCGATCATCCCGACCAGCCACAAGACCTCGGGCGCCAGCAGGAACACGCCATTGAGCCTGGCGATCAGGTAAACGCCGGCAGTGACCATGGTGGCAGCATGGATCAGCGCCGAGACCGGGGTCGGCCCCGCCATGGCGTCCGGCAGCCAGGTATGCAGCGGCACCTGGGCGGATTTACCCAGGGCGCCGCCCAGCACCAGCAGGGCTACGAGAGTCGCCGTCGGGTCGCCCGCTGACCAGACCTCGCCCGCCCGGACCATCACCTGCTGGATATCCAGGGTGCCCAGGTCCCGGAAGATCAGGAACAGCCCCAGGGCCAGGAACACGTCGCCGATCCGGGTAACCACAAAGGCCTTGAACGCCGCCCGGCCGTTGGCGCTGTCCCGGTAGTAGTAGCCGATGAGCAGATAACTGCACAGACCAACCCCTTCCCAGCCGAGGAACAGCAGCAGCAGGTTGTCTCCGAGTACCAGCATGAGCATGCTGAATACGAACAGGTTCATCCAGGCAAAGAAGCGGGTAACACCGGCCTCGCCGCCCATGTACCAGACCGCAAACAGATGGATGAAGAAACCGACGCCGGTGATCACGGCCATCATCACCAGTGCCAGGGCATCCACCGCCAGACCGATCGTTGGCTGGAAGGCCCCCACCTGGATCCAGGTCCAGAGCGTGAAACGGACCGCGCCATCGCCGCCCGCATAGAGCGCGATGGCCCAGGCCGTCGCCAGGGCAGCGATGCCGACACTGCCGACACCGATGGCAGCGCCGGCCCGCGGCCCCAGGCGACCGCCGGACAACGCGAGCACCAGGGTGCCAACCAGGGGCATGACAAACGACAGGGTGACCGCCAGCTCCATCATCCGCGCATCCTGCTTACCAGATCGAGATTAAGGGACCTGACCCGCTGAAAGAGCTGGATCATCAGCGCCAGCCCTACCGCCGCCTCGGCGGCCGCCAGGGTAATTACCAGCAGGAACATCGCCTGGCCGTCGGGTTGATTCCAGGCCGTGGCGCCAACCACGAACGCCAGTGCCGAAGCGTTCAGCATCACCTCAAGGCTCATCAGAACAAACAACATGTTGCGGCGCAGCATCAGGCCGACCAGGCCCAGCACGAACAGAATGGCCGCCAGAATCAGGCCGTGCTCCATGGGAATACCCGTCATCAGGGCCGCCTCCTCTGTCGTAACGGATTCGACCGCCGCCCCACATGGGAAGCGGACACCAGCGCGCCAAGCAAGAGCAGGCCCGCCAGCTCCACCACCATCAGCCAGGGACCGAACAGGGTCAGCCCCACCGCCCGTGCGGTCAGCAGTTCGCCATCAATGACCCTGGCCATGTCGCCCCCGGTGATCAGGTGGAACAGTACACCCAGAAGCACCAGGGCAAGTGCCGAGGGGCCTAGCCAGTGCCGGGGGTGGCGCCAGCCTGCTTCCTCGCCATCCTGGTCCGGTCGGAGGTTAAGCATCATCACCACAAACACGAACAGCACCATGATGGCACCGGCGTACACGATGATTTCCAGGGCGCCAGCGAAGGGCGCACCCAGTGCAAAGAAAACCAGGGCGACGGCTATCAGCGAGACAATCAGGTACACCACGGCATGCACCGGGTTGCTGCCGGTAATCACACCGACCGTCGCCAGTACCGCCACCAGGCCACTCAGATAAAACGCCAGCTCCATGGGTCTTTACCTCCCGCTCTAGGGCAACAGGGAACGCACGTCCACAGGCTCCTCCTCGTTCAGAGCCTGACCCTTGTCCTTGCCGCCGATGGCCATACCGGCCACCTTGTAGAAGTGATAATCGTGATCCTTGCCCGGGCCGTTGATCAGCAGGTCTTCCTTCTCGTAGACAAGCTGTTGTCGGTCGTACTCGCCCATCTCGAAGTCCGGCGTCAGCTGGATCGCCGACGTTGGGCAGGCCTCCTCACACATGCCGCAGAATATGCAGCGGGAGAAGTTGATCCGGAAAAACTCCGGGTACCAGCGACCATCCTCCTGCTCCCCCTTCTGCAGGGAAATGCAGTCCACCGGGCAGGCCACCGCACACAGGTTGCAGGCTACGCAGCGCTCTTCGCCGTCCGGATCGCGGGTCAGCACGATGCGGCCCCGGTAACGGGGCGGCAGGTAGACCTCCTCATCCGGGTAGTTGACCGTCTCCCGCTTGCGAAAACTGTGCATGAACACCATGCCCAGGGTGCGCAGCTGGCTCCAGGTGGCCGGCACCAGCCAGAGCACGGACTTTATGAACGGGACCTTTTCTTTCTCCATTACCTGGTCCTCCTCAGCCTTCCGGGCTAACCAGCAAAATCACCGCGCCGGTTGCCAGCAGATTGATCAGTGTCAGGGGCAGGCATACCTTCCAGCCGAAGCTCATCACCCGGTCATAGCGGGGCCGCGGCAGCGAGGCCCGCAGCAGGATGAACAGCAACAGGAAGAAGCCGGTCTTGATCGCGAACCATAGGATTGGCGGCAACCAGGGGCCGTGCCAGCCACCAAAGAACAGGGTGACGATGAGGGCGGACACCAGCACCATGCCCACGTACTCGCCAATGAAAAACAGCCCGAACTTCATCCCCGAGTATTCAATGTGGTAACCGTCGGCCAGTTCCTGCTCGGCCTCCGGCTGGTCGAAGGGGTGGCGATGGGTCACGGCAATACCGGCGATCAGGAAGGTACAGAAGCCGAAGAACTGGGGTACCACGAACCACAACCCCTCCTGCGCGGCGACAATCTCGCGCATGTTGAAGGAGCCGGCCAGCGCCACCACGCCCATCAGCGACAGCCCCATGAACACCTCGTAGGAGACTGTCTGGGCGGAAGAGCGCATGGCGCCCAGCAGCGCATACTTGTTGCCGCTGGCCCAGCCACCCAGCAGCACGGCGTATACGTTGATGCCCGCCATTGCCAGGAAGAACAGCAATCCGATGTGCAGGTCGGCGATGCCCCATCCAGGGGTAATCGGTATCACGATGAAGGAAAGCAGCAGGGAGGCAAAGGCAATCACAGGCGCCAGCAAGAACAACGGCCGGTCTGCAAACGGCGGAATCCAATCTTCCTTGAAAAAGATCTTGATCATGTCCGCAACCAGCTGGAGCAACCCGAACGGGCCGACCCGGTTGGGGCCGTAGCGATCCTGCCATAGCCCGAGCAGACGACGCTCGACAATGGTCAGCGCGGCGCCCAGCAGCACCGCGCCCAGCAGAATCACCAGGGCCTGGAACATGGCCCAGAGAATGGCCTGCCATTCCGGGGTCAGCCAGCTCATGGCCGCACCTCACAGGCGGTGCCAGGCGTGGATCCGGGGCCAGCGGTCAGGGTAACCGGTCCAGAGGCGATGCCCGCCGGAGCGCACCCGGCAGGCAAGCCCACCAGTCCCCGGGGCCAGTCCTGCTGAACACGGGCAGGAAGCGTCACACAGGCCTGCCCGCCCGTGACCGTCACCAGTCCCCCCAGCTCGGCACCGAGCGCAGTGGCGTCGGTTTCCGAAAGCAACAGCACCGGTGTCTCCATCCGCTGGCGAATGGGCTCCGCCAGGGCCGAGGTTTCCTCGCCACCGAAAAGACGCGGCAGAACGATGGCACGGTAATCCGTTCCGGACGGCTGAAAGGCCGCCGGAATACTGCCCTCGTAGCGGTAGTGCCCGGGTCGGGTTTCCCACAGCCGGATACCCGGGTCACCACCGCGCAAATGACCGCCCACTTCGTCCGTGAACTTGTTCCACGCCTGGGGCGAATTCCAGCCCGGCGCCCAGGCAAAGGGCACCTGCTGGTGCGGATGGCGGAACCCGCTGTAACCCTCCATGGAAAAGGCCAGTGCGGTGTCAGGGTCCTGGGGGACCCGCGGTTCACTGACGCTCCGGTTTGCCCGCATGGAGGTCCGGCCACTGTAGCGATGGGGCTCACGGGCCAGTCGCAAACCCTCGATCCGGAAACCGGCATCAGGGGCGGCCGCGGTAATCAGTTCAAGATCCGGACAGGCGCGGCTGCACGCCATCGTTACCTGGTCCAGGGTAATGTCCCCCGGTGTCTCGCCGTTCAGTTTGGCCGAGAGCCCGTGCAGCCAGCGCCAGCTTTCGTGAATCCTGGCTTCCGGGCGCATATAGCCCGGTTCGAACACCTGGAAGAACCTCTGGGCCCGTCCTTCCAGATTGACCAGAGTGCCATCGCCTTCGGCAAAGCTGGCTGCCGGCAGTGAGAAGGTTGCCCGGTTCAGCGTGGGTGTGCGCTGATGGTCCAGCACCACCAACGTATCTACCCTCGCCAGGGCTTTATCAACCAGGGCTTCCGGCAGTCGCTGGTAGAGGTCATTCTCGAGGATCACCGCCGCATCGGCGCTTCCGTCCGCCATCTGGTCCAACGCCCACTCCAGGGGCTGGCCGCCCAGTAATGCCAGGCCGGTGCTGTTCACTTCCCGGCGTACAAACAGCAGCCCGCCACGTTTGGCGCGCCGGGCCAGGGCCCGGGCAATGTTGCCGGCGGCCCGGATGATGGCCGGGGAGTCAAGGGCACCGCCACTGACCACCAGTGGACGGTCGGCAGCCATAAGTCCGCTGGCAATCTCCCTGGCCCGGGAGCGCAGCCGCTCGGCCAGGTCCGGCACGTCCGGGGCGGCCGGGTCGATGGCGTGGGCAACCGCAAACCCGAGCCGGGCAATGTCGTCCGGGGCCAGCGCCAGACGGCTCCGGGCAAGGGCATCCAGCTCGGTTTCTGCCGGATAAACAATAAACAGCGGCTGACGATGATCCTGTGCCAGGGTTTTCATGGCATCGGCATGCCAACGGGGAATACCCAGCCTGGCGGCGTACTCCGCCGGAGGCGCGGTAATCGCCTGGCGAATGGACAGGCCAAGCCGCGCGGCGCTTTCCATGGGATCCTCTCCAAGCAGGAGCACGGCATCGTGCCCCTCCACCTCCCTCAGTGTGGGCGCTGGCAGTCCACAGCTTCGCCCCTGTTCGTCCATCAGATTGAGGCAGGCCTGCTCGTTCTCATTGATGCCGGTGGAAAAGTTGGCCTCACCCACCAGTTCCCGGAGCTGATGATTGCTTTCCAGGCTGGCCCGGGGCGAACCGATGCCGATGATCCGGTTAGCGTGGCGCAGGGCCTCGGTTATCCGTGCCAGGGCCGTATCCACCCCGAGTTCCTCCGGCTCCTGCTCCCGCTCCTGCGCTGACCGGAACTCCGGCACCCTGGGCCGGTCCTGGCGGTTCACGTAGCCATAGCCAAAGCGGCCCAGATCACACAGGAAATAGCCGTTCACCTCGCCATGGTAGCGGTTCTCGATCCGCCGGATGTCGCCATAGCGTTCGCCCGGGCTTATGTTGCACCCCACCGCGCACTGGTGGCAGATGCCCGGCGCGAACTGCAGGTCCCATTTGCGGGTGTAGTGGTCAGAGTGACTCTGGTCGGTAAAGACACCGGTTGGGCAGACTTCGGTCAGGTTGCCGGCGAAGCGGCTTTCCAGGGTGCCCTCCTGATGCCGACCAAAATAGACGTTGTCCTTGGCCCCGAATGCACCCAGGTCAGTCCCGCCAGCGTAATCGTTGTAGAAACGCACGCAGCGGTAACAGGTGATGCAGCGATTCATTTCGTGGGCGATGAAAGGGCCCAGGTACTGGTTGCGACGGGTGCGTTTGCGGAACCGGTAACGACGGCGGTCGTGGCCGGTCATCACGGTCATGTCCTGGAGGTGGCAGTGGCCGCCTTCCTCGCACACCGGGCAATCGTGGGGATGGTTGATCATCAGCCATTCAACAACGCTGGCCCGAAACGCCCGGGCCTCTTCGTCTTCAATATCGATGCGGGTGCCGTCGGCGGCCGGCGTCATACAGGACATCACCAGCATACCCCTGTCGTCCTCGCTGTCCTTGTACTGGCGTACCGCGCACTGGCGACAGGCGCCGACACTGCCCATGGCCGGGTGCCAGCAGAAATAGGGGATATCCAGGCCCAGGGACAGGCAGGCCTGAAGCAGGTTGTCTGCCCCGTCCACTTCGTAGCTCTGGCCGTCCACGTGGATGGTTGCCATGGTGCCGGTTTACTCCCTGTTGGCCGTGAGTGTTCGTTTCATACTTGCCCCGCCGGTATGGCATCGGCATGGGGCTTCCCCTTCGGCTGGCCCACACCCTGTTCGAATTCATGCCGGAAATGCCGCAATGCGGTCTGAAGCGGCATGGCCGCGCCCGGCGCATGGGCACAGAAGGTCAGGCCCGGGCCGCAATCGGCTGCCAGCTTGTCCAGCAATTCCACATCGCCGGCTTCACCCTCGCCCCGTTCCAGCGCCAGCAACAGCTTCACGGTCCAGGGCAGCCCATCCCGGCAGGGCGTGCACCAGCCGCAGGACTCCCGGGCAAAGAACTCTTCCAGATTCCGCATCAGCGCGACCATGCTCTGATCCTCGGTCACCACCGTAATCAGGCCGGTACCCAGGCGGCTGCCCTCCTTGCCGACGGTGTCGAAATCCAGCGGCAGGTCCAGGTGTTCCGGCAACAGGAAGCCGGTGCTGGCGCCCCCGGGCAGCCAGGCCTTGAGCTTCCTCCCCTCCCGCAAACCATCGGCCAGTTCCAGCAGCTCCCGGCCGGAGGTGCCGATGGGCAGTTCCCAGAGTCCGGGGCGGTTCACCAGCCCGGAAGCGCCGTACAGTTTGGTGCCGCCATCCCCGGTGCGATCCCCCGACAGTTCCTGGTACCACTGTGCGCCGCGAAGCATCACGGCGGGCACGTTGCACAGGGTTTCCACATTGTTCACTACCGTGGGCTTGCCCCAGGCCCCCGACTGGCCGGGAAACGGAGGCTTGGCCCGGGGATTGGCCCGGTGGCCCTCCAGCGAGTTGAGCAGGGCGGTTTCCTCGCCGCAGATGTAGCGCCCGGCTCCGGTGTGCAGGGCAATATCAAAATCAAAGCCGCTGCCGGCGACGTCCGGACCCAGCCAGCCGGCCTCCCGGGCCTCGGCAAGCGCTGCGGTGAGAACCCGGGCCGACTCCACGTACTCTCCGCGCAGGAAGATGTAGCCATACCGGGCGTTGTTGGCGAAGGCCGCCAGAATCATGCCCTCAATCAACAGATGGGGCTGCTGTTCCATCAGCAGGCGATCCTTGAAGGTGCCCGGCTCCATCTCATCGGCATTGCAGACGATGTACCCGCGAGGGATATTGTTCCCCTGCAGGGTGAGGCTCCATTTCAGACCGGCGGAGAAGCCAGCGCCACCGCGCCCGCGCACGTTGGCCTCCTTCATGGCGGCGATGACGGCGCCGGGATCCCGCTCGTTCAGAACCTGCGAGACTGCCTGATAGCCTTCTTTCGATTCGTATTCTTCCAGGCCCACCACCTGGCCATCATCCCGCAGTCGCCAGGTCAGCGGATGGGTGTCCGGCGAGCGCTCGTCGGCGGGCTGCAGCAGACGGCTTCTGTAGATCGGGGACTGGCGCTGGCTGTTCACGGATAGCCCTCCAGAATGTCTGCCAGATCCTCTTCGCCCACGGGGCCGTAGACGTCGTCGCCGATCATCATGGCGGGCCCACCATCGCAGGCGCCCAGACAGCAAACCGGCAACAGGGTGAAGCGGCCGTCGGCCGTGGTCTGGCCAAGGCCAATACCGAGTCTGTTCGTCAGGTGCTCCCTCAGCTGGTCAGATCCGGTGAGGAAACAGGAACTGCTGTCGCACACCAGGATGACATGACGCCCCACCGGCTGACGGAAGATCAGGCTGTAAAAGGTGGCTACGCCTTCCACGCTGGCCGGCCCCACGCCCAACACCCGGGCAATGGCCGGGATCGCCTCATCCGGTACCCAGCCATGGCGGCGCTGGACCATCTTCAGCGCCTCGATGCACGCAGCCTGGGGCTGCTCGTAGTGGCTGGTTTCCGCGCGCATGGCAGCCTCATCCTCCGGGTGGAGCCGGAAGCCATCAGTGGCAATGTTCTGTGGTGTCGGTGTCGTTTCCATCGTCATCGGTCCACGTCGGCCATTACGAAATCAATGCTCCCCAGGTGGGCAATCAGGTCCGGCACGAAGCCACCGCGCATCACGCTGGGAATCTGCTGCAGGTGCGGAAAACTGGGCGTCCGGATCCGTGTCCGGTAACTCATGGTGTTGCCATCACTGGTCAGGTAATAGCTGTTGATACCCTTGGTGGCCTCCACCATCTGCATCGATTCCTGGGGCTTGAGCACCGGGCCCCAGGACACCTGCAGGAAATGGGTAATCAGGGTCTCAATATGCTCCAGCATCCGTTCCCGGGGTGGCGGCGTGGTCAGCGGATGGTCCGCCTTGAAGTCCCCGGTGGGCATGTGATCCACACATTGTTGGATGATCCGCAGGCTCTGGCGCATCTCGTCGATCCGGAGCTGGCCGCGGTCGAAGACATCGCCCCGGTCACCCAGGGGCACCTCGAATTCGAAGTTGTCATAGCCCGAGTAAGGGCGCTGCTTGCGCAGGTCGAAATTGCAGCCGGTGGCCCGCAGGTTCGGGCCGGTGACACCCCAGGCCAGCGCCTGGGCAGTATCAAAGGCGGCGACATTGCGGGTGCGCTCTCTCACCAGGGCGTTCTCCATCATGGCCCGCTCGTATTCCCGCAGCCGGGGCGGCATCCAGTCGAGGAATTCCTGCACCAGTTTTTCCCAGCCCCGGGGCAGGTCCTGCATCACCCCACCAATGCGATACCAGGCCGGATGCATGCGAAAGCCGGTGATGCCCTCGATCACCTTGTAACCGCGCTGGCGGTCGCTGAAGGTGAAGAATACCGGTGTCATGGCGCCCAGATCCTGCAGGTAGGTCCCGAGAAACAGCAGGTGACTGGTGATTCGGAACATCTCGGCCATCATCACCCGGATGGTTTTCACCCGGTCTGGCACCTCGATGCCGGCCAGCTTCTCCACCGCCAGCACGTAGGGCAGGTTATTCATCACCCCACCGGTGTAATCGATGCGGTCGGTGTAGGGAATGAAACTGTGCCACGACTGACGCTCGGCCATTTTTTCCGCGCCCCGGTGGTGATAACCAATGTCCGGTACGCAATCGATGATCTCCTCGCCATCCAGTTGCAGCACAATACGGAAGGCGCCGTGGGCGGAGGGATGGTTGGGGCCAAGATTCAGGAACATAAACTCAGCGCCGTCCCGCTCCCTTGCCATGCCCCAGGCTTCGGGCACGAACTGGAGGGCGTGCTGCTCGGTCTCCTGGCCTTCCACGGTCAACGTGTAAGGATCAAACTCCGTGGCCCGGGCGGGGTAATCCTTGCGCAGGGGATGGCCGGTCCAGGTGGGCGGCATCAGGATGCGTTCGAGGTGGGGGTGGCCGGCAAAACTGATGCCGAACATGTCCCACACCTCCCGCTCATACCAGTTGGCCGCCGGAAAAACACCGGTGGCGGTGGGAACACTCAGATCTTCCTCAGCCAGACCGATCTTGAGCATGATGTCCCGATTGCGGTGAATGGACATCAATTGGTAGAAAACCGTGAAATCGGAATCCGGCAGGCCGCTGCGATTGCCCCGCAACCGCTCATCTATCGCCGACAGGTCGTACAGCAGGTCATAGGGCGCATCCAGCCCCTTCAGGTAGCCCAGAATGTCAGTCAGAGCCATCCGCGACACCCAGAGCACAGGCATACCGGTACGAGTCTTCTGGCAGCACAGCACGGCCACGCCGAAGTCCCGCTGCAGGGCTTCGACCAGTTCTACGTCGGCGTTTTCTGCGCTACTGCTCATGCTCGTGGTTTGACTCCTGACACTCAGTTGTAAACGACGGCAAGCGGCTTTAAAGCTTGTCGGGGCTCCTCAATTCCGTGGCCTGGATTCGCTGGTCCCGCCACTTCTCGCGCTGCGAGGGCATCTCGGCCCGGTAAACGCCCTGGTCACCAACCACCCAGGACAATGGCCGGCGCTCCTCCTGGATGGAGTCCTGCAACAGCTGCAACCCCTGCAGGAACGCCTCTGGCCGGGGTGGACAGCCGGGCACGTACACATCAACCGGCAGGAATTTATCCACCCCCTGGACCACCGAATAGATGTCGTACATACCACCGGAGTTGGCACACGAACCCATGGAAATCACCCATTTCGGCTCCAGCATCTGGTCGTAAAGCTGCTGGATCACTGGCGCCATCTTGATGAAGCAGGTGCCGGCAATCACCATGAAATCTGCCTGCCGGGGGGAGGCCCGGATCACCTCGGAGCCGAACCGGGCAATGTCGTGGGGCGCGGTAAAGGCGGTGGTCATTTCCACGTAGCAGCAGGACAGCCCGAAGTTGTACGGCCACAGGGAATTCTTGCGGCCCCAGTTGACCGCCGAATTCAGCACGTCGCTCAGCTTGCCGGTGAACACGTTGCGTTCAAGCTGTTGTTTGACCGGGTCCTCGACCCTCTCCCGCCGATCTACCGGATAACGGGTATTGCTTCCCTCAGGACCCTCTGCCCGGGTCAGGGTATAGGCCATGACAACCTCCCTTGATGGTCACACTATCCCGCTCCTCTCCCGATTCGGCGGAATCCGGAGAGCCGGGAAGTGTCTATCTATGCGCCGCGCTTGCGTGCCGGGCTTTGCTCGGGCGCCCAGTCGAGGGCGCCGGTGCGGCTGTCGTATATGAGCCCGGCCAGCAGGATGAAGATGAATACAGCGGCTCCCCAGAAACCGGTCCAGCCGACATCCGGAATGACGATGGCCCAGGCAAACAGGAAAACCGCTTCAATGTCGAAGATGACAAACAGCATTGCCACCAGGTAGAACTGAACAGAAAACCGCTGGCGGGCACTGCCGGCGCCGACGATGCCCGATTCGAAGGGAAGAGACTTGCTGATACCGCGGCTGCGGCCACCCAGAAGACTGGATGCACCCACCATGAAGGCGCAAAGCCCCGCCACCGCCAGGATGAAAAAGCCGGTAGCCCAGTATTCGGCAATGCCATTTGCCGCGCTTTCAGCCATGGAGTTTCCCCTCGACAGCACACAGCTGTCGTGTTGGATACCTGTCTTAAAAGCTAGCAATGGGCCCGGCATTGCGCAAACCCGGGTGCAAAATCAACGGGTAAACACGCAACCGCATGATGCAAAAGATATTACGGGTGAGGCAGGGGAGTATGAGAAGATAAGAATTGGAGCGGGTGAAGGGAATCGAACCCTCGTATGCAGCTTGGGAAGCTGCCGTTCTACCATTGAACTACACCCGCAATAAAATGGCCGCGACAGCAATATAAGCGGTCAGCCCGGCAATGGGCAAGCATTCTGTCTGGAGCAACAATGGACCCAACCTTGACCCTGATTGGCGCCCTGATGCTGGTCATCAGTATCGTGCTAAGCCCGCTTTCCAGCCGGGTGGGCATGCCTGTGCTGCTGATCTTTCTGGTCGTGGGCATGATGATGGGTGAAGACGGCCCGGGTGGCATCCAGTTCGACGATTTCGAGCTGGCTTTCCTGATCGCCAACCTGGCTCTTGGGGTGATTCTGCTGGACGGTGGCATGCGTACCCGGGCGGAAACCTTCCGCGTTGGCCTGAGACCCGCACTGGTACTGGCCACCCTCGGGGTCGCCATGACCGCCGCTGGCGCCGCTGTTGTGGCCTGGTGGGTATTCGATCTGCACTGGCTGACGGCCCTGCTGGTTGGCGCCATCATTTCCTCCACCGATGCCGCCGCGGTTTTTTCCCTGCTGCAGGGGCGGGGGCTGCACCTGAACGAGCGAGTCAGTGCGACCCTGGAAATTGAATCCGGCAGCAACGACCCCATGGCGATCTTCCTGACGCTCATGCTGGTTACGCTGATCGGCAACGACGGTGACCAGGCGGGCTGGGCCGCTCTTTCCATGCTGGTACAGCAGTTCGGCATCGGCGCTGTAGCAGGCATTATCGGCGGTTTTGTCGTGGTGGAGCTGGCCAATCGTATCCGCCTGACACCCTCTCTGTACCCTTTACTGGTAGCAGCCGCAGGCATCTCGGTGTTTTCCGCTACCAACGCCCTCGGCGGCAGCGGGTTTCTGGCCATTTACCTGACCGGCGTGGTGATCGGTAACCGTCACGTCCGGATGATGCCGATGATCCTCCAGGTTCACGACGGCCTGGCCTGGCTGGCCCAGTTGTGCCTGTTCCTGATGCTGGGGCTGCTGGTAACGCCATCAGACCTGATCCCGCTGGCTGGCGGAGGATTGATACTGGCCCTGGCCCTGATTTTCGTCATCCGCCCGCTGACGGTCATGCTTACCCTCTGGCCTTTTGCCTTTAACCGTCGCGAGATGGGTTTTATTAGTTGGGTTGGACTGCGAGGCGCTGTCCCCATCGTTCTGGCCCTGTTTCCGATCATTGCAGACTTGCCGGAAGCCCAGCTGGTATTCCACGCCGCTTTCTTTATCGTTCTGGTATCTCTTCTGGTTCAGGGCACCACCATGACACCGCTGGCCAGAAAGCTCCGTCTGGAGGTGCCGGCTGGCGAAGATCCCTATCGAAGACTCCCCCTGGACGCCCCGGCGGCGGGAGACCATGAGCTGATGCTGTTCCCGCTGCGCGGCGAAACCTGGCAAACGCCACGCCGATTGGGTCAGCTGCGCTTTCCGGAGAACACGGCAGTGGCCGGGGTTTTCCGCAACCGGGTGTGTCTGCAGCCAAAAGCGGACCTGGAAGTATCCAGTGGCGACATGGTCGCAATGTTCGCGACGCCCAGCGTTCTGCCGGAGCTGGGCAAGGCTCTGAGTGGCCGCCATGCGCCCAAATACCTGGCGGAGCGAGCCTTCTTCGGTGATTTCGTGCTCAACGGCGATGCCCTGCTCGGGGACGTCGAGCAGGTCTACGGCATTGAGTTTGACGACCTGCCCCCGGAGCTTTCCCTGGCCGAGTGCTTTGCGAAACGAACCAAGGGGCATCCGGTTGTTGGTGACGTGGTTACCCTTGGCCCGGTAACGCTGGTTGCAAGGGCCACCAGTGCCGACAAGGTCACCAAGGTGGGCCTGAAGATGGACAGTTCACAAAATGTCTGAAGAGCAAACCAGATAGCCAAAAAAGTTAACAAAACCCCTTAACAGATCCCTGGCGGGCTATGGTATAAAACCACCTGTACAAAGATTAATCATTGGTAAGTTAAGGACATGAGTATCTCCCGCGCGCTGTTATCCAGCCTAGCCCTGCTCTGCATGGCTTCTGCTCCAAATGCCTTTGCATCCGAGCTGCTGGCCAAAGCCGACACCCGGATGCCGGTTGCCACGATGTATGAGCAGGCGGCTATTCAAAACGTCAGTAAGGTTGTGGTTCGCAAGGGAGAACGCCGCCTGTACCTGATGGATGGTGAAGACGTGGTTCGCAGCTACCGCATTTCCCTGGGCGACAACCCGGAAGGCCACAAGCTGTATGAAGGCGACGAGCGCACGCCCGAGGGCGACTACACCCTGGACTGGCGGAATGCCGAGAGCGATTTCTACAAATCCATTCACATTTCCTACCCCAGCGAGCGGGATCGGGAACTGGCATCGGCCTGGGGCCTGGATCCCGGCGGCAGCATCATGATTCACGGCCTGCCCAATAACGTCGGCGACATGGCGTTTGCCTACACCGGGCTGGACTGGACAGATGGCTGCATCGCAGTTACCAACGAAGAGATGGACGAGATCTGGCAACTGGTGTCCAACGGAACCCCCATCAGCATTCATCCCTGAGCCAAACCTGACCGCAGTATTAAGTTGTTGTCATATGCTTAGCAAATTTACGTATCTGTAGTTAACATTCCTGCTTACAGTGTTTTACACTGTTTAACGACTCCGGTAGTCACTGCCTGACAAACGTTGCTGCGCAGGTTGACAGGAAGTCGTCTATACTGACTTTCGGATCACAGGAAATAACTCGACCAATAAGGGGATTTACAATGCGTAAACTGACGATCGCCGGGATTGCACTGGCTACTGCCCTGACTGCAGGTTGTGCCACAACTGACCAGGGCGCTATCGACGAAGCAAATGCAACCGCCAGCTCCGCTGAGCGCACTGCAGAGAATGCACTGAACACCGCTAACAGCGCTGCCAGCTCCGCCCGCACTGCCCAGCAGACTGCGGAAGAAGCCCTGGCCGCTGCTCGTGCAGCACAGAAAGCTGCTGACGAAGCAAACGAGCGTGCCAAGCGCATGCTCGAGCGTGCCAGCCAGAAATAAGGCTGATACGTAACAGAAAGGCCGGCATTGCCGGCCTTTTTTTATGCCTTGGAATCGGGCTTTTCCGGTTCGGGTTTGTCCGGCGTGAAGGGCTTGTTCTCTTTCAGGAACGTGGTCATCAGTTCCATCGGCAGCGGGAAGACAATGGTGGATGAGTTGGTGTTACTCATGTCCGCCAGAGTCTGCAGGTAACGCAACTGCATGGAACCGGAGTTGGTGGACATGACATCCGCCGCTTCCACCAGCTTCTTGGACGCCTGCAATTCACCCTCTGCGTGGATGACCTTGGCACGACGCTCACGTTCGGCCTCGGCCTGGCGGGCAATGGCACGAATCATCGACTCATTCAGGTCCACGTGCTTGATTTCAACGTTGGCCACCTTGATGCCCCATTCCTCGGTCTGGGCATCAATAATTTCCTGGATATCGGAATTGAGCTTGTCCCGCTCTGACAGCATTTCGTCGAGGTCGTGCTTACCCAGCACCGACCGAAGCGTAGTCTGCGCCAGTTGGCTGGTTGCGGAATTGAAGTCTTCCACCCGGATAATGGCACGTTCCGGATCCACGACACGGAAGTACAGTACGGCATTTACCCGCACCGTCACGTTGTCGCGGGAGATAACGTCCTGGCTCGGAACGTCCAGAGTGATTACCCGCAGGTCTACCCGGACAATCTGCTGAATGCCAGGAATAACAATGATCAGCCCCGGGCCTTTAACGCCCTGGAAGCGCCCCAGGAAAAACACAACGCCCCGCTCGTACTCCGGCAGGATCTTGATGGCCGAAGCAAGAATCAGCAGTAACACCACCGTGGGTGCCAGATAGGGAATCAGATCACCAATCATACGGCCTCCTTGTATTGCCGTTACTTTGTCTGCCGGTTCAGCCGTTGTCCGGAATGACCCTGACAGTTACCGTTAAACCCTCTATCGCTGTCACTTGAATTCGGTCGCCTTCTTTGACGGCCTCCTCGCTGATCGCATTCCAACGCTCACCGCTGAGCCGAACATGGCCGCGGTAATGGCCATGTTCTTCGGAGAATTCATCCAGTGCCACGCCTTCTTCATGGGTCAGCTGTTCGGTACCACTGACCGGATGCCGTCGGCGCAGTCCGATGAACCGGGTCACTGTCCACAGGATAAAGCCGGCCGCTACAACGGCCGTCCCGCCGATGGTCGGCAGGGAAATGTCCCGGTGACTGCCATCCATCAGGATAATCGAGCCGGTCACAAAGGCGACAATCCCGCCGACCCCCAATATCCCGAAACTGGGCACAAAGGCTTCCCCCACGATGAACGCCAACCCCAGGATGATCAGTGCCAGGCCAGCGTAATTCACCGACAGTACCTGGAAAGCAAAGAGCGCAAGAATCAGGGAGATGGCACCAATCACGCCTGGCACCACGGCGCCGGGGTTGGCCAGTTCGAAGATGATGCCGTAGAAACCGATGATCATCAGGAAATAGGCAACGTTCGGATTGGTAATCACCGACAACAGGCGCGTGCGCCAGTCCGGCTGGGATCTGACGATTTCCAGATTGGCCGTGTTCAGGGTCTTGTCACCGGACGCCATGCGAACAGTGCGACCATCCACCTGCTGAAGAAGATCCCGGATGCTGGGTGAAACCACGTCTATAACGTTCTTCTCAAGAGCCTCATCGGCACCAAGATTTACGGCTTCACGGACCGCTTCTTCGGCCCAGTCGGCATTGCGGCCATGCCGCTCCGCCAGCCCGCGAATGTAACTGACCGCGTCCTCCAGAACCTTGCGCTCCATTGCAGTACCACCGCGACGTTTTCCGTCATCATCGCTGGCTTGCTGGTCACTGTCAGATGACGAGCCGGAGGTGGAATCCGAACCTTCCTCGGATTTCGGTTCGCCGGTGGCCGGATCGCTCTCCGGTTCCGGGCTACCCGGCAGACCGCCCATCTGCACAGGCGTGGCGGAACCCAGGTTCGTCGCCGGTGCCATGGCAGCAATGTGACTGCCATAGAGAATATAGGTGCCGGCACTGGCCGCCCGGGCGCCCTGGGGGGATACATAGGTCGCGATGGGCACGTCAGAGGCAAGAATTGCCTTGATGATGTCCCGCATGGAATCCATCAGCCCCCCAGGCGTGTCCATTTCGATAATCACCAGACCGGCACCTTCGGATTCCGCCCGGCGAATGCCCCGGGTGACATAGTCCATGGTCGCGGGGCCGATCGCACCCTCAACCGTGAGTACCAGAGCAGTGTCGGAGGATTGCTGTTGCGCAAAAACCTGATGGGCCAGGGATGCCAGCGCGAGCAGCACACCTGTCAGGAATACCAGAGCCCAGGCCCGGAGGCGGGCGGGATTCTCTGATCGCATGGGACGGTGTGCCTGCATAAAGCCTCCCCGGATCCGGAAGAAATTCAACTTGATACAGATACGATGGCAGCAGGGCCGCAGTTCTGTGCTACAAACGACGACAACCGTATTCAGCGCACCGCATCAGAAGTATAGCCGCTGCTCCGGCTCCTTGGCCGATTCCGGCGACTTCTCTTCCACGGTCTTGTCTGCGGCCACCCGGGTCACCCGCTCGCCAATCATGGTCGGCAGGCCGTCCGCCTGGTCGACGGCCAGTTCAATGGCACCGCGCTTGACCTCGACATCCGGATGACGGGCCCGGAACGCTTCAACTTCGGCAAACACCTGCTGCCATAAGCGCTCTCGATCTTCGCGGGGATAGTCTTCGTGGGGGCGATGTACCTCAAGCCAGACTTCACCATTCGAGAAACCAATCTTGACGGCATCGTGCACCACCTGGACCGGCGTACCCTTCTCAACCTGGTAAACAAACCTCGAGATATCCTCGTTATACATTCGGAAACAGCCGTGACTGACCGGCATGCCGACACCAAACTTCTTGTTGGTACCGTGGATCAGATAGCCTTTCTCGCTCAGCATCAGGGCATGGGTACCGAGCGGATTGCCGGGGCCGGGAGGAATCATCCGGGGCAAATATTCACCAGACGCTTCATACTCCGCGCGAATGCTGGCAGGTGGGTACCAGGCTGGCGATTCCAGGGGCATGGTGACTTCGGCATCAGTCAATGGAGAGGGATTCTCCGCAGTTCCTACTCCAACCGGGTACACCTGTACCCCACCATCGGTGAAGTAGTACAGACGGTACTCTGCAAGGTTGATGACAATACCCTCGCGCCGGGAGTCGGGGAGCACATACTGGCGCGGAAGTGTAATCATGGTGCCTTCCCCGGGTAGCCAGGGGTCCACGCCGGGGTTAGCCTTCACCAATTCCAGATAGCCCATGGCCAGACGGTTGCCGATACCGGCAAAGGTATCCTCGTAACGGGTCTCGAACACGCCAAGCTCGCCCGCCAGGTCGCCCTGAATCGGGAAGGTGGGTACACGAGGGCTTCTGTCCGGCTCCTCCTGGGCTTCCGGATCCTTGGCAGTATCCAGAGGCTCCGCAAACCCTGTGGCCGGGAACACGAGGAACTGCGCAAGAGAAAAAACCGTTAAGAATCTGAACCACATAAACAACATTCCGAAAGCATCAGGCAACCGGGTACAGTGACAGCAAGTACCCTCAGGAGTTCATAAAGGTCGCCCATACTGTTACGACGGCAAGCGCTACGAAAAGCACACTTGCACCAATCCGGGCTGTGGCAAGGGGCAACCGTTCCATCAGCCAGCGTCCCGCCATGATAACCGGTATGTTAGCCAGCAGCATACCCACTGTGGTGCCCAGAATAACCCAGAAGGTCTCGGCAAAGCGGGCCGCGAGAACGACGGTTGCCACCTGGGTCTTGTCGCCGATCTCCGCCAGGAAAAACATGATGGTGGTGGCCATGAACGCCCCCATGCCCAGAAATTTCGAATCGTCGCTGTCATCCTTGTCCGGCACCAGCAGCCACAGAGCGATGACGACGAAACTGACCGCCAGAATCCACGGCAACCAGGCTTGTGGAATGAAGGAAGCGATCCAGGCACCGAGCCAGGCAGATAAGGAGTGATTGAGAACCGTTGCGACAAAAATGCCGAGAATAATGGGCAGGCGAGTGGCGTAGCGGGCAACCAGGAAAAGCGAGAGCAACTGGGTTTTGTCACCAATTTCCGCTATGGCAACAGCAACCGTTGAGGCGAGGAAAGCGTCCATGAAAAACTCCAGGGCGGATAACCAGACATGAGGCAGCCCACCTTCCGCCCAATGGAGGTGAAACCGCCTCAGGTCTTGCCAATATCACCGGTGTTGCGGTGATACATGATAGCCACGGGGATTTGGCCCCAAGTGTGTTGACTACCATCCGACCGGCAGTTCCGGTTCGGAGGCTACTCCCCTGAAGAGATGTCGGCATAGTAATGAATCCGGAGCACGGCCGCAACCTACGCCCGCATTCTCCAAACCGGAATCGCAGCCACCGCCACGAATAGCGCCACCAGCCACCAGGCAGAATGGAACGCGTTGATTGTGGGCATCCCGGAGGCGTGCTCGCCGAATTCCACAGTCAGTGCCACCAGGTTGACACCAAACGCGCCCCCCAGCTGGCGCATGAAGTTCAGGGTGCTGGAGCCGGCCCCCAGCTCCTGAGACTCCAGAGGATTCAGGGCGCCGGTGGACAGGGCAGGAAGCATGAAACCGATCCCGATTCGGCCGAGGACCGTCCAGAGCACCAGCCAGCCGAAAGCAAGTTCAAGGTCAGACAAGGCGAACAGCATGGCGGAAAGGGCAAAGGCAGCAATTCCAAAGACCACCAGAACCCGGGCGCTGTGCCTGTCCGCCAGCCGACCGGCTAGGGGAAACGTCATACCCAGGACAATCCCTGCCGGTAGCATCAGCAAACCGGCCTGGGTCGCACTGAAACCCAGTGCCGTTTGCACGAACAGAGGAATGAGGTAGGTGGATCCGAACAGTGCCAGCCCGAGGGCCATGGCACCCAGACAGGCGAACAGAAAGACCGGTTTGCGCAGCAGAGCCATGTTCACCAGCGGATGCGCTGTCCGTCGCTCACGCAGCACGAAGAGCAGCAACCCGGCAAACGCCAGTATCCCTTCAGCGAGAATCCACTTCTCCTGCCCCGCCGCCTGTTGCAGACGGTTCAGGGTGTCGAGTGACACGGCGATGGTGAACCCGAGCAGGATCAGGCCAGGCAGATCGAAACGATAGGGCGCCGGCCGGGAAACCGGCAACGGCAAGAATCGCCAGGCCATCAGAACACCCACCAGGGTGACGGGAGCCGGCGCGAACATTACATAACGCCAGTCCAGCTGATCAACAAGGAAGCCTCCCAACACCGGACCCAGAGCCGGTGCCAGGATCACCCCCATACCATAGATACCCATGGCCTGGCCGCGGCGATCGCGGGGAAAGATCCGGAACACCAGGTACATGCCCATGGGCTGCATCAGGCCCGCCATGGCGCCCTGGCCTATCCTTGCAGCGATGAGCTGTCCCGGTGTCTCGGCAAAACCACCGGCAAGGGAAATCAGGGTGAAGAGAAACATGGCTACGGCGAGGGTCTTGCGGACCCCGAAGTGATCCAGTAGCCAGGAGGAGGCAAGCATGGTGGTGGTCATGGCGGCGATGAAGCCCGTTGCCAGCCAGTGAACCTGGCCCTGGCGAATGCCGAACTCCAGCATGATATCGTGCAACGCCACGTTTACCACGGTGGCGCTGAGTACGGTAGCCATGGTGCCTATCATCACCGTGGCCACAGCCAGCCAGCGCCAGCGATCCCCGTAACGGGCTTTCAGGCCCTCAACTGAATTATCAGCCAAGGATCACTTCTGCTTTTCAGCGTTTTCCAGGATCTTGTTGAAGACCTTTACGGTGCACTCGATCTCTTTGTCGCTGATGCCCTCGAGCATTTCCTCGCGCAGCACTTCTGCTCGCTCGGAGAGATCATCCATAAATGCCCGACCGGCGCTGGTCAGATGCAGGCGACGCGCCCGGCGATCGTTCGGGCAGGGCCGGCGTTCGATCAACCCTTGCTGTTCGAGACTGTCAAGCAGTCGAACCAGGGTCGGATTCTCGATCGCCATCAGGCTGGCCAGCTCCCGCTGGGTAAGCCCTTCACCGCCTTTCTCCAGGTACACCATGGTGCTCCAGCGCGCCTGGGTGACGCCCAGATCCTTCAGGCGCTCATCGAGCATTTTTCTCCAGCGCCGGGTAACCCGGGCTACCGCAAAAGGAAACTGGTCTCTCATTTGTCGTCACTCCATTTCAGAAAAGGGCATGGCCCCGGACCGGCGCACTTGCGCACTCGGCCAACTAATCACATTATCGGAAAGTCACCAATAGTATGCTAACCATTGAAATAAAAACAGATACGGAAGTAAAAACAAAATCGGGGAAAACCGAAAGCAGCGTCAGCTCGCCTGACGCTGCTCCTGATGAATCTCCTCAACTTCCGGAGACTCGTGAAATTCTGTATTTCGTGGGTCGATCTCGGCGAGAACCGGCGATGCTTCCGGCATGGCCGGCACGAAGTGCTCCTGATCCGCAACGGCAACGTCCTCGGTATTGCTAATGCGGTAACTGGTAATCACCGCCAACAACAGCAGGAAGCCGGCATTGCCGAAAAACAGGCCTTTCGGGCCCAGCAAGTTGATCAGTTCCGCCATGACAACCGGCCCGATAACACTGCCAACCCCGTAACTGAGCAGCAGCGTGGCGCTGGCGGCAACGATGCGGGTACTCTCCATACGGTCATTGGTAATGGCAACGGCTACCGGATACAAAGCGGCTGAAAGCCCCGTGAACACACCAACCAGAAGGGTCAACAGCCATGCATTATCGGCCCCGAGGACCCCAACACCGCCTGCGGCGGCGGCCGCCATAACCGCGATCCAGAACATCACCCGGCGCCGGTCAAACTTGTCACAAAGCCGTCCCAGCGGCCAGGCAAGGATCATGGCCGCGACAATGGCACTGGCCATGAACGTGGACGTTCGGGCAACGTCCAGGCCAACCAGGGTTGCGTACACCGGCCCAAGCGCATAGAAGCCCCCGATCATGACACCACAGATCAGGGCGCCGGCAACCCCGCTAAAGGACTCCCTGGCCAGGGTAAAGATGGAAATACGTTGAACTTGTTCAATGACCGGTGCTTCCATCCGGGTCATTGAGAGCGGCACCAGAGCCAATGTCAGCAGAATGGCTGCAATCGAGAACGGCATGAAGTTGGCCGGATCGCCAATGTTGACGATGAGCTGTCCCCCGGCGGCGGACAGGTAAAACACAATCTGGTAAACCGCGAACAACGCACCGCGGTTGGCATTGGTGGCACGACTGGAGAACCAGCTCTCGATCACCACCAGCACACCGGCAATACTGAACCCTGACAGCACCCGCAGCACCGCCCAGAAAATCTCGGAAACGGCCATCGGGTAGAGCAGTGACGTAACGGCAGCGGCAGCGGCAAACACGGCAAAGGCACGAATGTGGCCAACCCGGCCTATAATCCGGTGAACGTACAGAGTGCCCAGCACAAAACCGATGGAGTAGCAGACCAGAATCCAGCCGATAATATCCGGCGAGATCGCCTCGATACTCAGGCGAATACCCAACAGCGTCATCAGAAACGCATTACCGCTGACCAGCAGAACAATGCTCAGAATCAGGGCAGACAGGGAGGTGACCATTCGGGTCATTACAGCGGCTCCGGGGCGTTAACGGGTATTTTCAATTGGATGACAGACAAAATAGCAGCAAGTCCCGGACTTTGCCGGCTGCGTATTAGATCAGGAGCGGGAAGCGAAACCACTAGGCACTTCCCGAAACCTGTTAACCGCGTCACAAAAACCCGCAAAGGCCGCCGTAGAGCCGTTTAACAGGGTTTTACATTAATGTGCCGTAACAGACCCTGCGGACCGGAGCAGGTAACATGAAGTCGAGCTATTCATTGGACCGTGAGCGCCTGGTTATGAAAAAAACGGACTGGCCCATCCGCTGGGATCTGCTGCTTCGCTATCGACTCATCGAAACCATTGCCCTGTGGGAAGGTCGCCTGACCACCAACCACATTTGCCACAGTTTCGGCATCGGTCGTCAGCAGGCGTCCAAGGACATCAATACCTACCTGCGCGAATTGGCGCCGGGCAATCTGGTTTACGACCGTCACCTGAAAGGCTATGTGCCGGCGGAGAAATTCCGTCCGGTGGTTACCCGGGGGGTGGTGAACGAGTATCTGGATCTGCTTGCCCGCCAGCAGAATCTGAGCAACACGTTCGAATCCCTGAACATTGGTCTGCCGGACAGCACCGTGGTTCAGGGTCCGAACCGCGTTATTGCTCCGGAAACCATGCGTGCCGTGGTGACGGCAACACGGCAGGGCAGACAGTTGCGCGCCAGCTATGCCTCCCTGAGTCGCCCGGAAGCCGTGGAGAGCATTCTTGAACCTCATACTCTGGTATGTGCCGGCAACAGCTGGCACTTGCGGGCCTGGTGTGACTCCAACAGGGAGTTCCGGGACTTTGCCCTGAGCCGTTTCCGGACCTCGCCCGAAGCTTTACGGCAGCGAGCCAGGCACAGCCGGGATCAGGATGAGCACTGGAACCGGGAGGTAACCCTGGTGGTCACCCCTGACCGACGCCTGACCGAAGCCCAGCAACAGATTATCGCCCGGGACTACGGTATGGAGCATGGCCGCCTGGAAGTTGCCACCCGTGCCGCCCTTGCACCCTACGTGCTGTCACGGCTCGGCATTACCTTTGACAACCAGCATCCGGATCCGCTGGTACAGCAGCTTGAGCTGGCCAATCCGGATCAGCTTGGGTTTGGCAGCAAGCGGGAACAGGCCCTGAAAGCCGTTGCCGGCCTCAGTTAAACTGCCTGTGTGAACTCTCAAGTCCGGCGGTATTGCTTTGTCTGTTTCCTGATTCCGCTGTTTCTGCCCGCAGCAGCAACGGCGGAAGAATCGGCCTGTGGTGATCCCGCAACCCCCATTTCACAGGTACAGGGCACTGGCCCCGCCTCGCCCATGGCCGGCGATACCGTCACCGTCGAAGGGATTCTGACCCAGGATTCCCGGGCAAAGGGCGGCTTTGGCGGTTTTTACCTGCAGCAGGCCGACCATCAGACCGACGGGGATCCCACGACTTCCGAAGCCCTGTTTATTTACACCGATCGTGGTATCGCCGATGTCGGCGTGCGACTGCGGGTCACCGGAACGGTGAAGGAATACCACGGGTTGACCGAACTGGTGTCTGTTCGGAGCATCCGGACTTGCGGGCGTGAGACGCTGCCAGCGCCGGTTCCGGTAAGCCTGCCCTGGACCGTCGATCCGGAACATCTGGAGAACATGCGGGTGACCTTCCGTCAGTCCCTGACGGTGGTCGACAACTACAATCTCGGCCGCTACGGCGAACTGGCGCTGGCTGCCTCCGATCAGATCCAGCCCACCGAGTATCTTCCCCCTGGCGACGATGCGCACAGGGCTTCAATCCGCAACCGCGAGAACCGCGTGCTGCTGGACGACAACCGGTCTATCAGAAACCCGAGGCCCATACCCTGGCCCCCCGGAGGTTTGTCCTCAACAACCGCACGCTCTGGCGACCAGATCGAGGGGCTACTCGGGGTGCTGGACTTCCGTTTCGATGCATGGCGAATCCAGCCCGCCCGGGAACCGGTTTTTCTCGCGACCAACCCGAGAAAAGCCGCACCGCCGCCGCTGTCCGATGACCCCGTGCGGATCCTGGCAATGAATCTCGGCAACTTTTTCAATGGCGATGGTCGTGGCGGCCAGTTTCCGACCAGCCGGGGTGCAGAGACATGGGCAGAGTTTCAGCGCCAGCAACAGCGGCTGGTGCACACGCTTCTGGCCCCGGACCCGGACATTCTTGCGGTCACGGAACTCGAGAACGACGGTTACGGCCCGCACAGCGCTATCGCCAGCCTGGCCGAAGCCCTGGGCAGCCCGTGGCGGTTTGTCCGCACGCCAGGCCGGGATGGCGATGACGAGATCCGTACAGGTTTGCTCTACCGCGGCGACCGGGTCAGCGCCATTGGTGAACCGGAACGGCTGGCCAGCGGGCCTTTCGCATCAGGCGGCCGACCTCCGTTGGTCCAGGATTTCAGTCGTGTCGATGGTGATACAACCATCCGGGTGATCGTTCCGCACCTGAAATCAAAATCCTGTCGCGGTGCCCATGGAGATGATCGGGATCAGTCTGATGGCCAGGGCTGTTACGCCAGCCGGCGGACGAACGAAGCACAAGCGCTGGCCGGATGGCCCGGCCTTGAAGCCGGGGGCGCCAAATCGGCCGGCACCCTGATTATCGGTGACCTGAACAGTTATGCCCGTGAACAACCCATCAGGGTGCTGGCAAAAGCCGGCTTTATCAGCATGGTGCACCACTTCCACCCCTGCACTGAGACCCGCTGTCGCCACTACACCTACCGATACCGCGGCGAGAAAGGGTCGCTGGATTACGTTCTCGCCTCTGAGACGCTGAAACCAAGGGTGGTGGGCGCCTGGAGCTGGCTGGTGAATGCCGATGAGCCGAGGGTGATCGGCTACCAGGGGGATCAGCCGGCCTCCGGCCGGGGACCCTGGCGCTCCAGCGACCATAACCCGGTGATTGTCGACCTGAAACTCTGACTTCCGACAACCAGGCACAGGTAATTTGTTGCCCATCCGCCGACCCCGACGGGCATTGTGGCCAAGGCTCCGGATGCTGGTCCCGGTAGACTGGGTTCAGGCCCCAAACCCGGTGATCGCACACAACCATGAGAATTCCTGCTCCCAACCTCTGGCCCGCTGCCCGCACGGGACAGCGATTTCTTCTCCAGGCCCGCCGCCGCGAAGCGGTCGTGGATGGTCACAAGATGATTTTCCTCGAGCGGGGAACGCCCGGCGCGGGCAACCCCACGGTCGTTCTGATTCACGGCTTTGCCGCCATGAAAGAAAACTGGGGGCTGTGGCTACAGCGGCTACCCAGGCACTGGCATCTTCTGGTGCCGGATCTGCCAGGATTCGGAGAGAGTGATTACCGGTCCGAAGCCTGTTACCGCTATGAGACCCAGGCCCGGCGACTAGGCCAATGGCTTGCCGGCTTTGACACGGACAACCTGCATCTGGCCGGCAGCTCCATGGGTGGCGCGATTGCCGCAGTGCTTGCCCACAAGCTGGATCCGGCGCCCCGCTCGGTGACCCTGCTTAACAGTGCCGGCATCCCGGAACATAAAGAGGTCGACATTCATGCCCCCTTGAAGTCCGACCGCGACGGCATCCTGATTCCCCGGGACTGGAAAGGCGTCTACCGAATGTTTAACAGTGTTGGCACTGGCAAGCCCACGGTCTCCGGGCTCGCCATGGCCGGCCTTCTCGGGCCGGACCTCCTGGGCCGCACCGACGCCCTCCGGCACATCTTCCGGGACATGGTGGCGGACGCCCTGGCACCGGCCCGCTATCTGGGCCCAGGGACACCGCCACTGCAGGTTCAATGGGGTGACCGGGACGTGATTACGCCCACACGCTGCGTCGACTGGTTCGGATCGGCCACGCCACATGCAGAAATTCATATGTTCCCGGGTGTCGGCCATCTTCCCATGCTGGAAACACCCGTGCGTTCGGCGGCGGTTCTCGAGGACTTTGTTCGCCGCCACGGCTAGTGAACCGGCCCCGCTGATCCCTGCGAGTGGGCCAATGATTGGCCTTTCAGGCCATTTATTTCGTCAGCGAAGTCATGGGGGAACGATCCGGGAGACGCCATAATCGTCTAAATCACGCGTTCTGCGACATAACAAGAACAGAATCAGACGAGGAAATCCCATGCGCGCCTCCGTTCCAACGGCACAGGACCTGGGCATGCCGGCCATCTACCTGCACCTTCTGGCCGAACTGCTTCATACCATCGGTGTTGATGAAAAGGATCTGCTACTCCGGGTCGGACTCGACCCAAGCCGCCTGCAATCCACCGATCTACGGGTCAGCCAGACCCAGGCCAGCGAGTTTGTCACCCGGGCCATCATCGAAAGCGGCGAGCCGGGACTCGGAATCATGCTCGCCCGGGAACTGAAACTACCACTGCATGGCGCACTGGGTACGGCGGTCATGAGCAGCCGCACATTGGGTGATGCCATGGAGCTGATGACCCGGTATCTGACACTGCGGGTGCCCCACCTGCGGGTCAGCAAACGGGAAACCGGCAACCTGGCCTGGTATCTTGTCAGCTGCGACATCGATCTCGGTCCCCTGCACGGCTTTATCATGGATGCCATGCTGTTCGGATGCGTTGCCATGGGGGCGCAGCTGACGGGTTCCGTGGTTGACGGCTTGCGCATTGTTCGCCGGGGGCCGGAGCCGGCCTATTTCCAGCGGTTCCGCTCACAGATCCCGGTACCGGTGGAGTTCGGCGCCACGGAGAATGCCCTGGTGATCCCGGCCTCCAGGCTGGATCTGCCCGTGCGCTTCACCGACGATCAACTGGCCGCCTCATCAAGGGCCCAGTGCGAGGAGGCGCTACGGCAACTGACCGAAGACGCCGGATTTGCCTGTCGGGTCCGGCGGGTTATTGAAACCAGTTACCCCTTCCCACCGAAACTGGCCCGGGTTGCAGGCACCTTGTTTGTCTCCGAAAGGACACTCAAACGGCGGCTTCAGGAGGAAGAAGCCAGCTTCCAGCAGTTGGTGGACCAGGTCCGCCTGGAGCGGGCACAGGATCTGCTCCGCAGCACCGGTATGAACCTGAGCCAGATCGCCGACGCCCTCGGCTACGCTGACGCGGCGAACTTCACCCGCGCCTTCAAGCGCTGGACCGGCACCAGCCCCAGTCACTACCGCAGTGTACCGGCCAGATCCGCCTCGATGCCCGCTGAACGGGCACTGGCAACCGGATGATCAGTCAATACCGATAATCTTGTGCATCTGGAGGGTAAGCCGCCACTGGGGGTGCGCGAGACAGTAGTGGGTAGCGCGCCGGGTATTGCTTTGCTTGATCTCATCCACCGCCGCTTCCGGGGTTGAAGGAGAGGCCATGGGCGACAGGAAATAATGGCTCGCGCGAATGCCCAGGAATCGCTCCGGCATCGCCAGGGGCTGCGGATACACCAGTTTCAGCTCGTCACAGGTCTCGATCACCACAGGAGCATCGGCCTTGGGGCTGACGCAGAGCCAGTCGATACCTTCGGGGGCTGGCAGGGTGCCATTGGTCTCTACTCCCACCTCGAACCCTTCCCGATGGAACGCCTCAATCAGGGCTGAATCCAGCTGCAACAGGGGCTCTCCGCCGGTGCAGACCACATAGGGCTTGCCGGGCGCGTCCGGCCAGAGTTTCCGTATGTGACGGGCCAGCGCTTCCGGGGTTTCAAAGCGGCCACCGTTCTGGCCGTCGGTACCGACAAAATCGGTATCGCAGAAATTGCAGACCGCACTGGCACGGTCCTTCTCACGTCCGGTCCAGAGATTGCACTTGCTGAACCGGCAGAATACGGCCGCCCGACCCGCCTGGGCACCCTCGCCCTGCAGGGTGTAGAAAGCTTCCTTGACCCGATACATCAGCCTGCGTCCTCGTATTCCAGAGGATCGCTCACACCATTGGCGGCAAAGGCCTCCAGACGCTCAACGCAGGAGCCGCAACGGCCACAGGCCTGTTCACGGCCGTTGTAGCAGGTCCAGGTCTGCGAATAATCCAGGCCCAGGCGGAGACCCTCGGCCAGAATCTGGCCTTTGTCCATGGCCATGAAGGGCGCCTCAATGGCCACCGGTTCGTAGTTGGCGACCCGGCAGACCGCGTCCATTTTTTCGACGAATTCCGGGCGACAGTCGGGGTAGATGGCGTGGTCGCCACCATGAGCGCCGTACCAGACAGCGCCAGCACCCACCGTCACGGCGTAACCGGTTGCCAGCGACAGGAGGATCATGTTGCGGTTCGGCACCACGGTCGCCTTCATGCTGTCCTCTTCATAATGGCCTTCCGGGACTTCCAGATCCGAGGTCAGCGATGAACCGGCCATCACCTCGCTCATGGCGCGGATATCGATCACTTTGTGGGGAATACCCTGCGCCTCACAGACTGAACGCGCGCACTCCAGCTCCCGGACGTGACGCTGCCCATAATTGAAAGACAGCGCCTGAACCTGGTGCCCACGTTCCCTGGCCAGGTGCAGCAGAGTGTAGGAGTCCATGCCTCCGGAATAGATTACAACCACGGTGTCTGTCATTCGGGCTCCCCGTATGGTGCGATTGGGTGTGGGCTGGTTTACTGTCGCGCCCGACGCCTGTTGCTGTCATCGGGCTTTTACAATGAATGGACATATTGTAACAGTGCAGGCACAGGTTGGGTTCGCGTCTCGCTTGCGGGGCGGGTAAACTCAGCGAAAAACAACTCATCAGCTACACTGACTCCATGACCACTATCCAGCCGGCATTCATCGATTTCGAGGCATCCAGCCTTGATCTGATCGCGAGCTACCCCATTGAGGTAGGGATCTGCATGCCGGATGGCTCTCTCCATAGCTGGCTGATCGCTCCCCATGTCCTCTGGCAGGACTGGTCACAAAGCGCTGAACAGATACACGGCATTACTCGTGAGACCCTGGAAGCGGACGGCATTGCTGTGGCTGAAGTGGCGGGGGCCCTGAATGAACTGCTGCCAGAGCAGGTTTTTTGCGATGCCTGGACCTTCGACAGCTTCTGGCTGCACCGGTTGTTCAGGGCGGCCCGCATCACCCCGGCTTTTCAGCTGGAATCCATTTCAGCGCTGCTGGACACCCGCCAGGTCCGCCAATGGTCGGCACTTCGCCAGCAGGTGATTACCGAACTTGGCCTGCCAGTGCACAGGGCGGCAAACGACGCCCTGATCCTCCACAAAACCTGGGAGCGGATTGCCGGGGATCATGAGGCCCTGGAGCCTTTAACCAGTCAGAGCCGTCGGGCCTGAGCCGGTATCAGGCGATCAGTGCCTGGCTTGGCGTACACGCAATGCGATGACTTCAAGACCATCCCTGAGGGTATTAAGGGTCCAGTAGGTCAACAGCGCCATGAGCGCGGCGCCCGTGACTGTAAACACCAGGTTCTCGCCCACAACCTGCTCCTGCGCGGCCAACAGGTATAGCCCCAGCGCTACAATCAGGGCGAGTTCAATCAATGCGTGGGAACGGAACTTTCTTCTGGCAGATCCGGCTTCGTCGGACATTTTGCTAGGTTTCAACCTCTATCTGTCTATGGCGATGAATGAAAAGGTAGTGTGCAAATTATCGCCAGAACAGCCGGAAAGATCTGTACGAAGTAGTGGCTACGAAGATTCCACTACCGCAAAAAAAACGCAGCCATAGAGGCTGCGTAGAAAGGAGAGATCCATTGACTGCCTGACGCGGCAGGCAGTCAGGATTGCACAACGTAAAACACGTGACGCTGGAAATTATGCCAAGCGCCCACGGGGCCGTCTGTAGGGGTTTGCCGAAGATGCAGACCTATTGCAAACGGCCCATTAGCCTATACACTGGTAGTCGAACCGAAACACAAGAGCCGGTATGAACAGAATGATTCCACAGTTTATTGCTTACACAGCAGCAGGTTGCCATGCAGTGCAGTCTGTGCGCGCGATGGTGAAAGACATCTAACGGCTTTCGGTCAGTCCCGGGAGCCTTTGTAGCGACCGGGTCAGCTTCTCCGCGAAACCCCGGTTGCTTCAGGCGCCGGGGTTTTTGTTTTTGCAGCCGCAAAACGACAAGGAGAACATCATGAAAAGACATCCGACAACTCGTGCAGCAAACCAGCCCATGAACAATCGTCAGGGCCCGATCAAGCGCCCGGAGAAGCTGCCGCTGCTGGATGCGATCTGTAAAAAACTGAATCAACGCGTCAACCTGGATGACGAACAGCGGGTGCTTGGTGTTTATGAGCGGGGCTGGATCTTCAAGGGCGTTCTGGGCAACCTGAATGACGCCGAGGCGAGGTACGTGAGGGCGCTGGCAACCCGTTACAATTCGTGGATTGCCCGGCAGGTCGCCTGATCAGACGTTGGTAGTTCTGAACCGGTCAGTGGCGCCGGTTCAGACCCTGCATCATCGCCATGTCGCCGCCGTGAACCATGGCATAGTTGTTCACCACATCGTGGATCTTTTCCTGGGAATAGGGCTTGACCACGTACCCGTTAGCGCCGGCACTGATCGCCCGCTGAATACTCTCGATGGAATCGTCGGCCGTCACCAGCACAATGTGCTGCTCCTCCCGGGCATCCTTGAACTCCAGCATCAGCTCGTGGCCGTCGCCATCCGGCAGGCCCAGGTCCAGCAGGATAATGTGAAATTCCCCGGCCTTGAAAGCTGCCCTGGCGGAAGCCGCATCAATACACTCGATCACCTTGGTGGCGCCCGCCTTGTAGAGCATGTCCACCAACCGCTCTCGCATCACTGGCTCATCTTCCACTACCAGCACTTTCAGATCCGTCATGAGGGTTGCTCCTGTCAAGCTGTTGGGTCGTTGCCTGTGCGCCGCGGCAGATCCAGCGGCGCCGGGCGCGGCTCGCCCATTTCGCTGTCGTCAGACCGTGGCGAGTTATCGTCAATAACCGTGTTCGCGTCTTCCATGCCAAATCGTGTGAGGATATTGCTGATGCTCACGGCCGTGGTGTAAAGGGAAATGGCAATGATCAGAAGAATCGGCTGAACGAAGGTTACGAAACCGGGAACATCCGCGCTCCCCAGTATACTCAAAATCAGGATGATTGCCGGACCCAGTACCACGAAAAGGGTCAGGGCGATGAAGAAGACGATCCGCTCCTTGTAGCGTCCAAGATCCCGATTGGTCACCAGGCCCAGGACAAACTTGCCGATGGCAAGGCCGGCCAGAATGGCGGCGGCGATACTCAGATCGGGTCGCAGCAGGGTTTCGTACAGCCGACCTTCCCACAACCGTTGCATACCAATGACCAAAAACGGAAACAGCACAAACAGGATGTCCGCGTAGGTTCCGTACATCATGCTCAGGGAATGGTGTTCTCGGCGTTCTGGCAGCTCACTCATCGGGTTCTTCCTGTTGGTTGTTCTCAAGCACGTCAGCCCGGGGTTTCGGCAGCGTCGAGGGCACGGCCTATCATTTCACTGAGTACCTGCAGCTCGCTGCGAACCCGGTCCCAGTCCGGTTCGGTGACTTTCAGAAGTTCTTCCACGGTACCCGCCTGTCGGGTCATCAGCGGATAGCCCATAGCCCCCGCGGTGCCCTTGATCTGATGGGCTTCGGTTTTCATTGCCTCACGATCGGCTTTCGCCAGCGCCGCTTCCATTCGGGCCCGGCGGCCAGACAGGCCGTCAAGGAACTGCGCAACCAGGTGGGCAATTTCAGCATCCTCCCCGGAGTCCGTGGCGGTTACCGATCCAGTACCAAGCAACCGATCCAGCAGGGTCCTCAGGTGGGACTGATCAATAGGCTTGTTCAGCACCCCGTCACAACCGGCATCAAGCAGGGCATCGGTTTCCTGCTGGTCACCCGCCGTAAAGGCAATCACCGGTCGCCGGAACCCGGCCTGGCGCAGTAATCTGGTTGCAGCAACGCCATCCATACCGGGCATGTGACGGTCCATCAGCACCAGGTGAACGGTATCGGACAATGCCGCCCGGACCGCCTCCTCGCCACTGGTAACAGACAGCACTTCCAGCCCCTCCCGACGCAGCATGCGCTCCACCAGCTGGCGGTTCTCGGTATTGTCTTCGGCGACCAGCACGGTGCCCTGAAAGCGCGGCGCGGGACTTTGGGCCATGTCGGGGGCAACCGACAGGTACCGGGCCAGGGCCTCATAGAACCGCTGCTTGTCGATGGGCTTGGCCAGATGCTCGTTGCAGCCCGCCAGCCGGTAATCGGCAATGTCTTCGGACATCACATTCGCGGTCAGGGCGATGACCGGCGTATTGACCCCGGCTTCCCGCAGCGCCGCCGTGGCATCACGGCCGTTCATCACCGGCATCTGGATGTCCATCAGTATCAGATCGAAGGGCTCACGTATGGCAAGCTCCAGGGCTTCGGCGCCATTGTTCACATGGATCAGATCGGCGCCGGTTCGCGACACCAGCAGGGAGACCAGACGTCGGTTCACGTCGTTGTCTTCGGCACAGAGGATTCGGCCGGACAATCTCGGTGCCACCACCATGGGTATGGCCCTGCGGCGCTGGCTGAGCTCCGACGCATCACGCAGGAAATGCACCTGATCCAGTGCTCCGGTCCGGATCGACAGCTCAAACTCGCTGCCCTCGCCATAGGTGCTGTTAACCCGGATACTGCCACCGAGCATTTCTGCCAGACGCCGCGAGATACTGAGCCCGAGGCCGGTGCCACCATACTGCCTGGAAATGGCAGCGCTGCCCTGGGCAAACGGATCAAAGAGCCTTCCCAACTGCTCCGGTTTCATACCAATGCCGGTATCCACCACCCTGGCCACCAGCAGTTCCTGCTCGCGGTCGCAGCGGACCACCAGGGAGATGGAACCTTTGTTGGTGAACTTCAGGGCATTGCCACACAGGTTGATAATGATCTGGCGCAGTCTGGTGGGGTCAGTAAGGATCTGCTCCGGCAAGGGGTACTCGCAGATGATACTGAAATCCAGCCCCTTCTCCCGGGCCCGGGGGGCAAAAAAGGCGCGGATTTCGTCAAGGAGTTCCGGCAGATTGACCGAGACGATATCCACGTCCAGTTTGTTGGCGTCGATCTTCGAATGGTCGAGGATGTCGTTGACCAGGTCCAGCAAATGGCGCCCACTTCGTACCACGGTCTCGGCGCTGCTTCGTTTCTCCGGCTCGCTGAGATCCGGATCAAGCAGGGTTTCACCGTAACCGATGATAGCCGCCAGCGGCGTACGGATTTCATGGCTCATATTGGCCAGGAACTGACTCTTTGCCTCCGCCGAGTTGCGGGCCAACTCCTTTTCCAGCCGCTCCTGCTCACGCTCCCGCTCGATTCGCTGGCGGTTGTGGCTTTCGGTTGCATCGATGCAGGTACCTTCCAGATGGGTCGGTTCGCCTTCGGTGTCATAAACCGTATGCAGTGAGATGGTGGCCCAGCGCTCGTCGCCGTCCCGGGTCAGGTAGCGGGCCTCAATGCCCTTGACCGTTCCCCGGGCCTCCAGCTGTTCGATCACCAGCCGCCGCAGGCGGTCATCGGCGATGCAGGTTTCCAGTACGTCCGGATTCCGCTTGAGCAGTTCCCGGCTGCTGTTGTAGCCCAGCAAACGCGCCATGGCCGGATTGGCAGTGACAAACCGCCGGTCCGGGGACATCTGGAAAACCCCCTCGATGGCGTTATCGAACAGCGACTGATAACGCTGCAGATTCGACAGCGCCCGCTGGCTCCAGCCCAGTGCCTCGCCCTGGACCTGTTTTATCCGGTCCGCCAGGGCAAACGAGAACAGGATAATCTGGGCAGTCAGGCCAAACTGGGGCGAGTAGGCGGTGAAGGTGTTAAGGGGCAGTATACCCATCACCGTCAGGGCGTAGATGCCGAAGCCTACCAGCGCCAGAGTCCAGGCAAAGAAGTAGGAACGGGCCGCCGGGTTGTAATAACGCCAGGACAGATAACTGACGACGATCAGGATCAGGCTCAGCAGTACGGAACCAACCACAATCCATTCCATGGCCACGTGGTACGGCAGGAACAGGGACAGCACGAAGGTGGCAACCACCGAATAGAGACAGAGGCGGATGACCTGGTCCAGGTCGGCAGACCGTTCCCGTGTCTCCAGAAGTGATCGTGCCATCAGCAGGCCCCAGAACCAGGTCAGGATGATCTGGAAGTGAAGGAACTGCTTGTCGAAAATCGCCGGCCGGCTCTCAAGCAACTGAATACCGTGGACCTGTTCGGTAAAGATAAAGATGGTTGCGAACACCAGGTAGAGCACGTAATAAATGTTGCTCCGCTCGCGCACGGAGACCGCAACGAACAGGTTATAGGCGAGAATGGCGAGCACCGCACCGAGCAGGATGCCCCGCACCAGTTCATCCACCGAGACTTTTTCAATGTAGCTGTCCGGGTGCCACAGGCTGATCGGTAAACGGAAGGTGTTGGTGTTGACCACCCGAAGATAGACGTGGTTGAGCGTATCCGGTGCCAGCGAAAGGCGGAATGTGGGGTTCGGCACCGCCAGGTCCCGTTCAACCCAGTTATCCTCGTAGCCGGCCTGGCGCTGCTCGATCAGGGCTCCGTCCCGGACCATGAACAGGGCGACTTCATCCACCAGTGGCAGGGCAAGCTCCAGGATCCATCCGTTCTGGTCGAGGTTTCGGGCGGAGCGCAGATCCAGTCGCACCCAGTATGCCGACTCGGTGTAGCCGAAGTTCAAGACGCCGCCTTCGTGGCGGGTAAAGGCGCCCGATTCCAGTTTGCGAACCTCATCCAGGGTCAGCGCCTGGCCGGGATCCTCCAGGTACCAGATACAGCCGCCAAGATCACGGATACTCTCAACGCCGGCGTCCAGGACAACTTCACCATCACGGCAGGGCCCGGCTGCACCGGCCGAAGACGGCAGCAGGGCCGAGGCCAGGAACAGCAGGACTACCATCAAAGACGTCACCGCTGGGAGCGCCGATTCAAGCCGTTGCCGCAAAATGTGATCTCCGCGAGGGTAGATACCTGTTTTTTGTTTTACTGTCAGTACCCGCACCGGGGCTATATCGTCCTGGTGACTCACTTTAGCCGTTTACACCGTTTTTCGCATCCCGGGGCCTTCTGAAATGAGACATTCCTGCATTTTCGCTGCTGTTTCCGTGACCACGCTTGCCCTGAGCGGCTGCGGGCTTGAGGACACCGGCCCTTCGGCGTTCAATCCCGCCACCAATGTGGATCTGACTTTCTCGAGCTTCAATCTGGAAAACACCGAGGTGGCCCCGGACAATCTCGGCAACACCCGTTTCTGGGATTTTTACCGGGGCATCCAGCCCGCGGCAGACGACCCCGACGACCTGGCAACCACCGGCGAAATACGCAGCCACATCGAGATTTTCACCCGTGCCACGCCAACGGACATGGGGACCAGTTATGACAGCGTTCGCAATCCGCTGGACCTGATGAATCAGGTGCTGGCCTCTGGCGAAGTCACCAACTTCCAGGAAGGCAAACGGTATATCAGTCAACGAATTGCCGATGGCGCCGCGGGCACCTACAACACCCGGGGTAACGGTGCCCGGATCCGGTTCACAGACCAGTCGGCGGTGATTGCCGATCTTCCGCTGAACGACCAGCTCTGGATCTACCCAACCCTGGACTGGCGCTATCTTCCGGATGGCCCGGAAGGGTCGGATCTCGAGAACAAGGTGTACCGTACCATCCAGTATGTCAGCCGCAGCGTGGCCGAAGAGGATCAGGCGGACCAGCCGGAACTGGTCAGCGTGCTGGCAGGCAGCCGGTTTGATGCCAACAGCTTCATGACGTTGGGCTACAGCCCAACCGAATTCGCCACTGCCGACTACCTGAGCCGGAGCCATGGCAGTATTGAACTGCGCCAGGATTTCATTGACGAAAACACCGACACGCTGTTTATCAAGAATGACGAATCCGAGGTCATCAAGCTCGACCGCTATCCGGGGTATACCGGGGAAGACAACCATCCCGACTGCCTGAGAATCGAGCTGGATTACAACGTGGAGCTGGTCAGGATTTTTGCCTCCGACGGCGAACCGGCGCGCATAGACGACCCTGACTCAACAGACGACCAGGACACCATCCCGAACCCGGCCAATTGCACCTACCAGGAAGATGCCGATGCAATTACCAGCTGGACAACGGTGGCCATCACCGAACGCTAGCTGGGGCCCCGGTCCCTGAGATCCCAGTTTTGCAGGAAACCCTTCTTGCGGTCGATCATCCGTTCATAGGTGGAGATCATGATGGCCGCATGAGGCGCTTTGACAAGACGGAGGGTTTCAATGCGGCGTTCAAGCCGTTCAACTTCCGAGCGCACCTGCTGGTGCACATGGTTGCGAACGCTGTCGTGGTGGTCCAGCTTCACCTCGCGGGAGGCGGTCTGGTCGCTGGGGGGTGTGGGCTTGTCCATTCGGCTTCTCGTCCATTGAGTCGTGATAGATCCATTTCCCATCGCGCAAGTCTGCACAACTGTCCGACAGAGTGCAATTAAAATGAATAGAGTTTCATTTTTATTTTGAGCCTTGCCGATCCTTCTGTCATCCACACGACAGAAGCCCTGCTATAGTTCCCTGTAGATACAACATTGTGCACCGACAGGAGCTCCCATGACCCAGACATCCGTGGCGGATACACTTCGTGAATATCTGTCGCTGCTGGAACTGCTGGATGACGCCTACTGGGAAGCCAGCAGCATTCACCACAAGGACATGCTGTACGACATTATCAGCATCTTCAGCCAGGAGGTGGCCGAGATAAACAAGCTCAGTGTCCAGGACCACCATTATCCTTATGAGGTGATTACCGAAGGCATCCGCCGGGTCGTGCCGAAACTGGAGCGGCTCGATGAAAACCGCGAGGACGTGATCCAGCGCACCCAGACACTGACAGATTTCCGGGACATCCTGTCATCAGTGCTGGGTATCCTGGAAGCCCAGCTCAGAACACTCTAGGACCGACGCCTCAGGCGGCGATCAGTGGTCGCCGGTGCTCCGGTATCAGCGGAAAACGGTTACCCACGGTATACACGAATTTCGCCAGCGCCGGCAGATGGTGGCCAACAATCGGGATGCCCGTGTTCAACAGGCTGACGGAAATATCACGGGCAGCGTCTGCCCAGCACAGCTTGTTAATCAGACCAACATGACCAAAGGCAAACCGGCTGTTCTGACCCCATAGCCCCACCGGGTTGCCACCCAGCATCATGCCCGCACTGAAGCGCATGGGTATCATCATGGTGCGGTCTATCTGCAGGGAACCGAACTGCTGGATGGCCCGGCGGATGGTAATTTCACTGCAGATTCTCCGACCGTTCCAGAGTCCGCCGTTCAACATCATCTGGAAGAAACGACTCATTTCCTCGGCAGTCCCGCACAGGTTTCCCGCCGGAATCACCGCCTCCTGGAACCGTGGATCATTGGTAACCCGCTCAACCGTGCGGATATCGCCGCCAAGCGCCCGGTTGACGATCCAGGACACCGGAAAGCGGGGTGTTGGCCCGGTGGCATAGTTGCTGGCCAGATCATTCAGGTGCTCCGGGGCAATACCGTAGGTAAACCACTTCATACCCATTGGCCGACGCAAATGCTTGTCGAGATAGTTCTCGATGGTGTCGCCAGTCACCCGTTCCAGTACCCGCTGGAGCACAAAACCGCCGGTGATTGCGTGATAGGCCACCTTGGCACCGTCCACTTCCACCGGCCGGGCCGCGCAGAGCAGACGCCAGATTTCGTCGTTGTCCCAGAGCACATCAATCGGTGTTTCCCGGGGAATCGCAGGAATGCCACCCCGGTGTGAGAGTATCTGGTGAACGGTGATTGTCCTCTTACCATTTACCCCGAACTCCGGACAGTAGTAGGACACCGGATCCATCAGGTTTACCAGCCCCTGCTCTGCCAGCATGTGCATCAGCAACGCAGTCACCGCCTTGGAAGCAGAGAAGTAGCAGATCGGCGTATCGGTGGTCATCGGGACTTTCACTGCATCTCGCGGATCATGGGGGCCGTTGCCACTGGCATGGCCAATGGCCCGGTGCAGCACCTGCTCGCCCCTGTGGCGGATGGAAATCTGGATCCCCGGGTGCACGCCCGTCCGGTACAGGTTCTGGACGCTGTGCCACAGAGCATCCACCGTTTCCTGGCTGACGCCCGCAGCGGCAGGGCTTTCACCGGCATCATCCCGGAAGGTGACGGATTCGAGATCCTCGGGAATCTGACTGCTATGGAGGGCACGGCGGGCAAGTCGGTTCATCAGTTCAAACCTTTATCTGTACGATTGTTGTTTTTCTATCTTTAATGGAACAAACCGGGCACGCATTGGCCGGGCCGCATTGAGGCGGGCGTCACTGCCTCCACCCCGTCCGAAATACTGATCTCATTACTGATTATGGACCGGGTCGTGCAGGTGCGCCATGGCGACACAGTTTCGGCCGCGGTCCTTGGCCAGATACATGGCCTTGTCTGCGGCGGCACACAGCGCAGAGGCAGTCTGCCCGTGGTCGGGATACACCGCAACACCGACACTGATGGTCAGGGGCACGACCTCGCCATTGCCAAGCGGCTGAGGCTCTTCGGCCACTTTGCGTCGGAGCCGCTCGGCCGTCTCCTGAGCTTCGCCAAGATCCATTTCCGGCAACACAATAACGAACTCCTCACCACCGAACCGGCCGATGGAGTCGACACTGCGCACACTGCCCAACAACAGGCGACTGATAGAACGGAGAACCGAATCGCCGGCAGCATGACCGAAGGTGTCGTTTATATCCTTGAAATGATCGAAATCGATCCAGAGTACAACCATGGGCCTCTGATACCGGCGGGCCCGTTCCAGCTCCTCCTCCAGAACCCTGGACATTTCCCGGCGGTTGAAAAGGCCGGTCAACGGATCACGGGTGGCCATTTCTTCCAGCTCGTTTTCAAGGGTCTTTCGATCTGAAATATCAAGGACGATGCCCTCAAGCACAACGGAGCCATCGTCTTCTTCGATGCCCCGGCCACGCTCCCACACCCATATCCGGCTGCCATCCTGTCGGGTAAGGCCGTATTCCAGCGAAAAGGATTCATCCTTGTCCAGAGCCGCCTGTACTTCCTGCAGGATCCGTTCGTTGTCCTCTTCATCCAACAAGCTGGCGTAACTGGTCACCCGGTTATTGATGAGGTCGTCAGGCTCGTAGCCGGTCAGACGGGCGCAGCCCTGTGAAACAAACAGCATGGTCCAGTGCCGATCATAACGGCACCGGTATGCCATACCGGGGAGGTTGTCCATGAGAACCTGTAGCTGACGTTCCCGTTTGCGCAGGGCCTGGCGCTGGTTGTGTTGCAGGGTAAGCAGGGCCCGGTCCTTCGTCAGCTGACGCAAGAGCACCAGGAACAACACCAGGCCCGTGGTCAGGACAAACAGGAAGCCCTTCCAGGTCTGAATCAACGCATAGGTCTGAGGGTCCGGGAACCACGCCTCGGCGGCGGTATCGGAAAACGCAATCCAGGCAAAGCCAGCGATCAGATAGACCAGTGCAGCCCAGCCTGCTCGCCGCAGGGGTGTCCGGTTATCTTCCAATGTTTTCATTCCTTGAGGGTCTGGCCGCGAAGGCTCCATGAATACACAGCCGTTGGTGTTTGGACGTTTATAATGTACGAAAAATAGTCATAACGGGTCCTTAAGTCGAGCGGCAAATGTCATGCTCGGTAAAATCGCTTTCTGCCCCATGGCTCCGGGCAGTTGTTGCAGTGGCGCTTAGCTGCTTTAATTTCCGGTCTCTGGACGCCTTACGGGAGTTGAGCATGACACCTGGCATTAATGCGGCACGCAAGGCTGCAGTGCCCCACACAATTCACGAGTATGATCACGATCCGGCCAGCGAAAGCTATGGCACGGAGGCTGCCGAGAAAACCGGCGTGGATCCGGCCCGGGTGTTCAAGACGCTGGTTGTGGCCATCGATGGCAAGGAACTGGTGGTGGGTATCGTGCCGGTGACCACCATGCTCAACATGAAACTGATTGCCCGGGCGGCGCACGGAAAGAAAGCGGCCATGGCCGACAAACAGGCGGTTGAACGCACCACCGGCTATGTTCTGGGCGGTGTAAGCCCACTGGGGCAGAAGAAGAAGCTGAAAACCTTTATCGACGATTCGGCCCTGGGCTTTGACACCATTTACGTCAGCGCCGGGCGACGGGGCCTGGAGATTGAGCTTGCCCCCCGGGATCTGGCAACACTGGTGAACGGCGGTTTTGTCCCCCTCCATCAGGAGTAAGCCTTGAACCACGCAACGGACCTGCTATTAGTCGGCGGCACCCTGCTGCTGGCGCTGGCCGCGCATGGTATCGGCCAACGCATACACGTGCCCAGGGTCACCCTGTTGCTCTTGCTTGGCGCGCTTGCCGGGCCGGACCTGCTGGACCTTCTGCCCCAGGGCTCCGACGCCCACTTCGGCTTCATTACCCAGCTCACCCTGGCCATGGTCGGCTTCCTGCTGGGTGAACGGATGGCGGTGAAGAATCTGGCAGAGGGTCGGGAAGCGGTGATAGTAAGCCTTGCCGTCACACTCGTGACGGCGGCGTTTGTTGCCGTCGCAGTCTGGCTGGTTACCCGGAATCTTCCCGCTGCACTGCTCCTTGGTTCCATCGCAACGGCAACGGCGCCGGCAGCAACACTGGATACGCTGAAAGAGGCGGGTGCCAACGGTCCGTTGACTCGACTGGTGTTTCAGGTGGTCGCCATCGACGACGCCTGGGGCGCGATCCTGTTCAGTGTCTGCCTGGTCGGCGCCCAATTGCTGCTGGGCAATGGCGGCACCGGGCTTTCAACCCTTGGGATCGGATTGCTGGATGTTGGAGGGGCGGTTCTGCTGGGCATTATCCTGGGATTGCCCATGGCCTGGCTCACCGGACGACTGCGGCCCGGAGAGCCCATGTTGCTGGAATCTGCCGGTTTCGTCTTCGTGGCCGCCGGCATTGCGTCGTTTCTTGGCCTTTCCTACCTACTTACCTGCATGACTCTGGGCATCGTGGTCGCCAACCGGGCAAGGCATCATGTGCGCCCATTCCGCTCGATAGAAGGCATTTCCGAGCCTTTCCTGGCGCTGTTCTTTTTCATGGCTGGCTACCAGCTTGAATGGGAGATGCTGCCAACCCTTGGCGCGCTTGGCCTCGCCTATGTTGCCGCCCGGATTGCAGGCCGACTGGCCGGCGGGCGGTTTGGCGGCTATCTGGCCGGTTCCGCTCCCCACACCCGCAAACGGATTGGCGCCTGCCTCATGCCCCAGGCCGGTGTTGCCCTGGGCCTGGCACTGCTGGCCACCGAACGGCTGCCAGAGCTGACCTATATTCTGCCCCTGGTCATTGGTGCCACCGTGATCTTTGAACTGGTGGGGCCGCCGCTTACCCTCATCCAGTTGCGGCGCGCCGGCGAGACCGGCAAAGGCTTCCAGGACGAACCGGACGAGGACTGACCGACCGGGATAGCCGCAAAAAAACCGGAGAACCCGCCAGGGTTGTCCGGTTTTTTCGGATCGCATCCGGGCGGACCCGGATGCTTTGACGCTGATTTACTTCACGGATGCACGGGCATCCTCGAGGATCTTGTTCAGCGTGGCACTGGGCTGCATCACTTCGCAGACCTTTTCCATCGGCGGGTGGTAGTAACCACCGATATCCGCCGGGTGGCCCTGAACCACAGTCATCTCTTCCAGGATCTTGTCCTTGTTCTCTTCCAGCTGTGCGGACAGCTTGGTAAAGAACTCCTTCAGCTCCTTGTCGCTGTCCTGGTTGGCCAGCTCTTCGGCCCAGTAACGGGCCAGATGGAAGTGGGAACCACGGTTGTCCAGCTCGCCGGTCACCCGGGACGGAGACTGGTTATTTTCCAGCAGGCGCTCGGTGGCCTTGTCCAGGGTCTGACCCAACAGGCGCGCACGCTCGTTGTTCTGCTTCTCGCCCAGCTCGTCCAGGGAGACCGCAGTAGCCAGGAACTCGCCCAGGGAATCCCAGCGCAGGTGGTTCTCCTGGATCAGCTGCTGCACGTGCTTGGGCGCGGAACCACCGGCACCGGTCTCGTACAGGCCACCGCCGTTGAGCAGGGGAACGATGGACAGCATCTTGGCGCTGGTGCCCAGCTCCAGAATCGGGAAAAGGTCGGTGAGGTAGTCACGCAGAACGTTACCGGTCACGGAGATGGTATCCAGGCCACGAATCAGACGTTCCATGGTCCAGCGGATGGCGCGAACCGGCGACATGATGCGGATATCCAGGCCTTCGGTATCGTGATCCTTCAGGTAGGTGTTCACCTTCTTGATCAGCTGGGCATCGTGGGCACGCTCGTCGTCGAGCCAGAACACCGCCGGCATGCCGGTGGCGCGGGCGCGATTGACCGCCAGCTTGACCCAGTCACGGATCGGCAGGTCCTTGGTCTGGCAGGCGCGCCAGATATCGCCCTTCTCGACGTTATGCTCGGTCAGAACGGTGCCGTCTTCGGCAACGATGCGAACAATACCGTCTTCCTTGATCTCAAAGGTCTTGTCGTGGGAGCCGTACTCTTCGGCTTTCTGGGCCATCAGACCGACGTTCGGCACGGTACCCATGGTGGTGGGATCGAAGGCGCCGTGGGTCTTACAGAAGTTGATCACTTCCTGGTAGATGGTGGCGTAGGTGGACTCCGGCATAACCGCCTTGGTGTCCTTGAGCTTGTTGTCCCGGGCCCACATCTTGCCGGAGTTACGGATCATGGCCGGCATGGACGCATCAACGATAACGTCACTGGGCACGTGCAGGTTGGTGATGCCCTTGACCGAATCCACCATGGCAATTTCCGGACGGTGCTCGTAACAGGCGTGCAGGTCTTCCTGGATCTGTTCCTGCTTGGATTCCGGCAGTTGCTTGATCTTCTCGACCACGCTGGAAAGGCCGTTGTTCGGGTTCACGCCAATCTCGTCGAACAGCTCACCGTACTTGTCGAACAGGTCCTTGTAGAAAACCTTCACCGCGTGACCGAACACGATCGGGTGGGAGATTTTCATCATGGTGGCTTTCACGTGCAGGGAGAACATGACACCGGTCTTTTCGCAGTCTTCGATGGCATCCTCGAAGAACTTCACCAGCGCCTTCTTGCTCATGAACATGCCGTCGAGCACTTCGCCTTCCTGCAGGGGCAGGTCGGATTTCAGAACGGTCTGCTTACCCTGCTTGTTCTCGAACACGATGTTGGCTTTGGTGGCCTTGTCGAGGGTTACAGACTGCTCACTGGAGTAGAAGTCGCCACCGCGCATGTGGGCCACGTGGGTGCGTGAGGCCGGGCTCCATTCACCCATGGTGTGCGGGTATTTGCGGGCAAAGGCTTTGACGGCCGCCGGCGCGCGACGGTCGGAGTTGCCTTCACGAAGCACCGGGTTTACGGCACTGCCCAGAACCTTCGCGTAGCGGGACTGGATTTCTTTCTCTTCGTCGGTCTTCGGGTGCTCGAGGTACTCCGGCACCTTGTAGCCCTGCTCGTTCAGCTCTTTGATAGCTGCGCGCAGCTGCGGGATGGAGGCAGAAATATTCGGCAGTTTAATAATATTGGCGTCCGGGTCCTTGGTGTATTCACCCAGTTCGGCCAGGGCATCCGGAACCCGCTGATTTTCTTCCAGAAAGTCCGGGAAATTCGCCAGAATACGCGCCGCGAGAGAGATGTCGCTGGTTTCGAACTCAATACCAGCCGGCTTGGCGTAAGTTTCCAGGATGGGAAGAAGCGACCGTGTCGCGAGGGCTGGGGCCTCGTCGGTCAGTGTGTAGACAATCTTGGCTTTGGATGATGTCATTTTCGTCCTCAGGCTAATGGGTGGGTTCAGGACGGTCATGGCGGGGTCAGGCGTCTTTTGAACGTCCGACCTGAGCAATGACTGATTAGGAACTTTTGATAGACCTACTAAGATACCATTTTTTCGTTAATTTTGGTTACGATCTTAGTATAAGAACGGACTAAAAATGCCTGATCTTCGGTTACAAGACGATGAAATGGCGGGAATTTACGAAACTTTCTAACATTGACTCGGTGGTGACGCGGGGCGGGCAAGGCCTTCCAAAACACGCTCCTGGCGGCACATCCCTGTGGCGCTTGGGCTCCGCCATCCATGGCTCCGCACAGTTTTGGAAAGGGCTTCCCTCTTGGTTCGCCAAGCTTGAGTGCAGGCCTCTGCAACCTTTTCGCTTTATAGAGAGACATTGATGTATCCACAGTTGCGTTATGGAGTGGCCCTGACAGTCGCTCTGTTATCGCTGACCGCGCAAGCGGACCTGCAAGAACAGCTTGATGCCCTGGAGCCGGGCGTGAGCTTTGAGCTTCCCCCTGAGCAGATGTCGTCTCTGGCAATCCGGGTACCCGGGGTGTCTGTGTCTTGCCATGCCGCGACGGTGATTGACCCGGGCGGGCAGGGCAATGCGGTGGATATTGTCGCCGAGGGGGTGACGTTTTCCGGCTGTGCCGTTCGCAACTGGGG
>NZ_CAJXKQ010000033.1 GCF_913055835.1 uncultured Marinobacter sp. | reverse complement strand
ACATTCCAACTGATGAGGGTCCATATCGTGTTAGAAGCCTATCGTGAACACGTTGCCGAACGTGAAGCCCTGGGTATTCCTCCCAAGCCCCTGAACGCCGAGCAGACTGCTGCTCTGGTCGACCTGCTGAAAAACCCGCCGGCCGGTGAGGAAGATACCCTGGTGTATCTCCTGGAAAACCGCGTACCGCCGGGCGTCGATGAAGCCGCCTACGTGAAGGCCGCTTTCCTGACCGCCATTGTTAAAGGCGAAGCGTCTTCTCCGCTGCTGGACAAGCAGACTGCGGTCAAGCTGCTGGGCATGATGCAGGGTGGCTACAACATTGCGACCCTGGTTGACCTTCTGGACGATTCCGAGCTGGCCGAACTGGCTGGTGAGCAGCTCAAGCGCACCCTGCTGATGTTCGATGCCTTCAACGACGTGAAGGAAAAGATGGACGCAGGCAACCCCGTTGCCAAGGCAGTTATCGAATCCTGGGCCAACGGTGAGTGGTTCACCAACAAGAAGAAGGTACCCGAGAGCACCAAGATGGTGGTGTTCAAGGTTACTGGCGAAACCAACACCGACGACCTGTCTCCGGCCCCGGATGCCTGGTCCCGCCCGGACATCCCGCTGCACGCCCGCGCTGCCTATAAAATGGAACGTGACGGCCTGAAGCCCGAGGAGCCCGGCGTGACCGGCCCCATGAGCCAGATCGATGAAATCAAGTCCAAGGGCCTGCCTGTTGCCTTTGTTGGTGACGTTGTTGGTACCGGCTCCTCCCGTAAGTCGGCCACCAACTCCGTTCTGTGGTTCTTCGGTGAAGACATCCCGGGCGTGCCCAACAAGCGTGCCGGCGGTGTCTGTATCGGTAACAAGGTAGCCCCTATCTTCTTCAACACCATGGAAGATGCAGGCGCCCTGGTTTTCGAAGCGCCCGTTGACAACATGAACATGGGCGACGTGATTGAGATCCGCCCGTACGAAGGTAAGATCCTGAACGAAGCCGGTGAGACCATCTCCGAGTTCAAGTTCAAGTCTGACGTCATCCTGGACGAAGTTCAGGCCGGCGGCCGTATCCCGCTGATCATTGGCCGTGGCCTGACTGCCAAGGCCCGTACAGCACTGGGCATGGGCGCGACCGACCTGTTCCGTCTGCCAAAAGATCCCGAGGCTGGTACCAAAGGCTTCACCCTGGCCCAGAAGATGGTCGGCAAGGCCTGTGGCCTGGAAGAAGGCAAAGGCGTTCGTCCGAACACCTACTGCGAGCCACACATGACTACCGTCGGTTCCCAGGATACCACTGGCCCGATGACCCGTGACGAGCTGAAAGATCTGGCGTGTCTGGGCTTCCAGGCCGATCTGGTCATGCAGTCCTTCTGTCACACTGCCGCTTATCCGAAGCCGGTTGACGTGGAAATGCAGCACACCATGCCGGACTTCATCCGCACCCGTGGCGGTGTTTCCCTGCGCCCCGGTGACGGCATCATCCACTCCTGGCTGAACCGCATGCTGCTGCCGGACACCGTGGGCACCGGTGGTGACTCCCACACCCGTTTCCCGATGGGCATCTCCTTCCCGGCCGGTTCCGGCCTGGTGGCGTTTGCCGCTGCCACCGGCGTTATGCCGCTGGACATGCCAGAGTCTGTCCTGGTTCGCTTCAAGGGCGAAATGCAACCGGGCATTACCCTGCGTGACCTGGTACACGCTATCCCGCTGTACGGCATCAAGCAGGGCATGCTGACCGTTGAGAAGAAGGGCAAGATCAACGAGTTCTCCGGTCGCATCCTCGAAATCGAAGGCCTTGAGCACCTGACTGTTGAGCAGGCGTTCGAACTGTCTGACGCTTCCGCTGAGCGCTCCGCCGCCGGTTGTACCATCAACCTGTCTGAAGACTCCGTTGCCGAGTACCTGCGCTCCAACATCACCATGCTGCGCTGGATGATTGCCGAAGGTTACGGCGACCCGCGTACCCTGGAGCGCCGTGCCCAGCAGATGGAAGAGTGGCTGGCTGATCCGAAGCTGATGCGTGCCGACAAAGATGCCGAGTACGCCCACGTCATCGAAATCGACCTGGCCGACATCAAAGAACCGATCGTATGCTGCCCGAACGATCCGGACGACGCCAAGTTCCTGTCCGAAGTGGCTGGCGACAAGGTGGACGAAGTCTTCATCGGCTCCTGCATGACCAACATCGGTCACTTCCGCGCCGCTGGCAAGCTCCTTGAGCAGCACAAGGGCCCGCTGAGCACCCGTCTGTGGATGTCTCCGCCAACCAAGATGGATCAGGCGCAGCTGATGGAAGAGGGTTACTTCAACACCTACGGCACCGCCGGTGTTCGCACCGAGATGCCGGGCTGCTCACTGTGCATGGGTAACCAGGCGCGGGTAGCACCGAAGTCAACCGTGCTGTCCACGTCCACCCGTAACTTCCCGAACCGCCTTGGTGATGGTGCCAACGTGTACCTGACCTCTGCGGAACTGGCGGCTGTGGGTGCGGTTCTGGGCAAACTCCCCTCCCCTGCGGAGTACATGGAGTACGCCAAGGACCTCAACAGCATGTCGAAAGAGATCTACAAGTATCTCAACTTCGACCAGATGGAGAACTACACCAAGAAGGCTGCCGAGGCGAACGTTGCCTGAGCGCTGACCTTCAGGGTTTAGCTCCACGGAAACGCCAGCCCCCGGGCTGGCGTTTTTTATGCCTGATTACCTACCCGGGATACACCTACACTCAGTAGATAATCAGCCTCACCAGAATCGCAGCCACCATGACCAGGGTAATACCCTTGATCCAGCGTGCTCCGCGTTTGCTCATATTGACCCGGGTAGCAATGAATGCGCCGGTAACATTGCCCAGTGCCAGGGTCAGGCCCACGCCCCAGCGCACCTGATCGTTGAGGGCGAACACCACCAGCGCTGCAAAGGTAAACGGCAACACAATCGAGACCTTGAGCACGTTCACCTGGCGCAAGTCGATCTTGAGCATGTGGTACAGCACCACAAGGAAAAGCACTCCCACACCAACCTGAATGAAGCCGCCATACATACCAACGACAAACATCGCCAGGTAGACAGCCGGACCAAGGCGCTCGGGTGTCAATGGGCGGGTATTGAGAACCGGCTGAGGCAGTAACATGAAGACAGAGGCGCCGATCATGGCCGACACGAGCACCCACTCAAACACGGTGTCGGATACCCAGGTTGCGATCCAGGCACCCACCAGAGAGCCCAGAACCGCCGGTATGGCCAGGTGCAGGCTGACAACAAGGTTGCCATGCCCCATCCGGTAGAAGCTGCCTACGGCAGTGATACTCTGCAGGGTTATCGCCACCCGGTTGGTGCCGTTGGCGACCTGAGGCGGAAGACCGAGAAACATCAGCAGGGGCAGGGTCAGCATGGAACCGCCGGCTGAGAGAACGTTAATAAACCCGGCAATGCCGCCGATCGACAGTAAAGCCACGATTTCCAGAACAGTCACCCAGCGCGCTCCATCGGAGATTGGGGGATACGAAAGAAGCCCCGATCCGGAATCATTATGACCAAAAAAAGGACTCCCGGAGGAGTCCTTTTCACATCTTACAACGCGTTTTGCGCGTTTTTTCTTTACCGCTCGATATGCTGGTACTCGCCGGCATCGGCGGTAACCGAGCTCACTACCAGGATTGCAATAAAGGCAGCGATGAAGCCGGGAATAATCTCATAGACACCCGGGCCGCCCATGAACGAGCCGTTCCAGCCCAGGGAAATCCAGATGATGACGGTGGCAGCACCAACTACCATGCCGGCAATGGCGCCTGCGCCATTGGTACGTGGCCACATCAGAGACAGAATAATCAGCGGACCGAAGGCAGCACCGAAGCCTGCCCATGCGTTAGCAACCAGAGCCAGAACCTGAGAGTTCGGATCGGACGCAATAACGGCCGCCACCAGACCGACGAGTACAACGCACACCCGGCCAATATTCACGCATTCCTTGTCGGTTGCTTCCTTGCGCAGGAACAGGCGATAGAAATCCTCAGTCAGCGAAGAAGAAGACACCAGCAGCTGACTGGAGATCGTACTCATCACCGCCGCCAGCAGGGCCGCGTACAGGAAGCCTGTAATCAGCGGGTGGAACAGCATGTCAGACAGAATAATGAAGATGGTTTCCGGATCCTGTACGTCCATGCCATTGCGGATGGCGTAAGCGCGGCCAAACACACCAAGGGAAATCGCACCGATCAGGGAAATCAGCATCCAGCTCATCCCGATGTTCCGGGCAACCGGAACATCTTTCAGGGTGCGGATGGCCATGAAGCGCACGATGATGTGAGGCTGACCAAAGTAACCCAACCCCCAGGTAACCGCAGACAACCAGCCTATGAAGGTCAGGCCTTCCGTCCACGACAGTAGCGTGGGATCCACTTCATTCAGGGTTTGCGACGCCTGGGCAAAGCCTCCGCCGCCCTCACCGAAGAGCACAACCGCAGGCATGATAACCAGCGCCAGCATCATGATGCAGCCCTGAACAAAATCGGTCAGACTCACCGCCAGGAAACCGCCCACGACGGTATAAGCCAGAACCACACCAAGGGTAATCACAATACCGGCAGCATAGTCACTCAGGCCACCAAAGTTGAAAATGCCGGCAAACGCGCTTTCGAACAGCTTGCCACCGGCCACCAGACCGGATGCTGTGTAAACCGCGAAGAAGATAACGATAACGATGGCCGAGACCGTACGCAGCGAAAGAGACTGCGTTGGAAAACGGTTCGCCAGGAACGACGGGATGGTGATCGCATTGCCGTAGTGTACAGTCTGTTCACGAAGACGCGGCGCCACCAGCGTCCAGTTGAAGAATGCACCCACGAGCAGGCCAATACCGATCCAGGCCGATCCCAAACCCGAAGCAAACAGAGCCCCGGGCAGACCCAGGAGCAACCAGCCACTCATGTCAGAAGCACCAGCAGAAAGCGCTGCCACCTTTGGACTCAGGGCTCGACCGCCCAACATGTAGTCCTCAGATGAAGACGTCGCTCTGCGCATTGCGAAAACGCCAATGGCAATCATGAGCGCGAAATATAAAAAGAGACTTATCCAAACACCAATAGCCATAGGGGCTCCTCCGGTTTAATGAGTCGGACTAGATCCGCTCGCAAAGCACATGGCTGACCTGACGCCAACTCGCTGTACTGTTCTTCTTTTCTTTCCGAGTTCCATCTCGATTGAAGCAGGAATTTTCCATGTGACAACTTCCTGAACCTGAGCACGCAAAGATGGTTTGCGACTCGCGCCCCGCACGCACGCGTGAGACCGGGCTTCAGTCGCTATAAGTTAGTATCAGTACGGATTCCGAGCTTACGAAATCCTACGATTCTTTTGCACAATCCTACGGGACTGGGAAACTGGCAGGCCAAATCAGGCCACTCGGTCGCCAACCTGCAATCGTGATGGCGTTGTCCCCTTGTATTTCCGCAAGGCATTAGTCAGTGCGCTTTGGGACGAGAAACCGGTTCGATAACTGATTTCGGACACCGTAAGGGTCGTTGTTGTCAGGAGGGTGGCGGCCTGATCGAGGCGTGTCTGTAACAGGAACTGGTGAGGCGTAATGCCTGCCACCTCCCTGAACACCTCATGGAAACGGCTGACACTCAGGCAAGCTTCTCCTGCCATGTCTTCGACGGTAATCTTCTTGTGAAGGTTTTTGAGAATGTATCGCCGGACCGCATCCGGACTGATGGCATTCCTGTTGGAAGTGAAGGACTGGCCATCCGTGATCCGGTCAGCCATGCAGTAGAGAATACTGGAAGCCAGGTGCTGCTGAAGCGTCGTGTGATCTGGCGCGCGGTCAAACTCGCCGGCGGCGAACTGGACAAGACCGTGCAAGCGGCTGTCCATCTGCAAGGTTCGCGGTTTTTCAAACACCCGCATCATTCGCTCGTAATCTGCGTGAGCGGGAGAATTGACGGCGGGCATGAGCGGATCGAGATTAATGACCAGAACATGATTCTTGTCATTACCACGATAATCGTGCCGGGCTTCCGTGGGCACCAGATAGGCCCGCCAGGTGTCCAGACACGCCCCCGCCCCATCAACGCTTAACTCGGCTTCGCCCCGCACCCCTATGACAATCTGGTGGTGCTCGTGCCAATGCTGATGCGCGGCCATTGGAAGCTTTAGAAGTTTCGCGTTAACCATTAAAACTGCCAGCGTTTAACTGAGAATGTTCCTCAATTAAAGCAGAACATTACAGAAAGTGCACGAATGAGCCAAAAACAGTGGTAAAAGCCACCGGCTGTCAGCAAGCTCCTAATGATTTACCCACTGACTCAACAGGCCCGAGACCTGCTCAGAAACCTCGGCCAGCGGGCGCGCGGCATCAACCACATGATAGCGGGCGGGCTCCGTCGAGGCCCGGGCGAGATAGGCATCTCTGATTCGCTGGAAAAAATCCAGATCTTCCTGCTCGAAACGATCAAGCTCGCCCCGTTTGCGGGCTCTGGCCATCCCTGTATCCACAGGGGCGTCCAGGACAACCACATGATCCGGGCGGATGTCACCCTGAACCAGTGTTTCCAGCAGGGCAATTCGCTCTTCCGGAACGCCGCGCCCGCCGCCCTGATAGGCAAAGGTCGCGTCAGTGAATCGGTCGCACAAAACCCACTGGCCTCGTTCAAGTGCCGGTAAAATTCGCGTATGCAAGTGCTGGGCCCTGGCGGCGAACATCAACAACAGCTCGGTGATTTCATTTACCGGCTCATCCCTGGGCGCCAGCAACAGCTCGCGAATGGCCTCAGCCATCGGCGTGCCCCCGGGCTCCCGGGTGACAATATAATCAACGCCCATCTGATCGAGAGTACTGGCGGCGTTCGTCAACTGTGTCGATTTGCCGACACCTTCGGTGCCTTCGAACGTTATGAACTGCCCCCGCGCCATCATCCTGCATCCTCATCGGCGTCGCTGTCTTGTGGCGCAGGCGAAGAGCGGTAGTCTTCACGCCGGTTCAGCTGGAATTCACGGACTGCTTTCTGGTGCTCCGCCAGCGTACGCGAGAATTTGTGGGTGCCATCGCCCCGGGCAACGAAATAAAGGGCGTCACCGTCATCCGGGTGCAGGGCTGCATGAATGGCCTCGCGGCCCGGCAGGGCTATAGGTGTGGGGGGCAGGCCATTGATCCTGTAGGTATTGTAAGGAGTATGCGTGCGCAGATCCTTGCGACCAATCCGGCCCTGGTAACTATCACCCATACCGTAGATAACCGTGGGATCGGTTTGCAGCCGCATGCCCTTTTGCAAACGACGGACGAACACGCCGGCAACCTGTTCCCTCTCATGGGGGGCCCCGGTTTCTCGCTCCACTATCGAGGCCATGATCAGGGCTTCGTATGGATTGTCATAGGGCAATCCTTCTTCCCGCGCCGCCCATTCCTCTGCCAGCACGGTTTCCATGCGGCTGAAGGCCCGCTTCAGAAGATCAAGGTCAGATTCGCTACCGGTAAAGGCGTAGGTATCCGGAAAAAATCGCCCCTCGGGATGCTCTCCCTCGGCGCCAACAGCTGACATGATCTGCTCACTGGTCCACTGGCCGGTCACCTTCTGCAGCCGCTCAGCCCGGGCCAGGGCCGCTCTCATATCCTTGAAGGTCCAGCCCTCGATGAACTGCACGTACCAGTGCTTGGTGTCTCCCGACACCATCACACCGATCATGTCCCTGGGGCTCATGCCGTCGACGAATTCGTACTCGCCGGCCTTGATCCGGGTTTGCTCAGGTTCGAGCCGACCGTAGAGCCTGAGCCATAGCCGGTCTGAAACCAGGCCCTCAGCCTCAAGCCGGCCAACCACTTCAATGAAGGAACTGCCCTGAGGGACGTTAAACAGCAGTGGCTCTTCGAGCATCACCGGCTTGTCCAGGCCCTGCAGCCCCTGCCACACCCACAGGCCGGTTCCTGCCACGGCGAGAACGGCAACGCAAACGAACGCAAGCAATAACTTCTTGAGCAAACGATTTATTCCAGTGTTTCGAGAGGATTGAAGATTGTCGCAAGTCCGGTATCGACAGGCAAATCATGACCGGCAATAGTGCGAACCGGAACAATACCCAGCACGCTGTTCAGCAGAAACACGCCCTTGCATTCCTGGCCCAGCACGTCACTTACCGTGACCGGACGCTCTGTCACCGTCTCCCCCCTTTGCCTCAGACGCTCCAGCAACCACTGCCTGAGCACACCGGCAACCGCCAGACAGGAGGCTGGAGGCGTTACCCAGCCTTCCCCCTGGCGAAGCAGAAGATTGGTGCGGGTGCCTTCGACCAGATTGCCGTCGCGGTCGGCCATGATCACCTCGAACAGCGAAGGGCCGAGTTCCGCGGCCGCCAGAACCTGTTCGATCCGGTTCAGCGACTTGATTCCGGCCAGCAACGGATTGACTGCCAGAGGCACCCTGGAGAAATCAACCACGACACCCTCAGGGTCCGCAATCGGCGGCAAAGGCGAAGCGGACACCAGCAGATTGGGCTCCATCCCGGGATCCGGGCGATAGCCCCGCCCGCCACTGCCGCGGGTCAGTGTCAGCTTGAGAATCCAGCCGTCCGTCCTGAAGTGATCAGCAAAGCGCTGCGCCGCTTCCACGCACACATTGGCGAGCTCCTTCCGGGACACTTCGATACCAAGGCGCCCGGCATCACGCACCATTCGTTCCAGATGACGGGATAACAGAACACCCTTCTGCCCGGACATCCTGATGGTTTCGAACAGTCCGTCACCATAAGCGAGGCCACGATCATCAGCGGGCAGGCCGCCATCATCGGCCCAATAAAGACGAAACACGGCCAGTGTCAGCCTTCGTAGCGACGGAAAATCAGGGTGCCATTGGTACCACCGAATCCGAACGAGTTGGAAAGCGCCACCCGAACATCGGCCGGACGGCTCTTGTGGGCAACCAGATCCAGATCGCACCCTTCATCGGGATTGTCCAGATTGATGGTTGGCGGTAGCACGCCGTCGCGAATCGCCAGGACCGAGAAGATCGCTTCCACGGCACCCGCGGCGCCAAGCAGGTGCCCGGTCATGGATTTGGTGCTGCTCATGGCGAGCTTTTCGGCATGTGCGCCGAAAACCCGCCGAACAGCAGCCACTTCAGCGACATCACCCACCTGGGTGGACGTGCCGTGGGCGTTGATATAGTCGATTTCTTCCGGATCAAGTCCGGCGTCACGCACGGCGTTGGCCATGGACCGGGCCGCGCCCTCACCGTCTTCTGGCGGTGCAGTAATGTGATGGGCGTCATCACTCATACCGAAGCCAACCACTTCGCCGTAGATTGTGGCGCCCCTCTGTTTCGCGTGCTCCAGTTCCTCAAGAACCACGACACCCGCACCATCACTGAGTACAAAGCCGTCCCGATCTTTATCCCACGGTCGACTGGCCTTTTCCGGTTCGTCGTTTCGCGTGGACAGTGCCCGCGCAGCCGAAAACGCAGCCATACCGGTACGCGTCGTCGCCATTTCCGACCCTCCGGCCAGCATTACCTCGGCATCGCCATAGGCAATGGTACGGGCCGCGTAGCCGATGTTATGGGTACCGGTGGTGCAGGCGGTCACGATCGCAATATTCGGACCGCGATAGCCGAAACGGATAGCGGCATTACCGGAGATCATGTTGATGACAGAGGCAGGCACGAAAAATGGCGAAACCTTTCGGGGCCCGGACTTGTCCATGGTAAGAACACTTTTCTCGATGTACTCAAGGCCACCGATGCCAGAGCCAATCGCAATACCGACGCGCTCCCGGTCAAGTCTGTCAAAAGACTCAAGGCCACTGTCATCAACCGCCTGTTGGGCGGCAATCAGGCCATAGTGGATAAAGGCGTCGAGCTTTCTGGCATCCTTGGGGGACAGATAAGGCTCCATGTCCAGATCCCGTACGGCCCCTCCTATCCTTGTGTTATAGGCCGACGCATCAAAGCGATCGATCATACCGATCCCGCTACGTCCGGCCCGAATAGCTTCCCAGGACGACTCCACGCTATTGCCGACCGGAGACAGCATGCCCATGCCTGTGATGACAACTCGCCGTTTAGTCATAACCTGTTGCACCTGATCTTGTCCGAATGATTCTGAACGCAGATTGAACCCGATTTTCAGCCAATAAAAAAGCCGTCCCTCGCTGTTTCACAAGGACGGCTTTTTGCCTGGCTTTCTTAAATGCAGAGTATCAGGTATGCGCGACGATGTAGTCGATCGCGTCCTGAACACTTGTCAGCTTCTCGGCTTCCTCGTCAGGAATCTCGGTTTCAAATTCCTCTTCCAGTGCCATAACCAGCTCAACGGTGTCCAGTGAGTCAGCGCCAAGATCCTCTACAAAAGAAGATGAGTTCTGAACTTCGGACTCTTTAACGCCCAACTGTTCACAAACGATCTTCTTCACGCGCTCTTCAACTGTACTCATAATGTCCTCACTTTGTGTGTCAACCAAGCAACTCAAGTGCTGCCAGTTTAGTTTAAACCCTACCTGCAAACAAGCAGAGCTTCTGATAAACATGTTGTGCGACAAGGAGTTGCGCACAGACCCCGACTGGGGCTTATCCCATGTACATTCCGCCGTTAACGTTGATGGTTTCACCCGTCACGTATCCGGCTGCGTCTGATGCCAGGAAGGCAACCACGGCTGCCACTTCTTCCGGCTCGCCCAGACGACCCGCGGGTATGATTTCCAGCATAGCCTCACGCTGCTTGTCGTCCAGTTTTTTTGTCATATCCGTGTCAATAAATCCGGGAGCCACGCAATTCGCAGTGATTCCCCGGTTCGACATTTCTTTGGCCAGGCTTCTGGTAAACCCTTCAACGCCGGCCTTGGCAGCGCAATAGTTGCCCTGCCCCGGATTGCCCATACCGGCAACCACGGAACTGATATTGATAATCCGCCCCCATTTCGCCTTGGCCATGCCGCGAAGCACCGCCTTGCTCGTGCGGTAAACGCTGGAAAGATTGGTTTCCAGGACTGATGCCCAGTCCTCGTCCTTCAAACGCATGAGCAGGTTATCACGGGTAATGCCTGCATTGTTGACCAGAATCAGAGGCGCACCGGATTTTTCCGTCAGCGTCTTCAGTCCTGTTTCAATGCTGGCAGGATCTGCCACGTTCATCACCATGCCGTAGCCTTTGTAACCGGCCGACTGGAGTTCATTGGTGATAGATTCGGCACCGGCTTCACTGGTTGCTGTTCCAATAACTTCGGCACCCTGTGCGGCCAGCGCACGGGCAATCGCCTGGCCAATGCCGCGGGTAGCACCGGTTACCAGTGCGGTTTTACCTTCCAGAGACATGAATAACTCCCTTTCGTTTCAGGACTGACCGAAGGCGTCCAGCGCCTTCGACAGCGAGTCCGGGTCTTCGATACTGTGAACGGCCAAGGCCCGGTCGATACGCTTTGCAAGCCCCGCCAACACTTTGCCAGTGCCGCACTCAACGGCGACTTCAACACCGTTAGTAACCAGCGTGCGCACGGAATCTGTCCAGAGCACCGGCGAATAGAGCTGCTTGAGCAGGTTGGCCTTCAGTGTAGCGGATTCAGTCTCGGCCGCGGCGTTAACATTTTGTATAACCGGGATGACAGCATCGTTAAAGCGCACATCTTCCAGCGCTTTGGCCAGCTCCTCCGCAGCGCCCTTCATCAGGGCACAATGGGACGGCACGCTGACGGGCAACGGCATGGCCTTCCGCGCCCCTTTTTCCTTACACGCCTCGATGGCGCGTTCGACCGCCGCGGCCGCTCCGGCAATCACGACCTGCCCGGGAGCATTGAAGTTAACCGCAGACACCACATCACCCTGCGCCGCTCCCTCACAGGCAGCAACAACGTCGTCGTCCTCAAGCCCCAGGATGGCAGCCATTTTGCCCTCTCCTGCCGGTACTGCGTCCTGCATGAGTTCGCCGCGCAGGCGAACCAGCTTTACCGCTTCCACAAAGTCGAGGCTCTCGGCGGCAACCAGGGCGCTGTACTCGCCCAGACTGTGACCGGCGAGAAAGTCCGGGGACACACCACCTGCCACAAACCACTGCCGCCACAGGGCAACACTGGCTGTCAGCAGCGCGGGCTGGGTAACCATGGTTTTATTGAGCTCCTCAGCCGGCCCGTTCTGGCAGAGATCCCAGAGGTCGTAGCCAAGCACATTGGAGGCTTCGGCGAAGGTTTTGTCGATAATGGGCCAAGCTTCAGCGGCAGCCGATAGCATGCCCACTGATTGCGACCCTTGTCCTGGAAAAATAAAGGCTGATTTCATAAGCGGAATCTTATCGTCATTGAGTGGTTACGTGAGATTAGCCAATAGTACAAGTTAGGCCAATTATCCGCGAACGGGAGGCCAAACCGGGACAGACTTTAGTCTCAGGCACTCAAAGCATGAGATCGTCGAGACGCTCGTTGATTCGGCGGGGCACTTCCAGCTCGACTTCGCGGACGGCCTGACGAATGGCCGACAGCATTGCCCGTTCGTTGGCGTTACCATGACTCTTGATCACCACACCCTGCAGCCCGAGCAGGCTGGCACCGTTGTGGCGGGAAGGATCCATCAATTGCAGAAGCCGACCGACAATCGGCCGGGCGAGCAGGCCGACCAGCCTGCCGTAAAGATTCCGGGTGAATGCCTGCTCCATCAACTCGATCAGCAGACCGGCAACGCCCTCTCCCGTTTTCAGGGCAATGTTCCCGACGAAGCCGTCACAGACAACCACATCGGCCACATCGCGGAACAGGTCGCTGCCTTCCACATAACCAATGTAGTTAATGGTATCGCACTGGGCGAGCATGTGAGAGGCCAGGCGGACCTGCTCATTCCCCTTGATCTCTTCCTCGCCCACGTTCAGCAAGGCAACCCGCGGCTCTGCCTGGCTGCAAATGGCCGAGGCCATCAGCGACCCCATCAGCGCGTACTGGTAAAGATTTTCGGCGGTTGAATCGACATTCGCACCCAGGTCCAGGACGTGGCAACGTCCCCGCAGCGAGGGAATCAGCTTGGCAATGGCCGGACGCTCGATTCCCGGATACATGCGGATAATCGTGCGCCCAAAGGCCATCAGCGCGCCGGTGTTACCGGCACTGACACAACCCTGGGCTTCGCCATCCCGGACAAGACCCAGCGCGATGGCCATGGAGGAGTTCTTCTTGTGGCGCAGGGCGTGGGAGGGGCGCTCGTTCATTCGAACCACATCCGCTGCTTCAACGATGCGAATTCGGGCATGCCCCTCACGCAACAAAGCCTCAAGCTCGCTCCGGATTCCCACCAGAACGATGCTCAAGGCCTCATTTTCACGCACCGCCTGCAATGAAGCGGCAACCACAACGGCAGCGCCGCGGTCACCACTCATGGCATCAATCGCGATGGTGACCGGCTTCACCGTTCTGCCATCCGATTCGGGACGATGCATATTGGCAACGAGTTTACTCGTCGCGAGCTTCGATTACCTGCTTGCCACGGTAAAAGCCGTCCGGAGACACGTGGTGACGACGATGAACTTCGCCGGTGGTAGCATCAGTGCTCAGAGCAGCGGCGCTCAGGGCGTCGTGGGAACGGCGCATGCCACGCTTGGAACGGGTCTTACGGTTTTGCTGTACAGCCATGATTATGCTCCTGACCTGTTAACGTAAACTTTGTCTTGCTGAATAAGTAACGTCTGTTCGTTAAATGTGCGCCGGCGTCCTGAGGGATACCCGCGCCCGGTTAATGCTTTGTCTTCTTGAGATCCGCCAGAACGCTGAACGGATTCTCGCCCGATTTTCTTACCGGCTCAGCCGCGGAGCCGTCAGGCTCGTAAGCTTCCAGATCTTCACGGGCCGGACACTCATCCCGCTCGTGAAGCGGGAACGGTGGCAAAACCAGCAACAACTCGTCTTCCACCATCGACCAGAGGTCTGCCGAGAAATCATCGGTCAGAAACGGCTCAAGCTCTTTCGGTAGCTGCTGAGCCTGCTCATCAGACGTGACCAGTCCCAGCTCGAACCGGGAAACCAGCGTCACGCTCATGGCACCCATGCACCGCTGACATTGCAGATCCACCGGCGCGGAGAGCTCGCCAGAGACAACGCGACGTCTCTCGCCATCCATAAAGAAAGACAGCTTCACCCGGCACGCAGCGCCTTCCGAGAACCCGAGAACAGCTTCGCGAAAACGGCCAAGCCCGCTGATGGGAATCTCTCCCTCCAGTGTGCTTTTCTGTTCCGCTAACCGGTAAGGATCAACAGATTTGGGCAACTCGGCGTTGGACGCGTTTGACATAGGCGCGCAATTTTAGGGGCGCAGCCCGCTGCTGTCAAAGACTTCGTTGGTTTTTAACAAGGGTTTCCGTGCAGGTAGGTGTAATTTACGATAACCGCACACCAGATCCTCTGGCCAGGCAATCAAAGGATGTTATCGATGACCCGCAAACCACTTTTACTGGCGTCTTCGTCGCCCTACAGGAAGACACTTCTGGAACGTCTTGGCCTGCCCTTTACCTGCGCCAGCCCCGAGATCGACGAATCGCCCCAACCGGACGAATCCGGAGAGTCGCTGGCCACGAGACTGGCGGAGAGCAAGGCCCGGGCACTCGCAGATCGCTTCCCCGGCCACTGGATCATCGGCTCCGACCAGGTCGCCTGCCTGCCGGATGGTTCGTTGCTGAACAAACCCGGCAATCATCAGCAGGCAACCAACCAGTTGCGCCAGAGTAGTGGTCACCGAGTGCTATTCCTAACGGGCCTGGCCCTGCTTGACGCCGATTCCGGAAAACTGGAGAGCCTCTGCGAACCCTACAACGTCCGGTTCCGTGAACTGACTGACGAGGAGATCGATGCCTACCTGCGGCGGGAGCAACCCTACGACTGCGCCGGCAGCTTCAAGATGGAAGGCTTGGGCATCACGCTATTTGATGCCCTGGAAGGCCGGGATCCGAACAGCCTGGTCGGATTACCCCTGATCGCCCTGAACAGCATGCTGCGACGCTGGGGCCGGAACCCGCTTCTTGAGAACCGGCCTGCCCCGGAAAGAACTTAACGCAGCTCGAGGCGTGACTCGACCAGCTGACTGGCAAAGCCCTCACCGAATGCGACACCAAGCTGGTCGACAATATCCTGGAACGGCGACTTGCGACGACTGTAATCCACGAGCTTTTCCTGACCGATGATCTGCCGGGCCACGTGTGATGCACTGCCAAGCCCATCAGCCAGACCAAGCTCAACGGCCTGCTCGCCACTCCAGACCAGCCCGCTGAACAGGCGCTCGTCATCGGCAAGCCGATCACCGCGCCCCTGCTTGACCGCATCAATAAACTGTTGGTGCGTGTTTTCCAGCACGCTCTGCCAGAACATCACCTCCTCTTCCTCCTCCGGAGAGAAAGGATCCAGGAAAGCCTTGTTCTCGCCGGCAGTGTAAAGGCGCCGATCGACACCGATTTTTTCCATAACGCCGGTAAAACCGAAACCACCAGCCACAACGCCAATGGAACCAACCAGGCTGGCACGGTTGGCGTAAATTTCATCCGCAGCGGCCGCGATGTAATAGGCTCCGGAGGCGCCAATATCGGAGATCACGGCGTAGACCTTCTTCTCCGGGTACTCTTCCCGCAAGCGCTTGATCTCGTCGTAGACGTAACCCGCCTGAACCGGACTGCCACCGGGGCTGTTGATTCGCAGGATCACGGCCACCGAGTTAGGTTCTTCGAAGGCAGTCCGGAGAGAGCCAACGATATTGTCCGCACTGGCCAGCTCATCTGAAGCAATCGGCCCATTAATCTCCACCAGGGCAGTATGCTTTCCTGCCACTCCCTCAATGGATTCGCCAAGGGGAAACTTGAACATGAACAGCAGGGCAATCAGGTAACCGAAGGTCAGAAACTTGAAAAAGATACCCCACCGTCGACTTCTGCGCTGTTCAGCCTGCAGTGACATAACCAGCTTTTCGATAAGCTTCCAGTCACGGCCGGATTCGGGCGGGAGTTTCGGCGATTTACGACCGAACAGTGGCTTGCTTTCTCTCTCCGGCTCTACCGGCTTATCCCCCCAATCGGCAGGCTTGTCAGATTCCCAGTCACTCATGCATGCATCCTGTCAGCAACTTCAATAAATTCGGTCTGTTTACAGCCCCAGCACCCGCCGAAGGTCGGGCACGGAATCAACAATCGCGTGCGGCGAATAGTCACCCAGCACATCCCGCTTGTGCACTCCCCATTCAACCCCGATGGAGGGCATGCCAATCCGCCGCGCCATTTCAAGGTCATATCGGGTATCGCCGATCATCACCGCTTCCTCGGGCTCAATCCGGTAGAAACGAAGAATCTCCTCGAGCATGGCCGGGTCTGGCTTCGAGCGTGTCTCATCGGCGCACCGGGTGATCTCAAAGTGGTCACCGAGGCCGCTGGAGACTAGCGCAAAATCCAGCCCACGCCGACTCTTGCCAGTGGCAACGGAACAGCTGCGACCCGATCCGCGGAGATCTGCAACCACCTCAGCCATTCCCTCAAATACATTCTGGGGCGTTGTCACCTTGCTGAAAAAATAGCGCGCGTAACCTTCCCGGATAGTGTTCATTTCGTCCCGACTGATGCCCGGATAGAGCTTCTCCAGCGCCTCGACCATGCCAAGACCGATGATATCCCGGTAGGCTTCACGCTCCAGGGCGGGATAACCCAGCTCGGTCGCAGCCTGGTGCAGGCTATCGGCAATGTGCTCAACCGAGTCCACCAGGGTCCCGTCCCAATCAAAAATCACCACTCTGACGTTCATTGACCAGTTCCTTTAAGACGCCCCGAAAGCTTCCGGAGTACGTCATTGAATGCATCGTCGTAAGGCGCCTCCAGGCGCATCGCCTCACCAGTAACCGGCAAGGTGAATTCAAGGGCCCGGGCATGCAGCATCAGCCGCTGACCGCCGATGGCCCGAAAAGCCTTGAGGCTGACATCATCCATATACTTGTCGTCACCCGCAATCGGATGACCCGCCCAGGCACTGTGCACCCGGATCTGGTGGGTACGCCCGGTAATTGGCGAGGCTTCCACCAGGCTATACCCCGAATAACGCTCAAGACAGCGAAACGTCGTCAGGGACGCTTTTCCGGAATCATCAACTCTCACCCGGCGCTCACCATTGGGCATCTCATAGCGCAGCAGGGGCACGTCAACCCGGTCGATGCTCGCCGGCCAGTCACCGGCAACCAGCGCATGATAGTGCTTGCGAATACGTTTCTGCCGCAGTTCATCCTGTAAAAAACGCAATGCTGATCGCTTCTTGGCCACCATGACCAGGCCGGATGTATCGCGATCCAGGCGGTGAACGAGCTCCAGGAATTTTGCCGATGGGCGTGCCGACCGAAGCACCTCGATCAACCCGAAACTCAGCCCGCTCCCCCCGTGAACCGCGATACCGGAGGGCTTGTTGACCACCAGCATCTGGTCATTCTCGAATACGACGGCCGACTCCATCACACCCTGCACCCGGGAACCGGGGGCCACCTGCCCGGGTTTTTCCTTACGGGTGATCGGTGGTATGCGCACCTGATCTCCGGTGTTAACGCGGGTGTCCGGCTTCACGCGCCCCTTGTTAACCCGCACTTCTCCCTTTCGTATCACCCGATAAATAATGCTCTTCGGCACGCCACGGAGCTGGGCGAGCAGAAAGTTATCCACCCTCTGGCCGTGATTATCCTCATCCACCGTTACCCTCTGCACGCCCTGACGAACCTCTCCGCGGACAGCCCTGCTTTCACTGCCCGCCTCATTCGTCTTGACCGGCTTTCCGGGCCTGGCTCGGGCTGGCTTTTTGTTTGCTGTCGGTCGGGCCATGAAGTTCCTTGGATGATGGAATGACTGCAGGATTGAACGGCTGCATGAATACTGTTATATTCCGGCGTGCTCTGCCGTTTGTCTACGGCCTGGCCAACTCAAGCCAGAAGCCGGAGCGGCAGAAGTATACCGACACTATTCGAGAGATTGAACGCCGTGCACCCAATCACTACCGGGAACGGCGAGAGAAATGCTCCCGGAGCACCAGGGCAGATCTGCACAAGACTGAACCCTGTACCCGGGAGGAAGAAAAACCGCGCGGAAAACCGCGGGCGACATCGCGAAGAATCATTGCCACCCAGGGCCGGGCCGTCCAGCATACGAATACGACGTGAGACCCAGGCACCTGAGTGAACCTGAAAACGGATAACATGCGTCAACAGACACGAACCTTACACGACCTCTCCCTGCCCACAGGCAGCCGGACCGTCGGCGTTGGTCTCAGACCGATAGGATCACACCCCCAAAGGGTCTGATTCGTCTGGCCGCCGGTCCGCCCTTGATGTAACAGGGCCCGCGGCACGCACATCCTGCTTCGCTGATGCGAACCCCTCCGGTTTTCTGTCAAATTAAACGACAGGAACTCTTTCTTTCCATGAAAAGAATGCTTATCAATGCAACTCATCCCGAAGAGTTGCGCGTCGCCCTGGTTGACGGCCAGCGTCTGTTTGATCTTGATATCGAATCCAGCTCCCGCGAGCAGAAGAAAGCCAACATCTACAAAGGCCGCATTACCCGCGTAGAGCCCAGCCTTGAAGCCGCCTTTGTGGATTTCGGCGCCGAGCGCCATGGCTTTCTGCCGCTGAAGGAAATCTCCAAGGAGTACTTCAAGAAGTCTCCCGGCCAGATTGAAGGCAAGATCAACATCAAGGACGTTGTGTCCGAAGGCCAGGAAGTCATCGTACAGGTTGATAAAGAAGAACGTGGCAACAAGGGCGCTGCCCTGACCACCTTTATTTCCCTGGCCGGCCGCTACCTGGTACTGATGCCCAACAACCCCCGTGCCGGCGGCATTTCCCGCCGCATTGAGGGCGATGAGCGGGCCCAACTCAAAGAAGCCATGAACGATGTCCAGGTACCAAAATCCATGGGCATCATCGTTCGCACCGCCGGTATTGGCCGTAGCACCGAAGAACTGCAGTGGGATCTGGACTACCTGGTGCAGTTCTGGGAAGCCATCACCCAGGCCGCTGGCGAGCGCAAGGCCCCCTTCCTGATTCACCAGGAAAGCAACGTTATCATTCGCGCGGTTCGCGACTACCTTCGCCAGGATATCGGCGAGGTGTTGATTGACGCCAACGGGGTTTATGAAGACGTTCTGAATTTCGTTCGTGCGGTCATGCCCACCTTCGAAAACAAGATCAAGCTGTACAAGGACGAAATCCCCCTGTTCAGCCGCTATCAAATTGAAGGCCAGATTGAGACGGCGTTCCAGCGGGAAGTGAAACTGCCTTCTGGCGGCTCCATCGTGATTGATCCGACCGAGGCACTGGTTTCCATCGACATCAACTCCTCCCGGGCCACCAAAGGTCAGGATATCGAGGAAACCGCTCTCCAGACCAACCTGGAAGCGGCCGAGGAAATTGCTCGTCAGTTACGCCTGCGTGACATGGGTGGCCTGATTGTCATCGACTTCATCGACATGACGCCCGCCAAACACCAGCGGGAAGTGGAGCAGAAGATGCGCGAGGCCCTGGAAATCGACCGGGCACGGGTTCAGGTGGGCAAGATCTCCCGATTTGGCCTACTGGAAATGTCCCGTCAGCGCCTGCGCCCCTCCCTGGGCGAGACTCGCAGCGAAGTGTGCCCCCGGTGTGAAGGCCAGGGTACCATTCGTGGTATCGAGTCCCTCGCCCTGAGCATCATGCGCCTGATCTACGAGGAATCCTCGAAGGACAAGACCGGCGAAGTACGGGCCGTTGTGCCGGTTTCCGTCGCTACCTTCCTGCTCAACGAAAAGCGCAAGCAGCTGGCCGACATTGAAGCCCGACAGGAAGTCAGCGTGGTGGTGGTTCCGGTCCCACACATGGAAACCCCACACTTCGAAATCATCCGGATGCGTCAGGACGAAACCACGCCTGAGCATATCTCCAGCCACCAGGTGGCCCAGGAATACAGCGAGCGTGAAGAAGAAATCTTCGAGGCTCCGGCTCCTGAAAAACCGGTTCGCGAACAGGCCGCGGTAAAGGCCATCCGTCCCAGCGCTCCCGCGCCAACTCCGGCAGCACAGAAGACCGAAGAAGCAGCCGATCAGGAAGAAGGTCTGTTCCGCCGCCTCGGTCGCAAGATCTCAGCGTTCTTCAGTGGCGAAGAAGAGCAGAAGACCGAAATTCTCGATCAGAGCAAAAACCAGCGCGATGATCGCAGAAACCAGGGCCGTCAGGATCGTCGGAAATCCCGTGTAGCCCGCGGCGACGACCAGCGTTCAGGCGGCAACCGCAGTGGTAGCGACCGCCGGCAGGGCGGCCAGCAGAGCCGTGGCGATGACAACCGGGGACGCGGACGCAACCGCAATGATGATCAGGGCCGTGGCAACCAGAATCGCCAGGGCGCTGACAACAAAGGCTCGGATAATCGCGGAGGCGATAACAAGGGCGGTGATGGCAAGGGCCAGGATAACCGCCGTGACAACCGTCGCGACAACCAGGGCCGTGGCCGCAACCGGCCGCAGCGGGATCAGAAGGATAACCGCGATCAAAAGGACCAAAAGGATCAGGGTCCGCAGGATAACGCGGCCAAGTCCGGCCCGGCTGACAAATCCGGCTCTGATGAAAAGCGCCGCAAGCCGCGTCGCCAGCGCAATCGTGACGGATCTCCTTCTGAAACACCGGCATCCTCCCCGGCGGATCGTAAAGCCGCCCGCAGCGAGAAGCACCAGAAGGACACCCAGCCGGAAAAAGGTCGTGACGACGCCAAGCCGGAAGTAAAAACCGAGCAAGCGCAGGAAGCTGCGAGCAAGGCCGTGGCGCCCGAGAAATCTGAAACCCGCACCGAGACAGCAGCCGCTGCCAAGGAAGCACCGAAAGCAGCTGCAGCCCAGGACGAGCCCAAAAAGGAGCAGAAGCCTGAGCAGGCATCTGCAGAAAAGGCACCCTCAGACGGGAAGTCCCAGGCTCAGCCAGAAGAAGCCGCGAAGCCCGCAGAGCAATCCTCTGAAAAGCCGGCTGAAAAGCCAGAGACAGAGAAAGCGAAAGCTGAGAAGACTGAAAAGGCAGAGCCGGCCAAGGCCGAAAAGACCTCCGAGCCTCGCCAGAAGCCTGAGGACAAGGGCGAGAAAGCAGCCGTCGCCAAGCCAGAACCGGAATCCGGGGCAGCACCCGAAGGCAAACAGGCGCCTGCGGCCAAAGAGCAGCCAACGGAACCAAAAGAGGCGCCCGCGCCCAAGGCCAAACCCGAGACGGCGGCCAAAACCGATACCACAGCCGGACCCGAGAAGGCTGAAAAACCGGCAGAGCAGAAGGTAGCGGCCGAGACCCCGGCTCCCGACGCCCAACCGGAACCGAAGAAGCCGGAACCAGCGAAGGCTAAAGCTGAAGAAGCAGAGCCGGTAAAAGCGGAGCCGGAGAAAGCCGATAAGCCTTCGGCTACTGAAACGACCGCGAAGGAGACGCCTGACGAAGCTCCTGCAGTGGACGTTCCGGTAACGCCGGGCCGCGCCTACAATGACCCCAGAGAGGTCCGCAAGCGCCAGAAGGCTGCGGAAGAGGCCAAAAAGGCCGGGAGTAACTAACTGATGCTATCGAACTCCGACATTGAAGCGCTGGAAGACATCCTTTTTGCCGACCCCTGGGGCGATGACGCCCTGGACTTCTTCGGTTTTCACGGGGTGGTCTGCGCCAGCGTCGTCGGCCCGGCAGAACTGAGCGCGGAAGAAATCTTCCGCCTCGCCACGGGCGCCGATCAGGTGCCCGACACCGGGATTCCCGAGGTGTTCAGGCGCTGCTCCGCCCAGCTGGCAAATGACATGGCCCACGCCCTGGATATGGGACAGGCCCTGGAATTGCCCGAGCCCGAGGACGGCGACCCGATGAACGCACTGGAAAACTGGTGCGCCGGGTTCGTGGACACCTTCCTTGAACACGAAGAAAAATGGCTCGAAGCGGCCAGCGAGGAGGAAACCGCCGATCTGATGGTTCCGATGCTGACCCTCTCGGGACTGTTCGATGACGAGGACTTCCAGAAGGTTCGCAACAGTGAGAAGTTGTCGCGGCAGATGGCCGATGCCATTCCGGACTCACTGACGGACCTGTACTTGCTGTTCCACGCCCCGGATTAAGCCGGTCCGTGGCTTAGAACAGGTTGTCTGAATGAATGCCAGACCGGCTCAAGCCCGTCTGGCATTTTCATGATACGGCCAAGTTCACACCAGGGGGCGCCGGGAAAGTGAAAATCACTACCCTGTGATGCCAGCAACTTCTCTTTCCGGCACAGCTCTGCCAGAAAGCCCAGATCGCCGCTGGACTGCCCAGAGGTAGACACCTCAATGGCTTGCCCCCCTGCCCTTCGGAAATCCGCCGTCAGTTCCCTGAGCTTAGTTGCCGTAAGCTGATATTTCCTGGGATGGGCAAGCACTGCAACGCCCCCCGCCCCGGTGATCCAGTGAACGACCTCTGGAAGCTCGGGCCAAAAAGCCTTTACATCTCCAGGCTTACCGTTGCCCAGATATCGCTTGAATGCCTGGGCAGCATTGCGAACCACGCCAGCCTCTGTCAGAACCTGGGCAAAGTGGGGGCGTCCCGGGACATCGCCACCGGCAGCCTCGGAGGCCTTCCCCAGAAGATCATCAACACCAAGCTTGCCCAGGCGCTCGGCGATCATTCGCGCACGAGCCCAGCGATTGTCATTCTGCTGCTCCAGAGCCTGCCGGAAACCACCTGCCTCAGGATCAAAATCGAGGCCGACGATATGGATGGTTCGGCTTTTCCAGAGACAGGAAAGCTCAATTCCCGGAATCAGTACAATGCCTTCTGCCTGCGCAGCCGCCTGCGCTTCGGCAAGTCCAGCGATGGTGTCATGGTCGGTCAGGGAAAGATGGGTAACGCCCTGACCGGCAGCCCGCTCAACCACTGCAGCCGGTGATAGCGCGCCATCAGAAGCCGTGCTGTGGCAATGCAGATCAATGCACAAATGCGGGTCTTGCGGTATAGTCACAAAATATCCTGAGTCATCAGATAACTGGCGGCATGCCGAGATTTTACAGTGTACCAGCCACACCTTGCGCAGCACGACCGCTGATTATCTGCCCGATCACCTCGTTTATGAAAGTCATTTCGGAGAGCTGAATGTATTACGCGATTATCAGTGAAGACGTCGAAAACAGCCTGCCGCTGCGCCAGTCCGCGCGCCCTGCTCACATCGACCGTCTTCAGGCTTTGAAAGAGGAAGGCCGGTTGCTTGTTGCGGGGCCTCATCCGGCGCTTGATACACCGGAGCCTGGCGATGCCGGCTTCACTGGCAGCCTGGTGATCGCGGAATTCGACTCTCTGGAAGCAGCCCAGGCCTGGGCGGATGCCGATCCCTACGTGGATGCAGGCGTCTACCAGAAGGTTGTGGTGAAGCCCTTCAAGGCTGTTTTGCCGTGAGCCACCCTCAGGGGCTGCATGAGTTTATTGTAATGATGGCTCGCTTGCACGGTGGGGCATCTGTGACAAAATTGCGCTTTTAATCACGCTCAGATTTCAACCGAAGAATTTCAGGGAACGTAACCAGTGACGCTTTTTCGTCTCGCCATCAGTGTATTGTTCGCAGTGTCGTCCATTGCCGTTGCCCAGGCCAAAACTGTCTGGGTAGACGACCAGTTGTACCTTCCCGTGAGGTCCGGCGCAGGTTCCCAGTTCCGGATCATTGAAAATGCGGTTCCAAGTGGCACGCCACTGGAAGTGATTGAGGCCTCCGATTCCGGGTATACCCTGGTTCGCACCCCCAAGGGCACCGAAGGCTGGGTTTCCAGCCAGTACCTCAGCGAAACACCGATCGCGGCGGACCGGCTTCGGACAGCCAATCGCCAACTGGAAGAAACCCGCGCCGAGCTGGCCCAGGTAAAAGAGCAGTTGTCGAACGTCGTCAACGAGCGAAATGCGCTGGAAAGCTCCGAGGCCTCCCTTTCCGACCGAACACAGGAACTCCAGGAAGAGCTACAGCGAATCAAGAGTATCGCAGCTGACTCGATTAATCTGGAGCGTCGTAATCGTGAGCTCCGTGAAGAGAACCAGAAGATTCGCAACGACCTTGAGGTACTCACGGCCGAAAATGAACGTCTTGAAGCCAGCAAGGAATACGACTTCATGCTCCTGGGCGCGGGCCTGGTTCTCGGTGGTGTGCTGCTGGCGCTGATCATCCCGATGCTCAAACCGACAAGAAAAACCGACAATTGGGCCTGATGCCATGAAGGATTATTCGGAAAAACGCGATTTCCACCGTATGCAGATAAACTCGGAAATTGAGATTACCGACAGCCAGGGCAATCGCTTCAAAGGAATTTGCCGCGACCTGAGCGCCGCCGGCATGCAGCTTTACGTCGAGCAGGAAGTAGCCGTAGGCGAGGAACTCCAGACGATTCTTCACTCCAGCAGTGACCAGTTTCCGCCACTGGAGACGGTTTGCGAGGTCATTCGCTGCGAACCGGAAGGAGACGGATTCCTGCTGGGAACAAACATCAGCGAAGTCACTCGCTGAACGAAAAACGGCGGCCAATGGCCGCCGTTTTTGTTTGTGCCCGGAAAAGCCTCAGACCAGAGGCTTCTCGGAGACGATGATGCCGTTGTTATCGGCATAGACAAAGTGCCCGGGGTGGAAAGTCACCCCGTGAAAGGTGACCGGAACATTCAGGTCACCCAGACCACGCTTCTCACTCTTCCTGGGGTGTGTTCCAAGGGCCTGGACACCCAGGGCGGTCTTGCCAATCTCATCCACATCGCGAACACAGCCATAGATGATAAGACCGGCCCAGCCATTGCTCGCCGCTTTCTCCGCCAGCATGTCACCCAGTAGCGCATGACGCTTTGAAGCGCCGCCGTCCACAACCATTACACGACCGTTTCCGGGCTGGCCAACCTGCTCTTTCACCACGGAGTTATCTTCAAAGCATTTTACGGTAACAATCTCACCGCCAAAGGCCCTGTTGCCGCCATAGTTGTTGAAACCGGGCTCTACAACCTGCACTTCCGGAAATTCGTCACACAGGTCCGGGGTAATTATCGTCGTCACGTTGTCGCTCTCCTTATCCTGGAAATGAACTCAGTCGATTTTTTCGTCGGCCAGGAAAAACCAGGTGTCCAGAACCGAATCCGGGTTCAGCGACACGGTATCAATGCCCTGATCCATCAGCCATTTGGCAAGATCCGGGTGGTCTGATGGCCCCTGCCCACAGATACCGATGTACTTGCCGGCCTTCTTGCACGCCTGGATTGCATTGGACAGCAGGGCTTTGACCGCATCATTCCGCTCGTCAAACAGGTGGGCAATAATGCCGGAATCCCTGTCCAGCCCCAGTGTCAGCTGGGTCAGATCGTTGGAACCGATGGAGAAACCGTCAAAGTGCTCCAGGAACTGGTCCGCCAGCAGCGCATTCGCGGGTAGCTCGCACATCATGATGACCCGCAGGCCGTTGTCGCCGCGCTTGAGGCCGTTCTCTGCCAACAGGTTCACCACCTGTTCCGCTTCACCCACGGTACGCACGAACGGGACCATCACTTCCACATTGGTCAGCCCCATTTCGTTACGCACTTTCTTAAGGGCGCGGCATTCCAGCTCGAAGCAGTCCCGGAAGGTGTCGGAGATATAACGGGAGGCGCCCCGGAAACCGAGCATCGGGTTCTCTTCGTCTGGCTCATACAGAGTGCCGCCAATCAGGTTGGCGTATTCGTTGGATTTGAAATCCGACAACCGGACGATCACCTTCTTGGGTGCGAACGCGGCCGCCAGCGTAGAGATGCCCTCCACCAGCTTGTCGACGTAGAAATCCACCGGTGAACTGTAGCCGGAAATGCGTTTTTCGACGGTCTGCTTGATATCACGGGGCAGCCCGTCGAAGTTCAGCAGTGCCTTGGGGTGAACACCGATCATCCGGTTGATGATGAACTCCAGCCGCGCCAGGCCAACGCCCTCGTTCGGCAGCGCCTGGAAATCAAAGGCACGGTCCGGATTGCCCACGTTCATCATGATCTTGAACGGGATGTTGGGCATGGAGTCCACGGTGTTTTCCCGCAGTTCGAAATCCAGGGAACCCTCGTAGATCATGCCGGTATCGCCCTCGGCGCAGGAAACCGTCACTTCCTGGCCATCGGTCAGCAACTCGGTGGCATCGCCGCAACCGACCACGGCCGGAATACCCAGCTCACGGGCAATGATGGCCGCGTGGCAGGTACGACCACCGCGATCGGTAACAATGGCGGAGGCCCGTTTCATGACCGGCTCCCAGTCCGGGTCGGTCATGTCGGTAACCAGCACATCGCCGGCCTGAACACGGTCCATTTCCTTGATACTGGTAATGATCTTCACCGGACCGCTACCAATCTTGTGGCCGATGCTCCGGCCCTCGACCAGAACCTTGCCGGTCTCCTTGAGAAGGTAACGCTCCATAACATTGGCGGAAGCACGGCTTTTTACCGTCTCGGGACGAGCCTGAACGATGTAGATCTTGCCGTCATCGCCATCTTTTGCCCACTCGATGTCCATCGGACGCTGGTAGTGCTTCTCGATAATCATCGCCTGGCGCGCCAGGTCTTCCACCTCGGCATCGGTGATGCAGAAGCGGTTGCGGTCTTCCTGCTCCACCTTCACGGTTTCGACGAATTCTCCTTCACCGGGCTTGGTGTGGTAGACCATCTTGATGGCCTTACTGCCCAGATTGCGACGCAGAACCGCCGGACGGTCCGCTTCCAGTGTCGGCTTGTGTACGTAAAACTCATCCGGGTTCACAGCGCCCTGAACCACCGTCTCACCCAGGCCGTAGGAGGCAGTCACAAATACCACGTCACGGAAGCCGGATTCGGTGTCGAGGGTGAACATAACGCCACTGGCGGCGGTTTCACTGCGTACCATCTTCTGGATGCCCGCGGAAAGCGCGACCATCTTGTGGTCGAAGCCGTGGTGTACACGATAGGAAATAGCGCGGTCATTAAACAGCGACGCAAACACTTCCTTCACAGAAGTGCGAACCTGCTCAAGGCCTACCACGTTCAGGAAGGTTTCCTGCTGACCGGCGAACGACGCGTCCGGCAGGTCTTCCGCGGTTGCAGAGGAGCGAACCGCAACGGCCATGTGCTCATTGCCATCCTGCAGAGCAGCGAACGACTCCTTCAGGGCATTTTCCAGAACGTCCGGAAATGGCGTATCGATGATCCACTGGCGAATCTGCGCACCAACCCGGGCCAGTTCGTTAACGTCGTTGATGTCGAGGGCATCCAGAGCGTTGTCGATCCGCTCTTTCAAGCCGTCAGTAGCGAGGAATTCGCGATAGGCGTGCGCTGTGGTGGCAAAGCCACCCGGAACGGTAACACCTGCGTTGGCGAGATTACTGATCATTTCGCCGAGTGAGGCGTTCTTGCCGCCTACCCGATCGACATCGGACATTCCCAGGTGATCAAACCAGATAATGTAATCTTCCAAAGCATGTCTCCCTTGAGTCTGTGAAGCTAAGAGCAAAATCGGGCCAGCGGTTTCAAGCGGCAAAAGCAGGCAATATCCACTGCGGAGTCTCGAACTTGGCGTGTATGATACTGTAACCTGCGGAAATTACCTAGGCCACCAGGCCAGGAATCAAGGAACCATGGAACCGGACGATACAGCATGAAACGCACTGCTTTTTTCATTTCTGATGGCACCGGCCTGACAGCCGAAGCACTGGGGCACAGCCTTCTGGCCCAATTCGAAAAGATCGAATTCGAACGGGTCACCGTTCCCTATATTGCGGACGAAGAAAAAGCCCGGGAAATGGTCAAACGGATCAACAAGGCGGCCGAGACCGATGGCGCACGCCCGCTGGTGTTCGACACCATTGTAAATAGCGATATCCGGGAAATCATCGCCACCGCCGAAGGCTTCATGGTGGATATTTTCGGGACCTTTCTCAAACCCATGGAGGAAGAGTTGCAGTCCTCTTCCTCATATACCGTGGGTAAATCCCATGCCATCAATAACGAAGGGAGCTACGAGCGCAGGATCAATGCGGTCAACTTTGCTCTGGATAATGACGATGGCGCACGCACGCGGCATTACGATGAAGCCGATCTGATACTCGTGGGTGCCTCTCGTAGCGGGAAAACACCCACCTGCCTCTATCTGGCCCTGCAATATGGCGTGAAGGCGGCAAACTATCCGATTACGGAAGAAGATCTGGCAGACCAACAGATCCCCAAAGCACTCAAACCCCATAAAGAGAAGATCTTTGGGCTGACCATTGATCCGGAACGCCTGGCGACCATACGCAACGAGCGCCGGCCGAACTCCCGATACTCATCCATTCAGCAGTGCATGCACGAGATTGAGGAAATCGAGTTGATGTACCGGCGTGAACGGATTCCGTACCTGAACACCACGGCCTATTCTGTCGAGGAAATCTCCACCCGAATCATGGTGACCACTGGATTGAAGAGGCACCGCTGATTAACCGTGGGAGAAACATGAAAAAGGGGTCAGATGAAATTTCATCTGACCCCTCTTCGTATCCGGTATCAGCTTTACAGTTCCTGGATAGCCAATCCCAGCTTCTCGGCCCTCGCCCGGTTTTCAGGGCTGGTTACCACCGCGGTGCTGGCTTTCTCCGGCACCAACCAGGTTCTGGCCACACGCTTCAGATCATCCAGGGTGACCGACAGCACCCGTTCCCGGAATCTGGCCCGCTGCTCCGGGGTACGGCCAAACAGCTTGTTGTGGAAGGCGTGGCGCGCCGCGCCAGCCGGTGACCTGGGCCGGTCAAGCTGACCAATCACGCCAAGAATTGACTCTTCCAGTTCCTGATAGTCATGATCGTTGTCCTGAAGCCAAGCCAGAGCCGCGTCGAAATCGTCCAGCGTTTCCTCCAGGCGCGGATCCCGGTAGGAGAAGAAGCGGAAGGTACCGTTCACGCTGTCCTGGCCGGCGCCCCCACCGTAGGCACCGCCCTTTTCACGGATGGCACGGTGCAGGTAACCGTTGCGCAGGAAGCCACCGAGCACGGTCAATGCCGCCGCATCAGGATGGTCCACGGCTACCGTGCTGTAGGCTCTGGAACAGAAGTTGACCTGGGTGGAGGTCAACCAGGCTTCACGGGTGGTGTAATTGACCGGCTCCATTTTCCAGCCGGAGACACCAGCTTCGGAGGCATCACGCCAGCAGGATTTAAGATCATCGACCATGGCCGGGAGTTGCTCTTCCTCACCAATCACCAGGAACTCACGGCCCTGATTGCGAATCTTCTCATGCAGAGCGGACAGTTTTGCACACAGTGCCGCCAACTCTTCCGGATCTTTAAGGGCCTGGTCCAGCTGCTTGGTGCCGCGGATACCGGCCAGACCACCCAGCCGGAACGACAGCCAGGCACCGGGGCTCATGCCCTGGGAGGCCGCGCCCATGGCCAGGGCGTGGCCACTGCCGGTTACCGCCTGCTCTCGACGGGCCCGGATCTGGGCAATAATCTCCCGGATACGCTCCTTCTCATCGAAGCGGGCACTCGTGTAGACATCTCGCAGAAGACGGGTTAATTCACTGCGATTGCGGGCCAGCGCCTTACCGTTGAAGATGATGTATCCGGACAATTCCTGGACATCGTCAATACGGCCTTTGGCGCTGAAAGCCGCGCCGATCCCACCGGATTCCGCGGAAATACGGTCCTGCATCTGCAGGTAGTCCAGATCGCCACATCCCACTTCGGAGATCAGGGTGGTGTAATAAGGTACCAGCAGCAGTTCCTCTTCGGTCAGGGCCGGCACCGGGACAACAATCTGCTCGTAAACCAGGCCATTGGTACCACGGGCATATACGGTCGCCGAAATATCGCCGTCATAACGGCCTTCCGGCTCCGGCATCTGCAGGGGCACGTCGGACAGATCCACTTTTGGCAGGATGGAGTCGTCATCCTTGTGCATCTGGCGCTCTTCCAGAGCCCTGGCCCGATCCACAATCATCCGGACTTCTTCGTCGGTCAGCTCGGCCTTGCGACGGGCCAGAGCTTCTCGGATAGCCTCCTGCCGACGGGACTCGAGCTTTTCGTCGGGCCGCAAAGTCAGTGTGACCCGGTGTGGGTTCTCCAGAAGCTTACGGCGGATCAGATCCGGCACATACTGCGGATCCCGGATCTTTTCCCGGAGCGTTGCCAGTACCGGCTCCAGATCCAGCAATTCCACTGGGTCGCCACCGTGGACCATGGGCGCGATAGCGCTCATGATGAGTTGCAGGCCATAAGGGAACTGGTCGCCTGCAATTTCCCGTTGGTGCAGTTCCAGTTGATGCAGGATCGCCTCAAGACGTTCCTGGCTGACGCCCTCTTCCACCACCTTCAGAAGCGTGGATTCGAGCAGGGCCTCAAGATCCTTGTGCTTGTCCGGCTCACTGCCTTCGATGCCGCAGACAAAGGTCATCTCACGGTTGGAATCTTCCAGCCCGCACATGGGCGACGGTGCATGCCCCAGGTCCGTGGTTTCCAGGGCCCGCATCAGCGGCGAGGCACTGTTTTCCAGCAGAACGGCAGACAGCAGCTGCCCCTCCAGGTTTTCCTGCAGATCAAAGCTGTGTCCCAGAAGCCAGCCCACCACGATGTGGGTCTTGTTGTCGGTACCCTCGCCTTCGTTTACGGCATAGCCCTGCTCCACACGGACCGGGGCAAACATGCGCTTCTCGTCGCGAACCGGCAGATCAATGTCCAGCCGGTCGAAGCGCTTCAGTGCCAGTTCTTCAAATTTCTCATGGTGCTCATGGGCCGGAATATTGCCGTAAGTGGCGAATATCGCATTGCTCGGATGGTAATGGTGGCGATAGAACTGCAGCAGGTCATCGTAGCTCAGGTCAACAATATGATCCGGCTCGCCGCCGCTGTTGTAGTGATAAGTTGTAGTCGGGAACAAGTGGCTGCTCAGGTTCTGCCATAACTGGGACGTTGGCGAACTCATGGCGCCCTTCATTTCGTTGTAGACAACGCCCCGATACACCAGATCGGTAGAGGGGTCTTCCGGTTTGTCGAATTCCAGGCGATGGCCTTCCTGGGCAAAATCCAGCGGATCCAGCTTGGAAAAGAAAACGCAGTCCAGATACACCGACAGCAGGTTGTCGAAGTCTTTCCGGTTCATGCTGGCGAACGGATAGGCAGTCCAGTCGCTGCTGGTAAAGGCATTCATGAAGGTGTTCAGTGACCGCCGGATCATCATGAAGAACGGGTCGCGGACCGGATAGCGCTCACTCCCACACAGTGCGGTATGTTCAAGAATGTGGGCAACGCCGGTGGAATCCATCGGGAAAGTCCGAAGCGCCACGAAAAAAACGTTCTCATCGTTATCTGCGGCAAGGTGCAGGTGCCGGGCGCCGGTCTTCTTGTGGCGATACTCCTCAACCTCAAGGTTGAGCGTGTCGATCCGGTGACTGCGAAGCTTTTCAAAGGCCGGATGGATTGCGTTGTCGATCACTGCAGCCATTCAAACTATCCTGTCTTTAAACAATTGGAGAATTGTAGGGTAACACGTAAGATCGATTATCATGCATCACTCCCGTAGCCATAAGGTACCACTCCCGTCCATGACAACACCTTCACCTCAGTCAAAGGCTGTTGAGGCCCCGGAAGTAGCCGCCTGGTGGGCGGAACGCCGCCGTTATCTTGACCGGATCCGGAAAGTACCGGAGATCAGACAGCGTTTCTGGCGGGAAGTTGCCATTTACCTGCTTCGCCGCTTGCTCTGGTCTTTCGGATTCTTCCCGGTGTTTATCGCCTTCTGGGTACCGTTCGTAATGGCCAGCTTCAACCCTGTTGTCCTGGCTTCAGATCTTATCCCGCTACTGCAGGATTTCGTCGACTCAAACCCGGAAGTACAAGCTACCACCATGAGTACGCTGGCGATTGCCTGGGCTTCCATCGGATTTTTCTTCCTGGTGTTCGATTTCGTGCTCACCCCGTTCAAATCACCCTACGAATACGAAGCCGATGTGTACATGAGATCATGGGAGCAACTCAACCATGACCAGCTTCCGGATAAAGTGTGATTTGGCCTGCATTCTCGTTAACTGCCGGACACTTTCTGTTACATAGTGTTGCAGTCACTGGGTAAGATGAAGCGGTAGACAGAATTCCAAGAATGCAGGATCACGAGGTTCCGTCATGGTCGATTTCAGACCGCTTCTGTTCATCAATGCCCTGGCACTCATGCTGCTGGTCACCGCCGGGTTCGCATCCGTGCGGGATGACCTTCGAATGACGGAAAACCCCGAACCGCCTGCCATTGATGATGTGGTCGCTTCTGCCACCGCAGAACCCCAAATCAGCAAGGCCCCTGCGCCTGTGGCACCCGCCAAAGCCAATCCTCCTGCACCCAAACCCCGCTCACCGGTGGTCGACAACACCCCGTTTACCATTCCACCCATGCCGGAAGAACCGGAGATTCTGGCAGTGGCTGAACCGTCGGCGGCGATCGCAACCCGAACAGACACAGCTCTGACAACGAAGAAGAAACCCACAGAACAGCGGCAGCCAGAGCCTCCGACGCAGGCACTGCTGGTGCTCCGCTCAAATGTTGTCGGCGATCAGGTCACTATCAACGGTAAGGAATATGGCGCGACCCGCCTGGACCTTGAGCTGGAACCGGGCCGCTATGAAGTCACGATCAGCAAGCCGGGTTTCAAACCCTGGAATCGCACCGTTGCCCTGGAAGCCGGCAAGGAGATGACACTGGTGGGCAAGCTCGAAGCCTTTACCACCGTGAATTTCCGGGACGGCACCTGGATCGGCGGAGTGAAAACCGGTGACGGCACCTATCAGGATGCCGATGGCCTGCGCTATGAGGGCCATTTCGTGGACGGTCAATTCCATGGGCAGGGCACCGCCTGGTATCCCGACGGCAGCCGTTACGAGGGAGGCTGGTCTGCAGGCAGACGCGAGGGTGAAGGCGAGTGGCGCAGCGCTGACGGATCCCGCTACTCTGGCGAATTCCGTGCCGATCAGTTCAATGGCAAAGGCACCCTGACATTGGCAAACGGAGACATACTGACCGGGCACTGGCAGGACGGACAGCTCAATGGCCACGGTTCCCTAACCACCGCAGACGGTATGCTCTATGTGGGCGGCTTCCGGAATGACGAGTTCCACGGCAACGGCACACTGACCTACCCCGACGGGCGCCACTACGAGGGCGAGTTCTCCAATGGCGCTTTCCACGGCACAGGGACGGAAGTGTTTGCCAGTGGCAAGAAGTACGAAGGCCAGTACATCGAAGGGAAATTTCATGGCAACGGGTTGCTGAAGAACCCCAATGGCAGCTCGATCGAAGCCACATTCCGTCATGGCGAGCCTTACGGACAGGTGCGCCTGACTACGGCGGCAGGCGAGATTTTCACTGCCCGAACCACTGAACCCGGTGTGTGTTATCGGGACAAGAGCTACCGGGCCACTGAGTGCCCGAAACTGGAAGGCTGGTGATCACAACGGCCCGATAACAAACGCGTTTGCAGTAAACGATTGAGGTAGTGACATGGCGATCAAAAACGCTCTGCTGGTAGATGACTCCAAGGTGGCACGATTTGCCCTGAGCAAACTCCTGGAGAGTCGCGATATGGAAGTCAACATGGCTGGTTCGGCCGAAGAGGCCCTGGATTTCCTCAGCAGCCATGGCCGCCCGGATGTCATCTTCATGGATCACCTGATGCCCGGCATGAATGGCGTGGAGGCCACCAAGGCCATCAAGGGCAATCCCGAGACCGCCGGCATTCCCATCATCATGTGCACATCCAAGAAATCGTCCTCGTTCATGGAAGAGGCCAGGAACTTTGGTGTTTACAACATCCTGACTAAGCCGCCGCAAACCGAGGGACTCACGGAAGTTCTGGATCAGTTGGCCAGCGATGTCACGGGCGGAACCCTGCCAGAACCGCCCGCCGAAACTGCCTCCTCCCCCAACGACGAGGACGAACTGCTCAATTTCCCAGCGGATGCGTCGGTGGAGCTCTCGCCCAAGACAGGCGATTCAGCCAGCCGCAGTAACCCACAGGCCAATGTAGTTCCCCTGACCAGCGAGCTCATTGAACAAATCGCCCGCTCCGCGGTCAAAACCCACATCAACAATCGCCTGCACGAATTGCTCAGCTCCCTGTTCGACGAACAGTTCGACCACCTGAAGCGGGCCCTGGACGAATCCCGCAGCAAACAGGACGCAGCTATAGAGGAACGCCTGAACGCAGTGACCGACATGGTCGAGGAGCGGACCAGAAACCTGCGCGACGAGGTCGCCGCCGAGGTCAATCTCAACCTCGGTAGCGAGCTGGCAGTGCTCAAGAAGGAACTGAAAAAGAATTCCGGCTTTACCAGCGACCACATGGCCGAACTGAAAGATCACATTACCAGTGTTCAGACCATTGACACGGAGTTCTGGCAAACCCTGCAATCCGAGGCCATTCAGCAGGCCCACGAGATTTCCCGGGAAACGGCGGAAGACATCGCCCAGCGGACAATCGACCTGTTTGTTGCCCAGCAACGCTCGGCGGCGTCACGGATCTACACCATTGGCCTTGCCGTAAGCCTGGGGATCTTCAGCGTCGGGATTGCCTGGCTGTCGGGCCTGTTCGGCTGAGTAGCCCCCGTACTCTTTGCCAGTCTGCCTGCGTGTCCACATCGTCGTGGACACCCGGAATATCTACCCGGGTTGCCCGTACTTCCGCCAGCAGGCGCCCGGCTCCCCTATCCCCCTCCAGATCCAGCACCAGCGGCCAGAGCCAACGCGGCAAATAGGCCGGTACGCCGGGCCGGCCACCGTAATCGGCGGCAATGGGCTGCTCCGGTACGCAACGGGCCGCCTTGCCAAACGCCTCAAGGGCGTTCAGATCCAGCAAGGGCTGGTCCGCCACGAGAACAAAAACGCCTTTAGCAGCCGGCCCCAGGCTTCCGAGTCCCGCAGCCAGCGACGCCGACATTCCTTCCTGCCAATCCGGTGCCCGTAGCCACAGCGATGGCTGACGTCGGCAACGAAACCGGATCAGGGGGTACCAGGCCCCGCACACTACCCGGACATCCGGACTCAATATCCGGCCCTGGCCAATGGCTACATCCAGAAGCGTATGGTTGCGGGAATCCGTGTCTGCCGGGTTGCCGGACACCGGGGACAACAGGGCTTTTGGCCGACCCATACGGGTGGAGGCACCGGCAGCCAGTATCAGTACCGGGAAATGCTGATCGTTGCGCTTGTCGAAGTTTAAGATGATGACCGCTGCCCAGAAAGAAATGGAGCGCTGGCACATTGCCAGACTGCTGTATTCAGTGATTTTTGCTAGAATTCGGCCATCAATCAACCGCACCCGCCTGGAAATTTGATGAACCATCTGTTTGTAGACAACCTGACCGTTATCGATTTCGCCTATCTGGACCCGACCCGGGGACTGGTGGGTGAGAGCTGGATTGCGGATGTGGTGCTTGGCGGGGAGCTGGACGAACAGGGCATGGTGTTCGATTTCAGCAACGTAAAACGCACCATCAAGCGGGTGATCGATGAGCGTGTCGACCATCGCCTGGTGATTCCCCGCGGCTACCAGGGACTGTCCTGGCACGAGGAACAGCCAGACACCTTTACCTGGGCACTCACCGATGGCAGCCAGATCATTCACCGCTCGCCGGACGAAGCTATCGTCTGGCTATCTGCCGACCGGGTTGTGCCCTCAGCAGTTGCCTCGCTGCTGGAACAGGAAATCAAGGCGGTGCTTCCGGCCAACGTGATTTCCGTTGAGATCAACCTCCGGGAAGAGGAGATCGACGGAGCCTACTATCACTACGTGCACGGACTGAAAAAACATCTGGGCAACTGCCAGCGCATCGCCCACGGCCATCGCTCACCGATACGTATCGATCGTAACGGCCACCGCGATTACGACCTGGAACGTCAATGGGCCAAGCTCTGGCGGGATATTTACGTGGGCTCCGAGGAAGATGTGGTGCGGCGCCATGTGGGCGAAGACGACGTTCGCTACGTCACTTTCGAATACGAGGCCAACCAGGGCGAGTTTGCGCTGACCCTGCCTGAGGAGCGGGTGTACATGCTGGATACGGACACCACCGTGGAACTGATTGCAGCCCACATGGCCGACAAGTTAAAGGTGGAGTTTGCGACAGACACCATCCGGGTGAAGGCCTATGAAGGTGTTGGCAAGGGTGCCATTGCCGAGCGCTGAATAAATCCGGAGTCAGATGTGAATGCGGGGTCAGATGAAAACGGGGTCAGAAGAACTTTTCTTCTGACCCCAAATTTACAGGCACAAAAAAACCGCCCGAAGGCGGTTTTTTTGATGGCTTTCCGGTGGACTAAACCTTCAAGCCGTATTGGCGTCCCCTAGGGGGTTCGAACCCCTGTTGCCGCCGTGAAAGGGCGGAGTCCTAGGCCACTAGACGAAGGGGACTAGAAATTGGTGGAGCCAGGCGGGATCGAACCGCCGACCTCAACACTGCCAGTGTTGCGCTCTCCCAGCTGAGCTATGGCCCCTCAACGGCTGCGTATATTAAGGATCCGCCCTATGGGCGTCAACCTCTTAAACACACTTTTTTTCAGTTTTCTGAACATCCCTGTTCAAGCCGTTTATTAATTCAACAAAGCGGTTAATGAATACCCAGAGCCGCGTATTCCTTTTCCACCTTCTTGGTTTCCTTCTTGGAGAATCCACCCATCACTTCCAGGGCATGCCGAAGCCTTGAACGGGTCATGTCCGGGCCCAGCAGCGCCATGGAATCCATTACCGACCATGAATTCGGCGTACCGGCCACCGCCACAAAGATGGAAAACATGAAATCACCCATCTTCAGGTCCATCGCTTTGGCCAGGGCTTTGATGTCCGCGAAGATGGTCTCCTTACTCCAGTGACGCTGGGCTTCAAGCTTCCAGAGCGTAAACTGCAGGACCCGCTTGACCTGCGCCTCTTCCAGCTTGTTGTGGGCAAAGTCTTCCGGCTTGAGGTTGAGCATGCCGGAGAACATGAACTGGGCCATGGGGGCCACGTCCGAGAATACCTCTGCCCTGCCCTTTACGTGAGGCACCAGGGCGCGCAGGGCGTCCTCATTGAACCACCACTGGCGCATACGCTCCATGAACTGCTCTCCAGTCAGCTCTTCACGCAGCCACTGGCCGTTGAGCCAGCGGAGCTTCTCCACGTCAAAGACCGGGCCACCGAGAGACACACGCTGGATGTCGAAGTTCTCGATCATTTCATCCAGGGTGAACTTTTCCCGCTCGTCGGGCATGGACCAGCCCATGCGCCCGAGATAGTTGGTCACGGCCTCCGGCAGAAATCCCATGCGCTCATAGAAATTGATACTGGTGGGGTTCTTGCGTTTGGACAGCTTGCTCTTGTCCGGGTTGCGAAGCAGCGGAAGGTGACACAGCACCGGCATATCCCAGCCAAAGTACTGATACAGCAGCTTGTGCTTGGGCGCCGAGTTGATCCACTCCTCCCCCCGCAAAACATGGGTGATTTCCATCAGATGATCATCAACCACGTTGGCCAGATGATAGGTGGGCATGCCGTCGGATTTGAGCAGGATCTGGCAATCCACCTGGGCCCAGTCGATTTCGATGGTGCCGCGAAGCATGTCGTCGATTTCGCAGATGCCTTCATCGGGCACCTTCATGCGAATCACGTATGGCTCACCTGCTTCGAGGCGGCGCTTCACTTCATCCTCGGGCAACTCCAGATCGCCCTTGATGCCCGGATTCAGGCCCTGGGCCTTGCGTTCTTCGCGGATGGCTTCCAGCTCTTCCGGTGTACGGAAGCAGTAAAACGCATGCCCGGCCGTTACCAGGTCTTCAGCGTACTGACGGTAGGAGTGCTTGCGCTCGGACTGGCGATAGGGGCCGTGAGGACCACCCACGTCGGGGCCTTCATCCCAGTTCAGACCGAGCCAGCGCAACGCCTTGAGAATGTCCTGCTCGGATTCCGCAGTGCTGCGGGCCTGGTCGGTGTCTTCAATACGCAGGATGAACTGGCCGCCGTGCTGACGGGCAAAACACAGGTTAAACAGGGCCACGTAGGCGGTACCAACGTGAGGGTCACCGGTTGGTGACGGAGCAATTCGGGTACGTACAGTCATGAAACCTTCCTGAAAAATCGGTGGCCGTTAGGGAAAACGGGCATTATACCGGCCATCGCCCGGTTTCGCATGATCATGCAGTTAACGAACGCACCAGAATATCCCCGTAGAAAGTTTCTTTTGCCGACTCCACACCGATTTGTTATATTATAACATTACATCATTGCATCGCAGGATCTTCTTTATCATGAGCATTACTGGAAAAGCATTTTCTCTGGCAGTCGGTGCCAGCACCTTCTTAATCAGCGGCGCCCTGCAGGCCGAGACCCGTATCGTTACTTCCATCAAGCCGGTGGAGCTGATTGTCAGTGCGATCGCCACGGAAGACATGCAGACAACCAGCCTCGTCCCACCCGGCTCCAGCCCCCACAACTACACCATGAAGCCATCCCAGCGTCGGGCACTGGAGAACGCCGACGTGATTTTCTGGGTGGGACCCGATATGGAAACCTTCCTCAATCGCCTTCTGACCGGGCAGGAATTCAGCAGCCGGACTGTCGCTCTGATGGATGCCGAGAACGGATCGGGAGAAGACAGCCATGGCGACCACGCTCAGGACGGGCACCACGGGCATGTTCATGAGGCAGAGGAGGAAAAAGAGGAGGATCATCACGTCGAAGGTCACGGCCACGATCACGGTGAGGGAGAGGACCCGCACATCTGGCTGGACCCGGAGCTGGCCCTTGAAATGGCCGAGACGATCCGCGATGCCCTTTCAGCACTGGACGGCGTTGACACGGCCGCATTGAACAGGAATTTCGAGCAGTTCAAAGACAGCGTCCGGGAAACCGATGCCAGCATTCGCGAACGCCTTGCGCCGGCGCACGACATCAGCCTGTTTGCCTATCACGAAGCCTTCACCCGGTTTGCCGAACACTATGATCTGAAACTCGAGGGCGTTCTGACATTGAACCCGGAGCTGTCGCCTGGGGCGCGCCATATCGCAGAGGTTCAGGAAAAACTGCGCAACGCCACCCACCCTTGCCTGCTGACCGAACCGCAGTTCAACCGGCAGTGGTGGCGCTCGATCACCGAGAATCTGGACGTCACCTTCAGCACCTGGGACCCCCTTGCCACCGATATCGAATCAACGGCCGAGGGCTACAACAACTTCCAGCACAGCATTGTCGACGCAGTGCTCAAGTGCCTACCAGAGAATACTGAGCATTAACGGAATGGTGACGATGGCCAGCAAGGTCTGGCCGCTGATGATGCCCGCCATAAGAGGGGCATCACCACCAAGCTGTCGGGCCAGAATGTAGGCCGAAGTGGCCGTGGGAAGCGCCGCCAACAGAACCGCCACCTGCACCATCATTCCCTCAAGACCCAGCAACAATGCCAGTCCCGCCGTCATCATCGGAAACCCGACCAGCTTCAAGGCGGATGAAACAATAAACGGCAGGGAGGCGCCTCGCAGGGCTTTCAGTTGAAGCCCGGCGCCGACCGTCATCAACCCCATCGGCAACGCCAGATTACTGAGCGGCTCGAGAATACCGCCGATCAGCGGATGGAATCCGATCTCGAAGAAACTCCAGACCACCCCGATCACCGAGCCAACAATCAGCGGATTGGTGACAATTGCCTTGAACACTGGCACCAACCTCACCGGCCCTTCCGTGGCCACCAGCGAAAACATCAGGATGCACAGCAGGTTCAGCAACGGCACCATGATGGCCACCGCAATCGCCGTCAGCGAGAGCCCCTCATCCCCCAGTAGCATGCCGCCCGCGGCCAGCCCCACATAGGAGTTGAACCGGATAGCCCCCTGGTAAACCGAAGAGAAAACCGGACCGGACCAGCGCCAGAACCACTGCGCCACTACCAGAACCAGCGTCATCGCAATCAACATGGCACCGATCAGCAAGGCAATATCGCCATAGGCGGAGGCCGGCAACCGCGCCTGCCCCAGCTTGAAAACCAGCATCGCCGGGAACAGCACGTAGTAGGTAAACCGCTCTGCCTGGGGCCAGAAATCGCCGCCGGGGAAATCAATACGCCGGAATACATGCCCGAGCATGATCAGGACAAACACGGGCAACAGGGCCTGCACCATCAGGGGCATAGTCATCAACTCCGGCGCAGTTTTTTCATAACGGCACGAGTCACTGCCGCGGGCGACGAACGGGCAATCGGCCAGAGGATTTTGAACTGATTGGAAACTGGCCTGTGAAGTTGCGGGGAGCACACCTGCTTCCAGACCTCAGCGGCAACCTCAGACGGCGCCAGGTTAACCCCCAGGCTATCGAACAAACGCGACGCTCCGGCATTGGCCTGAACCATACCCGTATTCACAAAAGGCGGCATCAGGTCGCAGACGCGAATGCCATGCACTTCCCATTCGATATCCAGGGCCTCTGTCATGGCCCGAACCGCGTGCTTGCTGGCGGAATAGGAGGCGAAATCCGGTGTGCCATACGCCGCTGAGGCAGAACTCATGTTAACAACCACCGCCCCGGAGGCAGCCTTGAGGTAAGGAAAGGCAGCGTGCAGAACATTCATCAGGCCAATCACATTGATTTCAACGATCGCGCGATGATCCTGAATACCAAGGCTTTCAAAGGGACCTACTTTCAAAATACCGGCGTTATTGTGCAGCGCATCAATGGCTCCTCCGTTTAGTTCAGCGAACTCTGACAGGGCCCCGGCGACAGTCTTTTCATCAGTTACATCGACGACATGAGTGGAGCATACTCTCTCACCCAGTTCTGCCTGCAGACTCTCGAGCGCTTTTTGATCCCGGTCTGCTGCACCGACAAACCAACCTTTTGAGGCGAACAGACGTGCTGTTTCCAGGCCAATTCCGGCACCTGCACCGGTAATGAAAATGGATTTGGTCAAGGTTCCTTTTCCTTTCGAGATCACTGCCAGATGAATCCGATCAACGTTATCTGTAAATTGCGTTGATCACACCCTTTGTTTAAACACTCCAACGCAAGGAACGCGTTATGAACTATACATGGCCCATAAAGGCCGCTGCACTTTCAACCTTCCTGGCAATCTTACTGGCGTTTTCAGCCACCGGCTCCGCTGGCTGGTTGAATCCACACCTGGAAATTTATCCGGATTGCACGAAGGCACAAACCCTTACAGCGAGTGAACTTCTTGATCTCACCGGCAGCGGCGAACTGTTCCTCGTGGTCGCTGGCCCGCGGAGCGACGGCATGGATACGATTCTCGCATTGCGCCATGGTTTCAAGGGCTCGATTTTCGACGTCGATATCCCGAACGATAACCGTATGCTGTCTGAATCGGCTGTTGAGTTCACCGGCACCCTCGTTCGCCGAGACGTGAGCATTCTCGAACGAATGCTAGGCGGATCAAGGGGAGACTCATTCTATTTTGTTGTACAACTCACTACTGGCAACTTCCTACTGCACCCGGGTTCCTTTGATCATTCCCAATTTCCGGTGTGCAGATCACTGCTCGAGGATATGGGTTAGCCATTTCGCCAAAGCCCTACGGAAATCTGCTGGCCAACCCTGTTAAACTAGCGCTCATTCGGCAACGTAACGATTAGCCGCACACGCCATTCAGTTGATCAGGTAACCGTAATGCCAGCAATACCATCACAAGCCACCGCAATGACCGAATCGGGCCTCTCCCGCCGCTTCTGCGTGGCCCCGATGATGGATTGGACCACCAGCCATTACCGCTACCTGGCGCGCCAGCTTAGCCGGCACACCCTACTCTACACTGAAATGGTCACCACCGGAGCACTGATCCATGGCGACACGGCACGGTTCCTGCGCCACGATGAGGCCGAATACCCGCTTGCCCTTCAACTCGGCGGTAGCGATGCCGGTGAGCTTGCCCACTGCGCCAGGCTGGCCCAGCAATACGAGTTTGATGAGGTTAACCTGAACGTAGGTTGCCCCAGCGATCGGGTTCAGAACAACATGATTGGCGCCTGCCTGATGGGCCACCCGGACAAGGTGGCAGAGGGCGTGCGCGCCATGATTGAGGCTACCGACCTGCCAGTCACCGTGAAGCATCGAATCGGTATTGATGGGCGGGAGTCCTGGGACGATCTCTGCGAATTCGTGGAAAAAGTATCCGAAGCAGGCTGCCGGACCTTTATCGCGCACGCCCGAATCGCGATTCTTGAAGGCCTGAGCCCCAAGGAGAACCGGGAAGTCCCTCCGCTTAAATACGACTGGGTCTACCGGCTGAAAGCGAAATACCCGCACCTGGAAATCATTATCAACGGCGGCATCAAGACCTTCGAGGAGTGTCATGAGCATCTGGTACATACTGACGGCGTTATGCTGGGCCGGGAGGCGTACCACAACCCCTGGCTGCTGGCGGGGGTTGATCCGGAGTTTTTCGGGCAGGCTGCGCCGGTGGAAACACGGCATCAGGCGCTTCGGGCCATGCTTCCGTTTATCCGGAGCGAGCTTGAGCGGGGCGTATTCCTCACTCACATGTCCCGACACCTGCTGGGCCTGTTCCACGGCCAGCCTGGCGGTCGGCAGTTCCGTCGCTACATCAGCGAGAATGCCCATAAATCCGGCGCTGGCCTGGAAGTTATCGAGACAGCCCTGGAAAAGGTTCGTGAACCGGCTGTGCCGGAGATTGCGGAAGCTTAATCGCGGGCAATTGCCACCATACCTTTTGTTGTCTTGTTCCTGTCAGAGCAGCCCGTTATTGTAGGCGTATAGCCAGTGCCCGGGATTCGGGCGCACCAATAACAGATCAACCGGGACGACAGGACGAATGACCAGCAAGCTCGACCAACTGAAAACCATGACCACGGTGGTGGCGGATACCGGCGATATTGAAGCTATCGCAAAGTGGCGGCCGGAAGATGCCACCACCAATCCGTCCCTGCTACTCAAGGCGGCCGCCTCGGACGCGTATCGACCCATGCTGGACAAAGCTGTGGCAGAGGCGCGGCGGCATGGCGGCTCAGACGCCGAGCAGCTGACCATGGCCACCGATATGTTGGCCGTGCTTGCCGGCCGGGAAATCCTGAACCTGATTCCGGGTGTGGTTTCCACCGAGGTTGATGCCCGCCTGTCCTTCGACACAGCAGGTACCCTGGAACGCGCACGTCGCCTGGTGGAGTTGTATGACAAACAAGGCGTCGACACCAGCCGCGTGCTGATCAAGATTGCTTCCACCTGGGAAGGTATCCGGGCTGCCGAGCAACTGGAGAAGGAAGGCATTCGCTGCAACCTCACGCTGCTGTTTTCCTTCATCCAGGCCGCCGCCTGCGCCCAGGCCGGTGCGTTCCTGATTTCACCCTTTGTTGGCCGGATTCTGGACTGGCACCTGGCCAGCACCGGCCGGGACAGCTTCCCGGCGGCAGAAGATCCGGGGGTGCTCTCAGTCTCCCGCATCTACAATTACTACAAGGCCAACGGATTTAACACAGTGGTGATGGGGGCCAGCTTCCGCAATACCGGCGAAATAGAAATGCTGGCAGGCTGCGACCGCCTGACCATCAGCCCGGCCCTCCTTCAGGAGTTGCAGGACGACCAGGGCGATCTGCCGCGTCGATTGGTCGCCGACACTGCCCGCTCACCGGATCAGTTTGGCACCATCGACGAGAAGCTGTTCCGCTGGGAATCCAATGAAGACGCCATGGCAACCGAGAAGCTGGCCGATGGCATTCGCCGGTTCACGGCCGACCAGATAGAGCTGGAAAACCGGGTCCGACAACTGGCCAAAGCTGCCTGAACCATCGCCTCGAACCAAACACAGGATTAGGACAGTCGGATCATGATCGAGAGCCTGAAAAAACTGTTTGCGGCACCGGAAGCTGAGAGCGAGAAGCCGGATTCTCACCAACTGGCCGTGGCTGCAACCGCTTTGATGGTTCAGGTTTCGCGGATCGACCAGCACGAGGACGAGCGCGAGCTGCAGGCCATTGTCGATGGCGCGGTGGAAGCGCACCAGGTAACCCGTGCCGAAGCCGAAGAGATTCTGCAGGATGCCCTGGACCACGCCGACGATGCCACGTCGCTCTATGAATTCACCGGCCAGATAAACGAGCACCTCGACCAGGAGGGTAAGCAGGCCCTGCTTGAGAGTATCTGGCGGGTGGCCTTTGCGGACGGGCGCATCGACAAGTACGAGGAACATCTTATTCGCCGCATGGCAGACCTGCTGCATCTTAATCACCGGGAGTTCATGCAGGCGCGGCACCGGGCGCAAGACGCCGGTTCTTAAAAGGAGACAGCATGTTAGCGATTCTTCATCCGAATACCGCTCTGGACAGCGAAGAATACCGGCAGACCATGCATTACCTCGAGAACCTTCCGAATGTCACGGTTCGGGTTCATGAGGTCCAGGGTGCAACCCAGAGGCTGACCGAAATCTATCTTCTTGGTGACACCAAGCCCCTGAACAAGGAAGAAATCGAGGCCCTGCCTGCGGTTGAGCGGGCTATTCGCATTTCGGACGACTACCGCATTCTCGGCCGCCACCGGGATGATCGCCGGCAAAGCGGCTTCACCTACAACGGTGTGGAGTTCAATCAGTCCAATCTGAACATATTTGCCGGCCTGTGCGCCGTTGATGTGCCCGAGCATGTCGAGTTGATGATGCAGGCCCTCGAGGACAATGGCGAAGTCTGCACCCGAATGGGGGCTTACAAGCCGCGTACCAACCCTTATTCGTTCCAGGGCCACGGCAAGGGCTGCCTGCCCTGGGTGTTCGAGAAGGCTGGCAAACACGGCATCAAGGTGATTGCCATGGAAATCACCCATGAGAGCCACATCGAGGAAATCGACACCTGCCTGGAAAAGCTCGGCCGTCCCACCGGCGTGATGCTGCAAGTGGGCACCCGTAACACCCAGAACTTCGAGCTATTGAAGGCCATTGGCCGCCAGAGCACCTACCCGGTGCTGCTCAAGCGAGGATTCGGGATTACCCTGAATGAGTCCCTGAACGCCGCCGAGTACCTGGCCAGCGAAGGCAACGCCAACGTGATTTTCTGCCTCAGGGGCATGAAAACCGAGGCCGGCCAACCCCACCGGAACATGGTGGATTTCGCCCATGTGCCGGCGGTCAAACGCCTCACCCGTATGCCGGTATGCGTGGACCCGTCCCACTCGGTTGGCAGCCGAGAACAGTCTCCGGACGGCATTCTCGATGTCATGCACGCAACGGCCCAGGGCGTGATTGCTGGTGCCAATATGGTGCTGGTGGATTTCCATCCCAAACCGGAAAAAGCGCTTGTGGATGGTCCCCAGGCCTTGCTCATGCACGAATTGCCGGCGTATCTGGAAGACATTCGCCTGTGCCACGACACCTGGAAAAAGCGTCAGGCCATTTATCAGCGGCTAAAGGATGACACAGCGGAATGATTGTCTACGGACACAGGGGCGCAAAGGGAGAGGCCCCGGAAAACACCCTCCCCGGGTTTGTTCATGCTTATCGGCATGGCATACGGCATTTCGAGCTGGATCTGGTGCTTTCAAAGGATGGCAAGCCGGTTCTGGTTCATGACCTTTCAGTCGACCGGACCACCAGCCAGAAAGGCAGTGTCAGCCAGTATACCGCAGCTGAGCTGGCCGCCATGGACGCACGGCGCAACACCAGCTCCTGGCCCACACCAACCGGCATTCCGGCACTGGAAGACCTTCTCGATCAGTTCGACGATCTCGAACATCTGCAACTGGAAGTGAAGAAGGATACGCGCCAGCGGCTGAACATCCTGAGCAACCGCCTGACCGAGGTGATACAGCGTCGCAACCTGTACCAGACGGTGGCGATAACCTCTTCGGATACCTGGTTCCTGAAACAGATCCGGAGGAGGAACACGAATATCCGTATTGGCCTGGTGGCAGAACGCAAGTTCCCGCGCCCACTCAGTGTTGCTGGAAGACTTGGTTGCGAGTACCTGTGCATCAACTGGAAGCTATGCTCGAAAACGCTGGTTGAACAGGCCCATCGGCGGGGAATGCATGTATCTACGTGGACCGTGAACCGGATCCACGACATGCTGCTACTGGAGGAGATGGGCGTGGACAGCATCATCACGGACTTCCCCACCAGCACCCGGATCTTTTTCGATAACAGGGCAAGGTACGCCCTATCGCTGCCACAGAGTCACGAAGGCGTGTCTTCGAGCAGCGGAGCGCTGACCGCGGGATAAACCCGCGACGATGAGCCTGGGGTCAGATGAAAGCCTTCATCGGACCCCGTCTTGAGTCAACCCTCAGAAAATCCGGTTCAGGCCGTTCAATGCGGCAACCCGGTAGGCTTCCGCCATGGTCGGGTAGTTGAACGTGGTATTGATGAAGTAGTTCAGAGAGTTGGCCTCTCCTTCCTGATTCATGATCGCCTGGCCGATGTGGACGATTTCCGCCGCCTGGTCACCGAAACAGTGTATACCCAGAATCTCACGGGTCTCCCGATGGAACAGGATTTTCAGCATGCCGACCGCTTCCCCGGTGATCTGAGCTCGAGCCAGGTCCTTGAAGAACGCCTGTCCAACCTCGTAGGGCACCTTCGCTTCGGTCAGTTCCCGCTCGGTTTTTCCGACGGAACTGATTTCCGGAATGGTGTAGATGCCCGTCGGCACATCTGACACAAACCGGAAGTACTCATCGTCCACAATATCTGACGATGCCGAACGGCCCTGGTCATAGGCGGCGCTTGCCAGACTCGGCCAGCCGATCACGTCGCCCGCAGCGTAGATGTTTTCCACCTCGGTCCGGTAATGCTCGTCAACGGCCAGTTGGCCCCGGCCGTTGGGCACCAGGCCAATATTTTCCAGACCCAGCTTCTCGGTGTTACCACTGCGTCCATTACACCACAGGAATGCATCTGCACGGATCTTCTTGCCGGACTGCAGCGATAGCACCACACCGTGGTCATCCCCCACAACGGATTCATACTGCTCGTTGTGGCGCACCAGAACACCGTTATTGCGCAGGTGGTAACTCAGGGCGTCGGAAATTTCGTCATCCAGAAACGACAACAAGCGGCTACCCGGATTGATCAGGTCCACCTTCACGCCCAACCCGGCAAAAATCGAGGCATATTCTGAACCGATAACCCCGGCGCCATAGATAATCAGGGTTCTGGGAGTATGGGAGAGGTTCAGAATGGTGTCCGAGTTGTAGATCCGGTGGTGACGGAAATCCACGTCGGGCGGCAGATAGGGCCTGGAACCGGTGGCGATGATCGCCTGCTTGAAGTGCAGGGTTTCCGACGACTTGCTGCCACGAACTTCAATGCGGTTCTGGTCTACGAAAAAAGCCCGGCCGTTGATCAGATCGACCCGGTTGCGGGAATAGAACTGGGTCCTGAGCTTGACCTGCTTGCCGATGACCTTCTGCGCGTTCTGGAGCACACGGGGGAAGGAGAACCAGCGAGGCTCTCCGATATCCCGAAACATCTGGTTGGTGTTGAAAGTAATGATCTGTTTGACGGAGTGGCGCAGCGCTTTGGAGGGGATGGTGCCCCAGTGAGTGCAGTTCCCGCCGACGGTAGGCTTATCCTCGATGATCGCGACACGTTTGCCGTGTTTCGTCGCATTCATCGCCGCGCCTTCGCCGGACGGACCGGCGCCGATAACGACGACGTCGTAATGATGTTCTGCCATGCGCGCAGTGACTCCTTATCTACGTCGTGAAAAGATGATTGTAATTGTCAGAAACAGATCATTGCTTGCTGGCGTCGTAGGCCAGAGCTTCGGGCTCCTTACCCTCGTTAGCCAACCGCTCATTTTCCTCTTCGCACTTCTGGGTATTGCCGCCGCAGATGTCACAGGACTGGCTGATACCAAGAGCGCCAATACCACCGCAGGTTCCACTGATGGGCTTGCGGCCCAGAATTACGCCAATGGACATGGCTGCAACCAGCAGCACTACAATAAGCAGAACCAAAAGAAAGGTACCCATGTTGCCCTCCCCTCATTGAGTCACGTAGGACGAAAAAGCGGGCGTCTGGTGCGTCTCGAAGCCCTGTTCCGTCCTGACAATAAAATAGGCCGGGATATTTTCCCTCACCGCGAGCTCATTGGCCCGCTCGTAGCCCATCACATTAAAGCCGGTCGCCAAAGCGTCCGCTGTCATACAGTCGTCTGCAATAACGGTGACCGACGCCAGCTTGTGGGCTATCGGCTTACCCGTCTCGGGGTCTATTGTATGGGAATAGCGACGCCCGTCCGATTCGTAATAATTACGATAGTCACCCGATGTTGCCATAGCGCGGGATTCCAGCGCCACCACCCGATTTACCTCGCGCCTCTCGGATACCGGCTGTTCGATGGCCAGGCGCCAGGTGCTGCCATCCGGCTTCCTGCCATTGACCCGCACTTCTCCGCCGATTTCCACCAGATACGCCTCTACCCCTTCACTTTCCAGAAAGCGGGCTACCGCATCCACACCATAGCCCTTGGCAATGGCCGACAGGTCCACATATTGCGGTGGTGTTGCACGTACGGCAGGCGGATCTGCCTGAAGTTCCAGCTTCTCGAAACCAGTGGCCGCCAGAACCGTCGAAAGCGATTCTTCAGACGGCGTCTTTTCCGGCCGCGCCTGGGGCCCGAATCCCCATAGATTCACTACCGGGCCAATCGTTACATCGAAGGCGCCATCGGTCAGCCGGGAAATCTCATTGGCTTTTTGAAGAACCTCGAACAGCCCTGCTGAAACGGGGACCCATCCAGATTGATCGGTTCGCTGGTTGAAACGGGACAGCTCGGAATCGTCACGCCAGGTCGACATTGATGCGTCTACGTCTTCAAGCACCTCGTCAATGCCACTGGCCAGAGTTTCAAGCCTCTCCTGATCCTCGGTCAATACGACATTAATGTGGTAACTGGTGCCGAAAACAGGGCCGGAGATTTCCCAGATTTTTTCTTCTGGCTCAAACGAACAACCCGCCAGCGCGGCAAAGACCAGCGCCGTAAAAGCACTGGCCAGGGCCACCCTGGCGGGTCGTACCATGCGGGATGTCATCAGGACTGCTTAGCCTCCGAAGTCATCCAGCATGATGTTTTCATCCTCAACACCAAGGTCCTTGAGCATCTTGATGCAGGAAGCGTTCATGATTGGGGGCCCACACATGTAGTACTCACAGTCTTCCGGAGCCGGATGGTCCTTCAGATAGTTCTCGTACAACACATTATGGATGAAGCCAGTAGGCCCTTCCCAGTTATCCTCGGGCAATGCGTCGGAGAGCGCCACGTGCCACTCGAAGTTGTCGTTCTCTTCCTGCAGCCCGTCGAAATCTTCCACATAGAACATTTCCCGAACGCTTCGAGCACCGTACCAGAAGCTGATCTTCCGCTTGGAATTCAGGCGCTTGAGCTGATCGAAGATGTGGGAACGCATGGGCGCCATACCGGCACCACCACCGATGAACACCATTTCAGCGTCAGTCTTCTTGGCGAAGAACTCACCGAACGGCCCCATAACGGTAACCTTGTCACCCGGCTTCAGGTTGAACACGTAGCTGGACATGATACCCGGCGGGTGATCGGTGCCCGGAGGCGGCGTGGCGATACGGATGTTGAACTTGAGAACACCCTTCTCTTCCGGATAGTTAGCCATGGAATAGGCCCGGATGGTCTCCTCCTTGTTAATGGCTTTGTAGCGCCAGATATTGTGCTTGTCCCAATCCTCGTGGAACTCCTCCTCGATATCGAAATCCTTGAAGTCGATTTCGTAGGGAGGGCACTCGAGCTGAACATAACCGCCGGCACGGAAGTCCACTTCCTCGCCTTCAGGCAGCTTGAGTACGAGTTCCTTGATGAAGGTGGCCACGTTGTGGTTGGAGACAACCTCACATTCCCACTTCTTGACGCCGAAGAACTCTTCGGGCACTTCGACCTTCATATCCTGTTTTACAGGAACCTGGCAGGACAGGCGCCAGCCTTCTTTTTCTTCACGGTTGGTGAAGTGGGTCTTTTCCGTTGGCAGCATGGCACCGCCGCCTTCCAGCACCTTGCACTTGCACTGCGCACAGGTACCGCCGCCACCACAGGCAGAGGACAGGAAAATACCACTGTTCGCCAGAGTACCGAGCAGCTTGCCGCCGGCTTCGGTCTTCAGCGTGTGTTCGGGATCATCGTTGATCTCAATGGTCACATCACCGGTGCTTACCAGCCTGGACCGGGCCGCAAGAATCACTGCGACCAGGGCCAGAACGATAACGGTGAACATGACCACGCCGAGAATAATTTCTGTATTCATGGTCTCGCCTTTTCGTTAAACCGAATCACCGGGTGAATTACAG
>NZ_CAJXKQ010000032.1 GCF_913055835.1 uncultured Marinobacter sp. | reverse complement strand
GTTTGAAATGGTCCAGATCAAGCATGACCACACTGGACGGATGCCCGTCCCGGCGACACCGGGCCAGTTCCTTCTCCACTTCCTGCTTGATCAGCGAATGCTTGAGCAGACCGGTCAGGCTGTCCCGGTTCATAAGCTCTGACAACTGCCGGGCCCGATAGCACCGGATCCTGACCGAGCGCACGAGGTAATCGTCAGAAACCGGCTTCATCAGGAACTCATCCGCTCCCTTGGAAAGCGCTTCCAGCTGGTTGTCAGGATCATCCTCGGAAGACAGGTAGATAATCGGCAGACTCAGCCAGCGCGGTTCAAACCGGATCAGCCGGGCCAGGGTCACCCCGGAATAACCACCAATCTGAACATCCATCAGGACAATATCCGGCTGAAAGGCCGACAGGGTCGACATCAGGTCCAGCGGGGCGGCAACCGTTCGCGCCTCGATACCAGCCGACTGCAGAACCAGGCAATAGTGTTCGGCCAGCTCAGTGTCATCCTCGACAATCAACACACGCCCCTGAACCCCGGCGCTGCGCTCGATGGCCAGGGATTCGATCCGTTCGGCGAGCTCGGGGATATCAAGGGGTTCCGGGAAAAACGCAAATGCCCCCAGCTTGGCCAGGTGGTACTTGTTCTCGAAGGATCCGTCCCGGCCGATGCAGATTACCGGCAGTCTCCGCCGTAACCCTTTTGCCTGGGCACGGTTGCGCAGCGCCATGACATCCGCCAAATCGGAATCTTGACAAAGTATCGCGGCCGCGCCGGACGTATCCGCGAGCACCTGATGCACAGCTTCCGGCTCCCTCCGGTCAACGTTACGGCAGTTGAAGCCATACCGGGCCATCTCGGCAGACAGCGCCGTCAGCCCATCGTCACCGTTCTCCATGACGATCACGCTGACCTGCATGCCGTGACTACCCTCAAAAACATCACTCCGCTGGACTGGCGTGCTTGCCGGCTCCTGATATTCACTCCTGACTTCAACAAGCCTCGCCAGGGCATCAACGCCCTCTGCAAAATCCGTATCTACATCAACAGACTGGCTTCGGCCAGCGCCACCCTCGGCGAGATCCTCGGCCTGGCTTTTCAGCTTTTTTTCCAGGGTTCGGGCGGCAACGCCCAGCTCCGGCAAACCAAAGGTACCGGCGGAACCAGCAAGCCGATGCAGCTGTTGATAGCACTGAATAAGCCCCTCGGCAGATAGTTCACCACGGCGGGTCTGCTCCGCATAGTGACGCAGGACCTGAATGTCCTCATTCGCGCGAACAAGGAACTTCTGCCTCAGCGCTGCCAGTTTTGCCGCGACATCGCTGCTTTCTTGCGAAGCCAAATCAATTCCCCCAATGAATGTGTTTTGCCGCTCTCGCAAAATCCACTATTCTCGCCCCAATAAAATCACGTTTAGGCTCGCCCGGCCATAACCTTAAGGAAGTATATTGCGAAATCTGTCCCTAGGCAGTCGCGTCGCCCTGATTGCCATCTTCAGCAGCATTGTTACGGTCGCAGTCCTGTTGGCGATTGCCTACAACGAGCTGGTGCGCGACTTCGAAGATGTGCTGACCCAGCGGCAGCTACTCGAAACCGAAAACAGCGCCAGTCGGGTGAACCAGGACCTGCAGATCCGGCTGCAGGCCCTCGAGGCATTTTCCACACTGCTTACCGACGGCCAAAACCGACTACCACTACCGCGGATCAGAAACCTTCTGGGTCGCCAGACGTCTCTCCAGGCCTATTTTCAGGAAGGTCTGGTGATATTCGATGAGCGGGGCGTCGCTATTGCCGAGAATGTGCATGTTCCCGGGCGCCTTGGTACCTCCTATGCCGACCGGCAGCATTTCCGAAAAGCACTTGCCTCACGGGCCCCGGTCATAAGCCGCCCCATCATTGGACGGACTACTGGTCTCCCACTGTTGTCGTTTCTGGCCCCCATTGAAACTGATGAAGGCGACCTGCTGGGCTTTGCCGGCGGCATCATCAATCTTGCCAAAGCCAGCATCATTCCAAGGCAGGCGGCAGAACGTTCGGATACGCTATTCAAGGTTCTCGATACCGAACACTTTATTCAGGTGGATGCCCTTTCCGGAACCAACATCATGCCGGATCTTCCGGAGCCCGGTGAGAACCTGATCATCGACGCGGCCCTGTCCGGGGTCACCTCCGGAGTTGTCACAGACCTGGAAGGCAAAAAATGGATCTACGCCACCCGGCATCTTGAACGGGTGGGCTGGATGTTCCTGCGTGCAGTGCCGTACGAGCATGTGAAACAGCCGGCCTGGGCCTCATTCCGAGCCTTCCTGGGCATCAGTATCCTTGCCATGCTGATCCTGGCGGCCACTGCCTGGGCCCTCGCCCGCGCCGCAACCCGGCCACTGGAGAAAATGTCGTCAAAAATACGTGCCATGACCCGGGATGGTTTCGTTGCTGCAAGACTTAAACCTGCCGGACCCCCGGAAATCCGGAGTGTCGCCATCGCCTTCAATCAGCTGATGGAGGAGAGGGAAGCTCTGGATGTGCTCAAAGACCAGTTTGTATCTACCGTCAGCCATGAGTTGCGCACCCCGCTGACATCCATCAACGGTTCCCTGAGGCTTCTTCACTCCGGTGCTGCCGGGGACCTGCCGGTAAAAGCCCGGGCCATGGTAGATGTTGCGCTTCGCAACAGCGAACAGCTGCAACGGTTGATTTCAGACCTGCTCGACTTCAACAAGACTCTGGCGGGACAGATGCCCATCAATCCTGAAACCATCGAAGTGGGCTCAGCCATTGAGGATGCTTGCGAGGGCAACGCGGCCATGGCCCGGCACTACCGGATCCCTCTCAACGCCGAGCCATCCGGGGCACAACTCGTTATCGCGGACCCGGTGCGTTTGAGGCAAATCCTCGATAACTTTATCAGCAACGCCATCAAGTTCTCTCCGCTTGAAGGCACGGTCAGGGTCCGAACCGAAGTCGCCGCATCCGACCGTGTGAGGATCACCGTGTCGGACCAGGGCAAGGGCGTTCCGGAACATTTTCTGCCCCGGCTGTTCCATCGTTTTGCGCAGGCGGAAGCCGGCTCCACCCGGGCAAAGGCTGGCACCGGCCTTGGGCTGGCCATAAGCCGGGAGCTTGCAAGCATGATGGGCGGGGAAGTCGGCTATTATTACGACAGCGGAGCCCATTTCTGGGTGGAATTGCCAGCGGCTGATGCCGAAGTGCCGGAAACTGGAGAGCGCCATGAAAACCCCTGATCTGCCGCCGGATGAAGCATTTCGGCTATGCGCCCTGGACGAGTTGAAGCTTCTGGACACGCCGCCAGAAGAACGATTCGACCGGCTTACCCGGCTCGCCGCCCGCAGCTTCGATATTCCGATTGCCCTGGTATCGCTTATTGACAGCAACCGTCAATGGTTCAAATCAAGACACGGACTGGAGACTCCGGAGACAGCCAGGGATATTTCTTTCTGCGGTCATGCCATCCTGCGGGAAGAACCCTTCATCATCGAGAATGCCCTGAACGATGAGCGATTTGTGGACAATCCTCTGGTAACCGGCGAGCCCAACATCCGCTTTTACGCCGGCGCTCCGCTCCACGACCGTCACGGCCATCGCGTTGGCACTCTCTGTGTGATTGACCGTAAACCCCGGTCCTTCTCTGACGACGACAAAGCCACTCTACGGGATCTCGCCGATCTGGTAGAGCGGGAGTTCGGGCTGGGAGAGCTCGGCGATTTTTATGACGAGCGTAACCGGGCGCTGAATCTACTGACGGAGATTGCCCTGGACACCGAGGGCGACGCCAGCCAGAGAGTGACCAGGGCCCTGGAAATGGCCTGCAACTACCTGGGCCTTGAGACCGGCATTGTCAGCCGGATAACCGGTGGTGCCTATACGGTGCACTGGCATTTTACGCACCTGCAGGACACTCTGAGCAACGGCACTACCATCCCCCTGGAGCGCACCTATTGCTCGTTAATGGTGGCGACCGGACAGGTGCTGGCCATTGATCATATGGGGCAGTCAACGTATCGCAACCACATCTGCTACGAGGTTTTCGGGCTGGAAAGCTACCTGGCAGCCCCGATCTGGATTGACGGCGAGATATTCGGAACCATCAATTTTTCTTCAAGACATCCAAGACTGACACCGTTCAGCGCCACCGAACGCATGTTCGTTACGTTGCTGGCAGGCTGGGTCGCAGACACCATCTACCAACAGCAGCATACGGAAACCCTCCACAAGCTGGTGACCCAGACCCCCGGCATGCTCTACCAGTATCGCCTCTGGCCCGATGGGCACTCCAGCTTTCCATATACAAGCCCCGGCATTCAGGACATTTATGGTGTCTGTGGGGAAGAAGTAGCGGCTGACGCCTCCCCCGTGTTCGATCGTATTCACCCGGACGATCTGGCAGGAGTGGCGGAATCCATCCAGCGATCTGCAGAGTCACTTGAGCAATGGCAGCACCAGTATCGCATACGCTGGAAGACCGGTGGCTGGCACTGGGTGGAGGGGCTCGCCCGGCCTGAACCACTGCCTGATGGCAGTATCCTGTGGCATGGCTATATCGCCGACGTCCACGAGCGCCACAAGATCGACGAAATGAAAAACCAGTTTATTTCCACGGTGAGCCATGAGCTGAGAACACCCCTGACCTCTATCTCGGGTTCTCTGGGGTTGATTCTCGGTGGCGCAACCGGGCCACTCACCCAGAAAACCACGCAAATGCTGGACATTGCCAGACGCAATACCGATCAGCTCAGGCGCCTGATTGACGACCTCCTGGATATCGAGAAACTGGTCACTGGCAACATGGCAATCGATGCCTCAGTACAGGACCTGGAAAGCGCAGTACGGGTGGCACTGGAGGAAATCCAACCGATCGCAAACCAGCACGATATCAAGATCAAACTGAGCAATGCCAACCCCGGGGTCCGAGCCAGTTTCGATGCCAACCGGCTGACACAGGCCCTCTCCAACCTGCTGTCCAATGCCATCAAGTTCTCGCCGGAGGGCGGCGCAGTGAATGTCGAGATCCAGCAATCCGGAAACCTGATAAGGCTGGAGGTGAGAGACCAGGGGCCAGGTGTGCCCGCAAGTTTTCGGGACAGGATTTTTCAGAAGTTTGCCCAGGCCAACGCATCATCGTCACGCAGCAAAGAAGGCACCGGACTGGGTCTGGCCATCACCCGGGAGCTGATGCATGCCATGGAGGGAGAGGTCGGCTTCGACTCCGAAGAGGGCAAAGGCGCGTGCTTCTGGCTAAGTCTGCCCCTGGCCGACGCAGACGAGAAAGGCGCCACCTGACAGGCGGCACCCACACTCGTCAATTACGCCACGGGCCCGCGATATTCAGCTATCCAGCCCTTCAAGCAGACCGGCCATATCGTCCGCGTGCTCTTCTTCCTGGGCCAGGATTTCCTCGATAATCCGCCGAGAGGTCGGATCCTGGTCACCCAGGTAACGGGCAATCTCGCGATAGCTGTCGATCGCGATCCGTTCTGCAACCAGATCCTCGACCACCATTTCCCGAAGCGTTTCGCCTTCGACAAACTCCGCATGTGAGCGGGTCAACAGGCCTTCCGGGGAAAAGTTGGGCTTGCCTCCCAGTTGCACGATACGTTCGGCCAGCCAGTCTGCGTGCTGTTGTTCCTGGTCCGCATGCTCCAGGAATTCCTGGGCAGCGACATTGGCGTTGATGCCATCGGCACGGAAATAATGGCTTTTGTAGCGTAGCGTGCAGACGATTTCGGTCGCCAGCGCCTCGTTGAGAATCTTCACCACATTGTCGCGGTTGGCACCATAGCCCTCGGTCAGAGCCCCTTCTTCAATGTGTTTACGGGCCCTTTCGCGAAGGGTTTTGACGTCCGTCAGAAACGGTTGATCGGTCATAAGGGTCTCTCTCGTTTCTCTCTGGAATTTGGCTGAAATTTGGCTGAAATTTCGCCTGAAATGGGCGTTTCAGATGGTTCTGGCATAGCGGCGAACCGCTATGCCTCATCAGCAGCGCCCAATCAGGCAGTGCGCAGCATCTCCCGTACGACGTAATGGAGGATGCCGCCATGCTTGAAGTAAACAGCCTCGTTCGCGGTATCGATCCGCGATTTCAACTCACAGCTTTCTGTAGAACCATCCTTGTATTTCACCGTCATCGTGAGGGTCTGACCCGGTTTGATTTCTCCGGACAGGCCTTCAATGCTGATGGTTTCCTCACCGGTAAGTTTAAGGCTCTTGCGATCCGTACCTTCCGGGAACTGCAGTGGCATCACGCCCATACCGATCAGGTTTGAGCGGTGAATGCGTTCATAGGATTCGGCCACCACGGCTTTCACACCGAGCAGACGGGTACCCTTGGCCGCCCAATCCCGGCTTGAACCGGTACCGTACTCCTTGCCGGCAATAACCACGAGCGGCGTGCCCTGCTCCTGGTACTTCATGGCGGCATCATAAATGGCCATTTGCTCGCCGGTGGGCACAAACCTGGTGAAGCCACCTTCCACGCCATCGAGCATCTCGTTCTTGATACGCACGTTGGCGAAGGTGCCTCGCATCATCACCTCGTGGTTACCCCGCCGGGAACCATAGGAGTTGAAATCCTTGGGATCAACGCCGTGCTCCTGCAGGTATTTACCGGCAGGGGTGTCCGGCTTGAAGGAACCGGCGGGTGAGATATGGTCGGTGGTCACCGAGTCACCCAGCATCGCCAGGATGTTGGCGTCCTTGATGTCATCAATGGCGTCCGGCTCCTCCTTGAGACCTTCAAAGAAGGGCGGATGCTGGATGTAGGTGGACTTGTCGGACCACTCGTACACCTTGCTTTCCGGCACCTTGATGGACTTCCAGGTGGCATCGCCGTCGAAGACCTCTGCATATTCCTTGCGGAACATGTCGGTTTTCACTTTCTCCACGGCTTCAGCAATCTCCTGCTGGCTGGGCCAGAGGTCTTTCAGATACACCGGATTGCCATCCTTGTCGGTACCGAGGGCCTCTTTTTCCAGATCAAGACGAACGTTGCCCGCCAGCGCATACGCCACTACCAGGGGCGGCGAAGCCAGCCAGTTGGTCTTCACCAGCGGGTGCACCCGGCCTTCAAAGTTCCGGTTCCCGGACAGCACCGAGGCGACGGTCAGATCACCATCGGTAATGGCCTGCTCTACCTCGTCGGGCAGCGGCCCCGAGTTACCGATGCAGGTGGTGCAACCATAACCCACCAGGTTGAAGCCAAGCTTGTCGAGATCGTCCTGGAAACCGCCGACCCGCAGATAATCCGTGACCACCTTGGAACCCGGCGCCAGCGAGGTCTTGACCCAGGGCTTGGTGTTCAGCCCCTTCTCGACGGCTTTCTGGGCAATCAGGCCGGCGGCCATCATCACGCTCGGGTTAGAGGTGTTGGTGCAGGAGGTTATTGCAGCAATCACTACCGCGCCCGGATCCAGCCGGGACTTCTCGCCGTTCATGTGCAGCGGCTGGCTGGAAGGGTGTTCAAAATAAGCGTCCTGAGCCCCAACGGCAGTGCCGCCACCCTCGGACTCCAGATTGGCTTTCCGGTTTTCGGCGGGTCCTTCGGCCGTTTCCATCAACAGCTCAAAAGACGACTTCATGTTCTTCAGTGCAACCCGGTCCTGCGGCCGCTTGGGCCCGGCGAGGCTGGCCTCGACATCGCCCATATCGAGCTCCAGGTTGTCGGTGTACACCGGCTCATGGCCGGGTTCCCGCCAAAGCCCCTGGGCCTTGGCGTAGGCTTCCACCAGTTCCAGTTGCTCTTCCTCACGGCCGGTCAGTCGCATGTAGTTGATGGTCTGCTCATCCACCGGGAAGAAGCCACAAGTCGCGCCGTATTCCGGCGCCATGTTGGCGATGGTGGCCCGGTCGGCCACGGGCATATCCTTCAGGCCGTCGCCGTAGAATTCCACGAATTTGCCGACAACGCCTTTCTTGCGCAGCATTTCGGTGACGGTCAGCACCAGATCTGTGGCTGTAATGCCCTCACGGAGCTTGCCGGTAATCTTGAAGCCCACCACTTCGGGGATCAACATGGATACCGGCTGGCCCAGCATGGCGGCTTCCGCTTCGATACCGCCAACACCCCAGCCAAGGATACCCAGACCGTTGATCATGGTGGTGTGGGAATCTGTACCTACCAGGGTGTCCGGATAGGCAATGGTCTTGCCACCCTGATCCTTCTGCCAGACGGTCTTGCCCAGATACTCCAGGTTCACCTGGTGGCAGATACCGGTGCCGGGCGGTACCACGCGGAAATTGTCGAAGGCTTGCTGGCCCCAGCGCAGGAATTCGTAGCGCTCCTGGTTGCGTTCCATTTCGATGGCCACGTTGTCCTTGAACGCCGACGGATCACCAAACTTGTCCACCATTACCGAATGGTCGATCACCAGATCCACCGGTGACAACGGGTTGATCATTGCCGGATCCTTGCCGGCGGCCTTCACCGCCTCACGCATCGCGGCAAGATCGACCACCCCGGGCACACCGGTAAAATCCTGCATCAGCACCCGTGCTGGCCGGAACTGGATTTCGGTATCGGAGTGACGATCTTTCAGCCACTGCACCATGGCATCGATGTGGCTACGATCAACCGTGGAGTCGTCTTCATTGCGCAGCAGGTTCTCCATCAACACCTTGAGAGAGAAAGGCAGGCGATTGAGGTCGCCGAGGGTATCTGCGGCCTTCGGCAGGCTGTAGTAATGGAAGGTTTTACCGCCAGCATCCAGGCTGGAAAGGGTATTCAGACTGTCTTTGCTGAGACTTTCGTTCGACATGTGGTGCCTCCTTTTTCGTCGTTATCCGCGTATTCCGGAAGGCTCTCTCGAAGCCCTTTCAGCAACGCATCGACCGGGAAAGCAATCCCATAACGGACAATAGCCTGATGAAAGGACTCCACAGCGTGAAGTCACCTTTAACTATTGCAGCAATTAACGAGAGTTCAACCGCGGGCCAGTGAATGTTCGGCATCAGTACGGTGAATGTCAGACCAAGGTCGGAGAGTTAGTTGACCCTCCAACCTCCTGCTCTGGAAGGGTTAGATGCGATAGAGTTTCACGAGTTCATTCAGTTTTTCGGTAACCGCCTCGAGGTCCGCTGCCATGGCTCTAACCCGCTCGGCCTCGGACACCACATCGTTGTTCCGATTGGCGATGGAATGAATGTTCTCGTTGATCTGGAGCGACGTGGCCGCCTGCTCTTCCGAGGCCGATGCGATCTGGTAGTTCATTCTGGACACCTCGCTGATGGAGGTTTCCACTTCGCGAATGGCCTCGCCGGTTTCCCTCATTGCCCGTATTGATTCCGCAGATCGGGTCCGCCCCATCTCCATGGAAGCCCTGGTGGCCTCGGAAATGTCGCTCAATTCGCCGACAGTCGCCCGAATCTGGTCGGTAAACTCCTGGGTTCTCAGGGAAAGTGCCCTGACCTCATCCGCCACCACGGAAAAACCACGGCCATGCTCTCCGGCCCGTGCGGCTTCGATGGCAGCGTTCAGGGCCAGCAGGTTGGTCTGTTCGGAGATCGCATTGATCGAGCCGACAACCGAAGAAATGGATTCGATTTTTTCGCCCAGCTCATCGACCCTTGTGGCACTGCTCCCCAGTGCCTCATCGGTTGCTTCAGTCAGTTTCGTGGCGTTAGCCATGGCTTCACCACCCCGTCTGGCGGCGCCAGACGCATTACCGGCCGCATCGGACGCCAGCTGGGCGTTGCTTGCAACTTCCTGGATACTGGCGGACATTTCGTTGGTTGCCGTGGCCGCCTGATCGGTCTGAACCTGCTGCTCGTTGGCAATCTGCGTGGTCGTGTCACTGACACTGGTCATGTCATCAGCATTTGCGCGCAATTGCTCCGACAACTCCCGGAGCTTGGCAATCAATTCGACAAATCGCTCCAGCATGTTATTGAACGAACCGGCGGTGACACTCTTGTCTGCATCATCCAGGCGGGCCGTCAGATCGTTGTTGGCATCGAATCCGCGGATAATCTCGATGATCTGGATCGACTGTTTTTGCTCCGCGCCCATGCGAATGGCGAAGAACACTAGAATTGCTGCTTCAAACACCACGAAGGCCGCGTGCAGAAATGCAATTGACCAACTGCAGTCGTAGTTGAAGATCATTACCGACATGTCGCCCAGGGATGCCCCGCTCAGTTGCAGCCCGGTCAGTGCCAGATGATGGACGGCGATGGTACCGCCCGCGACCACTACCGGTAGCCAGTCCCGATAAATAATCACCAGAGCGAGGGCGGCAAAAATATGGAAGTGCATTTCGATCCGCCCCATCTGGGCCTGGATCATGATGGCCGAAAAGAGCATGAGACAGACAGCAAACAGGGAGGACAGCGCCCGGGTTCCCCGCATGGTGAAATAGCCGGCCACCGCCAGGCCGCCCACCAGAATAGATGCCACCAGAGCAAACATGGTTGTACCGTAGCCCATTGGAACCAACAGTCCGACCACCGGGATGTGAGCCAGAAGAATGAGAAGCACCTGGCGATCGGTGCGCTCCCGGATTTCAACTTCATAAGACTGACTGTTTACCGCTGTCATCATGTAGCACTCTCGCTGTCGTATTCTTTCAGAAAGCGGCGAATATCCTGTTCAACCAATCCAAGTTTCAGATCCGGTGTGGCGTAAACCAGCCTTCTCCGAAAGTCTGAGGTCACCACATGCAAATTTGCACTGTGGGCAATATAGTCACTTGGGGCGCCCCCCTGTTTAACGGCAAAATCGTTGTAAGCTGAAGCCAGCTTTTGAGCAGACTGGTGGGTTTCAGGCCTGTAGGATCTGAATGCTTCACCGAGGCTTGCCATTGTCTGTTGTAAATCCTGAGCGGTGTCGTTTTCCGGATCGAGAGTGACAAACAGAAACTCGACTTTGGCGTCGTCCAACCGCTGGCTCAGATCCAACAGGTTAACCAGTTGAGCCGGGCAAACAGTTCCGCACTGGCGATAACCAAAGAAAATAACGACCAACCCGTCCTGCGGTGGCTGGTACCCTTTCAGGCTCTCTCCGGGCTCATCAATCGCCATCCCGTAAAACCCGCTGTTGTTGAGTAGCGACGGCATCACCGGGAGTGCCAGTGCCAGCAGGAAAGCTGTGGCAAAAAGCAGAATGCTTGTGGTTTTTCTGTTCACTTTTCCTGTCCGTGAAAGATCGCTCGCGAGTTTGCAGAGAAATTTGAAATCGAGCTATAGGTGCATTGCGCAGCCTCTGGCGCGAAGAACTTGCATTTGCAATCTTTTACGGACGCAAAAAGCGACAGATCAGTTTTTGTTGTAAGGGGAAGTAAACTTTATGGGCCGGATTACATCTGGCGCTCGCCATAGAGCTGGGCGTAGAGACCCTCTCTGGCAATCAGTTCATCGTGATGCCCTTCCTCGATGATCCGGCCGTCTTCGAAAACACAGGCACGATCTGCCTGTTTAACGGCACTTAGGCGGTGGGCAATGATGAGGGTGGTGCGCTGTTTCAGGAACGCTTCCAGGTCTCGATGGAGCTGGAACTCGGTTTCCGCATCCAGCGCTGAGGTGGCTTCATCCAGGATCACCACCGAGGGGTCAGACAGGATCATCCGGGCAATGGCCAGGCGTTGGCGCTGCCCACCAGAGAGACGGACACCCTGGCGGCCAATCACAGTATCGAGCTGGTCATGCATGGCAGCGACCGTGGTATCCAGCTGGGCAATTCGCAGAGCATCCCAGAGATCGGCGTCGGGCTTGTCCCGACCAAGCGTCAGATTCTGGCGAACGGTATCGTTGAACAGGGCCGGGTGCTGGAGCACCGTCGCCACGTGCTCACGAAGACACGGCAAGCCGATACGCTGAACCGGCACGCCATCAATCAGCACCTCACCTTGTTGCGGCGTATACATGCCGAGGATCACCTGGATCAGGGTCGACTTGCCGCCGCCACTGGCGCCCACCAGCGCGACCTTTTCGCCCGGCGCCAACTCCAGATTGATGCCTCGAAGAACCTCCTCCTCCTCGCCGTAGGCAAAGTGGATATTCCTGAGAGAAAGCCCGACGGTATGCCGGTCCCGGAAAGGGTTCTCCAGCGCAGGATAGCGAGGCTCTTCCTCCAGTTTCAGCAATCGGTTGATCCGCCCGAGCGCCGCATTGGCTGCGAACCAGGCGTACTGCATGTTGAGCATTTCCTGAACCGGCGTCAGCATGAACCAGAGATAGCCGAAAATGGCGAACATCATGCCGATGCTCAGGTCGCTGAACAGCACGGTTACCATGGCCGCGGCCCGGAAGGCATCAACCCCAAACTGGAACAGTGCGAAGCTGGCCCGGCTGGCGGCATCGCTGCGCCATTCGAACTGTATGGCGTGATCACGCACGTTTCGGGCGCGGTCGATCAGTTGGCGGAGGTAATGCTTTTCCCGGTTGGCCGCCCGCAACTGGTGAATGGCATCCAGGGTTTCGGTGAGGTCGCCCTGGAACTCCTCGTAAGCGCTGTTCTCCCGACGCTTCAGTTCCTTGACCCGCTTGCCAATCAGAATCGTGGCGAAGATCACCAGCGGGTTGAACAGCAAAATCAGCAGGGCCAACTGCCAGTGCACCCAGAGCAGCACCAGGGCGGTACCGAATACCGTGAGACTGGCCACCAGAAACCGGCTGATGGTCGTACCCAGAAACTGGTCAACGGTATCCAGATCAGTAATGAAATGACTGCTGATCCCGCCGGAGCCCCGAGTCTCGTATTCGGACATGGCCACGCGCTGCAGGCGACCCAGCAAACGGGAACGAATGCGGAACACCACATCCTTGGAAACCTTGGAGAACTCCCTGGACTGTAAGACATTGAACGACAATGCCGCCACCCGGAGCAGAAAAGCCGCCACAACCATCAGCCCGATATAAACCACCGGCGTTTCCCAGCTCCCCGGCAATAACGAATTCATAACCGGCAATACCGGACCAGGCTCGTCCAGCAGCACTTCATCCACCAGAACCGGAAGCAGCAGGGGCACCGGCACACTCATGACGGTGGCCATGATGGCCAGCAGATTTGCGCGCACCAGCCGGGGCTTGTGCTTGAGCGCAAGCGCGAAGATATCCCGCCAGGTGTACGACTGCCGGGTTTCACGGGTATCGATACCGGTTACGCTGTTTTGCGGGTGTTCCAAGCAACCTCCGGATAAGCAAATGTGCCCGGTTGGATACGCCCGGGAACTGACATTAGTCTACCTGTTAACTGGTTTGCTGCGCTCAAAACCGACATCTGTCATCATGAGCCAACGATTTTCTGATGGACCAGGACCCAAGCACCTGTGAAACACGATTGCCACTATCACCCCGGCGACCCTGCCAAATGGCACTGCGGAGAGTGCCAGATTCACTATTGCAGCCGCTGCATGCCCGATGCCGACACCCGCCAGCGCAGAGCCCTGTGCCCGCACTGCAGCAAGGCCATGCGATACCTGGGCGCGGCCACCGAAGTGGTCCCGTTCTGGCAGCGACTCGGCGCGTTCTTCCGCTATCCGTTCCATACCGATCCGCTAATCGTTATCGCCATCTGTACCCTTGTGCCGGTGGTGGCTCCTGCCAACCTGATCGGCATCCTGATCTGGCTGGTACTGGCGCTTGCCCTGTTCAAGTACACCTATGCGGTGATCAACCACACCGCCGAAGGTCACCTGAAACCGCCGGCCGTGTCCGTGGCCTTCACTGGCAGCGGCTTTGATATTGTCATTCTGCAGTTGCTGGTCTTCGTGCTGATGGGCGGTCTGGTTGGCGCTTCCGCCATGCTCGGCGGCCCGATCCTGATGCTGTTGGCGCTGGCGTTTGTCATCCTGGCATTACCGGCCAGCATTATGGTGCTGGCCATGGAGCGCTCAGTGGGTGCGGCGGTGAACCCGATGAATCTGGCAGTGCTGATCTCGCGAATCGGAACCCCCTATTTCCTGCTCTACGGCTACCTAATCTTGCTTACCCTCGCCTCTGGTGCGGCCCAGGACTTTGCCGTCAATCACTTTCCATTCTGGGTGGCCCAGCCCCTGGCCGGCTTCCTGAACAGTACCTTCACACTGATCCTGTTCCACATGCTGGGCTACCTGTTGTTCCAGTATCAGGAGGAGCTGGGATTTGCCTCGGACATTCAGGACGAAACCGCCGGCCAGGACACCCACCAGCGCGACCGCAGTGCCCGTTTCGATGCCGACATCGACATGAACCTGAAAGATGGCAACTATGATCGTGTGCAGAGCATGTTGAAGGAAGCGCTGAAGCGGGATCGGGACAACGCCCTGAGAATCGGCCAGTTGTACCAGCTACTGACGGCCCGCCAGGACACCGACGAACTCTACCGCTACCACCCGCGCATCCTGGGCTGGCTCGCCGATCGCAACGACGGCGAAGGTATCGCTGGCGTGCTGAACACGCTCCAGCAAGCAGAACCCGGCTTCAAACTGGAGGATCCCGACCTTTCGGTACGCTGCGCCCGGGCCCTGTACCATCGGGGCCAGTTCAAGCCTGCCTTGCGAGTGCTGCAGGATTTCCACAAGCGCTTCCCGGACAGCGAACAACTGGCCCCGGCCTATCTACTGGTGGCGCAGACCCTGGCCAACGGATTATCCCAGTGGGAAAAGGCGACGGCCTTCCTGACGTTTATCCAGAAGAAATGCGTGAATCATCCGCTTCATGAGCAGATCGCGGTTTATATGGAGCAGGCGCGGAATAAAGAGCCTTTGAAGGGACCCAGGGCGTCTTTTTCGGTTCAGGAGTAAGGCAGGGTAACGGGGACGGCTTTCCAAAACACGCTGTGAATACATCCATGTACGCTTGGCTCCGCCATCCATGGCTCCGCACAGTTTTGGAAAGCCGTCCCCGTTACCCTGCCCCGAGCTGTGTCAGTTGGCCTGCAATAATTGGCGATAATGACGGGCCTTGGGGGCCATCTGCCGTTTTTCGAACTCTTCCGCCAGTATCCGACAGGCCTCGGTGGTCAACATGTCATCACCGGTGCTTTTCAGCCGCTCGAAGGCTTTCTCTGCAGCTTTCAGATCATGCTGTTTCAGGCTGGTAAACAACACCCGGTTATGGTCCTGCGCCGATAACGGCTGATAGCTTTCTCCCTTGCCCAGGTATTCCTGCCAGATGGCAATCATCTGCTCTGGCTGGCGTCGGCTGAGGGCATCGTTCATCAGCTCCTTGGCCCGATCCCGGTACTCGGGCAGATCTGGCCGGAGTTTGGCCAGCTGGTAGAGATGTTCCAACAGAATATGGCGTTCGGGGTAATGCTCGCGCAGGGCCTCGAACTGCCGCCGGGCGAGATCGAACTCCATCCGGCCGAGGCTGGCCATGGCCTGGGCGTAGCCGGTGGTAAAGCGGGCATCCTGCTCTTCCTCGTCCGGCTCGAAGAATTCCTCGCGCACCTGCAGCCAGCTTTTCCCAAGCAGCCAGACCAGACCGGCGCCTGCGATCAGGCCGCCAGCGTGAGCCATATAAGCGATACCGGTGGCACCGGCATACCAGTAATCGTAGATTTCCTTGCCGATCCACACTGGCAGCAGGGCGATGGCGGGCGCCCGGAAGTAGTTGAAATAGACACCGAGGAAGTAGAAGAAACGGATTTTCTGCAGCCCGTAAATGGCCACGTACATGCCCATCAGCCCCGAGATTGAACCGGAAGCACCGACCAATGGCACGTAGCTACCCGCCGAAACCGCAGTAAACATCAGACCAGAGAGGGCCCCGCACACCAGATAGGCAATCAGGTAACGGCCAGGCCCCAACGCTTTCTCAACGGTAAATCCGAGCAGGAACAGGAAGATCAGGTTACCGATAATGTGGCCCCAGCCGCCATGGAGAAACTGGTAGGTAATGAGGGTATACAGCGACAAATCGGCAGGCACCAGACCGAGCTGGTTGGCGCTGAGTTTCTGCAGGTATTCCTGCTCAATGGCGCCGCGCTCTTCCTGCCAGTGCGCCCGTTCTGCCGGTGCCCAAATGACATCGCGGTTTTGCAGCAGGTACTGGTAGAACTCACGGTCCATCATCAGGTTGATGGCCAGCCAGAAGTTTTCGTTCTCTTCCCGCAGTTGTTGAAACTGCTGGAGTTCGTAGACCCGGCTCTCTTCGCCCTGAAACTGGATCTGCCGCTGCAGGTAATCCTCGTAGGCCGGAGCCTCAAGCTTGTGAAGGTCGGCAGCCAGGTATTGTTCGACCGCTTGCTCAAGTTTGCGGCTATCGCCCCCCTGATAGAACAGAAAAACCAGCAGGCAGGCCATGATCAGGCCAAGGGTCACCCAGGGCGGGCGTTTCCAGTTAATGGCGTTTTCGGCGGGGATAATCAGCATGGGCGGTCACAATTCATCACAATCTGTCCCTGAAAGTCTGCTTTTTACCACAGCCGCGCCTTCTTTTCGCGCTCAAATGGAATCCAGTGCATAGGTCGCACTGGGTCAATCCCGGAAATGTGGCACACCCCACAGAGTCGGGAAAGCCCTAAACCCTGGCCCGGTTGTCATTGGGATGTCACAGAAATGACATTCAATTGGTTCCATCGACGGACTGTACCGGGCCACCTATCGACCTTTCGCCAATTGCCGTTGTTCCTGCTCCAGCCAATAGTGAACAGGAATAACAAGAAAAACCGGATATCGAACCAAGGATTTTCAGATGACCGTACTCGTACTGGACAACCCGGAGCTGATTGCCAATGCCGCGATAGCCGCCGGCCTTACCATGGCCAACTTCGAAGCCGGAATCAGGCGGCCGCACCGCATGAAGTTTCATTACGGCTTCAACAAGCATTCACTGAACGGTGATGACATTGCCTTCCTGAAACAGCATGCCGCATACCTGCAGAAATACCCTTCGATCAGCGTCAGAATTCATGGCCACTCCGACAACTTCGGTTCGGAAGACTATAACCGGTTTCTCTCCCGGTTGCGGGCCAATGCGGTGGCCCGGATTCTCACGCAGGAAGGCATTGCGGAATCCCGGATTCTGGTGAGTCACTGGGGCTCGGCCCGCCCTCTGGCAACCCCGGAAGATCGGGCTGCCAACCGACGTGTTGAACTGGAATATCTGACGTTGGATGTAGCTCAGGCGCTCTGAGCATAGACATACCCCACCGACTGCCCCCGGAACTTTCTGCAGATCCGGGGGTGGCATGACGTAATTCAATGGCGAGGAAACAAAATCGAGGCCATCCTCGCACTTCCGGAATGCCAATCTTTCTCATCTTTAAGGCATTAAAAGCATTAACTGCATTAACGCAAAAAGTTATTTTTTCAGTTAAATCAGATGGTTAATTACAAAAAAGAAAGCAAACTTACATTTATTTAACGAACCTTTTGCCCGATATGCTCGTCTTAGTCATGTATCCAGGGTTTACCTATTACCTGACTAGAGAGGTCACTATGAACGCAAAACCCTTCATCACTGCCGCACTCATAAGTTCGATGCTTCTTACCAGTGCCGCATTCGCCGCAGGCGGATCCCGCAATAGCGACGGCGGTGGCCGGTCGACCGAAACAGCCAACTCGGAAGACCTGACCAACATCGAAATCAGCGATCTGCAGTTCATGCGGGAAGAGGAAAAGCTTGCCCGGGACGTCTATCTCACCATGGACCAGTACTGGGGTGACAGGACACAGGTTTTCGCTCAAATCGCGCTTTCGGAAGAGAGCCATACCAGCACAGTGGATTACCTGTTAAACAAGTTTGACGTTGAAGATCCTGTAGTGAATGACACAATCGGCGTGTTCACCAATCCGGAACTTCAGGCGCTCTATGATGAGCTGGTTGCCAAGGGCAAGAACTCGTTTATTGATGGCCTGTTCGTGGGGGGCCTGATCGAAGAGAAGGATATGAGAGATATTCTGGCCGCTATCAACCAGACTGATGAGCGCGCCATTATTCTTGCCTACTCCAACCTGCTTGATGGCTCGAAAAGCCACCTGAAAGGCTTTGTAAGCGTGATTGAGGCCCAGGGACTGACATACGAGGCACAGGTTCTGGATCCTGAAGAAGTGGAGCTGATTCTCCACGACGAGAGCCAGATTGAGGAATAATCTGTGGTGAAACTGGCTTATCGAAGCCTGAACGGGGCGGCCACAAGCCGCCCCGTTCTTTTATTGCCCTAACCGTAAACCTGCCAGACGTTCCACAGCAGCAACAATGCGGCCACCAGGATTGCCAGCCAGGTCAGCAGTATGCCGATCATCCGGGCCCAGTGGGTGCCACCACGCCCGTTGATCATGCCAAAAGCGTGCAGAATACGGCCAACCACCAATGCCATACCTGTCCAGTAGATCAGGCCGCTGGCGACGCCGTTGAGCTCGGCGATGGCCAGCATGATCAGCCCAATAGGCGCATACTCTACCAGGTTGGCGTGGGCCCGGACCGCCGCTTCGAAGTCGCGGTCGTCGGTGATGCCCAGCCCCTTTTTATACTTCAAACGAAATTTGACGACCTGAGCCGACAAAACCAGCAAAAGAATGCCAATGACTGCGGCAAACACTCCGGTTACGGGTACGATCATGCTCAGGCCTTCTTGATTGCGCTAACGATAGCGAGAAGCAACACCGCGCCCACGGTTGCCGTCACCAGCTCACCAACAGCACCCTGTGCCGCCAGACCCAACAGGCGGAAAACAAAACCGCCGATAAACGAGCCGACAATACCAATACCAATGTTGGCCAGAACGCCAAAGCCACGGCCTTTCATGATCAGCCCAGCCAGCCACCCGGCAACACCACCAATAATCAGAAACAGAATCAGATTCATCTCTTGCCTCTCCCTGAGGGTCGTTGAACGAAACGATCAGTTCCGAAAGACTGCCCTGTTTCCATTGGTGCTTCAAGCACTTCCAGACGAGCCGATCACAGTGCGGCAATCGTCTCCGACATTTTCTTGTGGCAACGCTCGATCAGTTCCGGAATATCGTCAGCCGTGAGGCCCTCGGTTTCGATAGGCGGAAGAATCCGAATAGCCACGGACTCACGTCGGCCAGTGCAGCCGACCGCCTCGTCGGCGTACTCCTGAACGCAGACCATGGTGAGCGGAGCACCCGATGCCACCGCAGCGTGAAAGGCGCCTTTCTTGAATTTTTGCAATCCTCGCCCCCTGCTGCGCGTGCCTTCAGGGAAAACCCAGAGACTTTTCCGGTCGCGGGCGATGGCACTGCTCGTGGCCTTCATAACCGCAATGGCCTTGTGGGAGCGCGCGCGATTGAGGATAACGTTGCCGCCCAGCCAGAACACCTGACCAAAGAAAGGCACCCACACCAGTGACGATTTACCGACCGTTACGGTTCGCGGCGGCAACAGGTCGCCCAAAACAAAAAGATCGTCATTATGCTGATGGTTGGCAATGACGACGGTTGGCCGGTCCTGCGGCATGTTCTCCCAGCCTTCCAGCGGCCGCTCCATACCAAGGACTGCCCGCCCGAAACGGGCCACAGCACGCGCCAGGAAACGATTGTTATCCGGATTGAACGGCCGTGCCGCGTAGAACACCAACGCGAACAGGCAGATGATCGGCACGCTCAGCCACGCCAGCAGTTTTCTGATAACACCCATGCAAACACACTCTGCAACCAAATTTTGGCGCACAAGTGTACGCCAACTTTATATTCCGGCAACAGTTTCAATTTGTTCCCGTTGTTTGCCCTCCACGGAGGCCCTCACTACATATCTCAGCGGCCCGTTGGCATCGACACTGTCGAACGGGTAACAGGTCACCAGCAGCAGCGTCCCCGCCGGCAAACGCTGGGTATCGATCAGCTCCACACGGCTGTCCACCACCCGGGCACCTTGCACTCGGTAACTTTGCCAACGGCCATCCAGGTCCTGCAGGCGAATTTCGTTTCCGGTTTCCAGTGTTTTCAGGCTCCGGAAATGGGTATCCCGGTGCCCGGCAATGATCACCGCTCCGGCATGATCATCGTTACCTGTTAACCAACCCGGACCAAAGGCCAGACTCTCGCCATGGGTACCGGCCAGAACAATCATGGAATCGTTCAACTCCGGTATGGCCAGGCGGGCCACCGGCCAGGTATCCGCCCAGGGCCAGGGCCGCGATTCCGTCTGCCGGGCCTGGCTTTCTGCCCAGGCCATCTCCAATAGTTCCTGGGCAATGGCCGCCTTGAGCGGAATCCATAACCCGAATACCAACAAGGTAGCAGAGCTGGTCAACAACAGGAGCAGTAGCCTGGTCATGCGATTGTCCTCCTCTGCAGCAGCAAAATCGCAATGGAGAACATCAGCCCTACCAGACCGAGTGCGATCAGCAAGGGCGCTGATGTTGCCGTCTGTGGATAGCGCAGCATGCCGGCCTGGCTGCCTGCCGGCAGAAGCGTGGGCAAGTTATCCGATTCCACAGGCGCTTCTGCATTGCGCACCAGCGTGGAATCCACGGCCACAAAGCTGGTGTAGGCCGACATCAATCCGTGCCTTACTGCCAGCTCGGTAATGCCTGCCTGATCCGGCTCCCGGTCCGTTACCCTCGCCTCATCTTCCATGCTGTCGATCTTCTCTCTCGCCCAGTGCCGATTAAGCCCGGTTGCCGGGGCGGCCTGCTGCAGGTCCAGCGTTCTGCTCCATTGCTCGCCACCCGGCAGGCGGCCCGACACCACCAACTCACCCATGGGAGGAATACCCCGAACCACATGCATCAGCGGCTCGCCCTGAAACAGATCGCCTGGCCGCCCCGGAAAAGATTCCTTGCCTGCATGCTGGCCGGGCCATTTGACCCGGACATCCGTCAGAACCGGCGACTCCATGGCAGAAAACAAGGCCTTAAGAGGGCCGTCTACATCAGAAGGGGAATGAATCGCCGTGTAGGTTCCCCGACCCCAGCGGGCGGCCTCACGCATGAAATGCCTGTTCGGCGCCGAACCAATGCCCACCGTGAACAACCGCTGATTGCCCAGTTGCCGACGAATCTGCCGGAACAGCGCTGCCTCATTACCCACGGCACCATCGGTGATGAAAATCACCTGTCGCACCCTGGCCCCGTCTTCATTTTCACTTGCCGTCTCCAGGGCCCTGGACAGGGCCGGCGCCATCTCCGTACCGCCGTCCGCCCGAAGCCGGTCCACATACTGCCGGGCCCTTGCAAGGTTGTTTCCGGTGGCGACTTCCGGCTGCATGAACAGGGAATGGGTCTGGCTGTTGAACTGGATGACATTGAACCGGTCCCTCGGTGTCAGCGTGTCGAGACCGGCCTGAAGCGCACTCCGGGCCTGGCGGATCGATTCGCCCGCCATGGAGCCGGAGGTGTCGATCACAAACACCAGATCCCGGGGCAACGCCATGGTGCCGCTTTCGCCGGGCACCAGCATGGCCATGAGGTAGTCCTCCACTTCCCAGGACTGATGAAAAATCGCCGCCGAGGGTTCCAGCCCCGCAACCGGACGCCAGCGCACCACGAAATCGCGGTTCATCAGTATCTTGCCGCCATCGGGGCGGACCCTGAACGTCTGGCCATCCTGACCGGTAACGAGCCGATGTGACGGGCTGGAGACACTCTCGAGTGCCAACCCGGAATCAATCACCAGATTGATCGACGCCCGGTGGCTGTCTGCGGCTACATCAGCCGGGTTCACCGTAAACGGACTGATGGCACCGGCATCCGGCACCTCGGTCGTCGGCATTGCCCAGCCGCCTTGCCACTGATCCGGTGCGGTGCTGACCGGCGCTCCTGGCATGTAGCGGGGCGTCAACGTGGTCGGAACCGTGAGTTCGAACACCCCGGCCTGATACTGCACCGGCTGCTGGTACTTCAGCTCCACCGAGACCGTCTCCCCTGGCGGGATATTGGCAACCCGGGCGGTAAACAGGTTCGGACGCTGCTGCTCCACATTCGCCGCATGCTGCCCGGCCTGTTTTGCTTTCTCATAGGTCCGGCGCGCCGTCTCCTTCGGCTGCACCTTACCCTCGATGGTCCGCTCGCCCACTTTCATGGTCAGGCCGTAAACACTGGCCTTCTCCGGCAACGGAAAAACAAAAACCCCTTCCCTCCACTCGTCACTGGTATTGCGGAAACTCCTCAGCAGCCGGGAGTCGGCAATCAGTCCGCTGACCCGTATGTCGAATTCACTATCCAGCACGAGCGCCGGTTCCTGCCATTGCCCCTGGCCGTCGACAAAATGCAATTGGCCGACGTTTTCTACCTCATTCGCCTCGGCATAGAGTGGATGGACAAACAGCATCAGCATAACTGCCAGCCAGAGACTCACTCCTTCCATAAAACGTTTTAGCCGGAACCGCTGGCGTTTTGAAACGGCGGCTTTTGAGTAGAGCCTGAGAGGAGAACTGGAAATAATCATGAGAGAATCCTTATGGCTGCATGACTGTGCGAAACACCGCCATTTCAGCAATCCGGAAAGGAACTCCCATGGCAGATTGCGACAAACCGCCCTCAAAAAATGATGAATTATGGCAACAACGGCCTGCGCCCTTGTTATCGCCATCTGCCATGGTTAAATAGACCGACACCGGCAATGGGAAGCAGCCGCCATCATGAAGAAACACGTTGTACTGATCGAAGACGAACCCGCCATCCGCGACAACTACCGCGCCGCGTTCGAGCGCCGAGGCTATCGCGTAAGCTCTCACGGCGACCGCTCGTCTGCCTGGCAGGTGCTGCGTCAGTCACTGCCGGACCTGGCCATCATCGACGTTGGCCTGGGCGATGAGCCGGAGGGTGGCTTCGCCCTGTGCCAGGACCTGAGATCACTGTCCCAGACCCTGCCAATCATCTTTCTGACTGCCCGTGACAGCGACATCGATTCCGTCCACGGCCTGCGCCTGGGCGCCGATGACTATGTCACCAAAGACATGAGCCTGGACCACCTGCTGGCCCGTGTGACCGCCCTGCTCAGACGGGCCGATGCCTGGGCCGAAGCCCTCCAGAAGCCGGATGAAGTGCTTCAGCGGGGCAAGCTCACCCTGAATGTCGATCGCATGACCGTCGCCTGGAACGGAACGCCCATTGACCTGACCGTGACAGAATTCTGGATGCTGCATTCCCTGGTGCAGCACCCCGGCCATGTGCGCAGTCGCGAACAACTGATGGAAGCTGCCAGCACCGTGCTGGACGACAACACGGTCACTTCCCACATCAAACGCATCCGCCGCAAGTTCCTGCAACTGGATGAGGCCTTTGATGGTATCCAGACCGCCTACGGGATGGGCTACCGCTGGAACGCCCGTGAGGTCTGAACCTTGAGCCTCAAGCGCCAGCTGTTCGTCGCCAGCCTGCTGATGCTGCTGATCCCCTGGGCGGGTCTGCAGTTTGTCCTGGAACTGGACGACGCCCTCCGCCAACAGGCCCGGCTGCAATTGCAGGCCCAGGCCGGAAGACTGGCCGAGACTGCCGGCGACCAGATAATCGGCAGCTCCGTTATCAGGCCTGATGAGCCAGCCATCTACGTCGAACCACTGGCCGGCAACCTGAACCTGGATGGTTATGGCCACGATTGGCCGGGGTATGACGAAGACGACGAGGCAAGAAACTGGCAAGGCCAGACCAGCACAGAAACCGGCGAGCCAGTCCTGCAGTGGCAGGCTGCGACCGACCGGCGAAACCTGTATCTGCTGATCCGCGTCAACCATCGGCAACCCGTGTTCTTTAATCCAGGCAATCCGACTCAGCCCTATGACCGGCTCAGGCTCTGGCTGGAACCGCCCCCCGGAAACCTTGCTCCCGAGGGTACCCGGACATCCTGGCTATTACGCACGCCGGCTCCGGGCCAGCTTTATGGTTTCGACGAGGCCAGCCAAAAGACGGATTACCGCATTTCCGCCTTCATGCACCAGATCACCGGGGCCTGGCAACTGGAACTGAAACTGCCCATGCCGGCGGATCGCAGCCGTTTGGGTTTTGCGGCCTTATGGGGCACTGACCAGGTAACCGGCATCTCCACGCCCGTTGATCCGCTGCCGGTTCTGGTCAGTCGCAACCTGGCCCTGGAGCGCCAGTTGGAGCCAGAGCTGAACCAGGGACAGCAAGTCCGCCTTGTGGAACCGGCCGGCTGGGTAATCGCACGACAGCGGTCTGACTCTGCCGAAACAGCGCCCGAGTTCGACAGTCTCAGCCCGGTTCAGGTCATCGAACAGATCAGTCTCAACGCGCTCCGGGGCCTGGTTCGCCTCTACCAGCCGGAACCCACAACTATTGAAACCGGCACTAACCGTGTGGAGATTAAAGCGCTACCGGATTCGGGCCTGGTCCGTCATGAAGACGACAGCATCTGGCTGCTGACCACCCGGGAAGTTTTCGGTGGTCGCACGCTGATACTGGAGCAGTCACTGGACCAGCTCCTGACCCTCTCCGGCTCTGCCCTGGGCTCGGTCATTGCCCGCAGTACACTCATCATTGTTGCTCTCACCCTGGTTCTGCTCGGCTACGCCAGCTGGCTGTCATGGCGAATTACCCGCCTGCAGCGCGCTGTCAGTGCCAGCATTGACGAAGACGGCCGGATTACCGGCAGAGTGCCGGATGCCCGAAGCAAGGATGAACTGGGCCAGTTGCAGCGGCACTTCAGCCTGATGGTGGACCGACTCCACGGCTACAACCGCTACCTGGAAAGTTTCTCCCGGCGACTGTCCCATGAGCTGAAAACGCCCGTCGCAGTGGTGCGTTCCTCGCTGGAAAACCTGAACCACAGCGACTCGGAAGAAGAACGAAGGCAGTACATTGAACGGGCGGCCTCAGCCACCGAGCGCCTTCGGCAAATACTCCACGGCATGAGCGAAGCAGCCCGGCTTGAACAGAGCCTGGACCATGCGGATAAGGAACCGTTTGATCTCGCCGAAGTGGCTGCCGAAGCCACCGCCGCCTACCAGGCCCTCGATCCCAGCCATCAGATTCGCTATTCGGGGCCCGATGCGGGCTGCATGATCACCGGCTCTCCAGAACTGATGGTGCAGTTGCTCGACAAGCTGGTGGACAACGCCCGGGATTTCACACCACAGGATGGCCTGATTGAAGTGGGTCTGGAAACCACGCCAGAAGGCCTGTGCCTATCGGTTTTCAACCAGGGCTCGACGCTGCCGGAAGACACCACCACTGACATTTTCAGCCCGTTTGTGTCGATGCGGGATGGTCAGGAACAAGGCCATCTGGGGCAGGGCTTGCTGATCGTCAGCCTGATTGCCGACTACCATGGTGCCCGGGTGGAAGCCCGAAACCGCACCCAAGGTGGCATTGACGGCGTAAGCTTCCGGGTTATTATCCCTGCCATCCATTCTTGAAAACAGGAACTTCCCGCCGTGAGTGCACGCCTGGACTCCCTCGATATTCATCCGCTTCGGAACGAGCTATACAACGAGCTGCATTCGCGGCCGTTCCAGGTGCTACCAACACCCGCGCGGGTCACCCAGATGGCAGTGCTGACCACGCCCGAGCAGCGGGAGCAGCAATTCCGGCACCTTCAGGAACTCCACCGGTTGATGGGGCATCCGGTGCCGGAAAAGGAAGTGGGCTGTTTCGAGCACACGTTTGGTTCTCTGCGGGTGCGTCGCGAAATGCACATGGAATTCGCGTCCTACACGTTCATCAATCTGGAAGCCGGCGATGAAACGCCCTTTACCGAGACCGGTATCACCCCGCTGCCCAATGGATGGCTGGAGCAGTTGACCGGCACGGTGATCGCGGCCTTCCATCTGGAAGTAAGGCCCGCTGTTGATGGCACCGAAGGCGACTTGAGTTATGTGCGCAAACACTTCGAAGGCATGCGACTGGTTGGCTCCAGCCCACAGGAAGGCGCCGCCCGGGTATGGGGCACCTTCCGTCTGCACAGTGACGGCTTTGGCCGGTTCATGGTGATGAACCACCACATGTCAGACAGCCAGCTGGGCCGGCTGACCCAGCGCCTGATGGAGATTGAAACCTACCGCCTGATGTCGCTGCTGGCGCTGCCGGTTGCCCGGGAAATCACGCCGTCCCTGAACGATATGGACGAAAAACTGGCGGTCATCACCCGGTCACTGGCGGAGAATGAAGATGTGGATGAAGAAAAGTTGTTGGCCCAGCTGACCAACATTGCCGCCCGTATCGAGGCCTTCCGGGCCCACTCCACGTTCCGTTTCTCAGCCACCCGGGCCTATCACCAGCTGGTTCTGACCCGCCTGGAGGAACTGCGGGAGGACGAACTCTCCGGCCACCTGACCCTGACCGAATTCATGACCCGCCGGCTGACACCGGCGGTGAAAACCTGCGAAGCGGTGAGTGAGCGCCTGGAAGACCTGTCGCGCCGGGTCGACCGGGCCTCGGACATGATGCGCACCCGGGTGGAACTGGCCATTCAGAGCCAGAACCAGCAACTGCTCAGTTCCATGGACCGGCGCTCCAAGATCCAGCTGATGATGCAGCACACCGTGGAGGGTTTCTCGGTGGTGGCCATCACCTATTACCTGATTGGCCTGCTCAAATTCGGGCTGGATTCGGTTTATGAAGCCGGCGTTGCCTTCAACAAGACGTTGGTGCTCGGCATCGCCATTCCTGTGGTGATGACCCTCGTGTTTCTGGGTGTCCGGGTGGTTCACCACCATTTCATCAGGATGGCCAAACGGCAGTAGCTACTTCAGTTTTCCCAGCTCCTGCTCGCCGGCAAACTGGCGGTAGAACTGTTGGGCCGTTCGGCCGTTGCGCACGCCCTTGGCAGTGGCGAAGCGAATCGCCTCGCGGTGCAGGCCTTCACGGTCATCAAACTTCGGAAAAAGCGCGTCCACGGCCTGCAGGTATACGTCCTGCGAAAAGGCATAGAAGGATAGCTGCAGACCGAAGCGGTCGGCCAGAGATACCTGTTCTTCGATCGCCTCCGCCGGATGCAGCTCCCCGTCCCGCATTTCGCTCTTGAGGTTGTCGGACATGAACTCCGGCATCAGGTGTCGGCGGTTGGAGGTTGCATACACCCGCACATTCTCCGGCGGCAGCTCCAGGGAGCCCTCAAGCACACTTTTCAGGGCCTTGTAGCTGGACTCTCCCACATCAAACGACAGGTCGTCGCAGAAAATCACGAACCGGAACGGCAGATCGCAGATGTCATCGACAATTTCCGGCAGGTTGACCAGATCATCCTTATCCACCTCGATCATCCGCAGCCCGCGCTCCTGATAGCGATTCAGCAGCGCCTTGATCAAAGATGACTTACCCGTGCCCCGGGAGCCCCAGAGCAACGCGTTGTTGGACGGCTCCCCTGCCAGAAAGCGCTCGGTGTTGCGGGCCAGGGCCTGCTGCTGTCGGTCAATACCCTTCAGATCCTGCCATTGCACCGGATCAAGCCGGCGGATGGCACGAAGCCCAGAGCGATGGCGACGCCAGACGGCGGCCGGGGTGGATTGCCAGTCAAAGGCTGCAGTCGCGGACATAAACCTCTTTCCTATTCCGTCGCGGGTCAGGCTGTGAAACACTGATCCCTGTAAAAACCGTGATAACAGGAGACTTTACCCCAAATGGCCGTAAAATCCGTCGCTTTGGTGGCACACGACAACAAGAAAAAGGAACTGGTGGACTGGGTTGCCGAAAACCGCACCCGCTTCGCCCCGCTGAAACTCTACGCCACCGGCACCACCGGGCGGCTGCTCCGGGATAACCTTGAACGGGATGACATTCACTGCCTGCTCAGCGGCCCCCTGGGCGGCGACCAGCAAATCGGCGCCAAGATCGCCGAGGGCGAAATCGACCTGCTGGTGTTCTTCTGGGACCCCCTCGAACCACAACCCCATGACCCGGACATCAAGGCGCTGTTGCGAATTGCGGCACTCTGGAACATTCCCGTGGCCTGCAACCGGGCCACCGCCGAATTCATTCTGACCTCGGCCTACATGACAGACGACCAGCATCAGCCGAGAAAACCGGACTTTTCCGATTACACCGGTCGTTCGGTCAGCGCCTGAGGCGGTAGGCAAGACCGGTGGTTATGACTACACTGTTAACGTAGCTGTAAAGGACCGCCGGCACGCCGATGAACACCCTAGCCACCCCCTGCCAATACCCGTTCAAGAGAGTGGCCGCTGCTGTTCTTTTTGCACTGGTCTACCTGATCGTCCCAACTTCGTCCGGCGCCCGGGAAGCGTCGGATACCGTTACCGTCGGCATCGTCGCTGACAACAAACCCTATTCCTTTAATGAGGGGCGCGGCGCCTCCGGTTTCTCGGTCGATATTCTGCGGGAAGTCGCCGAACAGGCTGATCTGCAGTTCAACTTCAGGGCCGGCAGCTGGCCAGAAGTCTACGGTGCCTTCATGCGGGGCGAACTTGACGTCATTGATGGCATCTCGTTTCGCCAGGACCGCGCCGAGCAGATCCTGTTTACCGAGCCTTACCACATTCGACAGACTTACCTGATGCATGACACCCAGAATCCTGTCGGGAATGTCGATAGCATTGAAGACCTCCGAGGCCTGAGAGTGGGTGTTGTGCGGGACATCTATTACCGCGATGCGCTTACCGCAAAAGACATCACGCTCAACACGTACGACTCGCTGCACAGCCTGATCCGGGCACTGGCTTTCGGTTGGGTGGATGTGATTATCGGGCCGCAACTTACTCTCCAGTATTACGCCAACGAGGCGGGCTTTCGTTTTCTTGCCATTGCCGGCAAGGCACCGCTGGGTGATCTTGCCCGCGAGGACTTCCGTATCGGCGTTCTGAAAGCCAATGAGGCCCTGTTCAATCAGATCAGTCAGGGCCTTGCGGAGATTCCGGATCAGCGCAAGCGGGAACTGTTGGAGCGTTGGCAGGAATTTGGCGGTGCCAGTCTCACCGGCTCGGGAAATTTTGTTCTCAGCCCCGAACAGCGCCAGTTCATTGCGGAAACCGGCCCGGTCCGCGTCGGGCTGATGCGGGACTATGCCCCCTACAGCTTTGAGAGTGGTACGCGCATCCAGGGCCTGACAGTCGATATTCTGAACCGGCTGTCAGATCTGACCGGACTACAGGTAATCCCCGTGGGCGGCCAATGGATCGAACTGCTGCCGCTGTTTCGTAACGGCGAGATCGACATACTGGCCAACATGTCGTTCAGCCCAGAACGCACCGCTTTCACCCGCTTCACCGAGCCATACCACACCATACCCAATGTGGCTTTCACCCGGGATCAGGATCTATCACTCAACACCCTCGAGGACCTGAAGGGTATGCGAGTGGCGCTGGGCTCCGGCATCTATTACGAACAACCATTGCAGGAAGCGCTGGGGGACGACGCCCGTATTTTCACCGCCCAGGATGCCATGTTCGAAGCCCTCGCCAGGGGCCAGGTGGATGTGGTTCTTGCGGCACTGCCCAACGGTAATTTCTGGGTTCGTGAACTGGGAATTCCGGGAGTCCGGATCGCCGGGGAACTGATCCTGGAAGGTCTGCCAGGTGAAGATCTCCGATTCGGCGTACGCCCGGGCCTTGCGCCTTTAGCCGGCATTCTCGATCAGGCCCTCGCCACTATCAGTGCCGAAGAAATTCGCACAATTGAAGACCGCTGGCTTGGCGCCAGCGGTGGAACCCGGCAGCCCGGCACTGGCGAAGCAAACCTGACCGAAACGGAACTGGCGTGGCTGGATAGCCGCGGCAACCGGGTGTCCATGTGCATTGACCCCGATTGGCTACCCCTGGAGGGTAGGGATGCCAACGGCAAGCACACAGGGCTTTCTGCAGAAGTGTTCCGACTGTTCGCCGAGAGCACGCCAATCCATTTCAACGTGGTACCCACCGACAATTGGCAGGAGTCCATGCAGGCTGCGCGGGAGCGCAGATGCGATCTGCTGGCGATGGCCATGAAAACGCCGGAACGCTCTGAATTCCTGAATTTCACCGAGCCCTATCTGGAAGTTCCCAACGTCGTCCTTGGCCGGATCGAAGCGCCATTCATCGAACGGATTGGAGATCTTCGCGGCCAGAAAGTCGGTGTTGTCGAAGGCTATGCCTTTGCCGAACTTCTGCAAACCCGCTACCCGTCCATGGAACTGATAGAAGTCAGCAACGAACAGGAAGGGCTTCATCGCCTTCAGAATCACGAGCTGGACGGCTACATCACAACCCTGGCCACCGCCAGCTATTACATGCAGGAGCTTGGTTTGGCGGATCTGAAAGTGATTGGAAGAATCCCCGCCGACTGGTCTCTGGCCGTTGCCATCCGGGACGATGAACCAGTTCTCCTCGGTATCATGCAAAAACTGGTATCCAGTCTGACCACCGAGGAGCGGCGGAGCCTGGAGAGCCACTGGCGTAACATCCAGTTGAAACAAACGGTGGACTACACGCTTATCTGGCAGCTTCTGATTGCTGGTGCCCTGGTGACAGCCCTGCTGATCTACTGGAACCGGAAACTGGGCCGTCTGAACAAGGAACTGGCGGTTGCCAATGAGACTCTGGGCCGGCTGAGCGTGACCGATGACCTGACCCAACTGGGCAACCGCAGCTACTTCGACCAGGAGTTCCGGAAAAGCTTCCAGTGGTGTCAGCGGCACGGCTCTGGCTTTGCCGTAGCCATGGTCGACGCCGATCACTTCAAGAAGATCAACGACACCTTCGGCCATGAGGCCGGCGACCTTTGCCTGCAGGCGCTGGCCGATACCATGCGCAAACACTTCCGCCGGGAAACCGATCGGTTGTCGCGGTTTGGCGGCGAGGAATTCGTAGTGTTTGCCAGCTACGAGGACAGCGAAGAAATTCGCAACCGCCTGGAGACATTCCGGGAGGCAGTCGCAAGTGCCTGCACCATATGCGGCCATGATGATATCCGGCTGACCATCAGCATTGGTCTGGCAACCGGGATTCCGGGCCCAGAGGACTCCCCGGCAGAATTTCTGAGACAGGCCGATCAGGCCCTGTACCAGGCCAAACAGAATGGCAGGAACCGCCTTGAGGTACGAGCGGTCTAAACAAAAGTGGTGCTAAACTGCGGGAAAACAAAAGGACAAGGAGAACGCCATGGCACGCATCTACGAGGACAACTCTCTCTCCATTGGCAATACCCCGCTAGTGAAACTGAACCGGGTCAACGAAGGCGCGACTATCTGGGCCAAGATTGAAGGCCGCAACCCGGCCTATTCGGTCAAATGCCGGATCGGCTCAGCAATGATCTGGGACGCGGAAAAACGCGGCACCCTGAAACCCGGCATGACCATTGTGGAGCCCACCAGTGGCAACACGGGTATCGCGCTGGCGTTTGTTGCAGCAGCCCGGGGCTATAAACTGGTGCTGACCATGCCGGCTTCCATGAGCCTGGAGCGCCGCAAGGTTCTGAAAGCACTTGGTGCAGAACTGGTACTGACTGAACCTGCCAAAGGCATGCCCGGTGCCATCGCCAAAGCCGAAGAAATCTTTGCCAGCGATCCGGATAACCATTTTCTACCTCAACAGTTCCAGAATCCGGCCAACCCCCGAATTCACGAGGACACTACAGGGCCAGAAATCTGGAACGACACCGACGGTGATATCGACATCTTCGTGGCGGGCGTGGGAACCGGAGGCACACTGACCGGCGTATCCCGTTACATCAAGGGCACCAAAGGCAAACAGATTACCACCGTCGCCGTGGAGCCGACGGATTCCCCGGTGATAAGTCAGGTGATGAACGGAGAAGATCCCAAACCCGCGCCGCACAAGATTCAGGGCATCGGCGCCGGATTCGTGCCCAAGAACCTGGATCTGGAGCTGGTCGACCGGGTGGAAGCGGTATCCAATGAAGACGCCATGGACATGGCCCATCGACTGATGCAGGAAGAAGGCATTCTCTGCGGCATCTCCTGCGGCGCCGCAGTGGTGGCTGCGGTTCGGATCGGCAAGCAGCCGGAATACCAGGGTAAGAATATTGTGGTGGTCCTGCCGGATACTGCAGAGCGGTATCTCTCGTCGGCATTGTTCGCGGACCGGTTTGGCGAACAGGAGAACGTTCAGTAGTCAGACTAGTGGCCGGATCCGGGACCTGAAGGGGGTTGGTCATCTTGTTCAGGAACCTCACCGGCACCGGATTGATCAGGGTCTGCGGATTCCGCCCGTTTCATCAGTACCATGCCGCCTTCCATCAGCAATGATTTGAGCCTGGGATCCTTCTGCTCTGCGATACCCACCGCGAAAGCCATCAACGCTGCCTCCAGGGGATTAGCTTTGATCAGATTGCGAATGGCATCGATGCCTGAGCCTGATTGCGTCTCGAATCCTTGGTGACGCTTGCTGGCGGAAACCGGACGCGTCAGGCGGTAGAACACGAGCGCAAGCAAGAGAATGCAAACGGAACCCGATAGCGCCATGGCGCCGGCCTCACCGAGCCAGGGGGACAGCCCAAGCACGGCTGCCTGAACAAGCAGGTAAAATCCGAAAAGCAGGAGGGCGGTGAGCAAGACCATCGCCAATACGAAGCCGATGACGGCCGCGGCAGCCTTGCGCATCGCACCCTGTACCTGAGGGGAATCGAGCATGATCAGCGATCAAGCATCTTGCCGACCAGGATGCCCGCCAGAAACATTACGATGATGCTGAGGAAAGGTCGCTCCTCGATTTTGTGTTCAACATCGTGGAAGGCTTTGTCCCCGGCATCCTTGGCGCGGTGCAGGGCCTCGCGACTCTCCCGCCGGATTTCATCCCGCAGACTGCTGATATTGCTTTTCTGGCTTTCCGAAACGGTCCGGGTCAGCTTGGCCAGGTCCTCGCGCAGCTCCTGTAAATCACGCTTGACCTGATTGTAGTCGTCCTGAGTAGTCGATTTGGCTTCCATGTTCTGCCTCCTTAAACAATAAATTTACTGCTAATTTGGCGTTGCCATAAAAAACACTCCTCCACCAGACATCGATTTTGGCGGAGTCACTCCCAGCGTAGCACATGGAATTCAGGCACAAGTTACCGGCAGTTAACTCAACGATTAGCCTTCAAAGGTTCTCCTGCCAATCCCACGCAGTTGGCGTAGAACGTAGTGGTAGCCGGCCAGTCCGAGAAAACTCCAATCACGCCCACCTCGCGGGCCAGAACATCAATCACTGTTAGCACATCACCATCGTTGTTAATGGCATCGGTCACTGTCTGATAGTACCAGCCGCCGCCATCTTTCAGCGTGCCGCTGCGCTCAACGGTCCAGGCAATCAGGTCCAGGCCGGCTTCACGCGCATTCCCTGCGTACGGGGACGGAACGATCTGTCCCTCGCTGTCCAGAGTCAGGAGCTTCCAGAGCGCCGGCGCCAGAATATTCACGCCTTGAGCCTTAAGCCTTTGCAAGTGAGCCAGTGAGGTGTTTTCCTGCGTCGACTCAGACTGATCCAGTAACACCGCCTGCTGGCCAAATTCCGGCATCTCATCTACCCAGAACAGGACGTCCTTCAAATTGAAGGACTGGGGCCAGACGTCTTCGGGCTGCACACCGGCATCAATGTAATCCTGGATCATCTGACGGGCATAATCCTGCTGGCTGTAATTACCCTCGAAGGGCATATCCACCACCGGTGTTTTCAATTCCGGAGTGAACTTCGCACCCATAGCCTTGAACAACTCGATGCTCTCCCGATGAGTCATCAAGGTGCCCCGGCTGGCGTAGAGATCGGTTCGCCAGTCTGCGGTGCCAGCCAGGTATTCCTCCGGCGTGGTTGCCATGGGGTTGTAGGCATCCATCTTCCCCGTCAGGGACTTGAACTCGGCCAGGGTAATATCGCTGGTGCGACACTCGGCCTGTGCCGGCGTGCCCGTGGCAGGATCGGCGGGCACAAAAGGTTGGGTACACTTGGCATTCAGCGCTGGAACGGCAACAATATTAGTGGTGGTATGAAGGTCGTCCTGGGCATGTCGGCAAACCAGTTCCCGATCACTGGTAAAGGCGACATCACATTCCAGAATACCCGCGCCCATGCGAGCTGCCGCGATGTAGGATTCACGGGTGTGTTCGGGAAACTGCAGGGGTGCGCCCCGGTGGCCGATAGAGAAGTCCGTTTTTTCGACAGTGTCGGTATTACAGGCTTGAAGGCGCTTTTTGAGCGGCCCCTCATCCATGGCATCAACCAGCCAGAAAGGTCGCGGCCCCAAATGGACAGTGGACTCCGACGGCCCAGTAGCCGAAACCATTGAAGGCGTGGTGTTGTCTTCAACAGTAGCTGCTTGCGCCGGGGAGAGCGCCATGCACAGCGCCAGCCCCGAAAGGATCCGTAACGTCATAATCTCCTCCTTGTGAAACGGATGATACCGTATCAACAGTCTCCCCAAGGAGGATTACGGCCAATTGACGGCCGATGCAGGATTTTCTGGCAGCTTGCCTTCAGCTCGCCGCGGAAGCCTCATACTCGCGAATCATGGAAAACAACTGGTCTTTCAGATTCAGCCGTTTCTTCTTCAGGGTTTCCAGGTACTCATCAGACGTGTTCTCAGCGCCGGTTTCGATGCGATGCACCTCATGGTCCACTTCATGATATTCATCAAACAGCTTGGCAAAGTGCGTGCTGTTGGTCTTGAGAAGATGAATGGCTTCTTTGGATTCAGGCAGTTCGTGAATAAGATCGTGTTTTTCCAGGGACATTCGCGCAGTCTCCATGACTGTGGGGGATGAGATGTAGTTGACTCATCCCAGTGTATGACTCGCTGCGCTGGTCGGTCTTGATCCCCGTCAAGCGTCAGTGTGCCTTCACACCCAATTAACGCACAGGCTCATCGTTCCGGATACGGAGAAAACTGGCAAAGCGAGGCAGGCCGGTGGCGGTGAGGCCATAGTGTTTGAATGTGATCGTGGTTCCCGGTCTGGGAGGAGACGCTCGCTCGGAATCGCTGAATCCTGAACCAATCCGGAATTGCCTGCCATCTTCCAACTGCACCAGCAGTGACCCCATCAACCCCTCGTATTTGCCCTTGCCCGGCACGTGATGAACCACCACCGCTTCGGCATCCTGATACTGTTTTACTTTCAGCAGATCATCGGAGCGCCCACTTCGGTAATGACTGGACCCCAGCCTCAACATCAAACCCTCTGCCCCGCCGCCGACCACCTTATCCAAACGCTGCATCAGTTTCTCATGGGTGCTCGCCCGTTGCTGATCGACAAGCGCCATGTAGGGTGATTCAACCTCTTCGATTAATACCCTGAGCCGTGCCAGGCGTTGATCGAAGTTTGCCTCCTTGTCGGGAAAATCAAACACCATGAACCGAATCCGCTGCCAAGCGTCGTCATCGGGCACTACCTGACGCACCGCCCCTGACAATTCCGCAAAACGGCCGCGCCCCATCCAGAGCTCACCGTCGAGAGGATGCGCTGGAAACCCTTCGGTGAACCAATCAGGCGCGCGGTATTCATGACCGCCACGGGACAGAAACCGCTCGCCAGTCCAGAATGCGCGCACCCCGTCGAGCTTTTCACTGACCCAGTACCCATCCAGCGGCATGCCCTTTTGATACACGTTGGCAAGTGACAGCTCGGGCGGTTTCGCTACCGCCGCGGGGGAAAACAGAAGGGAAATCAGCACCGACAGCACGGCACTGAACAATCGAAACGGCATGGCAATTCCTTTGCTCTCAGTTGCTTTTTCCTACAGAGGCCAGACTTCCCTTCCGCCCCTGGTCATCAACAGCGGATTAGTCGTTTCCGCAGGTGTTCCTCACCTTTTCCCGGAAATCCTCACGAATACGAGTATTTTCGGCCTCATTCACATAGACCCGCTCGCCCTGATCGTTGATGTTGTAAAAGGTCGAAACGCTGGCAAGAAACTTGAGGCGCGCCCGAAGCTGTCTGCACAGCTCGGCTTGCTTCTCCGCCTTTTCCTCGGCTTTGGCATTGGCAGCCTGCCGCGTCTCACGCTCTTCCTGCTGCTGCTCCAGAAACTCGGTCATCTTCTGATGCCGTTCCCGGGCACCTGCATCCACGCTGGCCGGAGCGGCCTTTACCGTAACTTCACTTGATGCCGTCTTGGCCGGTGGACGGTCTCCAAAATGGGTCTGGCCGTTGGCGTCGACCCATTTGTAGACGCCGGCGTTTGCGGAGAGGGGGATAAGGCAGAGGAGCGTTAGGGCTATTTTTACAGACACTGCGAATTCCTTTTCAAAGGCTAGTAGTAGTTGGCTTTACCGAAAATGGCTTCAATTTCCTTCGGCCATTTGTACTTTAAGGGTGTATACTTCGACCATATTATGGTCGGCATAAAGAAGAAAAATAATACATTCCCAAAAATACGACGACCCATTTGGCCAGCCACGTGCTGATTATATGAGTCATAATTTGCTCCGTAGAGATTCTCCTTATCCTCTTCAATAACTCCCTCGTTGTAATACCTGACAATAAAATTCCATTTCCGATACATATTCTCTTCTTTAAACCCAGAATAGATCTTCTTGCGCTGCAGGGGCATCTTAGGGGGTTTCCCGCAAAAGTAATGCTTCTCCCGCATGAACAGGTGGGCGTAGTACTGCCGCTCCCACACTACACCAGAGCCCAGATACTGCCAGTTGTAGGAAAAGGTCACTTCCAGCTCGTCCCAGGGAATCCGGTAGAAGGTACCGCGGTGCCCTACGTAGACGCCCCCCTCCTTACGGTCGATCCGGACCGGCAGCGTGTACGGAAAGAAGATCTCGAACAGGTAGACGGCTACCCATACAGGACCAAAAGCGATCAATACTCCAAGCAATGCCTTTGGGTAGAACAAGCTAACAACCCAACCCAACGCCAGGACAATTATCATGAACATACTTACGATGACTGGCATGGCCCTTCGAAGAGACAAGAAGGCCGTTCTAATGTCTATGAACCGTTCACTAATGTAAGCAACGCCCTGATCCATATCTTCCGAGGAATCGGACACTCCCGACACCTTCCTGGCCGGCGGGCTGGCAAGCCGCGCACCATGAGTACGGTACAGCTTCTTTTCCAACTGTTGCTCCAGGCCCGTCTCCGGAAAATCACACTTCATAGGCGAGTCTTTCATCGACACCCAATTCCTCCACATCGTTACCGTCCAGGATGATACGAAGCCCGTTTTCACCCGTGACTTTCCGGCCATCCTTCTCGTACTCAATCAGCATTTCAAGCTGATCACACTTGTTGTGGTTGTAGTGGTCAAACCGAAATAAAACACCCCCAGTAGAAGCGTCTAACTGCTTCCTCCTATGAAACAAGTCTGAGATATCCTTCGGTTCATCTTTCTCAAACCAGTTGGTGTCCACCTCAAACAGCCTGATGGAATACGTGCAGCTCCCATCACTGTAACCCGGCAAATACACCACAAATGAGGTCATTTCCGACATGACCTGATGCTCACCCCGGTTTATATCCCAATGTCGACCGATATGCTCGGTTATCCGAACAATGGGAGAAAACAGCATGTAATAAAACGCATCCAATTCCGCTTCAAAATAACGCCTGACATCGACGCCTTCATCCTGAGAAATAACGGTTCGGCTTTCCTCCAGCAGTTCCGCGCTCGATGGCCTAGACTGCTCATCCCAGTAACGCAACGTGGGCGCATTGCCCCAGAATGACATAGAAAGGAAATCCTCGATCCGGGACCGGGCGATGTATAGCTGTACCATGCTGATAACGAAGGAGATGGCAATCAGAACCGCGCCTACCACGAGCACAACGGCCACGCCTACCCCGGTTGTAACCGCACCCGCCACCGCCAGAGTAGCCAGGTAGGTGATACCGATGCTCAGCCCTATCTGGCCCCCGGACAGGGCCACCATAGCGTGATGGCCTGTGTCCAAGGCCTTGAGGCCCCGCCTTCCTTCCAGACCTATCGACAGTAAAACACCCACGTAGGGAAGGGTCTTTGTGGTGATTGTCACGAAGCTCTTTGCAGCAACAGACAAAATCTTCACATCCTTTAAGATACGTAGAGCCACCGACACCCTCGCCCCAGCTGCCGACAGATTTGCCCCGAGAGCTTTCGCGTACTCCTCCTTGACCAGCAACCCGCTGAGGTTAACCACACCTTCGCCGATGCTCCACAGGCCAGATACAAAATACCCCCACCGGTCGATGACGGATCGATCGCCCAGCATTACATCCTGCTGGGTCTTGTCCAGGCCGGAGAAGAGGCTTGCCAAATTGATCGCCTGAAAGAAGGTCACAGCCCCAATGAACTTGCCCCGGTTCTGTTTAATGCTTTCAACCACCGGGTCCAACCGGGTATGAAGCCAGCCAAAGGGATTGTCCTTGAAGTCCGGAGTCAGGTGGAAAACGTCGATCATGGTGCCTCGCAGGTAATTCCTGATCCTGGCATCCGCCATGCCGGCAGCCAGCGGCGTCATTGTCAGCTCAGACAGGTTATGGCCAGCGGCTTCCAGTGAGTTGCGGTGGACCGCCGTGAGCAGGTCCGTCGCGGTATTCAGAGTTATTCCCTGCCGATGAACATCTATGCCATAGCGCTTCTGGACGGCCTTGGTCCACTTTTTCCACTGCGGCCAGGTTTGAGGGTCTTTCGCCCAGGTTCCCATCTTTGCGGCGGGGGCGGCAAATTCCAGCATCAAGACGTCGGTGGCGGTGCTCACGCGCACATACGCTGGCATGTCGAAGATATTGTTCACAATCTTCAGGCGACCATAATCAAAACCGGGGAGGTCTTTCAGTTTCTGGGCAATACCGTTGGTGGCAGATGCCAGGAACAACACGGTGTTGAGCATGTTACCGACAGTGCCGGCTTCGCCTTCGTCTGCTTCCAACCACCGCTCGGCGTCTTCCTTGCCCTTTTCCGCACCGACATATCCGTCCAGTATATCCGCCAGTTCCTGCTCAACCGCCTCGAACCCTTCCGCGCAATAACAGTCGTTGAACTCCAGCTTCCCGGCCAACTGGTCGGAGTCGATCCACCGCTTCCAGTCATCGAACACCAGTGCACGGGCCTGGTCATACTCTTCAATCTGTGTGTGGTAGCTTTCAACGAACGCGTCTTTTTCCCCTGAACGAATTCGTTCTTTCAGTTCCTCGGTCACTGCTTGCCGGTCGTCTTCCGCTTCCTTCTTGCTGGCCTCACGGGCGATGAGCGCATCCACCATCTGGGAGGTGGTGTAGGCGTAGGCGTTCTCCTCCGCGTAATTCGTAATCAGGTTTACATGAAGGGCATGGAGTTGGCCCAGCTCAGAGGCGATACCTATTTCATCGGCAAGGGCGACGCAGTAAGATAATTCAGTTTCTTTTCTACACTGACCCTGCAAATCCGACTCACTGATTCCTTGTGCAAAATCCGTCAAGCTCCACTCGAAATCCACTGGCTCTGGCCGAAAATCTTCAACCACTTCGTTTATGGCTTCGGTTTCACTGATATTTATGTCTTCACGATTTTCCGGAAGCCCGCTCAGGTCGAACGACTGCATGTGCTCTTCACGAACTTGTGCGTCCGTTCGTACTAGTTCCTGCAAACGCACAGTCCACCGATGCTGCACGAATTTCAGAAGCACCTTGCCTTCTGCAGGGTGGTGTATGGCGGGCAAAGCCCTTTGTGCGTCGGCACCTGGAAGCAGTACCGAGTTCACACCGGGCTGTACTTCGGTTATCAGGCCCTGCTCATTGACCCGGTATTCATGCAGCGCTCCGAAAACTTCGGAGAACATGTAGACCCAACCAGGTGTCAGTTTTCGAACACAGTAATGAGTAGTTCCAAGCGCCACGGAAGGTGGACGGAAGTTGGAGGGTAAAGCAACCTCTTCCTGACTGATCGCCCAGCGTACCGGATACAACGCAACGGTTTTGAACTGGAGCGGGCACATCTGTGCCGCTGAGTCTATGTCATCAGCACCCTGCAAAAACGCTGAGCTGTTAGCGCTACCCATGAACCAGTCCCTCCGTTGACTTTTTCTCGGCGAATTCTGCAATTCGCGCTATGGCTTTGCCTGGCGCTGCGGAATTCTCTTTCCACAGAAGCTGTACTTCACTGTCGTCGAATGCCTGGTGTCCAAGCCAGCCAATCGTATTGATAAACAGCGCAATATCTCGGGTACTACAGAGTCCCCGCGCTTTCGCCGCATCGACTAAAGCAGTGACCATCCCCCAATCCTTCCCATCTGTATCCGTTTTCTGAAGCAAATGGGGAAAGTACTTTGCAACGTGAAGTTCGAGTTTCCTGAGGGCCGTCCGTTCCGCCGCTCTTTCCATGGCAACCTGGTGTTCCTCACGAATGCTTAACCTCTCAGCCTGCCGCTCACTACTGGGCTGATCATTATGAAAATAGTCCCACCCACCAGTGCGGCGATCCTGAATGGCGAACAGGCTACAAGGCCCCATCAATCGCCTCACACTTTCACCTGATGAATCCAGCTTCAACAGGTGCCGCGCGATTTCAGGATCATAAAACCGGAAAACAACCTCATCTCCCGTGGCCAACCTCGCCATAAGCAATCCACGCAAGTGGTGCATGACCTCTTCGAAGTGGCAGTCAGCCCGCAATACGATGGCGACACCCTGATGTTTCCAATCGTCGAAGCATTTAAGTGCCAGGGAGCTATCTATTCCCGTTTCAACCAGCCACGGTGAAATTTCCAATAGGTCGGCAAGCTCCGTTTGCCTGTAGAGCGCATCACAATGAGGTGTTTCGATCTCACGATAAATAACTTGGGGCAGATTATTTACTTTGGCGCCATCGATAAGAATGAACGTCTTCCCCTTACCGGGAAGTCCAGCCAGATGCCCCATCAGATCGCACCTTGTGATTCTGGTGAGCAGACCTGGCAAATCCCCTTACCCTGATTCGCGGCATTCTTGATGGCGCGTATCTGGTCGGGCTTGGCCATCGGTCTTTGGGGTGTCTCCGGCAGGGCCATCGGCGCCACAGCCCCCCCATTCTTCTCCACCAACCCCGGCATCTCCGGCACCTGCACCTTCTGCCCACTACCCTTGCCCGGAGCCCCTCCAGCATTCAGCTTGATCGCCGCGCCGCCCATAACCACACCGCTGGGGTCGATCTTCACAAAGCTGCCACCGGCCTTGAGGGTGATTTCTGCACCCGCTTCGATAACGGCTTTCTGCCCGGCCTTGATGTGCAGTTCGGTACCAGAGTCGGTAAGCCAGGCGGTTCCGGCTTTCAGGTGCAAGGTACCAGTAACGATGAAACTACGGTCTTTGCCGGTTTTTTCCCGTTTTTCACCGTTCACCGTGGCGTGACCATTGCCTTTGATGTGGGCCCTTTGATCGTTTGCCACGGTCAGGTGGCTATCGTTCCTGATGACTTCAGTGCGGTTGTTTTCCGTGAGCAGGGCCAGGTCTTTCTGGGCGTGAACGTAGATCTGTTCTTCGCCGGCTTCGTCTTCAAACCGCAGCTCGTTGCTGCCTTCGCCCTTGTGGGTTTTGGTTTTCAGGGTGGTGCGGGTTTTATGCTCCGGCAGCGCGTACGGCGGCGTGTTGGTGGCGTGCCAGGTCCGGCCAGTGACGATGGGCTGGTCCGGGTCGCCGTCCAGGAAGGATATGATCACTTCATGGCCAATCCTCGGCAGTGCGGTGAAACCATACTGGCCGCCGGCCCAACCCTGGCTGACCCGAAGCCAGGCACTGCTGTGTTCATCATTTGCCGCATATCGATCCCAGGGAAATCGCACTTTCACGCGGCCGTATTGGTCGCAATGAATTTCCTCACCTTCCGGGCCGGTAACTACAGCCATCTGCGGCCCGTCCATCAGGGGTTTGTGCTCACACAGGGGTCGCCAGCTCCGGTCTGCCGGGATGGCAGTAAAATGGTTGCCATAGCGTGTCGGTTCGCTGCCACCCTCTTCTTCCAGGGCCTGGGGTTGAGAGCCGGTGTGTGTGAGCGCCGTAAGCAGCCAGTCTCGGTTCAGGGTTTCATTGTCGTGGTCAGTCAACGCCACCCGGGCACCAGGTGCGAAATCCGGGCGATTGCTCTCGCCAAAGGCTGTGCTGGCGTCGCTGCGCAGTGCCGCAAGCCTGGTTTCAGTGAACGGCTGACCACTGGCGTCCTGTTTGAATCGGCCGGGGTAGTCGTAGTGCTGGTAATCCTCCCGGTGGAGGAGCTGATCGCCAGTCTTTTCATGCATCAGGGCGTAAGCCGGGTTTTTGAAGGTGTAATCCTTCATGGCGACCGAAGCGGGACGCACCCGCTCCCGGTACGCAAACCGGAACACACAGGGCGTTCGGGTACTACCCCCTGCTTTGCCGTTGTATGGGACGGCCTCAAGCCGTGGCGAATCGCGATGATGATCGGCAAAAATCAGGGCCGGTGGCGCCTGACCATCGAGGCTTCCATGCTGGTAGCGGTAGTGCCAGCCCTCCTCGGCAGCCAGACGCTCGACAAAGGCCAGATCGCTTTCCCGGTGCTGGACGCAGTATTCCCGCTCCTCGGGCCGGCGTTCAAGGTCGAAGACGGTATCGACAATCCCTCGCTCTTCCAGCAGGGTACGCACAATCTCATCCGTGCCCCTGTTCTGGAAAATACGGCTGTTGTGCATCAGCGCCAGGCGCCACGGCGGTGGCCGGAAAACCAGCTCGTAGCGGGTACGCCTTTGGCCGGAATCTCCACGGGCGAATTCGCTGACCACACCGGTAAAACGACGCAGTGGTACACCATCCTGCCAGACCACCAGGTCCACCGGTTGCTCCAGCACATTCGAGGCGCCAACAGACGGATCAGTACTGGCCAGGTCAACACGTCCCTGGAACAGCTCGGACAGCCGTTCTGTCAGGGCAAAGCCAACAACGGAAAAGTGATCAGAGGGGAATTCGCCAATGGTGGCGGTGAATTGCAGTCCGCGTGCCTGGGGCATGTCTTCGGTCCCTGAAGAAGAAAAAAGTCCAGGCTTTCGCACCATCCTGTGCGAAGGCCCAGCCCTGATGAAAACGTCCTGCTCTCATCAGGGCGGTCCTGATTTAATGCGAGAGTTTAATACAAGCTACGGGGTATGCGGTACCCCGCCAGTAGTTGCTGTGTGAACGGGTTGGTATTGCTGGCCGCATGGAGGCGATAACGCATCTCCCCGTCGTCGACCCGGAACCGCACATCCACCGCGCTGCTGCTCACACCGGTAATGTCGGCGCTATCGAGCAGTCGGAACAGCGCCCAGGGGCCGCTTTCCGAGAGGCTGCGTGGCGAACGATTCACCTGGACCGGCACCAGAGTAATACGGCTCTCAACCGAGTCCCTCAGGGTATTGGGCCAGACCAGCGGAATACTCTGGCGCGGGCCATGGCTGAATTCCACCAGCTGTCCGTCGACATTCACCACACTACGACGCTTGTTGGCTGAGAGATTGAGCGGTTCCAGCGCGAACTCCACATCCAGGGAACCACCCCGGGTAAAGTAGGCCCTGCGGATTCGGTCGGCATTCTCGAGGGAAGTCAGGACCGCACCACGCACCAGGCCGGCACGTCGGGCATCGCCCACCTGTTCCGGGTGATCCTCGAGGAACAGTTTCAGGTTGTCCTGATAGAAGGCGTCCAATACGCCGCCCGGGGCAAAGAACCGTTCAAAGTCCTGCAGTGCAACATCCCGCCCGGAGTCCGGATTAAACGGATAATGGCGGGCCAGATTCTGCTGGAAGGGTTGGTACACCTCGCGGTACCACTCACGCTCCAGCTGCGCCACTGCCTGGTCCAGAACTACTCGCCAGCTTTCCGTGGCCAACCGGGTCAGCAGCCGGTTTAGAGGCTCAGGCTGATTATCGGCCATGCGCTGCAGGGTAAAGATCGGATCGGCACCCTGCAGGCCCATACGGGCCCGGGCAGCAGCAAGCGCTGCCTTGCCCTTGTCTGGTGCTTCCTGGATGTTGCGCATGTACTCGTGAAGCTCTCCGACTACCAGCATGATCTGTTCAAGCCCGGTTGGCTGATCGTCATTTTTCCGGGTCAACTGGTTGAGCTCCGCAAACTGGCGTTCAATATCCTGCAGCATACGGAAATGGGGTGACTGCTCTAGAAGCTCCCGGGCTGCGGCACTCTCCCCTTCGGCGGAAGGCACAAGACGCGTGTTATGGCGAACCTGCCCGAGCAGGCTTGCCAGGGGCTCGTGACCGCTGGTCAGGCTCTCCAGAATACGTACGCCGTGGTTCAAGTCCTCAAACCGCTGAATATCGATGCGGCTCAAGGCAGTACGCCAGGCCTCGGCATAGTGCTCGGCATAGAGGGTCTCCAAACTGGCCAGCAGCCTGGCTTCATCCGCCTTGCTGAAATCGACGTTGTCCCTGCGGCCCAGCACCCAGGCGTCCACCAGGGCCAGCTCCGTAACCGAGCCGGATGTACGCAGGAACCAGTTTTCCAGTCCCTCGCGAGTCAGCAACGCGGGGATGGTCAATGGGTCTTCAACCCCTGCTACGTCAGATGCGGCCGGCTCACCATAGCCATCTACCCGGGCAAACACCGTGCTGAATGCCGGCCCGGATGCCCGGGCCAGTTCCAACGGTGCCCGGAACTCCTGTTCTGCTTCTATTTCCAAATCCCGATAGACCCGGTCTGGCGTGGCAACCCGTCCAAGCTCATGCTGCGCCCATTGGACACTGCTGCGGAACGGGGCCAGGGTCATATCGGCAACCGCATCTCCCTCTTGGGTGAGGCGCGCCAGATCGGTATGTGCCATGGCATAGTCCAGATGACCCGTGAGCCGCTCCTGCAGGCCACTCTGGCCGGGAAACGCCTGCTGCCAGTAGTTCTGCATGTAGCGGGTCACAATATCGTCCCGACGACCGCTGGCGTCATACAGCATGCGCAACACCCGCAGATGTTCCAGGCGCTCAGTGCTGTTGTCCGGCGCCCGGCCCATCTCAGCCATCACGCCGAACATCAGGGCTGGCAAATACTGGTATGCCAGCATGTCCAGATAGGATTCCTCCACTTTAGGACCCACCTCATCGCCGCGGTATAGACCCATATCACTAAGCAACGGCCAGTCCCGGCGATGGTCGCCAAAAGCCAGAGTAGCCTCACGAAGCTCATCCAGCGGACCGAGCAGATTCCGGCCGGTGTTGTCCGGTTCAAAACCTACGGGCTGCCAATTATCAATAAAGCCCTGAACACGGGATTCCACGGCGGCAGCAGCCTCTGCATTCTTGATAAAGAAATGCTGCCATCCGGCGGTCATACCCGCACCGGCACAAACAGCAACCACGGCAGCCACAGCCAGCCGGCGTTGCCGGGACTGAATCACCCGTCGGTTATCACCAGCAAGGCCGGCCTCCGGATAGATGATCTGTGGGAACAGCGCCCGGGTAAACAGGTCAGCGGACTGCCCAACCCGTTGAGCAGGCTGAATGGGCCCCGCAATCTGGTAGTTGGCGGCAGCTGCTGAGACAAAGGCATCTTCCGGCACGCCCTCCTGCAACACCGAGGTGAAGTAGGTGCCACGCACCATCGCCGGTGTCGAGAACACATCCGCAGACAGCAGGTCGGTCAGGAAATGCTCCAGAACGGGCTTCAGGCCGGCAAGCTGGCGAGTAAAAGAATAGGCCGCTGCCCGCTCCTCGGCGTCCCGGGTATTGGCCAGAACATCCGGCAAGCGACCGGTAAGCCGCTCAACCATGGCGGTGTACCGGTCCGCGAACTGGTGCAGCCAATCGTCGTTATCCATCTGGCCTTCGAGGCTGAAGGTAAAGCCAAGGGCCTGTTCCTTCTCCTGCTTGCTCAGGGTCCGCACGAGCGGGCCAAAACCGTAGAGCAGGTCCATCTTGGTGAAGGTGACATAAACAGGCAGGCGGGAGCCAATCTGCTCCATCAGCTCCCGCAGGCGCGTCCGCAACAGGATGGCACAGTCCCGCCTCTGGCCGGGGTCTGCCACGCTGAGACCGGCTAGGTCAATGGCCAGCACCACACCATTGAGGGGGCGTTGCGGGCGATTTCGCTCAAGCCAGGCAATAAAATGATTCCAAAGACGTTGCTGGATCTCCGCACCGGCTCCCTCACCCTGACTCTGGCTCAACAGTTCACCATCCGGATCGATAAGTACACCCTCATCGCCGATCCACCAGTCGAAACCGAAGGCATTGCGATCCACCCGATCGTTGCGAGTTACGTTGGTGAGCGTGTAGGTCTGCCCGGAGCGTTGAATCAGGCTGGTCTTGCCAGCATCCTCCAGGCCCATCACCAGATACCAGGGCAACCGGTAAATGCCTTTGCGGCCGGGGAGGTTGCTTTTCAGGGCCGCCAGCTGACGATCCAGCAGGCGCTGCTGCTTGCGCTCCATGGGCAGAATCGGATCTTCCTGTTCCTTTTGCACTTCGGCCTGCTGGCCATTCACCTTGCGCAGGCGGCGCGCCAGCACCATGCCCCACACCATCGCGACCACAAGGACAATACCCAGGGTCACCAGGGCCCGCATCTGCCAGGCCGCCAATGGAAACTCACCATTCAGCTCCCAGCGCGGCCCCAGCCACCAGGTGGCCACCAGCAAGGCAATAACGCCCAGTGTCAGGGTGACCGGGGCTGCGTTTTTAAGGTATGGCAGAAGCCAGCGACCGATGAGTAAAGCTTTTCTCCACATGGTGTCCATTCCTGCTGTGATTCCTTGGTGTGTTCCGGGGATCAGCCCAGCTTTTCAAGCTGCCTGATCAGGGCGGGCTCCCAGTCCTCGAGAGCCAGCCCGCGAACCTGCGTTTGCAGATCCTGAATCTGCTGCGTGGCCAGTGATTTCAGGCCCGCGTCTTTCATTAATCGGGCGCTGGCAAGACGCCAATAAAAGCGGTCTCTGGGCTCCCTTGCTTCCGCCAGTCCGTCTTCCAGGAGTTGCATCGCGGCAGCCAGTCCCTTTTGTGCAATCAGGTCCCGGGCCTGATCGTATGCCTGCTCCCAGGCGTTGGCGTTGCCGGCGGAACCACCGGTAGCCGGCGCGGACCAGAGCCACTCTTCAGCGTCCCGGGTGAGGAACGGGGTGCCGTCGTTGAAGGTGAGCTCCGGCAACTGGGCAAGGCGCTCAACAAACTCCTTTGCAGACACGCGGATTGCCTCTGCGCAGGCGTGGTGGCCCAGGGCCGTTGCTACCCGGGCACTTAGCCAATGGCCATCCAGCCAGAATGGACTGACCGACAGGCTCTGCTCAATCTTCTGCCACAATGCCAGGTCCGCGGATTTTTCCAGGGCTTCCCGATAATCGGCGACACGATCGGCGCTGACGGCGGCAAGATCGGTGCGCTTTCCGTCCCGCGTCGGCGGTACCGTGGTGATGTTCTGCCAGATGGCGTAGCGGCGAATCTGGTACCCCAGAGGCTGGTCCGGCCCGGTTTCGGTGAGCATGTCCGCAACTTTCAGAAGACTCTGTCGGGTTGCTCGCTCATCGCCCGGGTCCAGGGTGACTGCCCCCAGGGAAGGTTTCGCCGGTGCGGATTTCTGCTCAGGCCTTTCAGTATCCGAAGCCTCGCTGACCTGCTGCCCTGCCAACGGTCGGGACTCGGGCGCTACCGTGGCATCATTGACCATGGGCAGCTTTCCAACCGCCCGTTTGAGATCCTGCAGTGACTCTTCTGGCAATTCCCGGTCAGCCGCCTGGTCCATCAGTCTGGACAGCAGTTCCAGGCAGAACGCCCGACCGTCGCCAACACTGCCATCGAACGCCAGGGCGTCTACGCCTTTGCCGGCGCGCTGGAGCATCTGGGTAAACATCATCTTGCGGGCCCGCTTGCCCTTGTCCCCGGGATATGGCCAGGCCTGCTCCCACCACTCGTCGAGTACCCGGTGCAGCAGGTACAGGGACAGGGCGAACCTTTCTCCGTCGCCGCCGCGTTGCAGAGCGATCAGCAAAAAACCGAGCACTTTCAGGTCTTTGCTGCGATCCGAGAGAATCGTCAGGGCATCGCTTTCCACCTTGCTCCAATCGATATCGGTGTGGGCCAGCGAGCCCACCTTCATGATCTCGTTTTCCAGAAACTCGAGCGTTGCATCGTCTCCGAGTGCCTCGCCGACACCGGAATCGCCGGGCAATGGTGAGACAACCTGTTCAACGTAGGGATGTTCCTCAATGATCTGCATGTTGCTGTCCTGAATCACTGTATTCACCCGGCATTTACCAGCCACAAGTCTCGCGAAGCGGTTCGATTGCCCGGCGGTATTCCGAGAGATCAAACAGAAGGCCATCAATGCGGCTGTTAGGCGAGTCAATGCGGGCCTCTGTTCCGTCGATCATGGCTTTCACGGTACGAATGGCTGGCAGTCCCCGACCCCCACTGAGCACGAAACCGTTGTCCCGCACCCGCCAGACGGTCTGTTCCCGGCCGAACCCCAGTTGAACCCGCTCCTCGTCCATTGCCTCGGGCAGCATCAGAGTGAGTTCGGTGATGTTGTTGTGGCACTGAAGGGCCAGCAAAGGTCTGGGAGGTTGAACCCCCAAAGCCGGAACCGTCACCAACTGGCCAGCGGCTTTTCCGGTATCCCGGTAAAGCACGCCAGCACCGGCATTTTTGCCATCAAGGCTGGCGTAAGCCTGCCGCCATCGCGCGGATCGGCGGGCATCCGGAGCGTTGAATTCCGCGACGGCTGCCGCCAGGGGAGTGCCAAAGACCTCGTCAAAGCAGGCCAACCGTTCAAGTCGCTGGGGCTCACTGGTACAGGCCCGGGCATCTTCAAGCTGGCCAGCGCAGGCATGGGAGACCAGAAAAGCCAGAGCCCATGCCCCGACAACTCGACCGGTTATTCGCAGGTTGCGGTGACTCATGACTCTGCCACCTGATACTTCAGACACTTATGGGCAAGGGTCCGCTTTGGCAGACCGAGGCTTTCCGCCGCCTGGGCCCGGTTGCCACCATACTGGCGCAAACGCTCACGAATAATTGCCGCCTCAAAGGCCTGTGCCGCGGCTTTAAGATCCCGGATCTCTTCCACAGCGGGCAGATCAACCGGATGTCTCTCTCTTGCATCCCAGGGTGTGCTGGTCCAGCCCTCGGACTCTTCGAACAGGTCATTAATCCTCAGAACCTCCGGCTGGATATCGTCGCCGCCCGGGGTCTGCAGGCAGGCCAGTTCAATGATGTTGCGCAGCTCGCGGACATTGCCCGGGAAGTCGTATCCAGCCAGCAGGTGCAGGGCGTGGCTGGAAATGCCCATGGGTCCGCTACCCTCTCGTTCGGTATACAGCCGGATAAAGTGACGGCAGAGAGCTTCGAGGTCGTCGGGACGCTCCCGCAAGGGCGTCACCCGCAGCGGAAACTGGCTCAGGCGGTAAAACAGGTCCCGCCGGAAGCTGCCGTCTTCGATACCGGCCTGCAGCGGCTGGTGGGTGGCCGCTACCAGGCGAAAATCCGAATGCTGTTCCTCGCGGGCCCCCAGTGGGCGAAACTGACGGCTCTCCAGAACCCGGAGCAGCTTGGACTGCAGGGCCATGGGCATGTCACCGATTTCGTCCAGGAACAGGGTGCCGCCGTTGGCCTGCGCCAGAAGCCCCTGCTTGTCCTGGTCGGCACCGGAAAACGCGCCTCGGGCATGCCCGAACAGTTCGCTTTCCAGAAGGGTATCGGGAATGGCAGCGCAGTTGACCACCACCATTGGGCCTTCGGCCCGGTCGGACAGTTCATGGATACCGCGCGCGACGACATCCTTGCCACAGCCGGTTTCCCCCTGCACCAAAACGGAGAGCTGGCTGCCGGCTGCCCGGACGATCTGGGCCCGGAGACTGGTCATGGCCCGGGAGTTGCCCACCAGGGTTCGGGCCAGTTGTTCGCAGCGGTTGCGAACGCTTTCGGCGTCGTGCAGATGATCCAGTGACCGCTTGAGCAGGCGGCGCTGCCAGACCTGGTCGCGGCTCTGTAACTGGGTAATCCATTGATGAACCAGCAGTTGCTTCAGGCCACAATACAGAGGCTGGCCGGTAATGCCGTCCCAGTCGGGTTCGTCCCGGCAGAGTACGAGCATGCCGAGGGTTCGGCCATCATTACCGGTGAGAGGCTCGAGCCACAGGGAGCGCGGCCGGTCGCTGGCCTCGAACAGGGCCTGGAAGCCGGCATGGTCCAGGCGGTAGCTGGCGGCACGGGTGAGTTCCCGGGCTTTGCCGGTCTGCAGCACGTGGGCAAAGGGGTGGCTGAAGTCGCCGCAGTCGAATTCGCCCCCCTCGCCCAAGTCGCTGCAGTGCAGGGTTCGGCCACTGAGGTCGAGTTCGAGTGCCCAGCAGCGGGTCAGGCCGAAGGCGTTTTCCAGCTGCCTTGTGGCGGTTTTCAGCAGGTCCGGCAGGTTGTCCTGCTGGATCAGGGCTACCGCCAGGTCAATGCCGGTGTGCAGTTCCATCTGCATCCGTCCCATTCTTGTTCCCTTTATTGAGTTCTCGCCGACCGCGCACCCTGTGGTTCGGCTTTCCAAAACACGCTGTGAATACATCCTTGTACGCTCCGCTCCGCCCCTCACTGCTTACTGCTCCTGCGTCGCAGTGAGGGTCCTGGCTTGGCCATCCCTGGCCAACCCGTGAAG
>NZ_CAJXKQ010000031.1 GCF_913055835.1 uncultured Marinobacter sp. | reverse complement strand
GCGAGATCCGCGTGGGTAGAGCCACCGAAATACTCCGACAGGTGAACCCGGTCATAGGCCAGCTGCTTTTCCTCGCCGAATACGATGATCTCGAAATCGGCAGCGGCCGGGCTGGCGCAGAATTGTTCCAGGAAGTGATGGCCAACCATGCCGTTGCCGACGACGATCAGGGTTTTCTTGCTCATGGGTCTGTCCTCTTTTCGGGCGACTGGCTCTCTATTGGCTGAAGGCCTTCTATTAGCTGAGGGCTCATGCCGCCGCTTCGCAGTAGTTCTTGCCGAATGCAATGAAGTCCCGGTATTGGGAAATGTCGTCCTGTTGCAGGATTCGTTCGCTGTACCAGGGCCCGTCCCGGGTATCGCCCAGCAGGACGGCGCCGGTCAGCCGCTGATTCCGGATCAGCAGCCGGCAATAGTGATTCTGTTCATGGTCCTGCCAGACCACGGATTCGGTGTCGCCTTCGGCGCCCACCTGGCCGCAGGAGAAAATCGGAACGCCGCTGATTTTCAGGCGGGTTGGAGTATCTGCTGGCCGATACTCGGCCTCGGCCGTGCTTCCGCTGAGAATGCCTGCCAGAACCTCCGCCTGCTGATACCCGGGTTCCACCAGCCCGAAAGTGGTGGTTTCCAGCTGACAACATTCACCCAGCGCGGAGATTGCCGGGTCGCTGGTACGTAGCTGTCCGTCCACCAGAATCCCGCGATCGCATTCAAGGCCCGCAGTTCGCGCAAGCTCAGCAGACGGCGCGATGCCGGTTGCGAACAGCACCAGATCCGTGCTGATCAGGGTTTCATCATCCAGCTGGACGGCCCGGACCGTCGATCGCCCGAGCAGGGCTTTGGGAGCCGTACCGGTGCGAATGTTTACGCCACGCTTTTCCATGTGCTGTTGCAGGATCTGACCCCCGATCCTGTCCAGTTGACGGTTCAGGAGATGGCTGCTGCGGTGCAGCAGAGTCACCGCCATGCCTCGCTGACGGAGACCTTCAGCGGCTTCCAGGCCAAGAAAGCCTCCGCCGACAACCACCGCCCGGCGATGGCGGCCAGCAGACTCAATCAGGATCCTGGTGTCCTCAAGGTCCCGGAAGGTCATGACGCCCGGAAGATCTTCGCCCGGCAGCCCGGGTTTTGCGGGCCGGGATCCGGTGGCCAGCACCAGATGGGTATAGGGCTGTACCCGGCCGGTTGTGGTGGTCACCGTCTGATCTTCCCTGTTAATGGTGACCACTGGTTCTCCGTTGCACACTTCAATACCGTTGTTTCTAAACCACTCGTCCTGCTGCAACGCCAGAGAAGCTTCGGTTGTTTCCCCGGCCAGCAGCAGGGAGAGTTGTATCCGGTTGTAGGCAGCGGATGTCTCGCCGTTGAACACGATGATGCGGGTAAACGGTCTGACTCGTTCACGGCAGAGAGCTTCCAGCAAGCGTTGCGAAACCATGCCGTGCCCGCAGATCACCAGTGTCGATTCAGTGTTTCCTGTCATTTCGCTCGAACCCGTGCTTTTCCGACCAAACAAAAAAAGCCGGAGCATCTATTCCCCCAGGGGGGAAATCGATGGTCCGGCGCCAATGCCAACAACAATGATCTGATGGTCCGGCCTGATCCTTGGCCGGGACATTCGTCCTTGCTTCTTGCAAAGCGATCTTCGTGCCAGTTCTGAGAGTTATTTAAAATCAGATGGTTAGCAATTGCCGGGGTGGCTCTTACCAGAAAGAACACGGGAAAGCTGCCCCGCGACGGGGCGGATTGCACGGTTTTGGGCCGGATGCGGTGGCGCGGTAATTGCTGCGGACAGGTCAGAGGTTGGTCGCGTGAGCAACTGACCTGAACTTGATCGTTGCATTCGAAGCCATCGTGCTTCCGGAGTCTGTCATGAACACCAAACGCGCCACTGCCCATAAATCGCCAACAGCGGGCGACTATCTGATTGCCTCGAAAAGCTGCGAGTTGATGAATCTCCAGTACTTCTTGCAGATGGGCAAATTGGTGCAGTGCATCAGCAATTTGGTGCATGCGCTGCAATGCGAGCGGGGTGCGTCCAACGTGTTTCTTGGTTCTTCCGGTGAAAAATTTGCCCAGGAGCGAAAACAGCTGGTTGCGACGTCGGATCGGCTCCGTTCGGAGTTCGAGCAGGCCCTTGCCGAGATTCACCAGGAACTGACGGCGCATCCTGTCAGTAGCCGCCTGCTTAACCAGCTTGCGAGTGCCCTTCACGGCCTTGAGGGCCTGCCCGAACTACGACAGTGCGTGGTGGCCCGAAAAGTAACTGCGTCCTCTGCCACCGAGGATTACAGTACCCTGATCCACAACCTGATTGCGGTGGTGTTTGAGGCTGCGGATACCGCCGTTGACCCCACTATCGCCGGGCTTCTGGTGGCGATGGTGCACTTGATGAACGGCAAGGAATTCTGTGGACAGGAGCGGGCTGTCGGTTCGGCGGGCTTTTCCAGTGGCCGGTTTGATCGTGCACTGTCAGAGCGCATGGCGCACCTGATTGAGGCGCAGGAGCGCTGTTTCGACGTGTTTAACAGCTTTGCCGATGATGGTTCCCTGGACCTGTGGGAAAAACTGCGTGAAAACCCGCGTGAAGCCGAAATTGAAAAGCTTCGCCAGCGAGGCACTGCTATTGGTCGTTATAAAGATCTGGATCCGGCCCTGGCGGATGAATGGTTCAGTCTCATGTCTGAGCGAATGGATGAACTCAAAACGATAGAGGATTCCGTGGAGGGCAGTTTTCATGCCCGTTGCACCGAGCGTTTTGCCGACGCCCGAAACTCGCTGGCCCACCAGGAAACCCTGATAACTTCCCTGGATGCCCGGGAGCCTTCGTCTCAACCCATGTTGGTGCTGTGCGATTCCGCAAACGAACAACAGGCCGGTGAATCCTGGGCCAGCGATGGTATTGGTCAGCAGTTTGGCCGCTCCATCTTTGATCTGGTTCAGGAGCAAACCCGGCGCCTGCAACAGATGACTGATGAGTTGCAGAGTGCCAGGGAAGCGCTGGAAGACCGCAAAACCCAGGAAAAAGCCGTGCTGCTGCTGATGGAGCATCGCAGGATCAGCAACGACGAAGCCCACCGGGTATTAAGGAAACTGGCCATGGACCAGGGCCGAAAATTGCCCGAGGTAGCCCGGGCCCTGGTGTCCATGGCGGATGTGCTGAAATAACCCGGCCGTCTCAAGCCCTCGCGGCCTGAGCCTCTGATTGCTTGCTTTTAGAGGCCTCCGGTTTCCCGGAACGACGTGGCGAGATGTGTTCCAGCTTGCGCTGTTTCTCGTACAGGAAGCGCAGCACTTCCTGCCGGTAATGAACATACTCCGGGTTATCGGCTAGAGTCACCCTGTTGCGCGGCCGGGGCAGATCAATGTACAGATCCTCACCCACGGTAGCCTCTGGCCCGTTGGTCATCATGATGATCCGGTCTGACAGCAACACCGCCTCGTCCACATCGTGGGTGATCATGATGACGGTGTTGTTCAACTCCTGCTGAATCTCCATCAGTGAATCCTGTAGGTGGGCCCGGGTCAGTGCGTCCAGCGCGCCGAACGGCTCGTCCATCAGCAGAACACTGGGTTTCATGGCCAGGGCACGGGCAATGCCCACCCGCTGGGCCATGCCACCGGATACCTCACCCGGTCGCTTATCCGCCGCGTGGGCCATGTTCACCAGTTCCAGATTGTGATGAATCCAGTCACGCCGCTCCTGCTTGCCCATGGACTTGCGGAACACCTGCTGCACTGCCAGCTCAACATTCTCGTACACTGTCAGCCAGGGCATCAGCGCATGGTTCTGAAACACCACCGCCCGCTCCGGCCCCGGCGAATTCACCTCATGGCCATCCAGTACACATCCGCCTTTGGTCGCCTGCAACAAGCCGGCGACAATGTTCAGCACCGTCGACTTGCCACAACCGGAATGCCCGATCAGGGACACGAATTCGCCTTTCTGGATTTTTAGATTAATGTTGTCCAGAGCCACAAAGGGACCCTTTGGCGTATCAAACGCCATTTCAACACCGGTTAATTCAAGATGAGACTTACTCATGGAAAGCACCTCTCAGTAAACGGAGCACCGGGTGGGTCACGCCTCCCGAAACCCTCAAAAACATGGATGTTTTTGCGGAGCGTACAGGGATGTACTCGCCGCGTGTTTCGGGAGGCGTGACCCACCCGGTGCGGCATGCTCAGTGACTTAAGAACACGCATGGGACCCGAAAGCCCGATGTGGTTCGGTCACTCATTCCAGGCAACCTTGCGCTGAATCAACAGCATCACCCGGTCCAGCACAAATCCGATAAACCCGATGGCCAGAACCGCCACCATGATCCTGCTCAATGACTGGCTGCTGCCGTTCTGGAATTCATCCCAGACGAACTTGCCCAACCCAGGGCTCTGGGCCAGCATCTCGGCGGCAATCAGCACCATCCAGGCAATGCCCAGCGACACCCGAAGACCAGTGAAAATCATCGGCACCGAAGAAGGCAGAACCACCTTGCGGACATGGGTCCAGAACGACAGGCGCAGCACCCGGGAGACATTCAGCAGATCAGGATTGACCGCCGCCACACCAACGCTGGTATTGATCAAGGTGGGCCAGAGACTGCACAGGGTGACCGTTATCATGGAAGTCAGGAACGACTTCTCGAACATCGGGTCATCGCTCACATAGGTTGCTGAGACCACCATGGTTACCAGGGGCAGCCAGGCCAGTGGTGACACCGGCTTGAACACCTGGATCAGCGGGTTGACCGCCGCCTGGAAGTGCCGGTTCAGGCCAACCACGATGCCCAAAGGCACCGCGATAGCGGTCGCCAGGATGAATCCGGCGAGCACCGTAACCAGACTGGTCAGTATCTGGTCGGGAAAGGTGGGCGCACCGGGGTAGTTCCGGATCCTGACCTCAGCCTCTGGATTGTCCGCCAGAATGCGGGCGTTTCGCTCTTCCTGCATGGCAATGAACTTGTCGGCCCGCTCGCGCTGGTTGGCGTGCTCCTGCCAGAGTTGTCCCGATTGTTCCCAGACCTGTGCCGGGCCCGGAAAACTTCCCAGGGAGGTATCCACCTGCGGTGCAGCCATATGCCAGAAGCCGACAAACACCAGAATACCTATCAATGGCAGCAACATCTGGCGCCCGGTAGTGGCGAGCTGAGCGGGAGCCAGCGACTCACCGAGGGACTTGAGTCTCTGGCGCAGCCAGCGCGGTGACTGGGGGGTGCTTTTGGCCGAAGTAAGCGTAGTCATGGTTATAAAACCTCCTTGCAAACCCGGTTATGGGGTTTGCGTACCTTTCAGGCCGATGTCGAAGCTGTCGATGTAGGCGTTGGGTGTTCGGGGGGTGAAGGCGACACCGTCAATCAGCTCGCCCTGTTGGGGCCGCTGGAAGTTTTCGGTCTCGAAATCCGGGAAGTCCGATGCCTCCAGGGTGCCGTCTTCAATGAGTGAACGGGCCGCCTGCTCGTAGATATCGGCCCGGTAAACCCTGGCTGCGGTTTCCATATACCAGTCGTCCGGCTTGGCCTCGGGTATCTGGCCCCAACGGCGCATCTGGGTGAGGTACCAGATGGCATCGGACGGATAGGGGTAGGTGGCGTGATACCGGAAGAAGACATTGAAGTCCGGAACCTCGCGAACATCGCCTTTTTCATACTCGAAGGTGCCGGTCATGGAGTTGGCGATCACTGCCTTATCAGCACCCACATAGCTGGGCCGGGCCAGGATCTTCACCGCCTCGTCCCGGTTGGCGTTGTTGTTCTCATCCAGCCAATGTGCGGCGCGAATCATGGCCCGCAGAAGTCGCAGGTGGGTGTTGGGGTAGTCTTCGGCCCACTGACGGGTAACGCCAAAGACCTTTTCCGGGTTATTCGGCCAGATCTCATAATCGGTGATCACCGGCACGCCGATGCCCATGAAAACAGCCTGCTGGTTCCAGGGCTCGCCCACGCAATAGCCCTGTATGGTGCCCGCTTCCATGGTGGCGGGCATCTGCGGCGGTGGCGTTACCGACAGGTGTACGTCCGCTTCCAGCGTGCCGCTGGTGTCGCCTCGTTGGGGCGCGTAGTAGCCGGGATTCAGTCCACCGGCTGCCAGCCAGTAACGGAGCTCGTAGTTATGGGTGGACACCGGAAACACCATGCCCATGCGGAACCTTTCGCCCCGATCCCGGGCCGCTTCCACCACGGGCAGAAGTGCACTGGCGCTGATCGGGTGCTCGGGCTTGCCGTCGGCATTCTCGGGGATATGCTGGCTCATGGTGTCCCAGACATCATTGGAGACCGTTATACCGTTACCGTTCAGGTCCATGCTGAAGGCCGTGATGATATCGGCCCGGGTGCCGTAGCCAATGGAGGCGCCCAGGGGCTGGCCGGCGAGCATATGGGCGCCATCCAGTTCTCCGGTAATCACCCGGTCCAGCAGTACTTTCCAGTTTGCCTGCGCTTCCAGTTCAACAAACAGGCCCTCGTCCATAAAGAAGCCCTGTTCCCAGGCAATCGCCAGCGGTGCCATATCGGTCAGCTTGATAAAGCCGAGCTTTAGGTCCGGCTTCTCGGCAGGACCAATCTCTGCCTGAGCCATCGTGCTGACCGCCCAGAAAGTGGCTGTCAGCAGAATTCGAGTCAGCCAGCGGGTGGTTTGTCGTGTGAGCGTGTACATGGATAGTCCTCATTCTGTTTGGCCCAAACGCAAAAACGCCTGCTCTCCGTTGCCGGAAAGCAGGCGCCTGTGCCTGGGGATCAGTTTTCTGTTGAGTCGTAACGCGCGTCTCTGTTTCAGGTCTTGCACGGGGCGTGCCATATCGGCCAGCCACTATAAAACAATGAGTTAGGGGAGTTCTTCAAAGAGGCGGCGGGAATGGTAAGCGGGTATACGTCTGGTTTTAGTGCGTGGAAGGGCGGATTTGCACCACTTTGATACCGGACTCGGTGGCTGGATCGGAGCCTTGGCACCACGGTGTAGTTATGAAATCCCTCAGAGCCGCCATATACGGCGTCTGGCAGAGCCCGAAGTCGCTTTCAATCAGAGTGGCCCTGTTATTGCAGCCGGTTACAGGACTTTTCAAGACAACCTAATTCTATTGGCAAAGAAGCCCGCCCCGGGTGCCCCTCCAAGGCATCCGGATTGGCGGGCTTTTTTTATGAAACGTGAGGAGGTGCTGTGACCGGTATCAACCAGAGACCGGCGACGGTTCAAACCACCTGTCCGTATTGCGGTGTGGGTTGTGGAGTGAATGCGACGCCATCTGCAACCCGAGGGGATGAGGCTCATCCGGCGAATCTTGGTCGCCTGTGCGTGAAGGGGTCCGCCTTGCACGAAACACTGACCCCGGATGGACGACTATTGAGGCCCGTTGTTAATGGTCGTGAGTGCACCTGGCCAGAGGCGGTGGAGGAAGTGGCCCGCCGGATTCGTGAATCAGTGGCTCTGTATGGCCCCGGGTCTGTGGCCTTTTACCTCTCCGGTCAGTTATTGACGGAGGACTATTACGTGGCCAACAAGCTGGCCAAGGGGTTTATCCGCACGCCCAACGTGGATACCAATTCCCGCCTGTGCATGTCATCCGCCGTCGCTGCCCACAAACGGGCCTTTGGCGGGGATCTGGTTCCCGGCTGTTATGAAGACCTGGAGTTGGCCAACCTGTTGGTGCTGGCGGGTAGCAATGCCGCCTGGGCGCATCCGGTACTCTATCAGCGAATGCAGGCTTCGGCCCGACCCGGTCGCCGGGTAGTGGTGATTGATCCGCGTAAGACCGCAACCAGCGATCTGGCGGATTTACACCTGGCCATCCGTCCCGGGACCGATACGGCACTGTTCAACGGTCTGCTGGTCTGGCTGGCGGATCACCAGGCTGTCGATCAAGGTTACCTGGAAGACCATTGTGAGGGGTTTGATGACAGTCTCAGTGCTGCCAGATCCGAGGTACCTTCGCCCGAGGCAGTGGCGCGGATCTGTGAGCTGCCGGTGGCGGATGTTATTACCTTTTTCCATTGGTTCGCGGAGGAGTCGAAAACGGTGACGGCGTTCTCCCAGGGCATCAATCAGTCCTCGGCCGGCACCGATAAAGGCAACGCCATTATCAACTGTCACCTGGCTACGGGTCGGGTAGGCAAGCCTGGCGCCAGTCCATTGTCCCTGACCGGCCAACCCAACGCCATGGGGGGCCGGGAAGTGGGAGGGCTGGCCAATACCCTTGCTGCCCATATGGATTACGACAGTCCGGGTGCCCGGGGCCGGGTGGCCCGGTTCTGGGAGACTGAGGCGGTCGCGGATGGGCCGGGCATGAAAGCTGTCGACCTGTTCGATGCGGTTGAGCGGGGTGACATCAAGGTGTTGTGGATCATGGCCACCAACCCTGCGGTCAGTTTGCCGGAGACCCATCGTATCCGGCGGGCCCTGGACCTGTGCCCGACTGTTATTGTGTCTGATTGCGTCAGGGACACAGACACTGCGAGCCATGCAGACATCCTGCTGCCGGCGGCGGGTTGGGGAGAGAAAGACGGCACGGTTACCAATTCCGAACGCTGCATTTCCCGTCAGCGGCGCTTTCTGCCATTGCCCGGAGAGGCCCGGCCCGACTGGTGGATCGTCAGTGCGGTGGCCCGGGCCCTGGGACACCAGGCGGGCTTCGACTATGAGAGGCCCGCGGACATTTTCCGGGAACATGGCCGGTTGTCGGGGTTCGAGAACGCCGGTCAACGTTTCTTCAATATATCCGGGTTGGCGGACCTGACCGACGAACAATACGAGGCTCTGGAGCCTGTGCAATGGCCGGTTACCGGGTCAACCTCCGATTCCAGGCGACTGTTCACTGACGGTCGGTTTGCGAGCGCCAACGGTCGAGCCCGCCTGATCCCGATTGCCTCTCGATTACCGGCCGGAAATCCGAATGAAGTGTTTCCGCTGATCGTGAATACGGGCCGTATCCGGGACCAGTGGCACACCATGACCCGCACAGCCCGGTCCAGCCGGTTGCTGGCCCACCGCCCCGAACCGTTCATTGAGGTACATCCCGAGGATATTCGGGCGCTTTCCCTCAAGCCCGAGGCATTGGCGACACTGAACAGTGCCCATGGGCACTTTGTCGGCCGGGTGCGCAGTGCGCCGGAGCAGCGTCGTGGCGAGGTGTTTGTGCCGATCCACTGGAACGATCAGTTCACCGGGCAGGGTCTGGCTACAGCTCTGACTGACAGCCTGGTGGACCCGATATCCGGGCAACCGGAGGCCAAGCACGGTCGTGCTACCCTCACCCACTGGCCTGCCCGCTGGCATGGACGTTTGCTGGTGCGACGGGATCGTCCGAAACGCTGGAAGGCGGACTACTGGGCCAAACAGGTCCTGCCCGATTGCGATAGCTGGATCGTTGCAGGGCAGTGCAACATGGATTGGAAAAGTGCTGTGCCGGACTGGCTCGGCGGCCAGCCGCAGCTGGTGATGGAGGATGTCCGCGAAGGCCGTTTCCGGGCCGCTCGATTGCGCAATGGCCAGTTAGAGGCGGTCATAATGGTGGATCGTGACCCGGCTGCCTTGCCATCCGTGGACTGGCTGGTCAGCTGCTTCGGCCAGCCAGAGCTCGACGAGGCAAGCCGGCGCGGCCTGCTGGCGGCTAAGGCCGTTGATGGGGATGATGCCGGCAACCTGGTTTGCAGCTGTTTCCAGGTCGGGGACCGGCAGATTCAGCAGGCGATTGGGCGGGGTGCCAAAAGCGTCGATGCCCTCGGCCGTGAGCTCAAATGCGGCACCAACTGTGGGTCTTGTGTGCCGGAGATTCGGAGCCTCCTCGATTCGGCTACCGAGGCGGTGTAAGCGGGCTCAGCATCTGCACGGGCACCCTGTAACGAACCCCTCGTGAGTGCCCGATACCGTCCACAGTGCAGGTCTTGCGATTGACCCGGATAATCTGGCCGTGCAGTTCCCGCCGGCCGGTACCGAATCGTACGGTATCGCCCACCTGCCAGTGGGCCATCTGTTGCCTTGTATCCACAGGCTCGAAAGGCGTATCGGCTAGTGCCAGGCCCTGTTCCTCTGCTCCCTCTGCCAGGGCCTCACGGGTCGCTTGCGCGGCCCCGCTCTCGTGTAACTCATCGAGAATGGTGTAGAAATGGCGGTTGTGCACTGATCCCCGATATCGCTGTCCGGCACTTTGCTGCAGGAGATGGGCAAATTCGTGGCAGCAGGTGTGTGCCAGCAGGTTCAGAGTGCTCAGTTCCCCACCGAAGTACCCCCGTTTCCGTATTTCCCGGCCCGACAGCCAACCGCTGGCCGTCTCCGGCTGATGCTTGGCGGCAATCATACGGGCGCCGTAGGTAATCAGGTGCTGCCGATCGCGTGAATCGTAACGGTGGTAGGTGGCCTGGCCCGATCCAACCCGGCAACGCAGGACGCTGCCCGGATTACGTTCCCGGACCCACTGCTCTGCCGGTTGCCAGAGCCAGTTCCGGGTGACGGTGCACATCAGTTTGCCAAGTTGCAGAATGTCGTTGTTGTCCATGGATCGCACAGTAAGGGTGAGGACTGTTGCGATGATACCTCTTGCTCGGGCTGGGGTAAAAACAGCAACGGCCGGTAAAACCGGCCGTTGATTGGAAAGCACCGGCCTATCAGGCTTCGATCGGCGAACGCCAGTCGTCAGCACCGGAAGTGCCAGCAACCGCGTGCTCCCAGGTTACCTTGCGGTAGGACAGGGAAACGGTGACCAGCTGGGTGAAGTCGGCGTTGCCGGCGTCCTGGCAGTGGGGCATGTTGCAGTTGATGTCGATGATGGTGGCATCTTCGAGGATGGTAGAGAAGAAGTGCTCCTGCTTGCCCTCAACGGAGGTGCGGTACCACTTGAGCTCGACCTTGGGCAGCATCTCGCCGGAGGCCAGGGCGTTATACATCAGCGGGGTGGCCTTGTTCAGGGCGGAGGTGAACTTGAACGGCTTGTGCACGCGCTGACCGGATGGCTGACCGGACTGGGGATCGGTCGGTACGGTAACAACGTGACTGAATTCCTGCACCAGCACTTCGTCTTCGTGGCCTTCCACGTAGATGTTGCCGACGGAGTCGGAAGTGAATGCACCGGCAGTGATGTTACCCTGGGTTTGGCCTTCGATACTGATATAACAAGGAGTTGGCATAGTCTGCTCCATGACTTGTGAATGAATCGTGTCCCCGGGGTGTTCCCTGGACGCCGACTTTCATTACAAAGGTTGTGCCAGAAGAATTAATGCCTTTTAAAACAGTAGCCTATGGTTTTTCTCGGGGCTGCTCGGGGCGTGCCAGGCAATCTCGCGCCCGAATGCCAGGCGAGGGATTGCTGGCGGGGCAAGAAATTGCTCGGGCAATGCCCGCTTTAGCCGAGGCCGAGGGCTGCCAGCAATGCCACGAGCAATAACGCGGATACACCCTGCCAGAAGGCCACAGGATTACGCTCTATCAGAGGCGGCCGCTGACGCCTGTGCCAGTCGGCGGGCGGGTGTCGCAGGTTGTACAGGTATTCCGAGAGCGCGGGATAGCGCCTGTGGGCCTGGGGGAGAACCGCTTTTTCGATGGCACAATCGACCCAGCGGGGCAGGTTCTCCCGGAACTGTTGAACCGGTTGATATTTGAGGTTCCGAAGCTGGTTTCGACTATGGATTTTGGGCACGTCCGGGCCATAGGGTAGCTGGCCGGTGAGCAGCTGGTAGGTGATCACCCCCAGGGAGAACTGGTCCGATAACCAACTGCCCGGCTCTCCGAGAAAGGTCTCTGGTGCACTGTAAAGCGCTGCTCCCCGGGGAACGGTCTGCTCACCGTTATCATAGTCCTCCAGCCCGACAACCCGCGTGGCACCGAAATCAATCAGCGTGACGGTGCCATGGGTATCCACCAGCACGTTTTCCGGTTTCAGGTCCTGGTGCACCATTTCAAGCCGGTGAAATGCCCGCAATCCTTTACCGATCTGTTCAACGAGATTTCGCACGGTTTCGAGGGCAGGCGCCGGGTTATCCAGCATCCATTGCCGCAAGGTGCAGCCTTCCACGAATTCGGTGGCCTGGTAGAGAAAGCTCGGTTGTCGGTCTGACCGGAACGGCCGTGCAACGTGGGAGCTGTTGATTCGCCGGGCAATCCACTGCTCGGCGGAGAACTGTTCCAGATAGACCGGATCGTGCCGCTGTTCGATTGATGGCATCTTCAGCACGACCCGGATTTCGGTTTCCTCATCCACGGCCAGGTAGACGTGGCTACGGCTGCTGGCGTGAATCTGTCTCAGAATCCGGTAGCCATCCAGGCGTTGTCCCGGTTGCAGTTCCGGCGCAAATGGCAGCCCTGCCAACTCATGAAACAACTCGCTGCTTTCCCGCATCGAGGGCACCGAGTCGACCCGAATGATCTGGGCCGTCAGGTTATCGTCGCTGCCCTGCTCAAGCGCCGCCATAGCCAACCGGCGAGCGGCCGCGTCCAGATCATCCATGGATTCCCGAATGATGTCGGCCATGGTTCTCTCGTCCAGGTGTTCATGGATGCCGTCGGTGGTCAGCAGAAACGTGTCGCCGGGTTGTATTGGCAGGCTCTGATAATCAATGTCCAGCTGCTCGCCGATCCCCATTGCACGGGTCAGGCAGCTCTCGTCCCGGGCGAGCCAGAGCCGGTGATCGGTACTGAGCTGCTCAAGTTGGTTGGAATGAAGCCGGTAGATGCGGGTATCGCCAATATGAAACAGATGCGCGGTAGCAGACCTGAGCACCATAACGCTCAGGGTGCAGACATAGCCGCGGTCGCGGTCATAGCGATACTGACTTTGCCGGGTCTGGGCATACAGCCAGGCGTTGGTGGCTCTCAGTACCCGTTGGGCGGAGTGTTTCACCGACCAGCTTTCTGGGGTGGAAAAATAGTCGCTGAAAAAGCCGGCAACGGCGGATTCGCTGGCAATCTGGCTGACATCGCTGGAGCTGATGCCGTCGGCGATGGCAACGGCGATGCCCTTGGTCACCAGCTGGTGGCCCTTTGGCGCCAATAGACCGTGGAAGTCCTGGTTCACCGGCTTGGTGCCGGCGTCGGAGTACTGGCCGGCAGTTATGGAAAGGGATCTGGCCATCGAGCAGTATCGTCTTCGCGAGAAATGAAAAAGCAACTCCGGCGGGTGCGGCAGCCGGAGTTGCGGGAAGACCCGACTTAGTTGGTGCGGGCCAGGGCAGCGTCGTTGTAGGCCTCTGCAATCTTGCGCTTGGGTGCGGTGCGCACATGGGTTGCGTAAAGTGTCAGCCCGGTAAAGGAAAGACCTCCTACCAGGTTGCCGAGCACTGTGGGAATCTCGTTCCAGATGAAGTAGTCCATGATCGAGAATTCACCGCCCATCATGATTGCAAAGGGGAACAGGAACATGTTCACGATGGAGTGCTCGAACCCCATGAAGAAGAACAGCATGATCGGCATCCACATGGCCAGAACCTTGCCGGGTACGGTGGTGGAAATCATGGCGCCAACCACGCCCATGGACACCATCCAGTTGCACAGCATGCCCCGCAGGAAGATGGTCATCCAGCCGGCGGCGCCGTACTCGGCGTAGCCCAGGGTTCGTTCCTTGCCAACACTGGCAATCTTGTCGCCCACGGCGCCCGGGTCGGTGTTGAAACCGTAGGTGAAGACCCAGGCCATGATCAGGGCTACGGTGAGTGCGCCGCCGAAGTTGCCGAGGAATACCCAGCCCCAGTTCCGGAGGATGCCTTTCGCCGTAACCCCGGGGCGTTTATCCAGCAGCGCCAGTGGCGTGAGCATGAACACGCCGGTTAACAGGTCGAAGCCCATCAGGTAGAGCATGCAGAAGCCCACTGGGAAAAGAATGGCGCCGACCAGCAGGCTGCCGGTCTGCACCGCGACGGTTATGGCAAAAACCGCTGCAAGAGCGAGGATTGCGCCGGCCATGAACGCCCGGATCAGTGTGTCCCGGGTTGACATATAGATCTTGGATTCGCCGGCGTCGACCATTTTGGTGACGAATTCCGAAGGCACGATGTAAGACATAATTTTTCCTCTGACTTCTATCGGATGGCCAGGCTTTTGAAACGGCCACAAAAAAACGGCGTTACCTGATGCCTGCAATCTGCAGGAACAGGTAGACGCCGTCGTCTGAATGAATCTGTCGCTGTGAACAGAACCGACATTGGTTCCGCTGTCTGTGAAAGTGCAGAGACTGTGCCAGATTGGCGGGCTGCCAAAAAACAGTATCTAAATCAGAAGGGTAGGATTTCGCAAAGAGTGATTGCCTGGCTCGGCAGAAAAGGCGATCTATGGTCTTGCGCACCCGATCGGTGCGTGACCATCAACCGTTGCTGCAACCTGGCGCAGCGCGGCCACGGTTCAGCGAAGCCTGAAGCGCACGGGCAAGGCGTAGCGGAATTTCTGTCCCGCAATCGCTTCTGGCACTGAGGGCAGAGGCGCCGCCTGCTCCAGCATAGCCAGCGCCGACTCGTCCAGTAGCTGATGGCCGGAGCTGGTTCTCAGGCTGTGGGCCACCAGGGATCCGTCCCTTCTAAACTCGAATACAATCACGGGGGTGCCCTCCTGGCCCAGGCGCCTCGCCCTGCGGGGATACTCATAGTATTTGGCAAGATGGCGACTGAGCCTGGACAGGTAGTTATCCACTTCTGATCTGACACCAGCGTTTTGCAGCGGAACGGTCGCCTGTGATTGCTCCTCTGTTGCCGTCTCTGCCGGCTCACCGGTCGGTGTTTCCGCTTCCTTTACGTCTTCGGCGACCTCTGGCTCGGGCGTTGGTTCCGTTACCGGCTCTGGTTCGGGCTTCGGCTCAGGTTCAGGTTCAGGTTCAGGTTCAGGTTCAGGTTCAGGTTCAGGTTCGGGTTCCGGCTTTGGCTCCGGTTCTGGCGCAGCCTCGGGTTTCGGCGCTGGTTCGCCGGCCAGCTTGATTCGGATGGCCGGTGCGGTGTTTACCGCGGATTCGCCCAGGGTGTTTAGCTCCACCCTCTTTTCCGGAGCTGCGAAGACCAGAGCAACAAAGGTGATCACGAATGCCAGCAGCAGAAGTGCCCACCGGAAAGGCGGTTGTTGCCGCATCATTGGCCGGGCTCCGTCAACAGGAGGATGTCCCGGTATCCGGCTTCCTCAAGCAACCGGAAGAGTGCCTCCAGATCTGCCATGGTGATGCTCTCGGCGGCGGCGATTTTCAGGGGTTGCTCTTCGACAGGCTTTGGCAGTCTGGCAACCAGAGATTCCCTGTCGAGTAGCTCGCCATTCACCTTCCACTCGCCTTCTGCGCTGACAATCATGTCCGCATGGGGCGACTGCTGGTCCTCTGCCTGACTCGTGGCGGGCAGTTCCGGCAGCGGGTCGTCGGTTAACTGGCCGGCCACGATGAAAAACATCAGCAGCAGGAACACCAGGTTGATCAACGGCAGAAGTGCATCTTCCACGCGTTCCATCAGGGTTTTGCCGGAGGTGAAGGGAGGTGGAACCAGATCGCTCATGGTGTCTGTGCGTTCGCCCGCTTCCAGTGGGTGTCGATATTCTGCTCAGTCAAGCCGCTGAGCACTCTGGTGAAGGCTCCCAGAGGCGTGTCGCCAGTTGTCGCGAGGTTTACTTCGGTGATACCGGCGTCTCCCAGCTCGCTCACAAGCTGGTCGATGGCCATGGATTGTCCCTGCCATTGCACGCTGCCATTGGCAGTAACGGTCAGCTCGGGCAGCGGCTCGCCAGTGACCGGGCTGCGGCTGGAGGTATTATTTGCAAGTTCCAGGTAGTCCACGGGCAGCAGCCGGGTGGTCAGCATGAAGAACACCAGAAGTATGAAGACCACATCGATCAGGGGCGTGATCCGGATCGGTATCGGGCGACTCGGCCTTGGTTCAACCAGTTGCATGGGCGAATCGCTGACCCCGGTTAGTTGAGTAACGTTCGGGCTCTTCGTCGGGTGCTTTGGCGTTGTGCAGGCGTTCCGGTGACCGGTAGTCGGCTTCAACGGCGTCCAGAGTCTGTTCCGGCACAATATGGAGAATCGAAACCAGGGTGCTGTTGATGGTCTTGTGGATGCGGCGCAGCCGGAATTCTATCCAGGCAGCCAGCGCGGCAAAGGGTATGGCCACCACCAGGCCCGCAGCGGTAGTGGTCAGGGCCTCGTAAATGCCGCCACTGAGCTGGGTGGCGTTGGCCCGGCCTTCGGTAGCCGCCATGGCGCTGAAGGCTTCCATCATGCCCAGTACGGTTCCCAGCAGACCGAGCAGTGGCGCCAGGGCTGCGATTACTTCGATAATTTTCAGGGGCGCCTCGAACGGCTCGAGAGAATGTTGCGCATCCCGCGCGGCGGTTTCACGAATCTGACGATCATCCTGGCCGTGCTGAATGGCCTCAATCGTATCGGATACAAGTCGCTGCAGCGGATTCATCCGTCCCCAACGGCCGGCCTGTTGTCGCACATCAGATGGTCGCACCGACGCCGGATCGTTCTGACACTGCATTACGGTTTTTTTAAGCCGGCCAGACAAACGCGGCGCATACAGGGCCCCGAGAAGCACCAGATACACGAAGGTAACCAGGCCAATGACAGCGAGGACTACCAGAACGATCATCACAGGGCCACCCATATCAATAAGTTGGGCGAGCGGGCCGGTATTCAGGGGCAAAGTGAGGTCCGTCATGAGAAGGTTTCTCAATGTGCAAATTTGGACCTAAATAATAACGATTATCAGTTAATTTGCAAGCAGGTTATCTGACATTGAATCCCCCTCTGATAGACTTAAGTCAGACATGAGAGACGCAAGAAGAGCAAAGAACGGAGGTTAGATCATCACTGGTTGTCGAACCCCTTGGGGAGCCTGGATGCCATGCTGATAAAGCAATGGTTGGGTAGCCTTGCGAATAGGGCTGTTGCTCTGGTGGTTGTTGCGATCATCCTGACGGCTTTGCTGGTAACCGTTGCCGGTTTCCTGCTGAGCCGTTCTGAGCTGGAACAGCAGGCCCGCAACCAGGTGGAAACAATTGCCACACTGATTGCCGGGGAGCTGGATGACAAGCTCGCCTTGCGTCTTGAAGCACTCAACCACGTGGCCCAGAACCTGACCATGTCCAGCGATGTACTGGACGCAAGGGCACGTGTTCTGATTCGCCGGCAAACCGCCCTTGAGCATCTGTTTGATGCTGTCTACCTGATGGATGAAAACGGCCTGGTGATTGCCGAGCATCCGCAGGATTATCGGCAGGCGGGCCTGAATGTCAGCAAGCGGGAGTATTTCCGCCGGATTTCCTCCACGCTCACCCCGGTGATCAGCGAGCCCTACATCTCTCATTATCAGGAAAAGCCGGCCATCATGGTGGCTGCGCCGATCTTCGACCATCGCCAACGCTTCATTGGCGTGATTGGCGGTGCCATTGCGCTGGATGGAAACAATTTTCTGGATCAGTTTATCAATATCCGGATAGGTACTACGGGCTACCTTGAAGTGGCAACCCGGGGTGGCTTTGTGGTTGTTAACCAGCGAGGGGCTGAGGCCATGTCGCCAGTGAGGGTGGCCAATCCTGTGCTTCGGGATGCTATGGAAGGCTTTGAGGGGACATTGGATACCGTCAACAGCAGTGGCGAAAAGACCATTATGTCGGTGCAGCAGCTGACCCAGGTGCCCTGGTTCGTGTCGGCGTCATGGCCGGCTCGCGAAGCTCTCGCGCCGATTACCCGCACGGTGGATGCTTTCGTATGGATACTCTTGCTGGTCATTCTGTTGATTGCGCCCCTGGCGCTGTGGCGTTTCCGGCGTCTGATGGCGCCGCTCAAGACATTGGGTATCCAGATCCGTGAACGTCATCTGGGTATGCGTTCCGATCCGGTGGATGTTTCGGGAGGCAAGGAAATCCGTCGTGTTGCAGAGATATTCAACACGGTGACCGATGAGCGGGACGAGGTGCTGGTATCTCTGGCCGAAAGAGAAGCGTTTTTCCGTTCTCTCACTCAGAGTGCCCCCATCGGTATCGTCCAGACTGACGTTCTTGGCCGCATCGAATTTGCCAATCCGGCCTTCGAGGCTATCGTCGGCAAGCCTGCGGAAGAACTTACCTCTGATTACCTGACCAATCGCATACATGAGGCGGACCGGCCGGGAGCGATTGCAGGCTGGAAAGACGCGATCAGGAATCAGAGCATTTTGCGGGGGCGGTTGAGACTGGAAACTCCTGCTCCGGACCGGGTGATCTGGGCAGACGTCATGACCGCAGCAATCCAGACCTCGGAAAAAGCCCTCGGCACCATCACGGTCGTTCGGGATATATCCCATGAACTGGAGGTGGAAGAGGCACTCAAGACCGAGCAGCAGCGCGCAGAGACGATACTCCGCGTTCTTCAGGAAGGCGTCCTGATGGTCGATGTGGAGGGTGTTATCCGGTTTGCCAACGATGCTGCCTGCCGCCTGCTGGGCACGGAGGGTGAATGCCTGCTCAGAAACTTCTTCCAGTTGGTTACCATCGAAACGGAACAGCGGGAACTGACGGCACAGGAGTTTCTGGCCGGGGAGGACCTGGACAGCCTTTATGTGACCTTGCGGAACTCGCTGGGTGTTTCCTTCCCCATTGATCTGACCATGCTGCATATTCGTCAGGGGCGCGACGATGAACGCCTGGTGTTTGTGCTGCGGGACGACAGCGACCGACGTCAGCAGGAGGAGAGGCTGTCCTGGGAAGCGACGCACGACAGCCTGACCCAGTTGCTGAACCGCCGCGCGTTCAATGCCTCGCTGGTCCGGTGCCTCGGCGAGGCCGGTCGGCAGGAAGTCCGCTCAGTACTGATGCTGATCGATCTCGACTACTTCAAGCCGGTAAACGATGAAGGCGGCCACCTGGTTGGTGATGACTTGCTTAAACGGCTGGCAGAATTGTTCAGGGAATCGGTTCGCCAGTCCGATACCGTAGCCAGGCTCGGCGGGGATGAGTTCGGCATTATTTTGCCTGCCTGCGGCATGGACAGGGCCGAGGCGCTGGCGGAACGGATCCGTGCCGCTGTTGAGGCGCTTCGTATCGAGCATGATGGCCGCTCATTCGGTGTTACCACGAGCATTGGCCTGACGGAACTGACACCGGAAGACAGCGGCCCCAGAGAGGTCATGGCCCGGGCAGACGAGGGCAGCTACATCGCCAAATCCCGGGGGCGTAACAGGGTTGTTGTGGTGCCGTCACCACCAGCCGGCTGAGAGGCTGGCCTGCCATAGCAGGCGGATTGCAAGCGCGGTCAGCACCAGGTTGAAGATCAGTGTGAACTTCCGGTTGCTCAGGGACCTCAGCACGTGCAGCCCGATCCAGGTGCCGGCAAAGCCGCAGGCAATCATGGCGAGTATGAATGGCAGCCATTCAAAGAACATGAATCCGGCAACTCCGAATACCAGCGCCTTCGGGGCGTGCTGCAGAGTCATGGCCATGGCGAAGGTGGCCACGGTTTTGAACCGGTCGGTATGAATCTGTTTGATAAACGCCGCAACCAGCGGCCCGGTGGCGCCCACGAACAGGCTGACAAAACTGGTGAACGCCGACGCCAGAAACACTCCGGGGGCACCAAAGGCACCCTTCGGCAGTGCCGGCCCCCAGCAAAGATAGAGCACGAACAGGGCAATGGTCAGCTGCCAGATGTGTGCTGGAAGATTCACCAGTAACCAGGCTCCCAGCGCTGCGCCTGCGATCACGCCGGGCAGGAACGCCGCAATTACCCGCCAGTCTATGTGCCGCCAGGTCAGTGCCGCCCGACCAACATTGGAGCCCAGCTGGATCATGCCGTGGACCGGGATGATAGCCGCGGGCGGCATCCAGCTGGCCATCAGTACCAGCAGTAGAACGCCACCACCTGCGCCGAGGCTGGCGGTGATCATCGAAGTAATGGTGGAGCTGGCTAGCAGGAAAACGGCGACTGGAAGGCTCAGGCTTTCGGGTATCAGTTGGTTGAGTACTTCCATTCACAGAATTCCGTTGAGGTCAGTTTGGCCGTGCGACACAGGGCCTCGGTTGCCAGCTGAACGTCTGCCACATAGTAGAGCGAGGCAAGACCGAGACGGTCCCGCCCAAGGTTGTGAAAAATCAGGCCGAAGGCAATGTCGCCGGCGGTAAAGCGTTCATGGTTGGCGGCAAAATACTCGGCTGGCTGTGCCAGAACCGGATCGTCCAACAGCGCCTGGACCCGTCCGGCGCCGCCATGATACGCCTGAACCAGCAACAGAGTGAACAATCGGTCCCTTTTGGCCTCCGGCAGGTGGCCAAACCGTTGCTGGAAAACCGGTGCCAGATTGCGGGCATTCTGGTTCATCAATCGCAGGGCGCAGTCGATCTGCGCCAGCCGGTGCCAGAAATTGTCGGGGGCAATTTCGCAGTCCGAGAGAGCCGCAGGAGACAACTGCAGGATGCCCCTGGCGTTCGCACGGGAATGGGCGCGTGCCTGTGCCCCACTCTCAATCAGGATCTGGCCGGCCAGATACCGCGGCAAGGCTTGTGGCAGGGTCAGGCGGTTCTGGCTGCTGCGGTGTTCGTACACGTAGATCAGTGCGTCATGGAGGCTTTCCGGAGCACTGCTGTCGGCAAAATTGAGGTCGTCCCAGGCCCCCCAGATGCGGTCAGCAGGCAAAGTGCCAAGATAACGGGCAACGGCTTCATCGACGTTGACATGGGGCTGGTCGCAGGACAGGGCGAATGGATAGCCGGTCTGGCCGGTCTCTCCGGCAACCCAGTCTTCCACCTTGCCATTCTCAAACAATGATTTCCGGGTTGCATTCAATAGGCTCTGGGTGGCCTCGCGGTCTTCACCGTCACTGATCCAGGCCAGGAACCGGCCGCGCATGTCGTACAGAACGTGGCGATCGGCATTGGCGCAGTAGCCGGATTCCTTGAGCACCCAACGCCGTATAGTGAGAATGTTTTCAAACACCCCCTGGCTGACCCAATAGGGCGAGGACCGTACAACGCGGGTCCAGTCGCTGTCGTCGCTGGTCGCAGCCGGTGCCTCCTGGGCGGCAACGGACGCCGGGGCTGCCAGGATGAAAATCACGGCAAGCTGGCGTAAGCTCTTGAGAAATCGGACCATAGACGTTATACCCGTGACCTTCCTCAAAACAGAATAACAAATGGAACCTGCCATGAAGCAATCCGAATACCTTCGTTACGATGCTACCGCACTTGCTGATCTTGTTCGTCGGCGCGAGGTCACTTCAAGGGAAGTATGCGAGGCGGCTGTAGAGCGGGCAACCCACGTAAACGGCACGCTGAATGCGATCTGCTATCCCCAGTTTTCCGAAGCGCCGGCCCAGGGTTTCCCGGAGCAGGCCGTGTTTGCCGGAGTGCCCCTGCTGCTCAAGGACCTCGCCCAGGAACAGGCTGGCCACCCGTGTACCTATGGCAGCCGGGGATTGAGAAAGAACATTGCGCCCCAGGATTCGGAGTTCGTCCGCCGGGCACGGCATGCCGGCCTGGTGTTCCTCGGGCGAACTGCCACGCCGGAGTTTGGTCTGAAAGCGGTTACCGAGTCTGAACTCTGGGGGCCAACGCGTAACCCCTGGAATACGGAACTCACCCCCGGGGGCTCCAGCGGTGGCTCGGGTGCGGCGGTTGCAGCGGGCATCGTGCCCATGGCGGGCGCCAACGATGGTGGCGGTTCTATCCGTATTCCCGCAGCCTACAACGGGCTGTTCGGATTGAAGCCGTCCCGTGGTCGAATTTCTTCAGGGCCCTTTATGGGCGAAGCCTGGACCGGTGCCTCCACCGATCATGTGGTTAGCCGAACGGTCAGGGACAGTGCAACGATGCTGGATGTGCTCAGCGGGCCGGCGCCAGGCGATCCATTCGAGATTCCCGCTCCCTCCGCGGCCTATGCAGAGCTGATGCAGCGGTCTCCGGGCAGCCTGAGAATCGGCGTGTTCACGTCGTCACCCTACAATACGGAGGTTGCGCCGGAGTGCGTCGCTGCCGTGGAGGAAACGGCCCGGATTCTTGAGAACCTCGGTCACAGGGTTGAGTATGCTGCGCCGGAATTCGACGGCATGGCTCTGGCGCGTTGCTATCTGGGCCTGTATTTCGGCGAGGTTTCCGCCCTGATGGCGAAGGCGAAAGAGCAGTTCGGCGCCACGGACGGTGATTTCGAACTGGATACCCGGCTGATCGGCATGCTTGGAGAGACCATGCCGCTTTCCGATTATGTCCGCCGACGCCAGCAGTGGAACGAGTTTGCCAGATCGCTGGGGGCGTTCTTCGGGAGTTACGATCTCTACCTCAGCCCGACCACCGGGCAGTTACCTGCGGCCATCGGCGAGCTGGAAACGCCGGCCCATCTCAAATTTGCAGCACGCCTGATGTTGAAGCTCAAGGCCGGTAAACTGGTGCATCGCTCGGGCCAGGTGGACCAGATGGCCCTGGAAAGCCTGGCGCGGACCCCGTTTACCCAGTTGGCCAATCTCACCGGGACGCCAGCCATGTCGGTGCCCATGCATTGGACGGCCGACGGTTTACCGGTAGGGGTGCAGTTCGTTGCCCCCCATGGCGCCGAGGCGACCTTGCTTCAGCTGGCTGCTCAGCTGGAGGAGGCGAATCCCTGGTTCAGTAACTATGAGAAGCTCGATGACGCGTTTTGATGAATTCGGGGGTTGTGATCCGGCGGGTGAAACTCCACGTTTATCTTTGTAGCTGGAACAGGCTATGCTGTCAGTCAGGAAGAACCTTCTTCCTGAACGACCCTGATGGCATCGAGGAGGCGAGCGTATTATGAACCAACCGATGGCAATCGATGAACTGGTATCAGTAGCACAGGCCGAGGCCATGGGGGAGTTAGACGCCCCGATGATGGCCATCGTTCTGTCCAGCGAGCAAAGCTACGACTTGCCCATAAATTCCCTTGAAACCGATGCCGACAAGGCCCGCTGGGGGTTGATCCTCCGCGCCGCCCGCGAGCATGTTGAAGCGGATGCCGTGGCCGTGCTCTACCCGGCCTGGACCACAATCCGCCACAAAAAACCTGAAGTGGAAGCCGAAGCGGCCCAGGAAGCCGTCGAGGAAGAAGCCGAGGGTGCCGAGAGTGCAGTGAGTGCCGATGATTCAGACGGCCCTATCGACACCCTGTTCGTTCAATTGCACACCCGGGATCACGTGTATTGGCGGGGGTTTGAACAGATTCGGGATCCCAAGCACCAGCGCATTATCGGCTTCCGCCGCATCAAGGCGCTGTCCACCGATTACAAACGGGATGAAGCCCCTTCCGTTGCCTCCTGGCTCAGCACCCTGTTCGAGCCACTGCCGGAAGAAGGTGAAGAGACCACCGTAGACCGCGAGCTGGCAGACCTGTTGGAAGAGCCGGAAGTCAGTGCAGCGCTCTATCCGCGCCAAATGCGAGCTCTGCACTAGGAAACGACTGACAGCCGGAACCCTCTCGTTCTGGCTGTCAGTGTGTTGATAACAGCGTCAGGCACAGCTGCGCGTTCTGGATGAAGTGGCCGAATGCGGACAGCTGCTCTTTCGAGGGCGTGTAGGTGCCGGCCGCATTGTCCGCGTAGAACAGGCCAATAAGGCGTCCATTGGCCTTGATCGGACCAATCAGCGCAGGTACTTTGCCGAGCCAGCGATCGTAGGGGACCCCTTCGGCGTTTGGTTTGGGCTCGTAGATGCTGCAGTGTGCATGGGGCAATAACGGGCCCAGCGGACCAGTGCCGTCCTTGCGGATCACGAAGTGCTGGCGCCATTCCTCGGTGCCACGGCCACCCAGTTTGCGGGGCACCAGCTCGTTGCCGGTGCGGTCGCCCATCAACAGGGCCACCCGCTGCATACCAATTGCCCTGTGGATACCCTCGATGACCAGCTGACAAACTTCGTTGATGTCCGGTTTCTCGGCCAGGCACTGGCTCAGTTCACGCAGGATTTCCAGTTGTAATTCCGGATCCATGTCGGGGGCCTTTGCCCCGATGTCACCGGGCTTGCCCTCCGCGCCGGGCATCATGGCGGTGACCTGGGGAATGCCCAGGGAAACGGCCACCCGGGTCGCCTCAGAGGCGTTCACCTTGAGCTGGTCGCGTACTACGGCCGGGCTTTCGCCAATGTCTTTGCCCAGACGTTCCAGTACCTTGTCCATGTCCGGGCCGCTCCAGCCCTGTTCGGACAAGCGCGCCATATCCACGGAATTCCGCACCAGGCTAGAGGCCATGGAGTTGGCCTGTCCCGGAGAGACCACATCCTTGATGAACGGTCCAAGAGACCAGGCATCCACAAGGCCGCGGGTGATTTCGGTAAAAGTCGAATGCAGCACAGCCTTTTGCGCCTCAACCGGCGGCTCATCGAGTCGCAGGCGTTCTTCCAGTTCCCTGGCCTGATCGGTTTCACAGGACCAGAAGGCCAATTCGCCGATATTCATCAGCAACGCCCCGATAAACACCTCTTCAAGCGCCGTCTCGTTGCGTTTTGGCATCAGGCACCGGGCCTGGACAGCGGCGTGAATGGCCCGGGCCAGACAGCGCAACAGGTGAGGGCGATCGTTGCGTTTCAACAGGGTGTCGACGATCAGTGAGGAGATGGCCATGGATTTCACGGCGTCAAAACCAATCAGGGTGATGGCTCGGCTTACGGTGCTGACCTGGGTCCGGGTCTGGTTATAAAACACGGTATTGGACAGCCGCAGCACCTGTGAGGTGAGCTGGGCATCGTTGAGAATCACGTTTGCCAGCTCATTAACCGTGCTGTTTTTGCTGTCGGTCAGTTCGTTGATGCGTCGCAGCGTATTGGCCAGTACTGGTAGCTCGACTTTGCTGAGATAGGTAACCCATGCCTGGGTAGAATTCATCCTTGAGGGCGTTGGTTGTTTTTCGTTGGTCACGTTGGTGAGTCTCTGGGCAGCGCGCCTCTGGCAAGTGTAAGGTTCTTTTGTTATCCAAGTTTAGTTCACCGGGCTGTCCGGTGTCAGGTAACCGTTTGTGTAGGGATATCTACCCACACTGAGAATCATTCCGGAATTCGGGTTTGCCCGCCGTTTGGGCTATAATCGCCGGTTTTAACGCTGCACCCACAAGGCGCTGACCGTGATTGTATTTGACCAGGTACAGAAGTCGTATCAGGTAGGCGGCCGGGCGATCCCCGCGCTGCATCCCACCGATATGACCATTGAAACCGGAGAGGTATTCGGCATCGTTGGCCATTCCGGCGCCGGCAAATCGACGCTGGTGCGTCTGATCAACCTGCTGGAGCCGCCCACCGGTGGCCGCATCCTGATCGATGACGAAAACATCACCGACTACGACGCCGCCGAGTTGCGTGCGTTCCGGCGCAAGGTCGGCATGATCTTCCAGCATTTCAACCTGCTGTCGTCGAAAACCGTGGCGGACAACATTGCTTTCCCCATGAAGCTGGCAGGCATTTACTCCAAGGCTGAAATCCGGGATCGCGTTGAAGAACTGCTGGCCCGTGTCAGCCTCACCGACCACGCCAACAAATACCCGTCGCAGCTCTCCGGCGGTCAGAAACAGCGAGTGGGCATTGCCCGCGCCCTCGCCTGCCGGCCCACGATCCTGCTCTGCGACGAAGCCACCAGCGCCCTGGACCCGCAAACCACCCAGTCGGTGCTGAAGCTTCTGGCGGATATCAACCGCGAACTAGGCCTCACCATCGTCCTGATCACCCACGAAATGGACGTGGTACGCCGCGTCTGCGACCGGGTGGCGGTGATGGACGCCGGTGAAGTGGTGGAAATGGGCCCGGTCAGCGAAGTGTTCCTGCACCCGAAGCATCCGACCACCCGGGACTTCGTATTCGAGAGTGAAAGCATTGACCGGGAAGAACTGCAGGAAGACCTGAGCAAGGCCGACGGCCGCATCCTGCGCCTGACCTTCAAGGGCGAATCCACCTACAAGCCGCTGCTGGGCAGCGTCGCCCGGGAATCTGGCGTGGATTTCAGCATCCTCTCCGGCCGCATCGACCACATCAAGGACACCCCCTACGGCCAGCTGACCCTGTCTCTGGTGGGCGGTGATCTGCAGGTGGCCATGGAGGCGCTGAAAGCCGCCGACGTTCACGTGGAGGTACTGCGCTGATGGAAGCCCTGTTGAGCAATGTAGACTGGACCGAAATCGGCTGGGCCAGCTGGGACACCCTGGTGATGGTGGGCATGTCCCTGCTATTCAGTGTTCTGATCGGCCTGCCCATCGGTGTCCTGCTGTTCCTTTTCGGCAAACGCCAGCTGCTGGAACAGCCGGTAGCCTATGCGGTGCTGTCGTTCGTGGTGAACGTACTCCGTTCCGTGCCGTTTATCATCCTGCTGATCGTTATGATTCCCTTCACCGTAATGCTGATCGGCACGTCTCTGGGCGTGGCCGGAGCGATTCCGCCCCTGGTGGCTGGCGGTGCACCGTTCTTTGCACGGTTGGTAGAAACCTCCCTTAGGGAAGTGGACCGGGGCATCATCGAAGCCACCCAGGCCATGGGCGCCAGCGTTAAACAGATTATCTTCGGTGCTCTGTTACCGGAAGCGCTTCCGGGCATCATCGCCGGCATTACTGTTACTGCAATAACGCTGGTGTCCTACGCGGCCATGTCCGGTGTGATCGGTGGCGGCGGCCTCGGCGACCTGGCCATCCGCTTCGGCTATCAACGATTCCAGACCGATGTAATGGTCATTACAGTCGCCCTACTGGTTATTTTCGTACAGGTGCTGCAGATGGTCGGCGACCGTCTGGTTCTGTACTTCAGCAGAAAATAGAAAAGCTGGGCATAGGCCGGCGGGCGGTTGGAAACCCCTTCCGAAAACGTGGAGCGCCAGGGATGGCGCGACCGAGCCCTACATGGACGTATTCACGGGCGTTTTTCGGAAGGGGTTTCCGACCGACTGCGGGCCGTACTCCCAACCCGAATTCATTCGTTCAAGATGTCCAACAGGAGAATCGCTCTATGAATCTGAAGAAAACACTCGCAGCACTGGCTGCCGCAGCTACTTTCTCCGGCGCCGTTGCTGCCGAAGAACTCTCTGTAGCAGCCACACCGGTTCCCCACGCGGAAATCCTGGAATTCGTGAAGCCCCAGTTGGCTGAGCAGGGCGTGGAACTGGACGTGAAGGTATTCACTGACTACATCCAGCCAAACATCCAGGTGGACCAGAAGCGGATGGACGCCAATTTCTTCCAGCACCAGCCGTACCTGGACGAGTTCAACGAAGGCCGTGGCACCAACCTGGTAACCGTGACCGGTGTTCACGTTGAGCCGTTTGGCGCCTACTCCAGCAAGATCGATTCGCTGGACGAGCTGAAAGAAGGTGCGGTGGTTGCCATTCCGAACGACCCCACCAACGGTGGCCGTGCACTGCTGCTCCTGCAGAAGGCCGGCGTGATTACCCTGAAGGATGAAAGCAAGATCACAGCCACACCCCGTGATATTGCCGAGAACCCGAAAGACCTGGACTTCAAGGAGCTGGAAGCAGCCACCCTGCCCCGTATCCTGAACCAGGTGGACCTGGCGCTGATCAACACCAACTATGCGCTGGAAGCCGGATTGAACCCGTCTGAAGACGCGCTGGTGATCGAGGGATCCGAGTCACCCTACGTGAACATCCTGGTTGCCCGTCCGGATAACAAGGATAGCGAAGCCATGCAGAAACTGGCTGCCGCGCTGAAGTCTGACGCGGTTCGCGACTTCATCATGGAGAAGTATGAGGGTGCCGTTGTTCCGGCATTCTGATCGTTGAGGTATCGAGGTCAGGTGAAGGTATTCACCTGACCTCAGTCGCACAAAAAAGGCCGGACAGCGCAAGCTGCCCGGCCTTTCTATTTGCGTTGGAGGCTGGTGATCAGTCACCGCTCCAGTTGGCTTTCGGGTCCGGTGTCATCCGCAGGTAGGACTTCACGGCCTTGTAGCCTTTCGGGAAGCGCTGCTTGATTTCATCCTCGTCCTGCAGGGACGGAACGATCACTACATCGCCGCCACGCTCCCAGTTGCCCGGTGTGGCAACCTTGTGCTCGTCGGTCAGCTGCAGCGAATCGATTACCCGCAGAACTTCGTTGAAGTTACGACCGGTGCTGGCCGGGTAGGTAATCATCAGCCGCACTTTCTTGTTCGGATCAATCACGAACAGCGAACGCACGGTGAGGCTGCTGTCGGCGTTGGGGTGAATCATGTCGTACAGCTGCGACACCTTACGATCATGGTCCGCGATGATCGGGAAGTTCACCGAGCAGCCCTGGGTTTCGTTGATGTCCTTGATCCACTCGTGGTGGGAATCGACCGGGTCAACACTCAGGGCGATGGCCTTCACGCCGCGCTTGGCGAATTCATCCTTCAGCTTGGCTGTCAGGCCCAGTTCCGTGGTGCAGACCGGGGTAAAATCCGCCGGGTGTGAAAACAGCACGCCCCAGCTGTCGCCCAGCCAGTCGTAAAACGAAATCTTCCCTTCACTGGAGTCCTGCTCAAAATCGGGTGCGGTATCTCCGAGACGTAAAGTCATGTGTACTCTCCTTCGATCATGTTAGTGACAATTTCGTTAGTTATTCCGGCCCGAAAACTGCCGGGTTATGTTCTGAGTGTATACGACAAACCTTGGTGCAGGATGAGGCAATTACAAGGGGTTCAAACCCCCAGAGCCTTCTCTTTCTCAAAGTGCTCCCGGGTGAGTTTGAATACTACCGGGCTCAGCATGAGCAGAGCTATCAGGTTTGGCAGCGCCATCATGGCGTTCAGGGTGTCTGCCACCAGCCACACAAAACCTAGGTTCAGAGTCGCGCCCACGGGGATGGCCAGAATCCATGCAACACGGTACGGCACTATGGCCTTTACGCCGAACAGGAATTCGATACAGCGCTCCCCGTAGAATGACCAGCCAAGGATGGTGGTGAAGGCGAATACTGCCAGGGCAATAGCTACAAGATAGTTGCCAACGCCGGGTAGTGCCTCCTGAAACGCCATTGAAGTCAGTGCGGCGCCGGATTCGCCAGAGGTCCAGGTGCCGGAGGTGATGATCACCAGACCGGTGATGGTGCAGATAATGATGGTATCGATGAAGGTGCCGAGCATGGCCACCATGCCCTGGTTGATCGGGTTACGGGTTTGCGCCGCGGCGTGGGCGATGGGGGCGGAGCCCAGGCCAGCTTCATTGGAAAAGATACCCCGGGCCACACCAAAGCGGATCGCTGCCCAGACTGCTGCACCGGCAAAGCCACCTTCGGCGGCGATGGGGCTGAAGGCATGCTTGATCACCAGGGTAATGGCGGCAGGAATATCGGCGGCGTTGATAGCCAGCACGACCAGCCCGGCAATCAGATAGGAAACCGCCATCAGGGGCACCAGAGCGCTGGCTACGTGGCCAATCCTGCGAATACCGCCAATCAGGACCATGCCCACCAGAACCATGAGAACCAGGCCGGTCAGCCAGTGTGGCAGCCCGAAATTGGTCTCCATGACATCGGCCACCGAGTTGGCCTGCACCGTGTTGCCGATGCCAAACCCGGCGATGGCGGCAAAGACCGCAAACAGCACGCCAAGCCAGGCCCACTTGCGCCCCAGCCCGTTGCGGATGTAGTACATGGGGCCACCGACGTGATCACCGCGCTCGTCCACTTCCCGGTAGCGCACGGCCAGCACTGCTTCAGAGTACTTGGTGGCCATGCCCACCAGGGCCGTGAGCCACATCCAGAACAGGGCCCCGGGGCCGCCCAGGAACACCGCCGTGGCAACCCCGGCAATGTTGCCGGTGCCCACGGTGGCGGAGAGCGCTGTCATCAATGCCTGGAACGGCGGGATTTCACCTTGGGACTCGGCACCGGCGGCGGTGCGGCCCTTCCACATCAGCCGGAACCCGGCGCCCAGCTTCAGCACCGGCATCAGCTTGAGCCCCAGACTGAGGAACAGCCCGACGCCAAGTATCAGGACCAGCATGGGAGGGCCCCAGACCAGTCCGTTTATCTGCCCTACGAATTCAGAAATAGCTTCCATGGGATCTCCCTCTGTATGCCATGGATTGGTTTGGATTTTTGACCCGGATTGGGTATAACCGGTTGAGTTTAGTCAGATATTTTCCGGTGTAAACCGATGGCCCGGGAAAAGTGGTGGATTCGGGTGTGATTGCCTATGCTCATAGCAATGGCGACCATCCAACAAGGGGAGGGATTCTGCCCATGCGTTCACTGAAAGTGTCAGATGTCATGTGGAACCACATCGAGCCGATCCGTTGCGGCACGCAGCTCACCAAAGTGGTTAAGACACTGCTCCACAACCACGTAACCGGCCTGCCGGTAGTTGATGACCAGCGCCATGTCATCGGTTTTATCTCCGAGCAGGACTGCATCCACGCTCTGCTGGTCAGCGGCTATCACCGCGAGGGCGACCCGCTGGTTGACGATGTCATGTTCCGGAAACCGGTAACGATTTCGGCAGAGATGGCCGTTGTGGATCTCGCCCAGAACCTCGGTGCGGGTAAGCCAAAAGTTTACCCTGTTGTGGATCACGACAAACTGATTGGTATAGTCACGCGTACAGCTATCCTGGCCGAGCTGGCGCGCACCGGTTTTGGTCTGGAGCCGCCGAAGCACGCCAGTGCCCTGGACTGAAACACACTTATTTTCTGAATTGAGGACACTATGGAACTCCTATCCACGAACGTCTGTTTCGAAGGCGAGCACCGCCGGTACCGGCATACCTCCGCGACCCTCGAATGCGACATGGAATTTGCGGTGTACCTGCCGCCCGTGGCCGTGGGCTCCAACCCGGGCAAGGTGCCGGTCCTCTATTGGCTATCGGGGCTGACCTGTACCGACCAGAATTTCATGCAAAAGGCCGCTGCCCTGAAGAAGGCTGCGAAACTGGGAATGGCGATTGTTTGCCCGGACACCAGCCCCCGGGGTTTGAACCTGCCGGGTGAAGACGACAGTTACGACTTTGGCTCCGGGGCCGGTTTCTACATTAACGCCACCCAACAGCCCTGGGCGCCGCATTACCGGATGTATGACTATGTGGTGAAGGAATTGCCGCAGTTGATCGAGAACGAATTGCCTGTAACAGACAAACGGTCTGTCAGTGGCCATTCCATGGGCGGCCACGGCGCCCTGATTTGCGCCCTGAAGAACCCCGGCCGCTATGCCTCGGTATCGGCGTTCGCACCCATCGCCAACCCCACTGAATGTCCCTGGGGCCAGAAAGCGTTCAAGGGCTATCTCGGCGATAATCCGCGTAGCTGGGAAGAATGGGATGCCACACTGCTGATCCCGACCGCCCGGGAACGCCTGCCGCTACTGGTTGATCAGGGCACTGCAGACGAGTTTCTGGACAGCCAGTTGAACCCGGATGTACTGGCGGATACCTGTGAGAAGTTCCACCATCACATCAACCTGCGCATGCATCGGGGCTACGACCACAGCTATTTCTTCATTGCCTCGTTCATTGATGATCACCTCGATCATCACGCCAAAGCACTGGGTCTATAGCGAGATAAGGATGTTCAGGAGCGAAAGCCCCAGACCAGACTGAAGTCCATGGAGGGCATGATCTCGGGCTCTTCCAGGGACTGGATACCGAAATCGGGCTCGCTGGTGTCCCGCTCGAAGGTGCCGGTGTAGCGATTGCCCCGGGGGCCGAAGATGGCTTTCACGAAAGGCCCCCGGGCCCGCACCGGCCGGCGGGTGACCACGCCCACTTCGTTGTTTTCCAGACGCACCAGAATGCCGGGCGGGAACTCGCCCAGCACCTGTAGCAGGGCCTTGGGTATGGCCGGGCGGAACTTGCCATCGGCAAGATTTGCAATCAGCTTTCTGGCGTTGGCCACGTTCATGCGCTGTCGGTAGGCCCGTTTGGTGATCATCGCCACGTAGCGCTCCGCCAGCGCAAGAATTTCCGCTTCCGGCCGTATTTCGGTGCCGCTGAGCCCCTTCGGATAGCCAGTGCCGTCGGCCTGTTCATGATGCTGGGCGATGATGGTGAGCAGTAGCTTGTTATCAATGCCTGCGGCCCTGAGAGCCTGGATACTGCGCTGGGGGTGCTTGCGAATCACGCTCCGTTGCTCGTCGTTCAGGACCGTATTGGAGGCGTTGAGCTTGTCGGCAATCGGCACAAGGGCAAGATTGGCCGTGAGCGCGGCTGCGGTGAGAACAGAAACCCGGTTCTCTTCCAGCCCGAACTGCCGGCCGATGAACTGGCACAGAATGGCGTAGAACAGGATCTGTTCATGAATGACCGGCCCGATCGAATAGAGATGGACCAGGGCCAGGCTGGCGTCCGGTGATTCGCTGCAGGTGCGCTCGATCATCCGGGCCAGGCCCAGCAGGCGTTTCTGTGCCGAGGGGTCGGATTCGGTGATGGCGTTCAGGGTTGCTTCGAGGGAGTGGAGCAGGTCCGGGTAGTCGGCAAAGGGATTGCGCTCCCGGTTGTCCTCGAAGACTTCTTCCTGGGGACGCTCGATCTTGCGGGGCTTGAACCGGCCCCGTTCGAACAGTTGTTCCAGCTGGGAATTGGTCTGAATCACATAGCCCTGGCGCAGAAGGACATTGCCGTCTGCGTCGTAGACGTTAAAGGGCAGAGGCCGGCCGATGGTCAGCGCGCCGGGTGCGATTCGGACGAGTTCGGTCAAATCAGGTGTCTCGTGTACAGGTTAGTTACTTAGCATAGCAAGTGTAACCCCGAATGCCTTTGGGGCTCCACTGAAGTGAGCATGCCTGTGGCCATGGAATGGCGTGGTTTTACCTGATTTTACGGCTTGTGCTGTTCTTTGATACAAAAAAATGAGCAGGCGTTCACACTTTGTCTTTTTTGAGGGAGAATGTGTAAAGAATCGTTGCCCTGTAACGATCATTCAAGTTGCTTGCGCTATTCTGGAATTAAAAATAGTACTTTGATCGGACGAATAAGCTAAATGCTCTATCGGCTCAGAACGGATTTCAGGCTGTCCATTATTACCCTGCTCGGGGCCTCCGCCATTCTGGGCATCACGCCCTTTGCGGTCATGCGCTTCATGCAGGGTAATGTGTTGGCTGGACTGGTGGATAGCTCGATTCTCCTGGGTATCCTGGGTGCCGTGGTCTATGCCTGGATTACCGGAGATACCCGCAGAAGCGGTCTGGCGTCTGCGGTCATTGCCTGTTCCGGTGCGGTGGCGGTGGGTACTGTGGTGGGAGAGCCCGGGCTATTCTGGCTATACCCCTGTCTGGTAACCACCTTCTTCCTCGCAAATCCCCGTATCGCAGTGTTTCTGAACATTGCTTCGGTCGTTGCCCTGATTGTTCATGGCGGCGCCTTCCGCTCGGACGTACAGATGTGGTCGTTCGCCTCAACCGCCTTTGTGGTCAGCGCCTGCGCCTATGTATTCGCTCACAGAAACCACGATCAGCGGGAGCGCCTGGAGCACCTGGCAACCATTGATCCGCTCACCGGTATCAAGAACCGGCGGTCAATGGATCAGGAGCTGGATCTGGCCGCGGCAGATGCCGAGCGTACCGGCCTGCCCTATGCCCTGGTTCTGCTGGATATCGATCATTTCAAGAGAATCAACGATGAGCATGGCCACGGTGTCGGCGATGATGTGCTTACCGAGCTGGTTGCCTTGCTCAAACAGAACACGCGCAAATCAGACCAGCTGTTCCGGTACGGTGGTGAGGAGTTTGTGCTGCTCTTGCCGGGAGTTGATGGCATTGGCCTCAAGGCGGTAATGAACAATTTACAGCAGGTTCTGCGCAAGTACATGAAGCACCCCGGTGGATCGGTCACCGCTTCGTTTGGTGTGGCCTTGCTCCGGCATGGTGAGGGCGTCGATAGCTGGCTGGCCCGGGCCGACACCGCGCTATACGAAGCCAAGGAAACCGGTCGGGACCGGATTGTTTTTGCGGATCTTCAGGAGTCGCCGGAACCGGCAGCCAATGCCGTCTGACGGTTATCCGGCGCATACAGGAAAAGTCGCCATCCCAACAGAATGCTGGCCGATGCCAGCCCACCGGTCAGGCCTACCCAGAAGCCGGCAGCGCCCATAGCCGGCACCAGCCAGTCGGTGAAGGTCAGCAGATATCCTAGGGGCATGCCCACGCCCCAGAATGAAAACAGCATGATGAACATCGGAATGCGGGTGTCCTTGTAACCGCGCAGGGCGCTGATGCAGGTTACCTGGATAACGTCGGCAATCTGGAACAGGGCCGCGAACATCAGGAGCCTGACGGTGACCGCCTGAACCTCGGTATCGCTGGTGTAGAGTGCTGCGATCTCCCGGGAGAACACGAACAGCAGTATTGCGAAAACCAGCGCCGTAGCGGCAGCGAGAATCAGCGAACTGCGGGAGATCAGCCGCGCGGTAGCCGGCGCCCGGGCGCCCATCAGGAAGCTGACGCGCAGCGTCAGCGCCATGCCTATGCTCAGTGGCAGCATGAACAGTAAAGACACCACGTTCAGGGCAATCTGGTGCCCGGCCACCACAACCGGGCCGAGGGGTGCCAGAAACAGGGCGATCACCGAGAACAGGCTGGCCTCAACGAAGATGGTAAAGCCAATGGGCACGCCGATACCGAGGATGTAGCGAATGCCTGCCAGATCCGGCTTGACCCAGTCGGAAATAAGGTGGAACTGACGGTAAACCCGGCTGAGGTTCAGGTATACGAGCAATGCCGCTGCCGCGACACCGTTGGAGATGGAGGTCGCCCAGCCACAGCCAACGCCACCAAACGCCGGCAGCCCCAGTTTGCCGTAGATGAAGATGTAGTTCATCGGAAGGTTGATCAGTGTGCTGAGCACGGAGAAGGCCATGATCACGCGTGTGTGCCCGAGGCCATCGGTCAGGCCCCGAAGTGCTGTCAGTAACAGCAGGGCAGGAATACCCCAGGCGAAGGCATTAAGGTAGCCCTGGGTAATGCGCGCGGTGTTGGCCTCCAGGTTCAGAAGCGCCAGCACCGGGTGTACGTGGGTCAGCAACAGGATCATGATCACGGACCCGGCAGCGGCCAGATACAGTCCCTGCCAGGTGGCGGGCATGATTTTCCCGACCTCCCGGGCACCGTTGTAGCCGGAGATTATGGGTTGCAGCGCCCCCAGCATGCCCATGAAAAACAGGAACAAGGGCATCCACAGGCTGCTACCAATACCCACTGCCGCAAGATCCTCGGCACTCGCGTGGCCGGCCATGATGGTATCGATCACACCGTTGGCCATCTGGGCAACCTGGGCAATCAGGATCGGCCCGCCCAGAACCGCGAGCGTACGCCACTCGGTGAGGGTTCTGGCTACCAGAGGTTGCCTGGGTTCCGGTAATGGCTGGTGAATCTCATCCATTGAGCGCTATCCGATGCTTCTGCACTGCAAGTTTCTCCCAAAACCGTTAAAGTACGCGCCTTGATCACAACAGATGGCAGTGGCGATGGGACTTCTGGTTTTTGTTACCGTTCTGTGGGCGTTTTCATTCAGTCTGATTGGCGAATTTCTGGCCGGCCAGGTAGACAGTGATTTTGCGGTACTCAGCCGTGTTCTGCTGGGTGCCCTGGTGTTTCTGCCGTTCACCCGCTGGCGTGGCGTGGCGTCAGGACAGAAGCTGGGCATCCTGGTAACCGGCATGCTGCAGTTCGGTATTACCTATCTGTGCCTTTACCGGTCTTTCAGCTACCTGACCGTGCCGGAAGTGCTGCTGTTCACGATTTTCACCCCGCTGTACGTGACCCTGCTCGATGACGCGCTTTTCCGCCGGTTTTCACCGGTGGCGCTTCTGGCCGCAGCCATCGCAACGGTCGGGGCAGGTATCATACGCTATGACGGCCTCAGTGAGGACTTCATCACCGGTTTTCTGTTGCTCCAGGTGGCGAACTTCACGTTTGCTGCCGGCCAGGTAGGTTACAAGCATGTGATGCAGCATTACCCTACCGGCATGCCTGCTTACCGCACCTTCGGCTATTTCTTCTTCGGTGCCCTGATTATCGCGCTGCCTTCCTTCCTGATTTTTGGCAATGCCGACAAGCTGCCAACCACGCCGGTGCAATGGGGCATTCTGGCATGGCTGGGCCTTGCGGCCTCCGGCCTCGGCCTGTTCCTCTGGAATCGCGGTGCCTGTGTGGTTGATGCCGGTACCCTGGCCATCATGAACAATGCCCTGGTGCCGGCGGGCCTTGTCGTGAACCTGCTGATCTGGAACCGCGATGCCGATTTACTGAGGCTGGCGATCGGCGGTGGCGTGATTGTCTTCTCCCTCTGGGTCAATGCCCGTTTCCATCCCCGGGCGCGGCTGGCCGTTTCGGCATAAGTATCTGCACGGACTAAGGTTCTCTTAAGGGCTGCCGTTACACTCCTCATACGCAGGGTAACCGTTGATGAATATCATTGATGTTCATTGGGGTTTACCCTTGCTGCCTGTTTTATTCCTGTGGTCAGCTCCAGTCAGAAGGTCCGTTTATGCGCAAGAATCTCCCGGTTACCCAACGTGAAATCAAGATGCGTAAAGGCGGGCGGTTGATCAGCACCACGGATTTGAAGGGCGTAATCACCTACTGCAACGATGAGTTCGTGGAAATCAGCGGATTCTCCCAGGAAGAGCTGGTGGGCCAGGCCCACAACATCATCCGCCATCCGGACATGCCCCAGGCCGTGTTCAAGGATATGTGGGACTACCTGAAGGCCGGCAAGGCCTGGATGGGCGTGGTCAAGAACCGGGCCAAGAGTGGCGACCATTACTGGGTCAGCGCCTACGTCACACCGATTCGTGAGAATGGCCAGATGGTGGGCTACGAGTCGGTGCGGGTCGAGCCAACCCGCGAGCAGATCGCCCGTGCTGAGCGTCTTTATGGCAAGATTTCTGCCGGCAAACTGACCTCATCCTTCAGTAACCGTGCGTTGTCGATGCTTCGTTCCGGCTGGCCGTTTCTGGTGTCGCTGATACTCAGCCTCGGTGCCCTCCAGATCAATCAACCCTGGTTGGCCGCAGGCCTGATTGTTGTGGGTCATGCGCTTGGGTTCGGCCTGGTCTTCAATTCCCTGGCCGCTCGCTTGCGTAAGCTGCTGGACCTTCGCCCGGATGCCTTCCGCGATCCCATCGTCGCCCGTACCTACAGTGACGAGCGGGGTCTGTTCTCGCAGCTGTCGTTGTTGCTGGTCAGTGAAGAAGCCCGGGTTCGTACGGCTCTGGCCCGTATTGATGACCAGGCGGAACTGCTCTACGAGCAGGCAAGGGCTTCCCATGGCTATATCAGCGATGGCGCAGCGGCGATCGCCCGGCAGCGGGCGGAAACCGACCAGACCGCTTCGGCCATCAATGAAATGACCGCGTCAATCCAGGAAGTGGCCGAGTCAGTTAACAGCAATGCCCGTGAAGCCGAAGAAGCCAATCGCCTGGCGGGGGTGGGCAGCGACCGGAGCGCCGAGGCACTGGTGGCCATCGAGGAGCTGGTAACCCGGGTGAACGGTATTGGTTCGACCATCAGCAAGCTGGGTGAGTCCACCAACAGCATTGGTGAGGCCGCCAACCTGATTTCCGAGATTGCCGAGCAGACCAATCTGCTGGCTCTGAACGCAGCTATTGAAGCCGCCCGGGCGGGTGAACAGGGTCGCGGTTTTGCTGTGGTGGCGGACGAGGTGCGCTCTCTTGCTCGCCGCACGAGGGAATCCACCGTGCGGATCCAGAACGTTATCGACGACTTCCGGCAGCAGGTGGACTCGGCGGTTCAGGCAACCCGTGACGGCGAGGCAGTGGCTGGCAAGGGGCTTGAAAAGGTGCGCGAAGCCGAAAACTCCCTGAAGGATATCGTGACATCGATCGAGACCATTTCCGACAGCTTTATCAGCATGTCTGCGGCCTTTGAAGAGCAAAGCCAGGTGTCCGATGAGATCAATCGTCAGATCACCAACATTGCCGAGCTGGCTGATCACAGTGATGCCCAGGCCGACTCCGCCAAGCAAAGCAGTGACCGGCTCAGCGCCATGTCCCGTGGCCTGAAAGACCTGATCGCCAGGTTTATCAGCAAAAACGGCTAGTTAGCTTTTACTTTCCTTTCTTCCCGCCGGATCAACCCGGCCCGGGAGGGCGCCAGCACTGGCATCAACGCGCCAGTGCTGGCAGAATCCCGCCCCAATTGCCCCGGCAACGCCGCGGCTATCCTTTTTCAAGACATTCCTCAGCCAAAAGCACAGGAACACAACATGACTCAGTCCAACTCGGTTTCGGGCAACGGTTCAGGGGCCGCCCGTGGTCTCTGGTCCTCCCGGTTGGCGTTTATTCTGGCGGCAACCGGTTCGGCCGTCGGTCTTGGTAATATCTGGAAGTTCCCCTACGTTACCGGCGAAAATGGTGGTGGCGCCTTTGTGCTGGTTTACCTGCTGTGTATTGCAGTAATCGGTATTCCCATCATGATGGCGGAAGTATTTATCGGCCGTAATGGTCGCCACAACCCCATTACCAGCATGCGCCTGGTAGCCGAGCGCAATCTCAGCGCCCCGGGCTGGCGGATCTCTGCCATCATCGGGATGATTGCGGCCTTTGTGATCCTCTCCTTTTATTCGGTGATTGGTGGCTGGGCCGCGTCCTACGTAGGACATGCCGCCATGGGTGATTTTACCGGTGGCACGGCAGACTCCATTGGTGAGTTGTTCGGTGGCCTTCTGGCCAGCCCCGGTCAGTTGCTGCTCTGGCACACCGTCTTTATGGCACTGGTTATCCTGGTGGTTTCCCAGGGACTGAAAGGCGGTCTGGAGCGGGCTGTTACCATCCTGATGCCGGCCCTGTTTATCCTCTTGCTGGTGGCCGTTGGCTATGCCACCACAACGGGCCATTTCGGAGAGGCCGTCAGCTTCCTGTTCACGCCGAATTTTGGGGCTTTGACCATTAACGGCGTGTTGATCGCCCTCGGTCACGCCTTCTTTACCCTGAGCCTGGGTATGGCGATCATGATGGCCTACGGCTCCTACCTGGGCCGGGATGTGTCCATTGGCCGTACCGCCGTAGGCGTCGCCATCATGGATACCGTTGTGGCGCTGCTGGCCGGCCTGGCCATCTTCCCGGTGGTGTTTGCCAACGGCCTGGAAGCCGGTGCCGGCCCCGGCCTGATCTTCCAGACCCTGCCGCTGGCCTTCGGCAATATGCCCATGGGCGGCCTGTTTGGCACCCTGTTCTTTATCCTGCTGTTGTTCGCCGCCTGGACCTCCGGTATTTCCCTGCTGGAGCCGGTGGTTGAATGGGTTGAGGAAAAAACCAGTTTCGCACGCACAGGCAGTGCTGTTCTGGTGGGTGTGCTTTGCTGGGCGCTGGGTATTGCCTCGATCCTGTCGCTCAACGTCTGGGCCGATGTGGCCCCGCTGGCCATGTTCGAGCGTTTTGAGGGCAAGACCATCTTTGACCTGCTGGACTTCTTCACGGCCAACGTGCTGCTTCCCCTTTCCGGTCTGCTGACCGCGGTGTTTGTCGGCTGGTTCGTGGCGAAGGAGTCACTGAAAACCGATCTGGCGCTTCAGGGCGGTGCTTTCACCCTCTGGTACAACCTGATCCGGTTTGTTACCCCCATCGCGGTTGCTATTGTGTTTGTTTACAACCTGATGTCGTGATGGCTGCTGCCTGGACAGCCTGATGGTTGTTTAGCAAAACAAGAAAGCCCGGCGGGTTACCGCCGGGCTTTTGTTTTCCTGGCCCGAGATATCAGTAGTTGCCTGCTTCCCTCAGGGCTTCAACGTGGGGGCGTACTGCCTCTACATCTGCTGGCGGCGCGTTGCTCGCACTTTCCATTGCGCCCATGGCACTTTGCATCATGGCCCGCATCTGGGCTCTCTGCTCGGCTGTCATGTGGGGGCTGTTCTCGATTTCCGCCATAGCTGCGTCCATCTCCTGACGAGCAGCCGGGTTCTGCTGCTCCATCTCGATGGCCATCCAGGCCTGGAAAATCCGGTCGCCGGTTGTGGCCCACTCTTCAAGACTTCCGAAACCATGGTCCTGAACCAGGTCTTCAAGTTTGCCATAGGCCTGATGGCCTTCCAGTTCACTCAGTGAATCTGAAAACATGCTGGAAAAGTCAGGCATTGAGCCATCGTTTGGAGCGTCCATCTCATCGCTCAGATCATCAAATTCGGAGCTCAGTTGCTCTGCGGCTTTCAGACTATCGATAAACGATGAGATAACCCGGTCGGACAGGCCCTGGGCCTGGGTGCCCGTGGAAAATAGCGCGAACAGGGTAAACAGTGAGGTGATTACTGCAGTGTGCAGGGATGCCGGAAATGGGCCGTGCATAAGCGTCTCTCCTTGTGTTGGGCCCCGGATTCCGTGTGCCGGGAGCCCTATGAGATTAGCGCTTTCACGGATTCACTGCCAAAATTTTGGGTTCACTCAGTCTCAGAACAACAGATCGGGCAACCAGGTGGCAATCTCCGGAAACATCATGATCAGAATAATGCCGACGATCTCCACCAACACAAAAGGAATCACTGACGTGTAGATATCCTTCATGGTGATCGACGGCGGCACAATGCCCTTCAGGTAGAACAGGTTGAAGCCGAAGGGGGGCGTCATGTAGCCGATTTCCATGTTGATCACGAACAGGATACCGAACCAGATCGGATCAAAGCCCAGGGATTCGACAATCGGCATGAACACCGGCAGGGTGATCAACATAATGCCCACCGGGTCCAGCACCATGGCCAGCAGGAACACGATCACCATCATGGCGATGATGATGCCCCAGGGGCCACCGGGGACCATGTTCATCAGGCCCTCGATCAGTTCCTGGGCGCCCATGCTCTGGTAGGCGGCGCTGAAGGCGTGGGCGGCAAACAGGATCCACATGATCATGCCGGTGAGCTTGAAGGTGCGGATGGCGGCTTCTTTCAGGATGCTCCATTTGAATTGCTTGTACACTGCGGCCGAGATCAGGGCGCCCAGAACGCCCATGGCAGCCGCTTCAGTCGGGGTGGTGATACCGCCGATAATTGAGCCCAGTACCATGACCACCACGCCAATTGGCAGAAGCACTGCCCGCAAAGCCCGGAGCTTCTCTGGCCAGGTACCCCGGTCTTCTTTTGGCAGCGCCGGTGCCAGCTCGGGCTGCAGGTGGCAGCGCACAAGGATGTAGATGGCAGTCAGCACCATCAGCAGGATGCCGGGCATAATGCCCGCGGCGAACATCTGGCCGACGGAAACGCCGGTGATCAGGGCGTAGAGAATCATCAGGATGCTGGGCGGAATCAGAATGCCCCAGCCACCGCCGGTGTTGATCACACCCAGGGCCATTTTGCGGTCGTAGCCCCGCTCAAGCATGGAGGGCAGCGCGATGGTGCCCATGGCTACCACCGCCGCACCGCTGATGCCCACCATGGCGGCAAACACCGCACAGATGCCAAGGGTGCCCAGGGCCAGGCCGCCCCTCAAACCACCACACCAGAGATGCATCATCCGGTAAAGATCCCGGGCCACCCCGGTTCGCTCCAGAATCATGGCCATGAATACAAAAAGGGGAATGGCCACCAGGGTGAAGCTTTCCATGGTGCCCCAGATCTGGGAGGCAACCATATAGAAGGAATCAAACCCCCAGGTGAAATACAGGAACACCACCGAGACGCCACCCAGAACAAACGCCAGTGGCAGGCCCAGCAGCAGGAAAAACAGCAGCGAACCGAAAAACAGGAGAGTCAGGGCTTCAATACTCACAGCTGCTCTCCTTCAGGGCCCGTCTCTTCGGGTGTGTAGTAATCCAGGTTGAAGGCCACGGCAATGTCTTCAAGCAGTTTGACCAACCCTTGCAGAACCAGCAGTGCGGTACCGATCGGGATGGCCAGTTTCACCGGCCAGATGGGCGGGTTCCAGGCCGAGTAGGATGTCTCCCAGCTGGACATGGATTCCCGGGCCATGTCGATCCCGAACCACAGCAGGGCGAGGGTGAAAATGAAAAAGACCGCAGAGGTGACAATGTCCAGTGCTGCGCGCTTCCGAGGCCTCAGGTGCGAATGCAGCAGGTCTACGTTGACGTGGCCGCGATGAGCCATGATGTAACCACCGGACATCACCGCGTAGATGCCGAAAAGCATCTGAGTCAGTTCGTTGGTCCAGACCGTCGGAGAATTGAGCAGGTAGCGGAAGCCGACCTCGAGCAGAAGGAACACGAACATCGCGAAAATCAGCAGGGCCACCCACCGGCCAACGAAATCATTGAGGCGGGTAACCCCTCTCATGAAGGCGGCGATCATCGCGCTCATGGCAGTCTCCCACTGTATGCAGGTTGGCTTCGGGGGTGGAAAGGCCGGAGTCGGTGACTCCGGCCCGGGTCAGAGCAAAGGCTGATCAGAGGTAGCCGAGATCGGCCAGATAGCCTTTCAGCATATCCAGCGCCTTCTTGGCATTTTCGCTGCGTTTGCCTTCCTCGTCCCACATGGCCTGGGCGGTAGCAACCAGCTTGTCCTGGACTTCATCCGGAAGGACATTCAGTTGCACACCCTGTTCCTCGATGGCCTTGGCCAGGGTGATACGTTCCTTGTACTGGTACTCGTTGGTGCGGATCCAGAACTGTTCGCTGAGGGCATCCTTCACGATCTTCTGCATGTCTTCCGGCAGCTTGTTCAGAGCCTTCTGGCTGACGATGATCACGTCGGTGCCAGCAATGTTCAGGGCGGGCTGCACATGGTACTTGGCCACTTCATACAGGCCCATGCTGTAGGCACCCTGGGCTGCACCCCAGTGGGCGCCGTCCACGATGCCGGAATCCAGCGCTGAGTAGAGTTCACTGCCAGGAATGTAGGAGGCGGCGGCTCCGGCTTCGGTCAGGAAGGTTTGCAGGGCGCCGGAGGAACGGATCTTCAGGCTGTTGAAGTCCTCAACGCTTTCAATCGGCTCCTTGACCACCATTTCAGTCGGGTAGACTTTGTCCGTGGCCCAGTAAACGTCATGCTCTGCCGCTTCATCTCGCAGCATCTGTTCGAACCCAAGGTTCTGGTGGAAGTAGGCGGCCTCCCAGACGTTGCGGAAGGCAAACGGCAGGCCAGAGGCAATGCCGGCGAGGGAGATCTTGTCCTGGGCATAGGCCGGGGAGATGGTGCCCATTTCCAGGATGCCACGACTCACCGCGTTGAAAGTATCCGTAGCCTTGAACAGGGCGCCAGCCTCGTAGAGCTGCAGTTTCAGGCGGCCATCGGTGCGCTCTTCCAGAACCCGCTTGATCCGGCCAAGGCTGTCTGTGTAGGAGCTGCTGGAACCCGGCCAGTGGGACTGCACCTTCCAGGTAAAAGTGTCCTGGGCCGCAGCGGGTGCCGCCGAGAGCGCAGCGGTAATACCGAGAGTAAGGGCTGACGCATACACCGTCAGAGTCTTGCGAGCAGTAGCAAAGAGTTTCATGAGCGTGCCTCGTTCATTGTTGTAGTGGCTTTGCTTCGTGTTTCACTGTGCAGAACTCGTAACTGCAGGGTGAATTTTATTCTCTGAATCTATCACAACATCGGGGCTTTGCAATAGGATGTTTGTGGTTCGGGTTTGCAGCTGTCCTTCACTCAAGGGTAGTTCATCAGGCCAGCTTCTTCTGACCCGGGAAGGCGCGATATCAACGCCTCACGCCAGCCCAACCGATGTGTTCAGCGGCAATGGCAGACAGAAACATCGGTCTGCTATCCATTGTATCTTTCATTTTTCGTTGGTCCTGGCGGGCTGTGTTTTGCTAGTCGAAACAACCTTTCAAATATATTGACTCAAAACCGTAAGGCGTGACAAATTACAAAGACAACAAGAGCACTGGCCCACCAGGAATGATTGTCTGATGAATGAGGAAAACCGCCACACCACCCACGGGCAGGATCTGCCTGGCTTCCACAGTCTTCTTGGCTACCGTCAGGCTTCCTGGGAAGAAAACGAAGCGGTCATTGAGCTGGAGCTTCGGCCCGGGCATCTGAATCTGGGCGGCGTTATTCATGGTGGCGTACTGACCTCCCTGCTGGACATTGCCATGGCGCTAGCGGGCACTTACTGCCCGTATCCGGGCAGGATGCGCAAGGCTATCACCCTGTCCCTCACCACCACGTTTACCGGCCAGTGTTCTGAAGGTGTGATCCGGGTAACCGGTCGTAAACGCGCCGGAGGAAGCCGGATCTTCAACAGCACGGGCGAAGTACATGACGATCAGGGCAACCTTCTGGCTATTGCCGAGGCCACGTTTCGCATTCGCTCCGGCAGCGAGAAGCCGGAGGGCGTGCCGATCTGATTGGCGTGATCGGAACAGGTGATTGCCGGTTTGATGGCGGTCGCGAACCAAAACAACAAGAGGAAACGGCAATGTTCGAGCTGTCTGACAGGGCGAAACAGCTGCAGTCTGAGTTAAACGAATTCATGGCTGCCCACATCTACCCGAACGAAGAGGCTCATCATCGACAGATCGAAGATGCCGAGGACCGGTGGGCGCCGGTCCCCATTATTGAAGAACTGAAGCAGAAGGCCAAAGCCGCCGGCCTGTGGAACCTGTTTCTGCCTGACAGCGAATTCGGTGCAGGCCTCAGCAACTTCGAGTACGCCCACCTCTGCGAAATCATGGGCCGTTCGGCCATGGCCCCCGAGGTATTCAACTGCTCGGCCCCCGACACCGGCAACATGGAGACGATTGCCCGCTACGGCAACGCCCAGCAGCAGGAGCAGTGGCTGAAGCCGCTCCTTGATGGCGAAATCCGCTCCTGCTTCTCCATGACCGAGCCGGACGTGGCATCTTCAGACGCCACCAACATCGCCTGCGAAATCCGCCGCGAGGGCGACGAGTACGTGGTCAACGGTCGTAAATGGTGGTCTTCCGGCGCCATGACCCGAAACTCGAAAATCGCCATTGTCATGGGCAAAACCGATCCTGATGCCGAAAAACACAAGCAGCAGTCCATGATTCTGGTGCCTCTGGATGCGCCCGGTGTGAAGATGATCCGCCCGCTGCATGTGTTCGGCTACGATCATGCGCCACACGGCCACGCGGAAATTCACTACGACAACGTGCGGGTGCCGGCTAGCAACATGCTCCTTGGCGAGGGCCGTGGTTTCGAGATTGCCCAGGGCCGGCTCGGGCCGGGCCGGATCCATCACTGCATGCGCACCATCGGCGTTGCGGAGCGTGCCCTGGAGCTCATGTGCAAACGCGCCAACGCCCGTGAGGCCTTTGGCCGGAAGCTCTCGGAGTTTGACTCCATTCGCAAGGACATCGCCCGTAGCCGTATGGAGATTGAGCAGGCCCGCCTGATGACCCTGAAAGCTGCGCACATGATGGACACCGTCGGCAACAAGGTGGCCCGTCAGGAAATCGCCATGATCAAGGTGATTGCACCGAGCATGGCCTTGAAGGTCATCGATCGGGCCATTCAGGTGCACGGTGGTGCAGGGGTTTCCCAGGACACCTTCCTGGCCGAGGCCTGGGCCAAGGTTCGGACACTGCGCCTGGCGGACGGGCCGGACGAAGTGCACATGGATTCCATCGCCAAGATGGAGCTTCGGCAGTATCGCTGAATCGATCACCTCTGAGACAGTGCGCGAGGACCTGACGATGAACAATCCACTGTTTGATATGACCGGCAAAGTCGCGGTGATTACCGGTTCCACCAAAGGAATCGGCCGCGCCATCGCCGGGGAAATGGCCGTCTGTGGCGCGAAAGTGGTTATCTCCAGCCGAAAGGCCGAGGCCTGTGAGCAGGTGGCGGAGGAACTCAAGGCGCAGGGCTTCGAGGCCATGGCCGTTCCCTGTCACGTGGGCAGGAAAGAAGACCTGCAGAACCTGGTAGAGAAAACCAACAAAGCCTGGGGCAGCATCGATGTACTGGTGTGCAACGCCGCCACCAACCCGGTCTACGGACCCACGGCAGAAATGACCGACGACGCCTGGGACAAGATCATGGACACCAACGTCAAAAGCACCTTCTGGCTGACCAACATGGTGCTGCCCCAGATGGCGGAAAAAGGCGAGGGTGCGGTCGTTCTGCTCTCCAGCATTGCAGGCCTTCGAGGCAACACGGTGATCGGCACCTACGGCGTCTCCAAAGCCGCCGAAGCCGCTCTGGCCCGTAATCTGGCGGTTGAGTGGGGACCAAAAGGTATCCGGATCAACAGCATTGCTCCTGGCCTGATCAAAACCGACTTTGCCAAAGCGCTCTGGGACGACCCGGTCCGTGCAAAGCAGGCGGAAGACAAAACTCCGCTACGTAGGATTGGTGATCCGGTGGATATCGCCGGCCTGGCCGTGTTTTTGTCTACTAAAGCCAGTGCCTACATCACCGGACAGGTAATCGTCGCTGATGGCGGGGAGACTATTTGCTGAGGTTTGACATATGCAATGGGGAGGCACGACAGGTGGGGGTGCCTTTGTTCCGGGAAAAAGAACTCGCTGCGCTCAGACACCTTTGTTCCCTGCACAAAGGCACCCCCACCCGTCGGCCAGCGAATTTCAGAGATGACTGAAGGCTTAAAATAAAAATGAGTATGACCCCAGAATTGGTCGATGTTCTCCCGGCCCACAAGTTCGACGAAACCCGACTTCTGGCATGGCTACAGAATTCGCTGCCGGAATTTGGTAGCCGAATGGAGGTCAGGCAATTCCAGGGTGGCCAGTCCAACCCCACATTCCTGCTGGAAACCGAAAGCGGAAGCTATGTGCTGCGCAAAAAGCCGCCGGGGAAAACCTTGCCGTCAGCTCACATGGTCGAGCGGGAATACAAGGTCATGCGGGCGCTGGGCGAACATACAGAGGTACCAGTGCCCAACGTTCGGGTGCTGTGTGAAGACGCCGGTGTGATTGGTACGCCCTTTTACGTCATGGACTTTCTGGAGGGGCGGATCATCACCCATTCGGCGCTGCGGGATCTTGATCGTGAGGACCGTCTGCCGGCTTACCATTCCGCCATCGATACCCTGGCAGCGCTTCATAAAGTGGATGTGAACGCCGTTGGCCTGGGCGACTACGGCCGGCCCGAGGGCTATGTGGAGCGCCAGGTTGCGCGCTGGAGCAAGCAGTACCTGGCCTCTAAAACCGATGATCTGCCGGCCATGGACAAACTGATGGCCTGGTTGCCGGAACATCTGCCAGCACAGGACGAAACCGCCATCGCCCACGGTGATTACCGCTTCGGAAACCTGATGCTGGCTGCGGATCGACCGGAGGTGATCGCCATTCTGGATTGGGAACTGTCCACACTGGGTCATCCCCTGGCAGACCTGGCCTATTTTTGCCTGCCCTTTTACCTGCCCGCCGACATGGAGGGGATGCGCGGATTACAGGGTGAAAACCTTGAGGCGCTGGGTCTTCCGGACGAGCAGGCCATTATCCGCCGCTACTGCGAGAAGACGGGCCGGGAAGGCATTGGGGACTGGCATGTGTTTCTGGCGTTCTCGTTATTCCGCCTCGCGGCGATTTTGCAGGGCGTCTACAAGCGGGCGCTGGATGGCAATGCCGCCAATGCCAACGCCCTGGAAGTCGGCAAGCGGGCAAGCTTGCTGGCGGATACCGGGTGGAAGATTGCCTGCGAAGGTTCGAAGCACTGAGAGTTCAGATTTACCCTGGAGAATAACAAGATGTTTGATCGTCACTACAAGGTCTGGCCCAAAGAACTGCCGAAAACCATGACGCTTCCGAAAACCAGCGTTTACACCAACCTGGAGATTTCGGCGCGGCGCTATCCGGACCATACCGCCATCATCTTCTACGATGCGCCGATAACCTACCGGCGTCTCAACGAGGAAGTCGAGACGATGGCGGGCTACCTGCAGGCGCAGGGCGTGAAGAAGGGCGATCGGGTGCTGCTGTATATGCAGAACTCTCCCCAGTATGTGATCTCCTATTACGCCATCCTGCGGGCCGATGCTGTCGTGATACCGGTCAATCCGATGAACCGGGCGGCGGAGCTGGAACATTTCATAGCCGATACCGGCGCCTCGGTTTGCCTGGCCGGCCAGGAACTGGCGGGTTTCATTGCACCGATGATTGGCGACAGCAATCTTGAACAGGTGGTGGTGGCTTCTTACAGCACCTACATCGATCCCGAGACGGATCTGGACCTTCCGGCTGAAGTGGCGGCACCGGCCTGGTCACAGGAAATGCCTGGGGTTATTACCTGGGAAGCGGCGATGGCCGCCGGACACACGCCGGGCCCCCACACGGCCACGCCGGATGATCTGGCGGTGATTCCCTACAGTTCCGGTACTACCGGTGCGCCCAAGGGCTGCATGCACACCCACCGGTCGGTGATGGCCACGGCCATCCACCGGATATTCTGGAACCTGACCACACCGGACAGCGTTCAGCTCGCCACCCTGCCGTTCTTCCACGTTACCGGCATGACCGGTTCCATGAATGGACCCATTGCGGCGGGCGCGGCCTCAGTGATTATGACACGCTGGGACCGGACCACTGCATCAAGGCTGATCGAGCGCTACAAAGTCACTGGCTGGACCAACATCGTCACCATGGCGGTGGACTTTCTCTCCAATCCCGATATCGGCCAATACGATCTGAGCAGCCTCAACATGATTGGTGGCGGCGGTGCCACCATGCCCTCTGCCGTGGCCGAAAAGCTCAAGCGGATGACCGGGCTGGACTACATCGAGGGCTACGGCCTTTCCGAAACCATGGCGGCCACCCACATCAATCCCAACGCCCACCCGAAATCCCAGTGCCTGGGCATTCCTGTGTTCGATGTCGATAGCCGGATCATTGATGTCGACACGCTTGAGGAAAAGGGTCCGGGCGAAACCGGGGAGATTGTTTCCTGTGGGCCCCAGGTTACCCAGGGCTATTGGAACCGTCCTGCAGAAACCGAAGCGGCGTTTGTGGAAATCGACGGCAAGCGATTCTTCCGCACCGGCGATCTGGGCTATTACGACGAGGACGGCTATTTCTTCATGGTTGATCGCGTCAAGCGGATGATCAACGCTTCCGGCTACAAGGTCTGGCCATCGGAAGTCGAGGGATTGATGTACCGGCATCCGGCAATCCATGAGGTGTGTATCATTTCCGCGCCGGACCCCAAGCGGGGCGAGACGGTAAAGGCCTGCATTGTTTTGACACCGGAAGCCGAGGGCCAGACCAGCGCCGAAGACATCATTGCCTGGTGCAAGGAACAGATGGCGACCTACAAGGTGCCGACTATGATCGACTTTGTAGATCAGTTACCGAAGTCGCCCACGGGGAAACTGATGTGGCGTGCGCTGCAGGAAGAGGAGTGGAAGAAGGGGGCCTCGACGACCTGAGGCGCATCGGGTCACCGGCCCCTTTGGATAGCGGGGCCGGTGACTCGACAAGCCCGTTAGCTCGCCTGCAGCATCGCTGCGTAGCGCTCAAGATGGAAGTCGTCATCGCCGAGCTGATGGTTGATCATCACCAGTCGCTTGGCGTAGTGGGCGAAGTTGTACTCCCAGGTCATGCCGATGCCACCGTGGGACTGGATACCCTGTTCGGAGATGAACTGGCCGCTGCGGCCAATTACGTTCTTGGCGGCAGCGAGAATCCGGCGCCGTTCGTCGCTCTGGGGCTCGTCGGCAACACTCGCGGCCAGGATGGCCATGGAGCGGGCCTGTTCCAGCTCGGACATCATGTCCACCATCCGGTGCTGTAGCACCTGGAACCTGCCGATGGGCACACCAAACTGCTTGCGCTGCTTCAGGTATTCCAGAGTCAGGTCACAGGCCACTTCCATGGCGCCCACGGCTTCGCCGCACAGGGCGGAAATGGCGCGCCCGGTCTGATATTCAATCACTTCGGCTGCCTTGCCTTCGTCTCCAAGCAGGGCGTCGGGGCCCAGTTGGACGTTGTTCAGGAACAGGTCGCAGCCTTTGAAGCCATCAATCGTCGGATAAGTCCGGCGCTCGATGCCTTCCGCGTCAGCGGGAATCAGGAACAGGCTGATGCCATCGGCATCGCGGCTGTCGCCAGAAGTCCGGGCAGATACCACCAGAACATCGGCGCAATGGCCACCGATCACCACGGCCTTTCGACCGTTCAGCACATAGCCGTCACCAGACTTCTCGGCACGGGTTTCGACATCGTTCAGATTATAGAAGCTCTGAGGCTCCTGGAGGCCAACAGCCGCACGCACCTCGCCGGTGGCGATGCCGCCAAGCCACTGTTCCTTCTGCTCGCTGTTGCCGGCCTGGCTGATCAGCCCGCCGCCCAGAACCACCGATTGCAGGTAGGGTTCAATGCACAGGCCGCGACCCAGCTCGGTCATCACGCTCTGTACTTCAACGCCCGTTCCGCCAAAGCCGCCCAGTTCTTCCGGGAAGGGCACAGCCGTCAGGCCCAGCTCACCCAGCTGCTTCCAGAAATCGGCACTGAAACCCAGCTCGGATTCGCTGTATTCCAGGCGTTTCTCAAAGCTGTATTCACCGCGCACCAGGCGGGCCACGGTGTCCTGCAGCATCTGCTGCTCTTCATTCAGTCGGAAATCCATGGTCGCCTCCTTAAAGCCCGAGAATCATTTTCGACACGATGTTCTTCTGGATCTCATTGGACCCGCCGAAAATCGACAGCTTGCGGTTGTTGAAGTACTGGGGGGCCACCGGCGCAGCGTTCTCGTCAGAGAGGAAATCGCCGTCATAACCCAGATCCAGTTCCTCTTCCACGAAGGGAATGGCGTAGGGGCCAATGGCCCGGCGAGCCAGATCATTGATCGTCTGGCGAATCTCGGTGCCGCGGACTTTCAGCATGGAGCTTTCCGCTCCCGGCATACCGCCGCCTTCTACGGATGCAATGATCCGCAGGTTACTGATCGCCGCGGCCATCAGATCGATTTCAACCTGGGCGATGCGCTGGCCGAAGGTTGCGTCTTCGATCAGGGGCTTGCCGTTCTTCAGACGACGGCTCGCCAACCCTTTCAAGTGCTCGAGAGCAGCTTTGGAAATGCCAATGCCGGCCAGGCCAGTGCGCTCGTACGTCAGTAGGTACTTGGCGTAGGTCCAACCCTTGTCTTCCTCGCCTACCAGGTTTTCAGCAGGGACCTTTACGTCCTCGAAAAAGACTTCATTGACCTCGTGCTCGCCATCCAGGGTGATGATTGGGCGTACGGTAATCCCTGGCGTGTTCATGTCGATCAGCAGGAAGGAGATGCCCTCCTGGGCCTTCACTTCGGTGTTGGTGCGCACCAGGCAGAAAATCATGTTGGCGTGCTGGCCCAGGGTGGTCCAGGTCTTCTGGCCATTCACAATATAGTGGTCGCCTTCGCGCACGGCCCGGGTCTTGAGTGACGCCAGGTCTGAACCGGCACCGGGCTCGGAATAGCCCTGACACCACCAGTCTTCGCCGCTGAGGATTCTGGGCAGGTATCTCTGCTTCTGCTCTTCGGTGCCAAACTTGATAATCACCGGCGCCACCATGTTGACGCCGAATGGCACGGAACGCGGTGCCCCGTAGCGAGAGGACTCTTCATCCCAGATGTGTTTCTGAACCGGGCTCCAGTTCACACCGCCGTATTCTTCCGGCCAGTGGGTGGCGTACCAACCCTGTTCGCTGAGGATTTTCTGCCAGCGCTGGTGGTCCTCCTTTGAGAGCCTGCGGAACCCCTTCACCTTGGCGGCGATATCCTCGGGCAGCTTTTTTTCCAGGAACGCGCGGACCTCATCACGGAACGCGAGTTCCTCGGTGGTGTAATTCAAGTTCATGAATAGCCTCTCTTGCTAGAAAGCGAAAACATATACCGCGTGGCAGAATATCTCCATATTCGGAGATAGCAGCGGTACATGTCAACATAAATGCAAAAGTCGGTACCGCTAGGCGAAATAATAAAGCTACCTGTAGCGAGTCATTGCTCGAAAAAATCGATGCTTTCGGCCCAGAAAACCGTATTGAATCGATGCTGCAATCACGTGACACTCATTGCGACTTTAGTCACACCAAAGGACGCCCATGCAGGACGCCCAACAAAAATGCCGGACACGGGTGTTAAGCCTTTTCATGATTCTGGCATTGGCCCTGGTTTCATTGCCGGCCCATTCCTCGGACACTGCGCCAGCACCCCTGTTCTGTGAGTCGGCTTTCTGCCCGTTATTGTCGGATGTGACAAACGACGGTGGTCAGGAGGGAGGACTTTCCCATGGCAACCGCTTGCGGGATTTCAGTCTGCACCAGAACAGCACCCTCTCAGGAGCCAGTGGCTTCTCGGGATTAGTGCATTGCGCCAGCTTTCCGATCTTGCCGCAGGCGCCACCTGCCACCTGAGCCCCCAAGCCAAGAGGGCGTGTCTGCCCTTAGCACCAACTTTTCGACTCAAACGACTTCCATCACCTGGAGGATTTTCCATGGCTATACGGAAGCTGCTGATCGCCAATCGCGGAGAGATTGCGGTCAGGATTGCCCGGGCCTGCAGCGAACTGGGCATCCGCTCAGTTGCCATTCATTCGGAGGCTGACGAGTATTCCCTGCACGTCAAGAAAGCCGACGAAGCCTATCAGATCAGCAAGGACCCCCTGTCGGGGTACCTGAACCCCCACCATATTGTGAATATGGCAGTGGAAACCGGCTGCGATGCGCTGCATCCCGGTTACGGATTTCTGTCCGAGAATGCCGAGCTTGCAGCCATCTGCGAGCAGCGGGGGATCACTTTTGTGGGCCCTTCTGCAAACGCGATTTCATCCATGGGAGACAAGACCCAGGCGCGCCAGACCGCCGTTGCTGCGGGCGTGCCGGTGACTCCCGGATCGGATGGCAACCTTGAAGATGTGGAAGATGCTGTGGCCCAGGCCGCGGATATCGGCTATCCGGTGATGCTGAAGGCCACCTCCGGCGGGGGCGGCCGGGGTATCCGCCGATGCGACAACGAAAAGGAGCTTCGGCAGAACTACGAGCGGGTCATTTCCGAGGCCACCAAAGCCTTCGGCAGTGCCGAGGTGTTCCTGGAGAAATGCATCATCGAGCCCCGACACATTGAGGTCCAGATTCTTGCCGATACCCACGGCAACGTAGTGCATCTCTACGAGCGGGACTGCTCCATCCAGCGCCGCAACCAGAAGCTGATTGAGCTGGCGCCGTCGCCGCAACTTGAGGAAAGCCAGCGCGAATACATCGGCGATCTGGCCAAACGGGTGGCGAAGCAGTGTGGTTATGTGAATGCCGGCACCGTCGAGTTCCTGCTGGACCACGACGGCAGCTTTTACTTCATGGAAATGAACACCCGGGTGCAGGTGGAACACACCATCACCGAGGAAATTACCGGGGTGGACATCATCAAGGCCCAGATACGGATCGCTGCCGGCGAACCACTGGGCCTCAGGCAGGAAGACATATCCTACCGGGGCTTTGCTGCCCAGTTCCGGATCAACGCTGAAGATCCGAAGAACGGCTTTCTGCCCAGCTTTGGCCGCATCAGCCGCTACTATTCCGCCGGCGGCCCGGGCGTGCGCACCGATGCCAACATGTATACGGGCTATGAGATTCCGCCCTATTACGATTCCATGTGCGCCAAGCTGATTGTCTGGGCCATGGACTGGGACGAGCTGATTGCCCGCTCCCGGCGCGCTCTCGGGGACATGGGCATTTACGGCGTGCAGACCACCATTCCCTACTACAAGCAGATTCTGGAGCACCCGGATTTCCAGGCCGCCAACTTCAACACCGGCTTCGTGGAGAGCAATCCCCAACTGCTTGAGTACAGCACCAAGACCCGCCCTGAATCCATCGCCACTGCCATAGCGGCTGCCATCGCAGCCCAGGCGGGCCTGTAAAAGAACATCGGAGAGATCCCAATGACCAAGCGCAAGATTCATATTACCGACGTTATTCTCAGGGACGCCCACCAGTCCCTGATTGCCACCCGCATGCGTACCGAAGACATGCTCCCTGCCTGTGAATGGCTGGACCAGGCTGGCTACTGGTCTCTGGAGTGCTGGGGCGGTGCCACCTTCGACGCCTGCGTGCGCTTTCTGAAGGAAGATCCCTGGGAGCGTCTGCGTACGCTGAGAAAGGCCCTGCCGAACACCCGCCTGCAGATGTTGCTGCGTGGCCAGAATCTTCTGGGCTATCGCCATTATGGCGATGACGTGGTTGAGGCGTTTGTCGCCAAGGCCGCCGAGAATGGCATGGATGTGTTCCGCATTTTTGATGCCCTGAACGATGTGCGCAATCTCGAGACCAGCATCAAGGCGGTCAAGAAGGCTGGCAAGCATGCACAGGGCACCATCTGCTACACCGTGAGTCCGGTGCATGGCACCGATGCCTATCTGGAACAGGCCAAAGCCATGGCCGACATGGGCGCGGACAGTATCGCGATCAAGGACATGGCCGGGCTGCTGACGCCGGCGGTAACCGCCGAGCTGGTCGGTAAACTGAAGCAGACCCTGGATTTGCCGGTGTTCCTGCACTCCCACGCCACCTCGGGCATGGCGCCCATGTGCCAGTGGGCGGCCATGGAAGCCGGCGTTGATCATATCGATACCGCGCTGTCGGCCTTTGCCGGCGGCACCAGCCATCCGCCCACGGAATCCCTGGTGGCGGCGTTGCACGATGCCGGTCTGGAGACCGGGCTGAACCTGGAGCTGCTGGACAAGGCCACACGCCATTTCCGGGAAGTGCGCAAGAAGTATCACCAGTTCGAGAGTGCGTATAACGGTGTTGATACCTCGGTGCTGCTGTCCCAGGTGCCCGGTGGCATGATGTCCAACCTCGCCAACCAGTTGAAGGAGCAGGGCGCGCTGGATCGCATCCAGGACGTATTCGAGGAAATTCCCCGGGTGCGGAAGGATCTCGGTTACCCGCCACTGGTAACACCCACCTCCCAGATTGTGGGTACCCAGGCGGTGATCAACGTGCTTGCCGGCAAGCGCTACGAGTCCATCACGAACGAGGTGAAGAAATACCTTCAGGGCTGGTATGGC
>NZ_CAJXKQ010000030.1 GCF_913055835.1 uncultured Marinobacter sp. | reverse complement strand
GTTCAGGCCCTGAACCTGATGAGCGTGCTGAACCCGAACATCAAGAACACCTCCATCGACGGTGCCCTGTTCCAGGATGAAGTGGAAGAGCGTGAAGTGATGGCGGTGCCCAGCGTTTACATGAATGGTGAGCCCTGGGGCCAGGGCCGCATGACCCTGGAAGAGATTGTCGCCAAACTGGATACCAGCTCCAGCGAGAAAGACGCCGAGAAGATTAACCAGAAAGATACCTTCGAGGTTCTGGTGATTGGTGGCGGCCCGGCGGGTGCTTCTGCGGCCATCTACGCGGCCCGGAAGGGCATCTCCACCGGTATTGCGGCCGAGCGTTTCGGTGGCCAGGTGGCAGACACCATGGGCATCGAGAACCTGATCTCCGTGCCCTACACCGAAGGCCCGAAGCTTGTTGCGGCCATGGAGCAGCACGTCAAGGAGTACGACGTGGATATCATGAACATGCAGCGCGCCGAGAAACTGATCCCGGCGTCACGCCCGGGCATGCCCCACGAAGTAAGACTGGAAAACGGTGCCACGCTCAAGGCGCGCAGTCTGGTTCTGTCCACCGGTGCTCGCTGGCGCCAGATGGGCGTACCGGGAGAGGAAGAGTACCGTAACAAGGGCGTGGCCTACTGCCCGCACTGCGACGGTCCCCTGTTCAAGGGCAAGCGTGTTGCCGTGATCGGCGGTGGTAACTCCGGTGTTGAAGCCGCCATCGACCTGGCCGGCATCGTGGGCCACGTGACCCTGATCGAATTCGGTGCTGAAATGCGCGCCGACGAGGTGTTGCAGAAAAAACTGCGCAGCCTGAAGAACGTGGAGATCATCACGTCTGGACAGACCACCGAGATCACCGGTGAGAATGGCAAGGTCAACGGCCTGAACTACACCGATCGCAATTCCGGTGAGCAGCACCACATCTCCCTGGAAGGTGTGTTCGTGCAGATCGGCCTGGTGCCCAACACCGAGTGGCTCAAGGGCGACATCGAACTGAGCCAGCACGGTGAGATCATCGTCAACGATCGCAATGAAACCTCCATACCGGGTGTCTTTGCGGCGGGCGACGCGACCACTGTGCCTTACAAGCAGATCGTGATCTCCATGGGTGAGGGTTCCAAGGCCGCGCTGAGCGCCTTTGACTTTCTGATCCGTAACTCTGTGGATGAAAGCGAAGACGAAGCGGCGTAAAACAGAACACAGCCGCCTGATGAGAGAGAAGCACCGGAGCGATCCGGTGCTTTTTTTATGGCTAAACCCACAGGTTTAACAAGGTTTTTCTGGTACAAGTGAAACGACGTTGTCATACTTCCAGTTCTGTATGAAAAATAGTCACTTTTACCGTCATGGACCGATGTGCGTGTTATGAAATGCTTTCTACACACTTTTCGAGTGCTTTTATTCGGTGTAAGCATTCTCAGTGCACCCGCGATGGCCGATTCGGTGGTCCGGATTGCCGTTCCGGACATCACTAGCCTGCTGACGGAAAACCAGGATGGTGTTTACCAGAAAATTCTGTCCCGGGCCCTGGATGGGCTCGAGGTCACCGTCAGCGAGCAGTTTTATCCCTACAAACGGGCCATGATGGTCTTCGAGCAGCGTGGCGCCGACTGCATTTATTCCTTTACCGAAGTTCTGGAGCGGCGACTGGGCGAAGACGCTGTTATTGCAAGCTTTCCCCTGGGAAAGTTCACCTACTACCTGTTTACCCCGCCGGGCAACGAGCCCGTCAGCGCGCTGTCGAAACTGGAGGGTGAAACCGTAGGGGCGGTCATTGGCCATGAGACCTATCTGGACGGGGTTCTGGAGGATCACAATGTCAAAGTGGTCTGGTCGAAGAGCGATGCCCAGAACCTCGCCATGCTTGAGCATCAGCGCTTCAGCGCAATGATCGCTGCCGTTCCCGATGTCCGGCCATTCCTGGACAAGCTCAGCTACGATCCGGCAAGCCCGCTGCTTGAAAGTTATGACCGGCTTACCTGCCACAACACACAAGCCAACCGGCAATTCCTGAGCAGCCTGTCGGCCGAGATGAAGCGCCTGAAAAACGACGGCGTCTATGAACAACTGGCCGGAAAGCTTTATGTTGAGTTTGAAGACCCGGCTTCGGCAACTGAACCTTCTTCCCTGAACTGAGACTTCGGTTACGCATCTCAGCTTGTCTGTTACACGACAGGTCGGTAGCTTAGGCTTCACAAAAGCCAACCCAGGCAGATCCTCCAGAGGGTGATTTGTTGCATGAGGTCTTATCCAGCCCGCTTGTTGATCAGTTTCCTGCTCCTGCTTACAGCTTCTCTTGCAAACGCCGGCTCAAGGCCCAGCGCTGTCTTTCTTTCACCGGACGACTCCCGTTTCTGGCAACTGGTAGCCGGGTTCATGGAGGCAGTAGCGGAGGATCTCGAGGTTGACCTGGAGGTTCAATACGATCGGGAGAGCCATCGATTCAGCTATCTTCGCATGGCGAAGGAAGTGCTGAGCCGTGACGATAGGCCGGACTACCTGCTGTTCATGTGCAAGGAGCATGTCACCGAATCAATGCTCAGGCTCGCCGACGGGGCAGGCGTAAAGACATTTACCTTCAACACCGATGTGCCTGACGCCGCCCGGGCCAGCATCGGTATGCCCCGAACTGTCCTGCCGGGTTGGCTCGGCCATCTTTCTCCAGACAATATTGCCGCTGGCCGTACCCTGGTAACCTTGCTGGGCAGACAGGCCGAACAATTGGGGCTCGCCGCCGAGCCCAGCATTCCCATGGTGGCTCTCTCAGGGACTCGGGATTCCTCTGCCGCCAAGGACAGGGACGGGGGATTGCTGGCGGCTGCCGTCCAGCAGCGCAGCCAGCTTCTGCAACTGGTGTCTGCAAACTGGAGCGGAGCGCTGGCCCGCGAAAAAACAGAAATACTGCTGAAACGTTATCCGAATACGGTCTCCATCTGGAGCGCGAGCGATGGCATGGCACTGGGCGCCATTGAAGCCGCCCGGGATGCCGGCCGGTTTCCGGGGGCGAACCTGTTGGTGGGCAGCATAGACTGGCAACCGGAGGCGCTGGAGAAAATCCGTGAGGGAGAGTTGCTGGTCAGCCTGGGCCGACATTTCATGGGTGGTGGGCTTGCCCTGCTCCTGCTGCATGACTACCACCTGGGCCGGGATTTCGCTGATATGTCACCGGACTATGTTTTCCGCTACCAGCTGAAACCTGCAACCCGGGATAATATTGACCAGGTACAGCGCATTACGGACCCGGAGAATTGGAGCGCCGTTGATTTCCGTCGGTTCAGTCGCATCGGCGACACGGGGACCGGGCATGCAGTGCCTGATCCTGATGCCCTGCTGGATGCGATGACGGGGGCGCTGGCAGGGCAGGGAGCAGACGCGGTGGCGAGGACAGAGTAAGGCTTTCCTGGTTTCGGGCAGGCTCTAGGGACTCGATATATTCTGCTCAAGGCTCCCCTCAGGCATTTCAGGTTCCTCCTCGTCCTCAAATAGATGGCCATAGGCCGCCCGGACACCGGAGACGATGAAATCGTGGGGAACATCGTCGAACAGGCCATGATCGTTCACATACTCCATGTGCGCCTGGCCGTCCTCGGTGTACTCCTGAAACATGGAATCGTGCACGCCATCGAATTCCAGTGGTTCCACCTTCATCAGCTCGCACAGTTGCCGGTTGAACGCCGGCGTCGCCTTGACCCATTGGCCGTTCAGGTACAGCTCGATAAACCCGTGCATCCGGAAAATGTCCGAGCGCAGCCATTCGATCAGTTTCGGGCTGGACAGATGGTTGCGCACATCGGCCAGGCCCAGGCGGCTGGGAACGCCAATGGAGCGGGCGGCAGCGCCGAGTAGAACCGCCTTCGGAATGCAGTAGGTTTCGCCGCTTTCCAGGGCGTAGCTGGCACTGAAGGTGTTGGCGTCGGTCCGGAATACGTAGGGGTTGTAGCTGATGTTGTCACGAACGGCGAGATAGAGCGCCTTGATCTGTTCTACCGGTTCATCAGGAACACCCTCCAGCTGTGACTCAATCCAGGCTTTCAGCCGGGGATGGTCATAGTCGAAAAAGGCGGTGGGTTGGAGGTAGCGTTCCATAGTCATCAGTCCGGTTTCGGGATCAACTCCTGATCGTGCTCAATTAGCAATCTTCAGGCAATGGCGGGATCCGCCAGAACGATTGGGGAAAGTGCTCAGAGCATGGGGTTTGCAGTCTAAAGCTCACGCATTAATTCGTAGGTGCACATATTCACGGCCGAGGCCAGGTTCAGGGATTCGATCTGGCCCCGGCCCTGAATACTGTAAGGGGCAGCCTTCAGTTGGTCGAGGGCCTCCCGCGGCACACCCCGGGCCTCGTTGCCGAACAGATAGCAGTCATGCTGGTGGAAGGCCTGTGAGGCCATCGATTCGCCATTGAGATCGAGGCAGGCAAGGCTCTGGTAGCGGGCTGGAAGGCTGGCCAGTTCAACGTCGGTTTCAAGCGGCACGTGAAACAGCGCGCCCATGCTGGCTCGCACCACCTTCGGGTTGAACGGATCGACACTGCCCGGGCTCAACAGACACCGGAAACCGCCGAACCAGGCCAGGGTGCGCAAAATCGTGCCCAGGTTGCCGGGGTCCTGAACCTCGTGCAGATAAATCGCTTTCTCGCCGGGCACCGGTTCCGCCGGGCGCTCAGGCATGGGGACCACCGCCAGAATCCCCTGGGGTGTGCGGGTGTCGGCAAGCTGGGCCATCTGGCGATCGCTGATCACATGGGTTCGGAACGGGCTCTGCCAGTGCTCATAGGCACTGGTGACGTACAGTTCCGAAGCCTCGAGGGCGGGTTGGCGGGCGGCCGCTTTTTGCAGCTCGAGAATCAGGTGTTCGCCCTCAACCAGGTAGTGGCCGAACGACTGCCGGTACTTTTTCTGGTGCAGCTTTTTGATGTCGGCCAGATTCACGAGGGCAGTCTCCCGTCAGGTGGGCGTGGTGGATTCTTGAAAATCACAGAATGCTGGCCGGATTGTACGTGTGGCTGGTCCGGTTGTCAGGATTTTGCCGCCGCCCGGCGCGACACGTACAATTAGCGCATCGCTTTCCCGTTTTAAAGAGACCCCATGGCCCGATCCAAAAGCAGTAACCGCTGGCTTGAAGAGCACGTCAACGACCCCTTCGTGAAACAGGCGCAGGTAGATGGCTACCGCTCACGTGCCAGCTACAAGCTTCTTGAAATCAACAAGAAGGACCGGCTGATCCACCCCAACATGGTGGTGGTGGATCTGGGGTCTGCTCCTGGCGGCTGGTCCCAGGTGGCGGCCAAGCTGGTGGGCCACAAGGGCCGCGTGATTGCCTCCGATATCCTGCCCATGGACGCCATTGCCGGCGTGGATTTTATCCAGGGTGATTTCACCGAGAACGACGTGTTCGAAGCGATCATGGCCACCCTGGGCGATGACCCGGTGGACGTGGTGATTTCTGACATGGCGCCCAACATCAGCGGCGTGACCGTGGCCGACCAGGCCTCCTCCATGTACCTGGTGGAACTGGCCCTGGACATGGCTTGCCAGGTACTCAAGCCCAAAGGCAGCTTCCTGGCCAAGGTGTTTCAGGGCGAAGGCTACGACGAGTACCTGAAATCGGTACGTGCCGTGTTCGACAAGGTGGTGGTGCGCAAGCCGGATTCCTCTCGCTCCCGCTCCCGTGAAGTCTACGTTCTCGGCAAGGGCTTCAAGGGCTGAGTCAGCCTGCAGCCTGGTCGAAACCCTGCATTACGTTCACCGCATTCACGCCGATGGCGTCGACGTCGTAACCGCCTTCCATGGTAAAGACCGTCGGTAATCCAGGCCGTGCAAGACGCTGGCCCAGAGTCAGGTAATCGCCGGAGGTCAGCTTGAAGAAGGAAATCGGGTCTTCCTCGAAAGTGTCGACACCCAAGGCAACCACCAGGGCATCGGGCTGGAATGACTGTATCCGCTCGCAGGCTTTCTCCAGCCCCTGACTCCAGACGCTGTAGGGCGTGTTGGGCGGGTAGACCATGTTCAGGTTGTAGCCTTCGCCCGCGCCCTCGCCGGTCTCATCTTCAAAACCGAGAAAATGCGGGAACACCAGGTCCGGATCGCCGTGCAGGCTGATGGTCAGCACGTCGTTGCGATTGTAGAAAATCGCCTGGGTGCCGTTGCCGTGATGGAAGTCCACATCCAGTACGGCAACCCTGCCAAAGCCCTGATCGCGGAAGGCCTGGGCCACGATGGCGGCGTTGTTTAAAAAGCAGTAGCCGCCGAACAGGTCAGCGTGGGCGTGATGCCCCGGCGGCCGGCACAGAGCAAACGCGGCGCGCTCGCCTCCGGCCACCAGCTTCTGGGCAGTCAGGGCCACATTGGCGGAGGCCCGGGCCGCTTCCCAGGTGCCGTCCGAAATCGAAGTCTCTGCCGCAAAGCTGTAGTAGCCCAACCGGCCGTCGATGTCTTTGGGCAGCCGGTGGCGCATGCCGCGACCGGCCCACACCGCCGGGATCGCTTCACCCGGTTTGCCGGCCGCCAGCCACTCCTGCCAGCAGGTTTCCAGGAACGCTACGTAATCGGCGGTGTGCACCCGTTTGACGGGCTCAAGACCAAATTCTTCCGGTTCCAGGATCTCGCCAAGGGCCTGATCCTTCACTCGTGCCAGGATGGTTTCGGCACGGGAAGGTTTTTCGTGGGGCTCGATCAGCAGCCCGCCGTCCAGTTCGGTTTTGACATGACGGCGGCTGTGCAGGGGCGAGAATACGGTCTTCATGGTCTTGGGTGATCCTTGCTGAATGACGTGAGCACTTTGGCACAGGGGGCTTCATGGCTCAAAGGCCCTGATTGTGGCAGGCTAAACCCTTTTGCGGGCAGAGGGGATTACCGATATGGCGACGAGCGAAAGGCCGGTGAAGGATGATTGATCTGATCGCGGATATGACCCTCGCCGAAGTGCTAGGTCAGGTGTGCGGTCTTGTAGCCCTGGGTTTCTGTATCGCCGGCTTTGCCAACAAGAACGACGACCGGCTGATGATGCTTTTAATCTCGGCCAACGTTGCCTTTGCCCTGATGTTCGCGTTTTTCGAGAGCTGGACCGCCTCGGCACTGACGGTACTGGTGATTGTGCGCATTACCCTGGCGCGCAAGTATCAGGGTAACTGGCCCATCATGCTGGGCATGCTGGCGGTGAACCTGGTGGTCGCCTGGGCGACCTGGAAATCCATCACCGACGTATTCCCTCTCGCCGCCGCTGTTTTCGGCACCGTGGGCATGTTCATGCTCCGGGGCATTCCCCTGCGCATTGTCCTGGGGCTGGCGGCCCTGGCCTGGATGCTCAACAACATCGTGATCGGCTCCGTGGGCGGCACCCTGGCCGAGGGAATGGTGCTGGTCACCAACATCATCACCATCATCCGCCTCTATCGGTTGCAGAAGAAATACCCCGATTTCACCCCGGGTAGCTGATTCCGGGTGTCAGGCCAGCCGTTCAGGGCTCAGCTCAGGCGATGCCAGATCCCGGCTGGTGACACAGAGAGCTCCGCAGATTGCGCCGGCCCGCAGGCAGTCTGCCAATCCGGCGCCTTGCAGGTAGCGGTGCAGGAAGCCGCTGAAAAAGGCATCGCCGGCGCCGTTGGTATCGACCACCCCGGAGACTGACACCACCGGCTGATCCAGCCATTGCCCGTCGCCTGTCAGCAGTGTCGCCCCTTCCGAACCGTGGGTGCAGACCACGAACTCCTTGCCCCTATTGATCAGCCCCTCCATGGTGGCGCGGTAGTCCGGAAGGTTGTCGCTGGACAGGAAGATGGCCCGTGCGGCGTCGATAAAGGGTTCATGATAGGAATTGTGGCCGTCGTAGTCGTGCAGGTCGGTCCAGATGGGCGTGCCTGCTGCCTTCAGCCACGGCAGGGCCGACCGGGTGTATCCAAGGATGTTTACCACCGCCACGGAGCACTCTGCCAGTGCCTGTTGCGCTTGGGCCCAGTCGACATTTTCAGGCTCAGGAGGTGGTTGGATGAACAGGGAAATGCGTTTGCCGTCGGCCGACATCAGGTTCACATGCTGTTCGGTCGGGGCGTCGGTCTTTTCGGTCAGAAGCCGGATCCCGGGGTGGCCGAGTGCAGCCTGAACCTGCTGGCCTTCGGTATCCCGGCCCAGCAATGTATGGAAAACCACGGTTTGCCCGAGGGCCGCCAGGTTCAGGCTCTTGCCAGCGCCGGTACTGCCCAGGGCCCGGTAGCTGTCAGTGGGCCAGATGGTCTGGGCTTCCGGTGTCGGCAGTTCCGGCAGGTGGATGATGGTATCCAGCGAGGCACCGCCGAGAATGAGGATTGGTTTTGTCATGGTAGTCTCGTCCAGAGTTCAGGAGCACAAGTCATTGTAGGCAGGGTTTCGATTCTGCAGATCCTCCTTCCGGCTACGCCCCCGGCAGGATACTGACTGAAACAACCGGGGGGCGGGACCACTATGGCCAATTCCTGAGCAGGCGAGCCTGAGCTATCTTGATTGCAGGCCATTGATTATAAAAAGCGGACTGGAATCCGAGAGGACAGGCAATGAGTAACCAGCATTTCGATGTACTGATCATCGGCGCCGGCGTTTCCGGCATTGGCATGGCATGCCATCTGAAGCGCGAGTGCCCCGGGAAGTCATTCGCCATCCTTGAGCGCAGGCAGTCACTGGGCGGCACCTGGGACCTGTTCCGCTATCCGGGTATACGCTCGGATTCGGACATGTTCACCTTCGGCTACAACTTTCGGCCGTGGACTGGCGCCAAGGTGCTGGCGGACGGTGCGTCGATCAAGAATTATGTGGCGGAGACCGCGAGGGAATACGATGTTGAGCGCCGCATTCGCTTTGGCCTGGCGGTCAAGACGGCTGACTGGTCGGGTGTCGACAAATGCTGGAAGCTCACGGCCCTGAACGAAGCAACCGGCGAAACCGAGCACTACACTGCCAACTTCATGGTCGGATGCACCGGCTATTACAACTATGATCAGGGCTACAAACCGGACTTCCCGGGAGAAGAAGACTTTCGCGGCCAGATTGTCCATCCGCAGCACTGGCCAGAGGATCTCGACTACACGGGCAAGAAGGTGGTGGTGATTGGCAGCGGCGCAACCGCCATAACCCTGGTGCCGACCATGGCAGAGCAGGCCGCCCACGTGACTATGCTCCAGCGCTCACCCACGTATCTGATGCCCCTGCCCTCCACCGACAAGGTGACACTGGCCCTGCAGAAGATTCTGCCCGAGAAAACTGCCTATCGGCTGACCCGGGCCCGGAACATCTCCATTTCCCGTTTTCTTTACCAGCGCTCCAGAAAGAGCCCGCAGTTCATGCGCCGGCTGTTCCTGGGCATTATCAAACGCAAGGTTGGTGACACCGCCGACATGCGGCACTTCACGCCCGATTACAATCCCTGGGACCAGCGCCTGTGCGTGGTAAAGGACGGGGATCTGTTCCAGGCGATGAAAGCGGGCAAGGCCTCCATCGCCACCGATCATATTGACCGCTTTACCGAAACCGGCATTCGCCTGAAATCCGGCGAGGAACTGGCAGCCGACATCATCATTCCGGCCACCGGCCTGGATATCCAGATGCTTGGTGGTGTCCGGCCAACGGTGGACGGCCAGGAAGTGGTGATGAAAGACAAAATCATCTACAAGAACGTGATGGTAGAGGGCGTGCCTAACGCCGGTATGATCTTTGGCTACACCAACATTTCCTGGACTCTGAAGGTGGACATTGCCGCCGAATATCTGTGCCGGCTAATGAACCTGATGGACAAGCGTGGCTATCGTACCGTGGTGGCCCGGGATACGGAGAACAGTCGCGGCGACGACACCGTCCTTGGCTCCCTGGACGCCGGCTATATTCGCCGGGCCGCCGATCGCCTGCCCCGCCAGGGCACTCACGGACCCTGGAAGTCGTCCCAGAACTATCTCGAGGACGTGAAAATCCTGCGCTTCGAGCAGATCGAGGATGGCTACCTGGAATTTGATGGCAAGCGGACCCACGCGAGCCACAAGGAATCCGGTGGTTTCCTGCGGCCCCTGCGCTCGGCCCTGTTCGGCACTTGATTATTCAAAGGCCGAACGAATAACGTCCCGGTAGTTGCGGATTCGCTGCACGTAATGCACGGGCTCATAGCCGCGGGCGTATCCATAACGGGTGCTGGGGTAGTATCGCTTGTCGGCCTTGAGGGGTAAAACCTCGGTCATGTCCTGCCAGGAATCCGGATTCTTGTTCAGGGTCCGGGCCAGCGCCCGGGCATCCAGCAGATGGCCCCGGCCGATGTTGTAGCTGGCCAGCGCCAGGAAGGTGCGGTCCGGCTCCGGAATGGTCTCCGGCAGGCGGCGGTGCCGGTCGGCCAGGTACCGGGCACCGCCGTCAATGGCGGTTTCCGGATCCAGGCGGTTGGTCACCCCCAGCGACTCTGCAGTCCGCTGGGTCAGCATCATGATGCCGCGAACACCGGTGGGTGATTTTGCATCCGGGTCCCAGTGGGACTCCTGATAGGACAGGGCGGCGAGCAGGTCGGCCGGCATGCCGGTTTTCGCCTCGGCTTCCCGGAATTCGTCGATGAACTCGGGCAAACGGTCCTCGATCCGGCGGTTCAGCGCCCGCAGGTCGACAAAATCAAAATCACCAATGTAGGAATAGTAGCGGTTTTCCATCAGGCCAATGGCTTCATCGCCGTCGACGCTGTTCATCCATTCATGGGCATCGTCTCCAAGCGCCTGAAAGCTCTTGGGCAGGTACCAACCCAGATTACGACCGTCCGTCAGCGTCATGGCGACTTCCAGATGCGGAAAATGCCGGCGCATCACCTGCACAATGTTGGAATCTGCGACCGTGCAGCCCACTTCCTGTTCGGCAACATCCGAGAGAATCACTTCTGTGGTGCGATCAGCATCTTCCTTAAACCCGATTCCCGGATGTTGCTCATTCAGCTTGTTCAGGGTTTCGACATAGCTGGAGCCAGCGGTCACGACAATATCGGTTCCGGGAATATCCTCGGGTTTCCGGGGCATGGGTCGGGCATCGCGATGGCACACCAGTTGTTCGGTAATCTCGGTGTGGGCCGGGCCCCGGGCAAAACGCTCATCGCGGGAGGCCAGGTGGGTCAGGCCGGCCGCTGCCAGGTGCGTGTTGCCGGCCTCAAGCGCAGCAAGCACCTCGCTGGTGGACTCCAGCATGGTCCACTCCACCTGCCAGCCCCTTTGCTCGGCATAGGCACTGATCAGTGCGTGTTCGGGCCCGACGGGGTTTTCATGGCGGTCCAGGTAATAAGTCGTGGAGCCGTTACGGGTGGCGACTTTGAGTATGCCGGTTTCCGACGGCGGTTTGAGTTCTGCTGTCGGCTGTGTGGTCGTCTGTTGGCTGTTATTTTCACTGCAACCGGCGAACAAGAGCGGCAGAATCAGAATACCGGATGCGAACTTCCATCGGAACATAGCGAAGTCTTTCCTGTCTTTTGGGACAATGTCTACGTATAAACACGTATCTCCCTACCATAGTACTCGCTATCTGCCGTTTCGGATTGCTCAGACCAGATTTGCTCGCCTATTGCTGCTCCTGCAAGCGCATTGCTGACTTGTGTTCTATGCTGAAATCCTCTGCAAAATCTCCGGAGGACACCATGCGCTTTATTTTCAGACTGGCTCTGATGACTTCCACTCTGTTGTTCGCAATGCACACCCTGGCGGCAGACGGATTAGTCGCGGTCAAAAGTAGCCACGACGTCAAAGCCACCGCAGACAAACTCGAGTCTGTGCTGAAAGAGAAGGGCATGACGGTCATGGCCCGGGTTAATCATCAGCAGGGCGCCGAAAAAGCCGGTCTGGAATTGCGCCCGACCGAAGTGGTTATTTTTGGCAACCCCAAAGTCGGCACGCCGCTGATGCAGTGCGCCCAGAGTGTCGCCATTGATCTACCCCAGAAAGCCCTGATCTGGGAAGATGCCAGCGGCGAGGTGTGGCTGGGGTACAACAACCCCGAGTACCTGAAAAACCGTCATGGCATTGAAGGGTGCGATGAGGTGCTCGACAAAGTGAGCGGCGCACTGGGGAATTTTGCCAGAGCGGCCACTCAGTAGATAAACCTCAGGCCACTATCGGGAAATCGAGTCAGGATCATTCTTCCGGTGTACGGATCTTCTCCAGGCCCCTGGCCAGGGTTGCCCTGGACAGTTCCCCCATGTGGGAATCGATTAGTTGGCCCCGGGCATTGTAGAAAAGGGTGGTTGGCAAGCCGCTGCTGCCCACTGCCCGGGCCAGCTTAGCCTGATCATCCTGGTACAGGTTGTCCAGATTCAGGCGGTTTTCCTCCAGAAATGCGCGGATGGTCTCGGGCTGCTCCCGCTGATTGGCGAAAACAAAGATGATGTCCTTATAGATATGCTGGGCTTCTTCCAGCACCGGCATTTCCCGGATACAGGGCGGACACCAGGTTGCCCAGAGATTGACGACCATGGGTTTGCCCGCAGCCAACTGATCCATACTGACGGCTTCGCCATTGAGCGATCGTAGCGCAACGTCCGGCATGCCGCGGGCCTGCTGTTCGATCAGGGTAATGGTTCCCGCAGTACCGGCCCAGAACAGGGCGCCGGTCAACGCGGCCGCGGCCAGTGGCTTGCGCTGTGGTTTCCTGTGCCACATCAGGAAGCCGGTGAACAGGATGGCGCCGATGACACCCCAGAGCACATCAAAACCGCCGTCCCGGATATCAATGATGCCCAGCAGGTCGTTCCGGTAATGCTCGAAGTAGCTGATCACGAAACCGATCCGGGCGCTCAGCATTGCCACCACAAAAATATCGGCCACCGATCCGGCCACCGGCACGCGGTATTTCCGGCCCAGTATCCCTCCAACCAGCAAAGCCAGGCCGAAGGCGATAACCAGGAGCAGGTGGCCGATGGACAGGCTCAAGGGACCGATGCTGACGCTCATTCCTGTAGCTACCTTACAGAGATTCGTATTGGGTTATGGTGATCAGAACACTCTGACTTTGGTAAGTGCGCCAGGTTCCGTCGGATGCTCATTATAATCACCTATGGCTAATTGGCCGGGCCTCTGTTACTGTGCGCCCATCCTGCCTCTAGGGATTCCGCAGTTTAAGGCTTCAGGCCCGTGCGACCTATCCATACGACCTGTCAGAGGACGTCACCCCGATAACGGCGCGTGACCGTAGTCGTCTTTTATTCCATGAATGTTCATGGCATCTGCCCGCATTCGCCGAAAACGGTGGTCGTGGAGGCAGAATAATCAAGAGTTGATCTTATATGAGTTTTTCTTCACTCGGTTTGTCCGAGCAGCTGGTTCGTGCCACGTCTGACCAGGGTTATGACACCCCGTCCCCCATCCAGGCCCAGGCCATCCCCGCCGTGCTTTCCGGCCGGGACGTTATGGCCGCAGCCCAGACCGGCACCGGCAAAACCGCCGGGTTTACCTTGCCCTTGCTGCAGCGTCTGGGTGACAACCCGCGCACTGGCAAAGGCCCCCGCGCCCTGATCCTGACGCCCACCCGTGAACTGGCGGCGCAGGTTCATGACAGCGTGAATCTTTACAGCAAATACATCCCGACGAAGGCTGCCGTTGTCTTCGGTGGTGTGAAAATCAACCCGCAAATGATGAAGCTGCGCAAGGGTCTGGACGTGCTGGTGGCAACACCGGGCCGTCTGATGGATCTGTATCAGCAGAACGCGGTGCGCTTCAACGAAGTGGAAATCCTGGTGCTGGACGAAGCCGACCGCATGCTGGATATGGGCTTTATCCGCGACATTCGCAAGATCCTTGCGCTGCTGCCGGCCAAACGCCAGAACCTGTTGTTCTCTGCCACCTTCTCCAACGATATTCGCAAGCTTGCCGAAGGCTTGCTGGACAACCCCGTACAGGTTGAAGTTGCGGCCCGCAACACCACCGCGGAGAAAGTGAAGCAGTCCGTCTATCCAGTGGACCAGAGCCAGAAGACCGCGCTGCTGAGCAAGCTGGTGCGGGACAACAGCTGGGACCAGGTGCTGGTGTTTACCCGCACCAAGCATGGCGCCAACCGCCTGACCCAGAAGCTGGAGAAGGACGGCATTACCGCAGCTGCAATCCACGGCAACAAGTCACAGGGTGCCCGCACCCGCGCGCTGGCGGACTTCAAGGCCGGCGAAGTGCGCGTTCTGGTGGCCACGGATATTGCTGCTCGCGGTCTGGATATCAAACAGCTGCCCCAGGTAGTGAACTTTGAACTGCCCAACGTGCCGGAAGATTACGTGCACCGTATCGGCCGTACCGGCCGTGCCGGTGAAAGTGGTCACGCCCTGTCACTGGTCAGTGCCGATGAAGGCAAACTGCTCGCGGGCATCGAAAAGCTGATCAAGAAACAGCTGCCGCGCAAGGAAGTGGAAGGTTTTGAGCCGAAGAACAACCTGCCGCTCAAGCCCAAGGCAAAGGCCGATCCCAGCCGCGCCCGCAATCGGAATGGTAACGGCGGCGGCAATGGTCGTCCCGGCGGAAAGCCGAAGAGCTTCGGCGCCAAACCAGGTGGTCGCAGTGGTGGCCGTAGCCAGAATGGCGGTGGTCAGCGGAGTCGTCCGGCTCAGCGCCAGAGCGCCTGAGGGGCTTATAAGCAGTGACTAAAGACGGAGCTTCGGCTCCGTTTTTCTTTTTTCAGGGAAGAAAAAAGCGGGGCCGGAGGACCCCGCACAGGAGAACGCACCTTCCGCCAGCCAACAGACCGTGGCGACTGGCGGAGGCACGGGGATCAGAACTTGTAGGAGACGCCTACCATGTAGACCCAGGGGTCGATATCAACGTCGATGGTGCTGGTGTCGGCTACCGCATTGCCCGCGTAGGCATTGATGGTGGCTTCGGTGTCGATGTCGATCCACCAGACCGCTGCGTTGATACCGACGTTTTCGGTGATCATGTAATCAAAACCGATTTCAGCCGCCAGACCAAAGCTGTCATCCAGCTCGATATCGGTGCTGGTAATCGTACCGGCGGGGGTTCCCAGGTTAGCTTCTGCAACCGAGTCGTAGACTCCTGTGAGCGTGCTGGTTGTCTTCTCTTCAAAGAAATTGGTGTAGTTTACGCCTGCACCAACATAAGGCTGGAATTTGCTACCGCTGGGCATCGGGAAGTATTGCAGCGTGATGGTGGGCGGCAAGTGCTTGGTCTCTGCCAGTTTGCCGGCGCCACCGAGAACTGCGCCATCGCCTTCAATGTCGTGTTTGAAAGGAGTCGCAGCAAGTACGCCAACAGCAATCTGGTCGGTCAGCATGTAGCTTGCGGTCAGTCCGAGCTGACTGTTGGAATCAACGCTGACGTTGGCGCCATTGATTTCGCCCACAGCCTCAGACTTCAGGTTGCCGCTGGAAGAATCCGGATCAACCGTTGCCACACCAACACGGCCAATAAAATCACCAGCTTCGTACGCCTGAACAGCCGGAGCAGCAGCCATAACCGCCGCAGCCAGAACACCAAGTTTGAATGTACGGGACATATCCATCTCCTTAACCTGAATCGTTGATGACTGCAGATTAATGACATCGGGAAATGGAAACTTGATTTAGCGCAAGAATGCCCGGGCAGGTGAGTGCGTTTGATCAGCGGATTGATTCAACTCAAAAAAACAGACGGTGTTGGGGTTGCTGCGGGTATTGCGGATGGTCAGGCCGAGTTCTTTTTTCCGGCTGGCAGGCTTTCTTCCGGCACAAACACATCCCGAATGGACAGGGGCTGGCCATCGGCGTCCTGGACTTCCACCGTGTGAATCGGTCGACCTGTAGCGCGGTCCCGCAGGTCAAGGGGCGCCTCATCCGGAGCCGGGTTCCATTTGTCCCCCCACTGACGAAGCGCGATAACCACCGGGAAAAGATCCCTGCCTTTTTCGGTCAGGCGGTATTCAAAGCGTGATCCGTGCTCGCCCACGTCGACCTTGCGCAGTACTTCGTTATCCACCAGCCGTGCCAGGCGGTCACACAGGATATTCTTGGCGATGCCCAGTTCCTGCTGGAAATCCACGAACCGGCGGGTGCCATACATGGCGTGCAGCACAATGAGCAGCGACCACCAGTCGCCCACTTCATTGAGGGCGCGGGCGACGGAACAGCTGGAGTCATCAAAACGTTTTCTGGCCATGGTGGCAGTGTACCGAATAGGGTTGCATTTTAAAACCAGATTGAATAGGGTTGCTTTACGAAACCAAATTAGTGAGGTTGCACATTACCATGAGCATGAATCTTGGCCCGCTTTTCGAACCGTTTGAACTCCACAACCTCAAACTCCGCAACCGTGTGGCTATGGCGCCCATGACCCGTAACTTCTCGCCGGATGGCGTTCCGGGAGAGAACGTGGTGGCCTATTACCGCCGCCGTGCCGAGGCGGGTGTTGGCCTGATCATTACCGAAGGCACGACCGTCAATCACCAGGCGGCCAATGGCTATCCGAACGTTCCGGCGTTTCACGGCTCCGATGCTCTGGAAGGCTGGAAAAACGTGGTCGACGCGGTACACGAGGCCGGTGGTGCGATTTTCCCGCAGCTCTGGCACGTGGGTGCTGTCAGGAAAGAGGGTACGCCTCCGGATCCTTCGATCCCTGGCTACAGTCCTTCCGGTTTGTTCGCGCCTGGCAAGCCCAACGGCAAGGCCATGACCAAGGAAGACATCGAGGACGTGGTCACCGCATTTGCTGATGCGGCCCAGGACGCCAAAGCCCTAGGTTTTGACGGTGTGGAAATCCATGGCGCCCATGGCTACCTGCTGGACCAGTTCCTGTGGGAAGGCACCAACCAGCGCGATGATGAGTATGGCGGCAGTCTGGAAAACCGCCTGCGTTTCGTAGTGGAAATCGTCGAGGCGGTGCGTCACCGGGTCGGCCCGGACTTCCCGATCATGCTCCGGTTCTCCCAGTGGAAGCAGCAGGATTACGAAGCCAAACTGGTCAACAGCCCGGAGGAACTCGAACGGTTCCTGAAGCCCCTGGTGGAAGCCGGTGTCGACATTTTCCACGCCTCCACCCGCCGCTTCTGGGAGCCGGAGTTTGAAGGCTCGGATCTGAACCTCGCCGGCTGGACCCAGAAGCTGTCCGGAAAACCCACCATGTCCGTGGGCAGCGTTGGTCTGACGGAAGACTTCATCAGCGGCACTTTTGCCAGCAAGCAGGAAGCGGTCGAGAAAGCCGGTATCGATGAACTGGTGGAGCGGATGAACAACCACGAGTTTGAGCTGATCGCCGTGGGTCGGGCACTTCTGCAGGATCCCGAATGGCTGATCAAGGTGAAAGAAGGCCGCCTGAACGAGGTGGAATCCTTCGCCAAGAAGTCCCTGGCCAAGTTGTATTGATTACCCCTTCGATCAAGTGATCGAAACTTGCCGCAGAGCCTCCGGGCCTGCGGCTTTTTTGTGCCCAGTGAATCTGTCGTCTTCGTAATCGCGTCAGATCAGAGACACGTTATGATGGGTGAAATTCACCCGAATATGAGGGATCGGTATGTCGATGATTGGTTCGATCAAAACGTTGTCCGTGGCTCTGGTAATGACGGCCATGGTGGGCTGTGCCACCGTTGGTAAGGACTTCGCCACCCACAATGTGGACCAGATCCAGATTGGTGAGACCACCCGGGCCGATATCCAGGAAATGTTCGGCGAGCCCTGGCGCACCGGGATCGAGGACGGCAAACGCACCTGGACCTATGGCAAGTACAAGTGGTCTGCCTTCGGTGATGCCGAAACCACTGACCTGGTGGTACGGTTCAACCAGGACGGAACCGTCTCATCCTACGTGTACAACACCACCGAATAACGCGAGAAGTAAACAGGCGCGGGGCTGCCTTCAGCCCCCGCAAGCCTTCCTTTAGCCCCGCAGACCGCTAACCAGCTTGTCGATGCTTTCCTTGGCATCGCCAAACAGCATCCGGGCGTTGTCCTTGAAGAACAGCGGGTTCTCCACCCCGGAATAGCCGGTGGCCATGCCCCGCTTGAGGATAACCACCTGGTGGGCCTTCCAGACTTCCAGTACCGGCATCCCGGCGATTGGGCTGCCCGGGTCTTCGGCGGCCGCCGGATTCACCGTGTCGTTGGCGCCGATGACCAGCACCACGTCGGTATCCGGGAAGTCGTCGTTGATTTCGTCCATTTCGAGGACGATATCATAAGGCACGTGAGCCTCCGCCAAGAGCACGTTCATATGTCCGGGCAAACGACCCGCAACAGGGTGGATACCAAAGCGCACGTTCACGCCCTTGTCCCGCAGGATCTTGGTCATTTCGCTGACGCCGTTCTGGGCCTGGGCCACCGCCATGCCATAGCCGGGCACGATGATCACCGACTGGGCATTGCGCAGTTCTTCACAGACGTCATCCACGCTGGATTCGTGCACCGTCTGGTCGGCATCGGCGGCGGCTGAACTGCTGCTGGTCTGGCCGAAGCCACCCAGGATCACGCTGATGAACGAGCGGTTCATGGCCTTGCACATGATGTAGCTGAGGATGGCACCGCTGCTGCCCACCAGCGCACCAACGACAATCAGCAGATCATTGCCGAGCATGAAACCGATGGAAGCGGCAGCCCAACCGGAATAGCTGTTAAGCATGGACACCACCACCGGCATGTCCGCGCCGCCGATGGCCATGATCAGGTGGATGCCCAGGACTGACGCGATGATGGTCATCAGGATAAGGGCAACGATGCCGAGTGCCATGCTTTCGGTGCCCAGGAACCAGGCCCCGAGGAATACGCAGACTATGATGGCTGCCAGATTCATCAGGTGCCGGCCAGGCAGGGTCAGCGCCTTGCTGTCGATGCGGCCGTCCAGTTTGCCACAGGCTACCAGGGACCCGGTGAAGGTAATGGCACCGATGAATATGCCGACAAACACCTCCACCAGTTTGATGGTGTGCTCAGTACCGGAGGTGGCAATTAGCGGGTCGATGTAGCCGGAAAAGCCCACCAATACCGCCGCCAGGCCGACAAAACTATGAAGCAGCGCGACCAGCTGCGGCATCTGGGTCATTTCCACCTTGTTGGCGATGGGAATGCCAATGCCGACACCGAGCAACACCGCGATGACAATAGCGGTGATGCCGCCATCCACACTGGCCAGGGTAGCCCCGACCGCGATGATGATACCGGCAACGCCGTAGAGGTTACCGCGCCGTGCGGATTCCTGGTGGCTGAGGCCGCCCAGGCTGAGAATGAAACAGATACTTGCGACCACGTAGGCCACGCTCACCAGTCCTGTGCTCATATCGGGCGTCTCCTACTTGCGGAACATTTTGAGCATGCGATGGGTGACCCGGAAGCCACCGCCCACGTTGATGCTGGCAATCAGCACCGCCACGAACGCCATGATGCCCACGGCAATATTCTCCGCCTGGGCCAGATGCAGAATGGCACCGATCACGATGATGCCGCTGATGGCGTTGGTAACGCTCATCAGGGGCGTATGCAGGGAAGGTGTTACATTCCAGATCACTTGCCAGCCGATAAAGCAGGCGAGCACGAACACCGTGAAGTGTTGCAGGAAGCTTTCCGGCGCGTGGGCGCCCACTCCGTAGAGCGCCAGGGCCGTAACCACCAGAAGCACACCTTTCCCGATCAGGCTACGCCGGTCTGCGTCCTTCTTGGCGGCCGCTTTTGCCTCGGCTGAAGGCTCCTCGGTGCCAGGTGCGGGCTTGGGGCTGACCGGTGATTCCGGTTTTGGCGGCGGCCAGGTGATGTCCTCCTCGTGCACCACTGTCAGGCCACGGATGACTTCGTCTTCCATGTTCACCACCGGCTTGCCGTCTTTTTCGGGGGTGAGCTCGGTCAGCAGGTGCACCAGGTTGGTGGCGTAGAGTTCACTGGCCACCTTGGCCATGCGGCTGGGCAGGTCGGTGTAGCCGATCAGGGTAACGCCATGATGATGGGCCACCTTGCCGGGTTCGGTGAGTTCGCAGTTACCGCCCCGCTCGGACGCCAGATCCACGATCACGCTGCCGGGCTTCATGGATTTCACCATGTCGGCGGTGATCAGTTTCGGCGCCGGTTTACCGGGAATCAGCGCGGTGGTGATGATGATATCCACCTCTTTTGCCTGCTCGGCAAACAGTTCCATCTCGGCTTTGATGAACTCGTCACTCATCTGCTTGGCGTAACCGCCGCTGCCGCTGCCATCCTCATTCTCGAAGTCCAGCACCAGGAACTCGGCCCCCATGCTCTCGACCTGTTCCTTCACCTCCAGCCGGGTATCGAACGCCCGTACGATCGCGCCCATGCTGTTGGCGGCGCCGATGGCGGCCAGGCCGGCAACCCCGGCCCCGATCACCATGATTTTCGCCGGGGGGACCTTGCCTGCAGCCGTGACCTGCCCGGTGAAGAAACGCCCGAAGTGATTCGCCGCCTCGATCACTGCCCGATAGCCTGCAATGTTGGCCATGGCGCTGAGGGCATCCATCTTCTGGGCGCGGCTGATCCGTGGCAGGCTGTCGATGGCGAAAGACGTGATCTTTCTGGCAGCCAGTTTTTCCAGCAATTCCGGATTCTGGGCCGGCCAGATATAGCTGACCAGAAACGCCCCCTCCTTCATCAGATCCGCTTCGTGTTTACCCAGCGCCGGATTCTCCATGGGCGCGCGGACCTTCAGGATAAAGTCGGCCTCTTTCCAGAGAGAGCTGGTATCCGTTGCAATGGCCGCGTCGACTTTCTCATAGGCAGCATCGGAGTAGTTCGCGGCTTCGCCGGCTCCGCTTTCAACGATCACCTCGTAGCCGAGCCCGATTAACTTGTGAACAGAAGGTGGCGTCGCGGCCACTCGCCGCTCGTCCTCGAAGATTTCCTTGGGGATACCGATTTTCATTATTGGTGTGCCTCCGGATTTCCCGATCAATCAGATGTCTGGATACCTACATACTAGTGCAGGTTGCCAGATCTGCCCGGAAAGCGGAGTTATCGGAGGTTTTTCAGTCGTGTTTCAGGGCGAGTTGTTCAACTTCAGACTGGGACAGATGGTCCAGCATCGCTCCCCGGAACTGCCGGTTGATAAAGCGCTCGGTTTCGGTCTGGATGGTTTCCCGCTGTGCCGGCTTCTCGATGTAGTCCATGGCCCGGAACAGGATGTAGCGAATCGTCATGCGGGAGATTTCATGAATAGTTTCCGGTGGCACGGCGCTAACCAGCTGCCGCTCGATAATATCCTCGGCCATTTCCCGGGCGCTGGCCTCGAGCTGTGATTCCAGGGCACGGCGCAGTATCGGAGAGGGGCCATGAAGTTCGCGGACAGCCACCGTAGTTGCCGCGGGATTGGCGAGAAAGTAGTGATACACGAACGCTACCGTATCTCGCGATGCCTGTTCGGATGAGTCCGCCATCTGCCGCAAATCCCGGACCCCGGCTTTCATCTCCTCGGCAATGTAACCCAGTACCTGCAGTCCGAATTCATCCAGGCTCTTGAAGTGCCGGTAAAACGTATTCGGATTCAGCCCCGCCTCCCGGGCAAGCTCCCGCAGTCCCAGCGACGTCAGGCTCCGGGTTTCGGTAATCAGCCGAAGCGCTGCCTGAATGAGTTTGAGTTTTCCGCCGGTTATTGCGTTCATCTTTTCCTCTGTTTTTGGGGGGAGGGACCGCGTTGGTGGGCGTTCCGAAAACCGCTGCGAGTACGTCCATGTACGCTTGCTCTCCGCCATCCATGGCTCCGAGCATTTTCGGAACGCCCACCAACACGGCCCCCGGGCAATGGTAAAGGCCTGTTAGATTCCAAACTAATGTTTAAGGGCGGGCTTGCATGAGTCTGACGGTCGTTTGTGGGAAGGGCTTCCAAAACTGTCTCTCGCCATGGATGGCGAGAGCCAAGCGTCACAGGGACGTGCCGAAGGAGCGTGTTTTGGAAGCCCTTCCCACAAACGGCCAGCCCCCAAACCAGAGCCCGCCGTACAGGCCAACGATCAGTCACCTGAGGCCAATCACCGAGCAGGCAGTATGCGGCTGTCTACCAACCTGTGTATACATGTGTCTACCGGCCATGATGACCCGCCGGACAACAACAGACAAGGCCAGGCAGGCCAACGCAGGAGTGCAGCAATGGAACAGAACACACAGATCGCCATCATCGGCACCGGCTTCTCCGGCCTGGGTATGGCCATCAAACTCAAGGAAGCCGGCTACAACGACTTCGTGATCCTGGAGCAGAGCGACGACATTGGCGGCACCTGGCACCAGAACCACTACCCCGGGTGTGCCTGTGACGTGCAGTCTGCACTCTACTCCTTCTCCTTCGAACAGAACCCGAACTGGAGCCGGATGTACGCCCAGCAGCACGAGATCAAGGCCTATCTTAAGCACTGCGCCAGGAAATACGGGCTGATGAAGCACATCCGGCTGAATACCCATGTGGCTGGGGCGCGATTCGACGAGAACCATCAAAGTTGGACACTCGAAACCTGTGATAGCCCGGCGCTCTGGGCGTATATGCAGGAGAAGGGCGTGAAGCCGGGAGACCGGTTGGATCGCACCGATAAGGGCCTGCCGGAATTCGATACATTGAAAGCCGATATCCTGGTGTCGGGGATGGGCGGATTGAGTACCCCGGCCTATCCGGAGATCAAGGGGATCGAGTCTTTCCCTGGCAAGCGTTTTCATTCCCAGGACTGGGATCACGACTATGATCTGCGGGGCAAGCGGGTGGCGGTGATCGGCACCGGTGCCTCGGCCATCCAGTTTGTTCCGGAGGTGGCGAAGCAGGCGGCAGGGGTGGACCTGTACCAGCGCACGCCGCCCTGGATCATGCCCAAGCCGGATCGGGCCATCAGGCCGCTGGAGAAGCGGTTGTTCCGGGCGTTCCCGCAAACGCTCAATGCCTTCCGGCAGAGTATCTACTGGTCGCTCGAGGCGAGGGTGCTGGGTTTCGTGGGCAATCCGCGGATTCTGAAGCTGGGTGAATTGCAGGCCCGCCGGCATATCCGTAGCCAGATTCCGGACAAGGTCCTCCGCCGGAAGGTGACCCCGGATTTCCATTTCGGCTGCAAGCGGGTATTGATCTCCAACAACTACTATCCGGCCTTGGCACGGGACCATGTCGACGTTGTGACCGAGGGTATCCGTGAGGTGCAGGGCAACACCGTGATTGACGGTCAGGGCAATGAGCGGCAGGTGGATTGCATCATCTACGGCACCGGTTTCCGGGCCCAGGACCCGATCCCGGCGGGCATGATCTTTGGGCGAAACGGCCAGGATCTGCTGGATGCCTGGAAGGACGGCGCCGAGGCCTACAAAGGCACCACCGTCAGTGGCTTCCCGAATTTCTTCATGCTGATGGGGCCGAATACCGGCCTCGGCCACAGCTCCATGGTGTATATGATCGAAAGTCAGATCCAGTACGTGCTGGATGCCCTGCAACAGATGCGCCGGCAGCAATGGACCAGCATGGACGTGAAGCCGGACGCCCAGAGTCGTTACAACGCGTCTATACACGCCCGGCTGGGCGACTCCGTGTGGCAGACCGGTTGTAAGAGTTGGTACGTCAATGAAAACGGCAGGAACACTACCCTGTGGCCGGGGTTTACCTGGCAGTTCCGGCAACAGACCCGGCGCTTCGATGCAGAGCAGTACCTGTGCAAGGGCGCCAGCGAGAGCGTTGCCGGAGCAGAGCCTGCCATGGCCGTCTAGCATCGGATTCGCCGGGCATCCAGCCAGTTTCTAACGGTGGATAAGTTGCGTTTTGGCCCGGATGGCCAATACTTGAAGCAATGGTCTTGCCGGTATCGGCCAAGGATGTCCCCCGATGAAGCTGTTTCACTGCGGCCGATGCGCCAACCTGCTGTATTTTGAAAACTGTCGTTGTACCAGTTGCGGGTCTGGCCTGGGCTTTGCACCCGATGTCATGGACTTGCTGGCTATCGAGCCAAAAGATGATGGCAGCTGGGCGGCAGTCGCCCGGGGCGACCTTTACCGGCTCTGTGGCAACTACCAGAGCCAGGGGACCTGCAACTGGCTGATCCCTCTGACCGACCCTCACGCTTTCTGTGTTGCCTGCCGCCTCAATCGCACTATTCCCGATCTCAGTGTCCCAAAAAATCAGGATCTCTGGCACCGTCTTGAGAAGGAAAAACGGCGCCTGGTGTACTCCGTGTTGCGTCTCAAGCTGCCCTGCGAACCCAGGAACGAAGATCAGTACGGCATGGCATTCGATTTTCTGGCCGACCAGCCCGCGATGTTTGACGAGCGATCGAAGGTAAAAACCGGTCATGCCAATGGTGTGATCACCGTGAACATTGCCGAGGCGGACCCGGTTGAACGGGAACGGATGCGCAGCCAGATGGCTGAACCCTATCGCACCGTTTTGGGGCATTTCCGCCACGAATCCGGCCACTATTACTGGGATCTGCTGGTTCGGTCCGGGCCGTGGCTCGGGCCGGTCCGGGAGATGTTTGGCGATGACAACAGAGACTATAAACAGGCGATGGACCAGCATTACCAGTATGGCCCGCCCGGTGACTGGCAGAGCTGGTACATCAGCGCCTACGCCAGCAGCCATGCCTGGGAAGACTGGGCAGAGACCTGGGCACACTACCTGCATATGGTGGACACATTGGAAACGGCCTGGCAGTTCGGCCTGCGACTGCATGCCGAACAGAGCCCGACGCGCAGTGAACTTGATCCTGCCTTTGATCCTTATCAGGCAGACGACTTCGATGCGCTGATCAAGCACTGGTTTCCCCTCACGCTCGCACTTAACAGCCTGAACCGGAGCATGGGGCACGAGGACGCCTATCCCTTTGTGCTGGCGGCTCCGGTGGTCGAAAAGCTCCGTCTGGTGCATCGAATAGCACGCGGTGGTTAACGAAAGGACCCCACATGAAAAAGAACAAATCGATTGACTGGAAAAATTACGATCCAAATGACTTCTACGATGAGCTGATCGCTGCAAAGGGGAAGCCCCGACGCGCGGCCACGGCGATTACCGACTACCTGGGCAATCTCGGCTCCGAGGAAATCCAGGCGCGTCAGCAGGCTGCCGAGCTGGCGATACTGGAGATGGGCATCAGCTTCACCATTTACAGTGAGGGCGAGAATATCGACCGGGCCTGGCCGTTCGACATCATTCCCCGGGTAATCTCGCTCCGCGAGTGGGAGACCATTGAGCAGGGGCTTGCCCAACGCCTGACTGCCCTCAACATGTTCATCAATGACATCTACAACGACCAGAATATCGTCAAGGACAAGGTGATCCCCAAGTACGTGTTCGCCAACTCCAAGAACTTCCGCGAGCAGTGCCGGGGCTTTACGCCACCTCTGGGGGTCTGGGCTCACATCTGCGGATCGGATCTGGTGCGGGACAAGGATGGCAAGGTGTATGTCCTGGAGGACAACCTGCGGGTTCCCTCGGGCGTTTCCTACATGCTTGAGAACCGTCAGCTCACCAAGCGGGTGTTCCCGGAGCTGTTCGACAACACCAGCATCCTGCCGGTGGATGACTACACCAATCAGCTGTTCGACATGCTGGCGTCAATCTCGCCCCGGCCCCAGGATCACCCGAAGATTGCGGTGCTCACGCCGGGTATTTTCAACTCAGCCTATTTCGAGCATTCCTTCCTGGCCCAGCGCATGGGCGCCGAACTGGTGGAGGGGGCCGACCTGGTGGTTGGCGAGGATGATTGCGTCTATATGCGCACGGTCGAGGGATTGGAGCGTGTGGATGTGATCTATCGCCGAATTGATGACGACTTCCTGGACCCAGAGGTGTTCCGGGCGGATTCCACTCTTGGTGTACCAGGGCTCATGCGGGCCTGGCGCAACGGCAAGGTTGGCCTGGCCAATGCGCCGGGTGCCGGCGTGGCCGATGACAAGGTTATCTACGCCTTCGTGCCGGACATGATCCGCTATTACCTGGATGAGGAGCCGATCATCCCGAACGTGCCCACCTATATGTGTGTGAACAAGCAGGACCAGGAGTATGTGCTCGAGCACCTCGACGAGCTGGTGGTGAAACCGGCGAACGAATCCGGTGGCTACGGCATGCTGGTGGGGCCGCATTCCACCAAGAAGCAACGCACCGAGTTCGCCCGGTTGATCAAGAAGAACCCGCGCAATTACATCGCGCAGCCCACGCTGAGCCTGTCGGTGGCGCCCACCCTTTGCGACGAGGGGTTGGCGCCACGGCATCTGGATTTGAGGCCGTTCGTGTTGCAGGGCGTGCGAACCTATGTAACGGCCGGCGGGCTGACGCGGGTGGCGATGCGCAAGGGCTCCCTGGTGGTGAATTCCTCCCAGGGTGGTGGAAGCAAGGATACCTGGATCGTGGACGAGGAGAACTGATGTGCTGTCACGTGTAGCGGAAAGACTGTACTGGATGGCCAGATACCTTGAACGGGCCGAGAACAACGCCCGGATGATCATGGCTTTCAATTCCCTGGCGCTGGATATGCCCAAGGAGACCCAGCTGTCCTGGAAGGGGCTGGTGGCGGTGACGGGCATGGGCGCGTTGTTTGACCAGCACCACCAGAAGGCCGATGAGCGCAACTGTGTGAAGTTTCTGATCGCTGACAGCTACAACCCGAGCTCCATCGCCTCCTGCATCAAGGCTGCCCGGGAGAACGTGCGTACCACCCGGGACCAGGTGCCGACTGACGCCTGGGAAGTCATCAATGAACTCTACCGTTACATCCAGGAGCACATCGACCAGGGGGTGGGGAAACGGGCGAGGTACGAATTCCTGAACGAGATCGTCGGTCGCTGCCAGATGCTCAATGGTTTGCTGGCCGGTTGTATGAGTCACGACGAGGGCTACGACTTCATCCGGGTTGGCCGCAACCTGGAGCGGGCCGACATGGCCACCCGCCAGATTGAAGTGGGCGCCCTGCAGTTTCTGGATGGCTGGGATGGCACCGAAACCTATGGCGGGCTGCTGTGGACCAGCGTCTTGCGGTATCAGAGTGCCTTCCAGATGTACCGGCACAATGTGCGGCGCAAGGTCAGCGGGCCCCTGGTTATTCGCTTCCTGCTCCAAAACGAGCCGTTTCCGCGGTCGGTGCTGCACAGCCTCAGCGAGGTTGCCGGGGCTTTGGGCCGCCTGCCAAGGAACGAGATTCCATTACGCACCGCATTGCAGGCGGTACGTCACACCCGTGAGGGCGATGTGGATGCGTTGATCCGCAAGGAAGACGTGATCCTGTTCCTGGAGAACCTGCAGCTGGAGATCGGTGAGCTCCACGACGACATTGCAGAGACCTGGTTTCCTGTCTACGAGACAGCCTGAAACTCCCCATTTTATTCGCCTGCGAGATAGGTTCCATGTCGATTCATGTTGCCCTGAGTCATACCACCCACTACCGCTACGAGCGCCCGATAGCACTGGGCCCGCAGATCGTTCGTTTGCGCCCGTGCCCGCACGCGCGAACCCGCGTCCTCAGTTACTCCTTGAAGGTTGAGCCGGGAGGCCATTTCCTGAACTGGCAGCAGGATCCGCAGGCCAATTATCTGGCCCGTCTGGTGTTCCCGGAGAAAACCGATGAACTGAAGATCACGGTGGACCTTGTTGCCGAGATGGCGGTGATCAACCCCTTCGATTTCTTTCTGGAGCCGAGGGCGGAGACCATTCCCTTCGACTACGAGGAATGGCAGACGGCGGAGCTGGCGCCCTATCTGCAGAAACTGCCGGAGACACCGGAATTCCGTAAGTGGATGGCCACCATAGACCGCAAGGAAACCCCCAGCGTGGATTTCCTGGTGGGTTTGAATCAGCGTCTTGCCGATCGGATCGAGTACCTGATCCGGATGGAGCCAGGTGTCCAGACTCCGGAGGAGACCCTGAAAAAAGGCTCCGGATCCTGTCGGGATTCCACCTGGCTGCTGGTTCAGACGCTGCGGCACCTGGGCCTGGCGGCGCGGTTCGTGTCCGGCTACCTGATTCAGCTGAAGGCGGACCAGAAAGCCATCGACGGCCCCTCGGGCGCCGAGGAAGACTTCACCGATCTGCACGCCTGGTGCGAGGTATTTCTGCCCGGCGCCGGTTGGGTGGGGCTGGACCCCACCTCCGGCCTGTTTGCCGGAGAAGGGCATATTCCGTTGGCCTGCAGCCCGGATCCGTCCTCTGCGGCGCCCATTTCCGGCATGGTGGAAGACTGCGAGGTCGAATTCGAGCATCAGATGGGCGTCCAGCGTATCTGGGAAGCGCCGCGGGTGACCAAACCCTACACCGAAGCCCAGTGGCAACGCATCGTGGGTCTCGGCCATGAGGTGGACCAGCGACTGACCGAGCTGGATGTGCGCCTGACCCAGGGCGGTGAACCCACATTCGTGGCGAACCACGACCGGGACGAGCCTGAGTGGAACACCGAGGCCATGGGTCCCACCAAGCGCAAGAAAGCCATCCAGCTATACCACCGCATGCGGGACCGCTACGGCGCCGGCGGCCTGGTCCATTTCGGCCAGGGCAAGTGGTATCCGGGTGAACCCTTGCCTCGGTGGTCCCTGAACTGTTTCTGGCGCCGGGACGGCGAAACCATCTGGCAGGACGAGCGCTGGCTGTCGGACGAACGCAACCACAGCGGCGCCACGGCAGAGGCGGCCGAGCGATTTATCCAGGGACTGACCCGGGAGCTGGGCCTGGACACCGGGCAGGTGTTCCCGGCCTTTGAAGATGCCTTCTATTACCTCTGGCGGGAGCGGCGCCTACCGGTCAACGTCGATCCGTTCGACTCCCGCCTCGAAAATGCCCTGGAACGGAAACAGCTCCAGCAGATTTTCAGCCGCGGCCTGGATGAGCCCGTGGGCTACGTGCTGCCCCTGCGGGTTTCTGAAAAGGAACAGATCTGGGAAACGGGCCCCTGGTTCCTGCGCAGCGAACGCTGTTACCTGGTGCCCGGCGGCTCTCCCATGGGTCACCGCCTGCCCCTGGACAGCCAGCCCTGGGTGGCAGAAGCAGATTACCCCTGGATTCACCCGCAGGATCCGTTCGCGCCCCATGGGCCGTTGGCCAAAAACGAGGAAATCCGCCAGTGGAACAGCCGCGGGCAGCGTGTAGAGCCCGGCGCGGAGGCTGAAGCCACTGAACCGAAGCCCCCTGAGAAAGGTAAGTCCTCCCCGGAGGTGGTCCGTACCGCGCTCTGCGTGGAGCCCCGGGAGGGCATACTGCGGGTATTCATGCCGCCGCTGGCGGAGCTTGAACCCTACCTGGCGCTGGTGGCCGCCATCGAGAAAACCGCCGCCGGGCTGGAGCAACCGGTGTTGCTGGAAGGCTACGAGCCGCCTTCGGACCCTCGCCTGAACCACTTCCGGATCACCCCGGACCCTGGGGTGATCGAGGTCAATGTGCAGCCGGTGGCCACCTGGGACGAACTGGTGGAGCAGACCGAATCCCTTTACGCCGACGCCTACCAGTGCCATCTGACCTCCGAAAAATTCATGATTGATGGCCGCCATACCGGTACCGGCGGCGGCAACCATTTTGTGCTGGGGTCCCGCAAGGCCGAGGATTCGCCGTTCCTGCGCCGCCCGGACCTTCTGCGCAGCCTGATCAGCTACTGGCATAACCACCCGAGCCTGTCGTACCTGTTCTCCGGGCTGTTTATCGGCCCCAGCTCCCAGGCACCGCGCATCGACGAGGCCCGCAACGACCACGTGTTCGAAATGGAGCTGGCCTTCAAGGAGATGGAGCGGGTTTGTCCGGTGGGCGAAAAAGTCGCGCCCTGGGTGGTGGATCGCTTGCTCCGGGATCTGCTCACGGATGTCACCGGCAACACCCACCGGGCGGAATTCTGCATCGACAAGCTCTATTCCCCGGACGGCCCTGGCGGTCGCCATGGCCTGCTGGAATTGCGGGCCTTCGAGATGCCGCCCCATGCCCGCATGAGCCTGACCCAGCAGCTGCTGTTGCGGGCCCTGGTAGCCCGGTTCTGGGAGCAGCCCTACAAACCCGGCGGGCTGGTGCGCTGGGGTACCGAACTGCACGACCGGTTCCTGCTGCCGCACTATGTCTGGCAGGACTTCGAGGACGTCATCGACGATATGAAGTCCCGGGGTTACCCGCTCGAGAGCGAGTGGTTTGCTCCCCACTTCGAGTTCCGGTTCCCGAGGATTGGCGACTACAAGGTTAAAGGCATAACCCTTGAGCTGCGCTCGGCCCTCGAGCCCTGGCACGTGACGGGGGAGCACGGTGCGATCGGTGGTACTGCCCGCTACGTGGATTCTTCCCTGGAGCGTTTGCAGGTGAAGGTACGCGGCGCTGCGCCGGATCGTTTCCAGATCACCTGTAACCGTGTGCCTTTGCCGCTGCAGGCCACCGGCATGGTGGGTGAATCGGTTGCCGGAGTCCGTTATAGGGCCTGGCAGCCGTCGCAGTGCCTGCATCCGACCATCGGCGTGGATGGCCCGCTGGTTTTCGACATCGTGGATACCTGGAACGAACGCAGCCTGGGTGGCTGTGAATATCACGTAACTCACCCCGGTGGCCGGAATTTCGAGACCTTGCCGGTGAATTCATTCGAGGCTGAAGGCCGCCGTATGGCGCGCTTCTTCAGGCTGGGGCACAGCTCAGGCCAGCAGCCGCTGAGGCCGGTTCCGGAGCATCGGGAGTTCCCGTTTACCCTGGATTTGCGGTATCACAAATAACATGCGGGAACTTACCGTTTGATACTGGCTCAGGAGACTGCAAAGCGGCTATGCTTCCAGCTCACTGACTAACGGAGCCTGAATTCAAGGTGGCGAAGCAGCGCGCAGTAACTGACATCCTCCGCCAGTACCACCCGGTACCGGATCGGTTTGATGAGCTTGGCTCCATGGGTTCCGGGCCGCAGTCGCACTGGCGGCCATTGTTGCAGCAGCTGAACCTTGAGTCAGTGGCCGGCCTCAACCTCAGGGCCCAGGCCGTTTCCAATGCCATCGCCGAAGACGGGGTAACTTACAACGTCTACGAGGATCCTCGCGGCGATACCCGGCCCTGGGAAGTGGATCTGCTGCCGCTGGTTCTGGGCGCCGACGAGTGGCAATGGCTATCGAAAGCCGTCGCCCAGCGTGCGGAGCTTCTGGACAGCGTTCTGGCCGATCTTTACGGCGAGCAATCGCTGTTAAAAGAAGGTCTGATGCCGCCGGCCCTGGTCTATGGCCAGGCGGGTTTCCAGTGGCCCTGCCAGGGCATTCAACCGGCCGGGGGCCGTTTCCTGCATCTGTACGCCGTGGATCTGGCTCGGGCGCCGGATGGCGGCTGGTGGGTGATGGCGGACCGGACCCAGGCGCCTTCGGGAGCGGGCTACGCCCTGCAGAACCGGCTGGTGATTTCCCGGGCTTTTCCGGCGCCCTTCCACAACCTGCCGGTAACCAACCTGTCGGAGTTCTTCCAGGGCTTCCAGAACAGCCTGGCGAACATGTCGCCGGCGGGAACCGAATCGCCGCTTTGCGTGCTGTTGACCCCCGGCCGGTTCAACGAAACCTATTTCGAACATGTATTCCTGGCCCGTTACCTGGGCCTGCCGCTGGTTGAAGGTCAGGATCTGACCGTGCGTGACGACACCGTCTACCTGAAAACACTTCAGGGCCTGCGGCGGGTACACGCCATTTATCGCCGGTTGGACGATGGCTTCTGTGATCCGTTGGAGCTTCGCGCCGATTCTGTGCTGGGGATTCCCGGGCTTCTTGGGGCAGTGCGGGCAGGCAAGGTGCTGATGGCCAATGCCCTGGGATCAGGCGTTCTGGAGAGTGCCGCGTTATTCGGCTTTTTGCCCGAGATCTCCAAGAAATTGCTGGGCTCCCCCCTGGCTATGCCGTCGGTGGCGTCCTGGTGGTGTGGTGAGAAACCGGCCCTGGACTATGTCATCGAGCACCTGGATGAGCTGGTTATCAAGCCTGCCTTCGCGAGCATGCGAATGGAGCCGGTGTTCGGTTATCAGGTGAAAGGTGCAGAGCGCGACGCCCTGATCAAGAAGATGCACGCCCATCCCCATGCCTTCGTCGGGCAGGAGCTCGTCCACCTGTCGCAGGCGCCGGTCTGGAAGGGGGACCCGGACCAGCCGCTGGCAACCCGTTCCATCGGTCTGCGGCTATTCGCGGCGGCTACGCCCTCGGGCTGGCGGGTAATGCCCGGGGGCCTGACCCGGGTGGCCATGGACGAGGGTGTGGAGGTTATCTCCATGCAACGGGGCGGATTGTCGAAGGATACCTGGGTGCAGGCTCGTTATACGGCACCCTCCAAGTCCCTGATCAAAAAACGGTTGCAGGTTTCGGACCTGCTCGACGGAGAACGGGACACGCCCTCGCGGGTAGGGGAGAACCTTTTCTGGATGGGCCGGCATTCGGAGCGCGCTGAGGGGACTGCCCGGTTATTGCGGGCGGCTTTCAACCGGCTGTCGGGCCATGACCAGGCCAGTGAGGAAGCCCTGCTCGGGCTGCAGCAGGCAGCCGAGCAGTTCGGCACCCTGCCGGAACCCGAAGAGGACGCGGTGCCGGAGCCGCTTCCAGACATGTTGCTCAAGGCGGTCAGTGATGTGACCTCTCCGGGTTCAATTGCGTCCATTCTCCAGGCGTTGCTCTTCAATGCCAGTCAGGTCCGGGATCGGCTGTCTTCCGACAACTGGCACACGCTCAATCGGGTGGGCAAGCCTCTGGCGCCACCACCAAAAACGCCGGACCAATCGATCCGGGCATTGAATCTGGTGTTGCTGGATTGCATCTCCCTGGCCGGCTTCGCCATGGATGACATCACCCGGGACGCCAGCTGGGTATTCCTGGTGATTGGCCGGCGTCTGGAGCGTCTTGCCAATCTCTGTACCCTGATCTGCGTACCGTTGTTCAGCGATCGGTTCAGCCGCCACGCCATGCTCGAGTGGCTGCTGGAAGTGGCCAACTCGGAAGTGACCTACCGCACCCGTTACCGCCGGACACCGGAGTTGCTGGGGGTACTCCATACCCTGGTGATAGATGGGAGCAACCCTCATTCCGTGATGTTCCAGCTGAGGCAGCTACAGAAGGATCTGCCGGAGATGGGGCGGAAAACCGGGCAGCTGTTTCCGCCGGATCTGAACGACTCCCTGCAGCGGCTCCAGGCGCTTGATTTACATCCGTTTGAACGCAAACGCCCGGACAAAGCCTGTGAAGCCCTGGCAGAGCTGTTGTGTGACATCCGGTCCGAGGCCTATCGTGTGTCTGATGAGATCCAGCGGCAGTGTTTTATTCACACCCGGTATTCAGACCGGCCTGTGAAACCGGATTGAGGCGCCTGTCATGACATTTGTCCGTTACCATGTGCGTCATGAGACCCTGTACCAGTACGATCAGGTGGTGGGGGAGTCCCACCATCTGCTGAGGCTCACGCCGCGGTCGTTGCCCTGGCAGCGGAACCTTGAGCATCACCTGGCGATCTCCCCGGAACCGTCGGCAAGACGTTCTTTCCTGGACTGTTTTGGCAACCGGATTACCAAGATCCATTTCACCGCCGACCACGAATACCTGGAGATCATCAGCGAATTCTGGGTGGAGCTTCGTGAACGTCCGAAGCCCTCGGCATCCGCTGCAAAAGTCCCCTGGGAAACCGTGCGCGACAGCCTTAGGTACCGGGCCGACAGGAAGTTCCCGCCGGACCATCTTCAGGCCACGGCGTTCCGGTTTGTCTCCACCAATGTGCCCATTGATTCCCAGTATGCGGCCTACGCCCGGGAAGCCTTTCTGCCGGGGCGGCCCCTGGTGGAAGCGGCCGATGCCCTGATGCGGATGATTCACCGCGACTTCAAGTTTGATGCGACGGCGACGGAAACCTTTACCCCGGTGGAACAGGCGTTCAAGGCCCGTCGCGGGGTTTGCCAGGATTTCTCGCACATCATGATTGCCTGCCTGCGCTCGGTGGGCCTGGCTGCCCGTTACATGAGCGGTTATATCCTCACCCATCCGCCGGAGGGCAAGGAGCGGCTGGTCGGCGCCGACGCCACCCATGCCTGGGTAGCCGTATTCGTACCGGACTTCGGCTGGCTGGAGCTGGACCCCACCAATGCCTTGCGGCCGGATCTGGAACACATCACCCTCGGCTGGGGCAGGGACTTTTCCGATATCACTCCGATGCGCGGCGTGCTGCTTGGCGGAGGTGACCACGAACCGGAAATTGCGGTCACCGTGGTGCCCGAGGAGGAGTTCGCCTCACTGTACGCCGATGGCGAAACTTACCTGGAAGAACTCTCACCCGGGTGACCGCGGCTTTCTGGCACGGCATCACCCCCGGTCCAGACTTGTCAGCACCGTTTCCACGACCATGGGACTTGAGAGAATCCGATGGTGGCCAAGGCCACTGGTGCGCAGAAGATCTGCCTTATCCCACGTTTCGGCCACGCGTTGGCTCTCTTCCGGTGAAATGGACGTGTCGGCGTCATCAATGACGATCAGACCACGCTGGTTCAGACCGCGGCAAAGCGTCTCAAGATTCAGCTTCTCCCAAATGGATGGGCCGAACCGGTCTTCCATGAGTTCGAGGTGAACGGTCAGTACTTCGGGACTGAGCGCCAACTGTCTGCCAAGGTTCACCATAACGGCCTTCAGGCTGACGGGCGGTGCCAGCATAGCCACGAAGTCGGTATCAAACCCGTTGGCGATAGCTCGCGCTACTGCGATACATCCCAGGGAATGTGCCAGCACACCTCGAACTCCGCCCACGCTGGCAGCCACATGAGCAGTCACGTCTGCCATCTCGAGCAAATCTGTGCTATCCCCCTGCGCGCGGCCATGAGCCGGGGCATCGAAGAGAACTACCCGGTAGCCGGCTTCAACCAGCGGTTCAATCCAGGCGCCGAACTGAATACCTGCGCCTCCCCAGCCATGGACTCCGAGAATCACGGGGCCTTCACCCCAGGAATAAACCGGAATGGTTCGCGTGCCATGTTGAAGCTGGGTATAGCTGTCGGTGTTATCCAGCCAGTGCTCGTAGCGAACTGGCAGAGGCAGACGGGAGGGCCGGAAGGCCATACGGTTCACCAGTTTTCCGGCTTTTTGCGGCGATACCCGGGCATAGAGTTGTAGCGCCAGGCGGGTCGCGGAAAGCCCCGGAGTGGCGGGCTTCCCGGATTGGCTTGAGTGGCGTGGGATCACTGTCTGTGTATTCAGTTGTGAGGTCATGGAGAAAGTCCTTCTTCGTGCTGTGGTGGATGACAGTTTCAGGTTAGGGCTTGCCGGCTGTTAGCAGGAGTGTCATATTTGACATATAAAGTGCGGAAAGGGCCATTTCTCATGATGAATGTTGCAATCGTTGCCTTGCCCAACTGCCATGCTTCGGGCGTGCACGGTGTGATGGATTTCTTCACTGTGGCGAACTATTGCGCCCGCGTGCCAGGAGCTCACAGTGATCCCCTGTTTAACTGCCAGGTGGTGACCGTGGATAATCAGCCGGTCCGTGGTTACAGCGGTGCTCTGGTAACACCAACGGTGTGTCGTGAAAGCTTCCGGCCAGATTTGATTGTGGTTGGCTCCTCCGTTGAAGCAGCGGTCAATGCAGAGCTTCTGGAACGAACCCTGGCACCCGCCACACCACTTTTTGGCTGGCTGAGGGAAGCCTTTGAACAGGGTGCTGTGGTGGCGAGCGTGTGCACTGGCAGTTTTGTGCTTGCCGAGGCCGGTTTGCTCTACGATCAGGTGGCCACAACACACTGGCGGGCAGCACCATTGTTTCGGGACCGATACCCGGACATTCGACTGGATGAAGATCAACTGCTGGTGGATAACGGCCAGATTGTCTGTGCCGGTGGTGCGACGGCGTTTGTGGATTTGTGCCTTTACCTGGTGGAACGTTTTGCCTCTCCCTCGGTCGCCCTGGCTTGCAGCAAGATGCTGGTTCTGGACGGGCGCCGAGTGGAACAGACACCCTATATGGCCTTCTACAGCCGGAAAGCCCACCAGGATGATCCCATCCGCAAGGCTCAAACCTGGCTGGAACACCATTACTCAGACCCGATCAGCATTGATGATGTGGCCGATGTCGCCGGATTAGGCACTCGCACCTTCAAGCGCCGGTTCAAGGAGGCTACCGGGGAAACGCCCATTGGGTATCTCCAGCACCTTCGCATTGAAGCCGCGAAACACAAACTGGAATCCAGCCGCGAGCAAACGGCCCGCATTATCTGGAGCGTGGGCTACGAGGATGCCAGTTCTTTCCGGCGTTTATTCAAGCGTACTGTGGGCTGCACAATGGAACAGTATCGTAAGCGCTTCAGCTATGTGACGCCGCTGGCCGTGTGATTCAAAGGGTCGTCATACGTCCACTTCCTTACGGCAGGAAAGGTGGTAGCAAGCTATGCTTACCCGCTTTCATTGACCGCTGGAATATCCGGAATGCTTGAAACCTTCTTCTCTACCTACGTCAGCAGCACCATTCGCTTTTTGTTCCTGCTGGCGCCGTTTTTCGTGGTGACCATGTTCCTGGCGCTGACTCGCGGGCTGCCGGCAACCGAGAAGACCTCGATTATCCGACGTGCCTGTGTCTCGGCCTTTCTGATGGGCGTGATCCTGTTCTTTGCCGGTCCGCTGCTGTTCAGCGCTATCGGCATTACTCTTAATTCTTTCCGTATCGGTGCCGGTAGTCTGCTGTTCCTGACCGCCATCAGCCTGGTGACCAGTGGCACTCGGAATCACGCCACCGGTTTGCCGGATGAAGATCGCGATGACATTGCCGTTGTGCCACTGGCCATTCCGGTGATGATTGGCCCGGCCACCATTGGTGCGATCATGGTTTACGGTGCGGAGCTGAGCCGGGTTTCCGAAGTGGCCGGCGGGCTGCTGGGACTGGTTTCCAGCCTGCTTATCCTGGCGGTGTTGCTGCACCTGTCGGGTTACCTCGAGAAGGTACTGGGCAAGACCGGCCTGAACATCATGTCCAAGATCAGTGGTCTGATTCTCTCGGCCATGGCGGCGGAAATTGTGCTGACGGGCATTGCGGGTTTCATTGCCTCCACCTAGAGTATCGCGGGACAGGTTTTTGCTGCAGGGTGTCTGATGTCTGCCAATACCATTGAGCACAATCGCAAACGATACGATTTCTCCGGCGTCGAGTCGGTGTGGCTGTTTGGTTATGGCTCCCTGATCTACAAGGTCGATTTTCCCTTCCTGGAGCAACGCCCGGCGTCGATTCGCGGCTGGGAGCGGCGGTTCTGGCAGGGTTCCCACGATCACCGGGGCACGCCAGAGTCGCCGGGCCGGGTGGTCACCCTGATCGAGAAGCCGGAGGCTGTCTGCAAAGGCATGGCCTTCAGGGTCTCGCCCAATGTCTTCGAGCACCTGGATGTCCGTGAAAAGAACGGTTATCTACGCCTGAGCACCAAGCTGACGTTCGACGATGGCAGCCATGCCGAGGGTCTGGTTTACATTGCCACCGAAGACAACGAGGCCTTCCTCGGCCATGCCCCCGATGCCGATATTGCCCGCCAGATCGCCTCTGCCTCAGGCCCGAGCGGTCCCAATGCCGAGTATCTGCTGAGACTCGCTGAATCGCTCCGGGCGCTTGGTGCAGACTGCCCACACACCTTTGCCATTGAATCCCACCTCAAGTCTGCCTCCGAAAACGACACGAACGGACACTAGAACGTCAAGCAGGCACGGCGTTTCGTAAAGATCCTGCAAAGCCCGCTTCGGGGCGCTGACATTCTCTCCCGGTTCGATAATCTGGGTTCAGAGGCATCCGGCACTGGGCCCGGATGCGAGATCTGTCTCTGAACAGAACGGGAGAATCATCATGAAGCGATTGTTGATCGGAAGTCTGGTAACGACATTTCTGATGGTGTCCGCTCCGGTGATGGCCGACGACGATGACCGCCGTGGTCATGGCTGGCAACAGCACCACGAGCGGGGAAGTGCATTACCTCCGGGCCAACAGAAAAAGTTCCTGCAGGCCCATTACCGCGACGACCGTTATAAACGCCACCATCACAAGCCCCGTCATTACAAGCAGCATAAATGGGACCGCAAGCACCATGGTCGCTATGATCGTCATCGGTACCATGGCGATAAACGCAAATGGGGTAAGAAGCACAAGCGGGATGTCTATCGTGACAGGCATGACCGGCGACGCGACTGGCATCGCCACCCTTCAGGCCATTACCGCATCAAGCTGGGTTACGGCGATGGCCTGCCGCCAGAGGCCCGGATTGGCCGGATCATTTACGATACTTCGGTACTCATTGACTCTTCCCGGCGCTGAGCAGGCCACCCCGGTTCCGGAGCCGCCCGTTGCTCCGGGGCCGGATTGAAGCCTCTAGCCGGTTCCTTGCGCCGATGCTGCAGGCCAATCAGCAGCAAGGGCACCACGATCATCAGGCTGCCGGCCAGGAACCACAGGTCGGGCACCTCTCCGAACCAGATCCAGCCAATGGCGACGGCCCAGATCAGACCGGTGTATTCGGCACTGGTGACCTGGTTGGCATCCACCTGGCGGTAGGCCAGCAAGACGGTGATGTTGTAGCCCAGAATGAACAGGGCAGAGCCCATGGCGCCGATCAGGATGCCTGAATCCCATTGGGCGCCTTCCCACCAGGCCAGGGCCCCGGCCGCTGGCAGAATCAGCAGGTAGTTCAGGAACAGTTTGTGGACGGTGCTCTGCTGTTTTGGCAGTTTCCGGACCAGCACGGCGTTGATGGCCAGGGCAAAGGCAGAGGCAAGCGCGGCCACGGCCGCCCAGTTGAATTCCACCGGCCGAAGGATAAGCACGATGCCGGCAAAGCCGCTGAACACGGCGGTGACGCTCAGGGGCGTGAGTTTTTCCCGGAACAGGAACACCGAGAGCACCATCACGAGGATGGGCGCTGCGTAGAAGACGGCGTTGGCGGTGGCCAGCGGCAGATTGCCCAGGGCGATCACCATGCACAGGATGCCAGCCAGGTGAACGTGGGCCCGGAAGGTGTGGATTTTCAAGCCGGCGAACAGGTTTTTCCGGTCCAGTTGTTTTGCCAGTGGCAAAAGGAAGGCCAGGGTAATCAGGCAGCGCAGGAAGGCAAACTGGAACACCGGGGCGCCGGGTTCAAGCAGTTTGATGAATACGTCAGAGATCAATGCCATGGCGTTGCCGATCACCAGCAGAAGGATGGCGCTGTTTACGGTTTTTCCTGACATGTTTTCTCCTCAATTCCTCAACTTTGGGTGCATGAGCCCGGGCGGGAAATGGCTTCCGAAAACCGCTGCGAGTACATCCATGTACGCTTGCTCTCCGCCTTCCCTGGCTCCGAGCATTTTCGGAAGCCATTTCCCGCCCGGGCTCCCCTAACTGGTGTCAGTCCAACGCTAAGGTGAGATTCAGAGGTTTTTGAAATCAGATACTTGCGGTAGGGTCACCAAAAATTGAATTTGAGGTGACCATGATTAGGCGAGATTTCTCATGGTTTTCCACGGATAGCATGAGATTTTCCAAAAAAGATAAATTAAAACATCAGCTTATCGAGCCAAGGAGACAGATTTAGCACCGAAAAGAAGGGAGGTAAAGCGTTAATTGTGTTACCTGTGGATGTTTAAGAGGGTTCGGAGTGACAGTAATTAAGAAGGGGCCCCAAATCTATGGAGCCCCTTCCGGATCTTAAAGAATCTAGTACGTTGAGTGAGCTAAACGTTATTGAACGCGGCTTACCTCAAGCTGTATTTCTGATTCTTTATTTTCGTCGACACCCTGAGGGTTCAGGTATTCAGCCTTACAGCCCCAATCCCGGAATAGAATCAGCTGATCATCATAATGCGGGCCTTTGGTGCCATCTTGTGCAACGAAGCCACTCTGACCAGGAGGTGCAACTGTACACATCTCGGTATTGCCCGAGTCATCGAATATTACCTGATGATTCTGGGTACCACGATTCATGTACGTTGGGAGCTCCAACTGTTCTGACAGGTTCGCTTGAGGCACACCCAAGAAGTTACGAGTACTGAAACGATGAACGGCCGCTGGTGTGAGCCAAGTGGCTCGGTCCGTGCCATATTCCTGTTCCAGCTGAGATATTGCCTCTACGAGCGACTCTCTTACGATCGTGAGTTTTTCGTCATAAGTTGCCCCATTAAAGAAATCGAAAGTTTGTGCAACCCCCGCATCTTCACCGAGTAAGGCGTTATATAGATATTTACTGCTTTGACCGGGGCGAACGCTGCCCCCAGCGGTCTCTACTGGATACCCTGGATTAGATGAATATGCGAATTGCGGGATGTCGTCAGCAAGAACGGCGTCATAAGCGATTGTTAGCCATTTTCTGAACAGTGTTGCTTCAGGCTCGTTGTAAAAGCCATCAAAGTCCGGATTGGTGTTTAGCATGGACCATTCAGAAAGTGAGTCTGCTGCCAGCCTCACTGGATCATCATTTGGCAGTTCCTGAACTGACTCGACAATGTACGGAATGAAGTAACGTGCATTGGTGTCGGACAGAGCTGTTTGCCGGTTCAGATCCCAAACCTCGTCTGGCGTCAATACAGGTTTTGCCTCAATGCGATCGATAAACTCATTCACTCGATCTACGGCAGACCAGTTGGCACCATCACCAAGTCCTACTTCACCGGGGGTGGATTGGTTATTCCAGTTTACGATGTAGCCTTGACCAGGGTTATAGGTCTTCGGTACTTCATCGAATGGACGAATGCCCTGCCATTCCATGGATCCATCACCTAGAGCTGGAAGCCGAATATCCTGACTTTCCGGCCTGATAGGGAGGTAGCCAGGGGAAACATATCCAATATTTCCTTCGACATCAGCATAATACCAGTTAATGGTTGTGGCGACGTCTTCGGCCTCGGCGAGCCACTCATCCCAGTTCTGGGCTTTCATAGAATGAATCCAGCTCATGAGAGACTGAATTTCATATCCGGTCCAGCTGCGCTTGAACGCATAGGCAGTATTGTTATCTGAGTCGAAACTGGTAACTACACCATGAACGCTGTAATAGATATCTAGCGTTTCCTCTTCAAACCCTCCATCAGTTTTTACTCTGATAACCTCGGTTCGCTTGTCCATGTCGAGGTATTCGCCATCAAAGTAATATTGATACTGATTGGATGGGTTTAGTTCCAATTGGTAATAGTCATTCACGTCCAATGGACCAGCAGTTGCGCCCCACGTGATCTGGTTGTTTGTTCCAAATAAGATAACAGGGAGGGCGAAAGGGGTATTTCCCGTGACGTCATAACCAGCTCCATGCAGCCCGATACTGTACGTATATGCTGGATTGAACCAACCGAACTGTGGACCATTATTAAATATGGTCGAACCATCTGCGGTGCGATTAGGGCCGATGATCCAAAGATTGCTGGCCACTGGTCTATCGTCGGGGGTGACAATCCCCTTGAACGCAGCTTCTTGGACGCTGGAGGCCGTAAGAAGGCTTTCAGATACCGGAGCTAGAGAGTTATAAACTGCTTGGCTCTCTTCTACTCCCTCGGTGGAGGACATTAGTTCGTCGTTTTCTTCAACTTCAGCACTTCCGAAACTGTTAACACCTGGTTGTCTCGGAACGGTGGTGGGAGCTAGAGGGTCTTCAAGCCAACGAAGCTGGTTGAACATGGCGAGCCCATCTGAATCGCCTAATTCGGCTTGTAAATCTTTGAGTAATGACAAATTTCGGATTTCACTGGAGCTATTAGAGTAACGCCCTGCCATGGTCCCAACGTAGAGCATGGCTACGTCGAAAGCTGTCCATTTTTCTGGCGTAAAATCAAAATCTGTAAACTGTTTAGGAAGTAGCTCTGAAGGGTTCGCATTGACCTCTTCGATTCGCTTGTTAAACCCGTCAGCGTAGCCCTTGAAGATATCGAGATCTTCTTCGGAGAGCTCTTGCAGCTGACTCTTGATCGAATCTGGATCAAATCCTGAGCGTGAGGACCGATCTAGAGGCAGATAATCTGCACCTAATACTTCCGAAACTGTGCCAAGAACAGATCGTTTGATCATCTCCATTTGAAACAGTCGGTCTTGTGCAAGCGAGTAGCCGTAGCCGTAATAAAGGCCATAGGTGCTGTCCGCGTAAACGTGCGGAACACCGTAGTTGTCTCTTTTAATCGTGATGTTCGAAGTTTCGGTTTCATCCGGCGGTGGACTCACAGGGGAGTCGCTGTCATTGCACCCTGTTAATGCCAATGCAACTGCCCCTGCTAGCAGCCATGATGAATTTCGCCTTCCTAGATAAGTCATAAATCCTCTTCCTTTTTGTCTTTATGGTAAGTCGCTCCCTGTCTAAGCAAACAGGTAACCAAGATTTAGCACCGAACTTGATGATCCTCAAATTTCTAACAAAAAGTGAGTTGTGTATCATTTTAAATACATATAAAACAGATAGATAAAAAATTTTAAAGGACATCATGATTTGGTATTGTACGCATAAGTGCGATTTTGGTGATTTATTAGGTTGCATCGAATTGTGCAGAAAATCATGTGGTTGTTCGGGGGAGAGAACAAATATTTGAATTAAATATCTGGAATATGATTCATCTATATCGAAATAGAATATAGATATTTCACAAAAGTTATTTAGGTCTGCGAGAGGGTAGTGAAAGGCAGGTGCCGATCTACTTGTGACGTCGGATTCAAGTCGTAGTCGTAAAGAACATGCGGTTTCACGAAGAAAGCAGAAGCAATTGGAGCCGGATTTTTCCAACTCTGGATGGACCTAATACCGGGTCAGGGTCACCGCTGACCATCGCTGAACTGAAAACAGTTGAGCTAAAGGGGGCAGCTCTGAGAATTCTCAATCATGAGTTAATATCACTACTAGTAGAAGCGACCAGTGTTGGGAAAAGGTAGTCGGTGTAATGTCACATGATGAGGGCATCCTTACTGGCTTGGACCGCATTACAGACGAGCCGCGTTTCATCTCAGAGGTTGTCTCGGGCAAGGCCTGTAAATGCCGTTGTCCGGAGTGCGGTTCAGATCTAGTGGCCAAGAAAGGCCCGAAGATGGCACACCACTTTGCCCACGCTGTTCTTCCACCTGACATTCGTCGCTGCCAGGAATCGGCTCTTCATTTGAGCGCTAAGTTCATAGCGGCCCACGTTATTCGTCATCTGTATATTCCAGAGCGTAACATTCAGGTTGTCTCGACCTCTCAAGAGATTGGCATTACCGGTCGATTCCAGCGCAGGCATTTAATGCACACTTTGGGCGCAAGAAATGTTGAACGATTGTCTGGTGCCGTCGAGCCGCTTGTGCCTGAGATCTCTCCCTTTCGACCCGATGCTCGGGTCAACACAGCGTTCGGAACCTTCTTCATTGAGATAAAGGTCACTCACGCGGTTCCTCCTAAGAAACAGCAGGCGATGAAGGACCAGAATCTGGCAGTTCTTGAGGTGGATCTTTCAACAGCACCTCGACGGGGAATCAGCCCGGAAGCAATTCGTGATTTGGTTACCTTCAACGCTCCGCGACACTGGTTGTCTTTTGGATGTGATAGTGAGGTGGCGCGACTTCAATGGGAACTGGATGAGTCGGTGTGCCAGCAAGAGGCGTCGGAGCACAAGGCATTGTTAGAGCGGCTTCGTGCAGGTTTGGAAGCACCCTTACCTGAGCTTCTTCGAATTCATCACTTTTACGCCAAGCCCGAGGGTGATAGATCGATAATGCTCAGGAACATGCCGGTCACCAATGTTCGCCGAAGAAATGGTTTCACGATGGTCGACCTTCCGGTGGCGAACAATGTTCTGGTAACCACAGTCGGTGACGATCCGTCGATCAACCGTCTGTTTGCTTGGCATCAGTCCATAAAAAAACACCCTCTAACGGTGCTTTCCATCAGTGAGAGCACGAGCATATACACGGCCTCTCCGAGTGTTTTGAAACGCTTATTCGAGTACCGAGGTAGTTTAAACTCGCGATTATCCAAGAATAGACACGAAGGAATCATTCACCGGTTGCGCACGAACTGGGGCGGCCAATTGGCCGAAACAATCTGGGTTGATGCCTTCAAAGTTTGGCCGGATGGCCCGCATGTGCCGTACTTAGAGAATGTGAGTCTCTCCAGGATAAGGCAGAAAAAAGGGTTCACCTTTGCTGATATCCATGAGCTCCAAGATGTGATGGTCGTGTTCGACGATGACCAGCTGTCGATTAATTATCTGTTTGCGCGTCACGCCAAGGTCAAAGGCGGTCCTCTCACGGTTCTCGCGCTTGCCAAGTCTGCGACGATCTTCACCAACGCACGCAGTGTTTTGAATAAGCTCCGCCAATATAGTTCCCGTTGACACTGCCATATAGACTGTAAACATCCCTATTTCAGTTGCACCGCTGATTAGAGTTTTCCGTCCGTCGGTATTCCACCAGATATTCCCATGGCTTCAGGTCTTCCAGTGAATCGTGGTACCGGTAAAACGATGAACTGGACAAGACGCCAGTCTGCCAAACAGGGTTTGAGGTCAGGTTGAGGTAGAGCAGGCCGTTGAACGGCCTGGGTTGAAATCTTTAATGGTATGGCTAACGCAGAAACTCTATTTTTTTATTTTGAAATAGCAGCATAAACCACCAGTTCAACAAACATTTCTTCTCGCGCTAACCCGGCAACCACCACAGCGGCTCGATTGGGATAAGGTTCTTTGAAGTACTCTCCGTAGATTTTGTTAACAGCTGGCAGGAAAGCCCTGTCCGTAACGTAAATCATAACCTGAGTGACATCCGTTAGACTGGCGTTGGCGCAGTCGAGTGTATGGCATAGGTTCTTCATAGTTTGATGTGTCTGGGCCTCGATGCCGCCGGGAACAACCTGCCCCTGGTTATCGATTGGAATCTGGGCGGTGAACAGTATGCCGTTGCCAATAGTTGCCCACTCAAGGGGGGAGGGTGATTGGTAGAGATCGGTTTTTACCGTTTTGATCATATCTTAAGGTTTCCTTTGAAGGTCTGCGGTTAACGTTCAGCGCCTGCCAAGCGCCGCTCTACGGCGCTGACCATATTGAATCCGATTTGCCGTATCGGCTCCGGCGGCATCCAGCCTGGCTTGCCCATGAGTCCCTGCACGTCCATGTTGGGTTGCCCTGTCGCCAGGTTGGCCAACTTTTGGCCGAGAAGGGTTCCTTTGAGGATGCCGACACCGTTGCAGCCTATGGAGGCGAACAAGCCTTTCTTGATTTGTCCCCAGAGTGGAGCGCCATTCGCTGTCAGTGAGGTGGTGCCGCCCCACCATTTCTCCAGTCCGTAGCTGCGTAGTTCCGGAAAGCGGCTAAAAAGACTGTGCTCCAGGTAGCCGCGAGTCGAATCATTGCCCTCATGTTCATAGCCGTAGAAGCCGCGTATCAGGAGGCGACCGTCCTCGGTAGTTCTGAGAGTAGAGCCGAGTCGATGAGCCGGCAGCAGGCCCCAATGACCTTCGGGTGCGAGAGATGCAAACAGGTCAGCTGGAAGCTGGGGAGTGACGCCGGCATAGGTAAAGATTTTTACGCTGTATGCATTTCCGACTCCCAGAGAGGCTGCAAACGCGTTGTTCGCCAGAAAAACCATTGGAGCTTTTAACGAGCCTTCTGGGGTTGCGATTAGCCAGTCGCCCAAATAGTCCTGCGACAGGTGGATAGCCGGACTTTCCTCGTAAAGTGTGATCGAGGGTTGCAGGCTTCGGGCAAGGTTGGAGATGAGCGCGTAGGGGTTAACTAGGCTGTTGCCGGGTAGGTTCAGTCCAGCCCGATAATAGCTGCTACCGGTGATCGACCTCATATGGTCGGAGTCCATCCACTCGAAGGGTTGACCGCTCTTCTCAAGAAACTGGGCTAAGCCTGCTAAATTCTTCTCCCCTCTTTGTGTCGCGGCACCTTTAAAAATATGGGATTTTGGAGTCTGGGCTCCCTGATAGGCGGTCGCGCGTATCTCATTTTGGGTGGCTTGATAGAGTTTATAAAGCACACTCGCAGCCGCTGTATTGGCAGCGGTGAAGGCATGTTCAAGCACGAAGCCTGAGTTGCGCCCTGGAGAGCCCGAACCTACCGTCTCTGCCTCGAGAATCCTGATGTCCATGTCCGGGTTTCGAGTTGCCAGCTGTTTTGCAATAGCAATTCCAGTATAACCGGCGCCAATTATGACCGCGTCGCACGACTGCGTGCTTGCGAGTCTTGGATACCTTCGGATCAGGTTCGGAGCCTCTGTCCAACCACAGGAACGTTGATAAACAGGGTAGGGAGAACCGCTTGTACTCATCGTGCTTTCACTCTTTTACTAGGTGGATTCCACCGGGTCGAAAAGGTTGTGGCTGACCGCTCTGGCGCTTGTCAGGAGTGTTTCTGTCAGTCTTCTATAGTGATCATCAGACAGTCGGGAGCGCCGGAGGCAACAGCTCAGTGCAGCAATTGGTTTTCGATCCTTTCCAAAGACCGGGACGGCCACGCCCGTGAATTCCGGTGGATCCGAGTCTTCCACGCCGCAAGTAATTTCCAGGTGCTGACAGTTGGCAATGGCTTCGTCCACACGGCGACGTGTAATGCCTCGTGCTCGCAGGAAGGCTGGTTCATTGTGGTCAAGGATGTGCGCCTGTTCCTGTTTGCTCATGAAACTCAATATCGCAATAGAAGCCTGTCCTATTCCAAAGGGGATGCGGTCTCCCTTTTGACGGGTATAGCTCCGTGCTGGGTGCTGACCATCGACTATATCCAAGCACAACACCTGAAAGCCGTCTGGCACCATCAAGAAAAAGCTGTCTCCCAGCGTTTCGGCCATATCCAGCAGGTGCATGTGCGCAAAGTTATCCAGGGCGTCTCGAATAAGTTCTCCCCAGCCCAGAAGTCCTGGGCCGGGGTAGACAGGGCCACGGCTAAGGGGTTGCCTAAGCAACCCTAAGTCCTTCAGGGCCCGGACCAGTCGATACACAGTTGGTGTACTCAGCCCTGAAGCCTCTCCGAGTTCAGATACCGATCGACCCCGGTAGCCGGCTTTGATCACTTGCTGAAGCAATGAGTAGCTCCTGTCCAGGGTCTGAATCCCGCTTCTTTGCATTCTGTTTGGCTCGTCCTCTTGTATGTCTTCCACTGTACTCATTGCTGTGAATCTTGGCTTATCGCGAAGTGAGAAGTTGGTTCGTTTTTGGCAATAAAAATCCACTGGTGAAATCAAATTTCATAGGTAAACAAGTTGTGACGTTTGAATGTTTATTGAGTCACTTTTATGTGCTTATATGATCATATATTGAATTTTATTGAGAGCATATTGTGACGTATAAACCAGCATCAAATTGGGAAGGCCGGGTAGATATGGAGGAGGGTCCAGGTGCGATCCGTTGGCACCAGAAGGTGTCTCCTTCATCAATGGATGGCTCCAGTTCGACAGTTGGCCTGCTTGGATTTGCCTGCGATGTGGGGGTCCGGAGAAATAAAGGGCGACTGGGCGCCGCCGCCGGGCCATCCGCCTTGCGGCGTCAGTTGGCAAACTTGGCGTGGCATGGTGGCGCAAACCTTTCTGTAAGGGATTTTGGCACTGTCGAGGTTGAGGGTGATGCCCTTGAGCAGGGCCAGGAAGAGCTGGCGTCGAGAGTTGCTGAAGCGCTGCCATCGGTTCGTCGCCTATTGGTAGTAGGTGGAGGTCACGAGACAGCGTGGGGTAGTTTTTCTGGTCTCGCTCGCAGGTTCGACCCGAAAACTACTCGAATCGGGATTATCAACCTGGATGCCCATTTCGACCTCCGCATGACAGGTCAGAGGGGGCCATCATCAGGTACCCCGTTTGCGCAAATTGCCGAGAAATTTGGTCGCGAGGCCTTTCATTATTGTTGTCTCGGTTTGGCAAGGACGAGCAATACCGACTCTCTTTTCAAACGGGCTGATGAGTTAGGCGTCAGTTACCGGGAGGACCGGGATATGCGGCTATCGGATATTCCCGAGGTGCTGAAACAAGTCCGCGACTTTTGTCAGGGCTTGGACATGATCTATCTGACCATTGATCTTGATGTGCTTCCCCATTACCAAGCACCGGGTGTCAGCGCTCCAGCGGCACGAGGTGTACCCCTGGAAGTAGTTGAGGCAGTAATTGCTGAGGTGGAGCATATTGCTGCTTCACTACCGAAAGGTATGCCGCTAGCAGAAATTTCCGAGTTGAACCCTGAATTCGATGAATCCGGCGTGACCGCTAAGACAGCGGCTCTGCTGGCGGACACAATTCTGTGTCCTAACCGCCGTCTGTGAGGCGGCACCCCTAAGCTCAAACAGAAAAGGAAGGTACAAAAATGAGAAAATTGAAGACAATTCTTGTGTCTGCTGCCTTGGGAGTCGGCCTAGCCGCTGGTGCTGTTCAAGCGCAAGAGCGAGTGTTTTTCGGCATTGCGACTGGCGGAACTGGCGGAACTTACTACCCCCTCGGTGGCATGCTGGCGCAAGTGATTTCCAACAATGCTGATCTCGCCGGCAAGAAACTCTCTGCAACTGCCGAAACCGGCAACGCGTCAGTGGCCAATGCTGGTCTGCTTGGTCGTGGAGATATTGAGTCTGCCTTCGTGGCAGCCGACATTCTCGATTCCGCCTATAAAGGTAAGAACCAGTTTGAAGGTAAGGCGCAAAAGAACTTGCGTGCTTTGGGTGCCCTTTACCCAGAAGCGGTCCAGTTAGTGGCTCAGCCCGGCCTCAATTCCTTTAGTGACCTGGGAGACAAATCCATCAGCTCCGGTTCCCCCGGCTCAGGTCAATGGCAGTTGCTTGGCGACCTGCTAGAGGCTCATGGTATGAGCCGTGACGACGTGAACGAGGACTACTCGTCCTTCTCTCAGTCTGCGGAGAAGATAAAGGACGGTAACCTGGATGCGTCTTTGATCACTGCTGGAGCTCCTACTGCGTCAATTGTCGAGCTGGCCAACGGTCACGATATTAGCATCATTCCGCTGACCGGCGATCCCATCAAGAAGTTGCAGGAAACCCAGCCATACTACACATCCACGGTATTGCCAGGCGGTACATACAAAGGCGTCGATAAGGATATCGAAACGATCGCTGTCCGCGCGATTTGGGCAACTCATGCGGATCTTCCAGAAGACATCGCCTACGCTGTGACCAAAGCGCTTTATGAAAACACTGATACCCTTGGCAAGGTCCACGTGAAGGGCAAGGAAATATCGGTCGAGACTGCGCTCCAGTCAGTTTCCATTCCGCTCCATCCTGGTGCGGAAAAGTATTTCCGTGAAAAGGGCATCATTGAATAAGACTGCTCTGCGTCTGCTGCTGGCTGGGGTCCTTACCTCGGCCGGTAATCTTTCGGCTGATGGCCTTGAGGTCAGTCATTATCGGGAGGGCAGGTTGCTCACTTGCGTTCCCGTGATTGATGGGGAGTTTGAACTCTCGTTCATCCACTCGGTGTCGCTGACACCAGTGACTGACTACTATCGCCTGATCAAATCCCCAGGTGGCGATCTCGCGATCAAGCAGACGGCAGAAATTTTTGTTGCTCACGGGCAGGGTTTGCCCTCACTGGTGAATGAGCCAGATGCCACGTCATTTGAGCGACGGAATGGTCAGTTCATCCTGGAAATGGATCGTAAGATCGGTCGCCTGATTGTGCGCACCGACGAGCGGTTTAAAAACAGGCTGCATACTGGCAACAGCACAATCAATCTTAACCAATGGCCGGACAGCGGGCTGCTGATTGCGCCGGTCTCCAACTGCCAACAATAACGCAGAGTCAACGGGTATGAGCAATTCGAACAGCCAGACTGCCAACCGTTCGTCATCCAGCGGGCCTGAAATGCATCAGGCGGATCTGGACAACCTGATTAAAAAGTTCGATAACGAATCGAATTTTCGGGACCTGACAGGCATTCTCAAAACGTTAGTGACGATCACCTGCGTCGTCCTCAGTGTTTTCCATATTTACACAGCGGGTTTCGGTCTTCTGAATGAAGTGACCCACCGTAACGTGCATATGGCCTTTATCATGGGCCTGCTGTTTATCGTGTTTCCTCGGCGACCGCCTAAGCATTTCAAACTTAACATGGGGCTGAGCCTTCTATACGGCGCGTTTTACCTACTGATTGCTCACCAGCTGGTTCAGGCACTGGCCGGCGAAATCCCAGCGTGGTGGGGGTGGGGGATCTATGGCTTTGCCGGGTTGATGGCGTTGTCGGCGTTGCCAGTTGCTGCTTTGGGTGGTCGGAATAAGCCTAGTTGGATCGACTGGCCGCTGATGTTCGCGGGGGCCGGCTTCTCCGCTTATCTGATCGTCTTCTTCGAAGAGATCTTCATTATCAACGTTGGTTTCCCGAAAGCGTTCGATTACATAATGGGCGGCATCGCTGTGATGCTGGTGGTTGAGGGCGCACGCCGGACCATGGGCGAGTCGCTATCCATCATTGGTGTTCTGGCATTGTTGTACGCCATGTTTGGGCCCTATCTGCCGGGTGTAATGGCTCACCGTGGGTACGACATTATCCGTCTGGTAGAGCACTTATACTTGGGCACCGAAGGTATCTATGGCATCGCCATTGGTGTGGTGGCGACCTATGTTTACCATTTCGTTTTGTTTGGCGTACTGGCTCAGGCCTCCGGTCTTGGCCAATTGTTCATTGAGCTGGCAACTCTGGTTGCTGGTCGCTACTCGGGAGGTCCGGCAAAGGTGTCTGTCGTTTCGTCGGGCTTTTTCGGTATGATCTCGGGGTCCCCAGTCGCTAATACCGTTACTACCGGGGCATTCACGATCCCGATGATGAAAAGGTACGGGTTCAGTGGCCGTTTTGCCGCTGCCACGGAGGCCGCATCCTCTTGTGGCGGACAGGTCACCCCGCCGATTATGGGCGCCTCTGCGTTTGTCATGTCTGAAATGCTTGGCGTGCCCTATAATGAGCTGATACTCATCGCCATCATCCCAGCCGCTTTCCACTACCTGGCTACGCTTTGCATGGTTCATTTCGAGTCCCGTCGGCTGAACCTTAAGGGCATGCCCGCTGACCAGATTCCCCGTCTAGGAGCCGTACTCGCAAAACATTGGCACCAAGTAATTCCGCTCGTTGTTATGGTGACTTTGTTGTTAATGCAGTTCACTCCTTTTCTCGCTGCGTTCTGGGGCATTATTCTGACCATTGCCTGTTCCTACATTCCTTTGGTGCTGCGGCCTTTAGGCTTCAGGAAGCTGGATCATGAGAGTGTACTTACGCCGCGTCGGTTGATCGATGGTCTCGAAGAGGGCGCTAAGCAGTCTATCGCCATTACCGCCGCCTGCGCCTGTGTTGGTTTCCTGTTGGGTGTCACCACGCTGACCGGGCTGGGTTTCAAGTTCTCCGGTGCCATTGTTGGCCTGGCTCATGACTTTGGCAGCACGCTGGCCGCGTTCGTGCCTTTCGATCTCGTTACCGAAAATAGCCTGACCTTGTTCATCGCACTGTTATTGGTGGCTCTCGCTTGTATCTTGATGGGCGCGGGGATCCCGACAACACCGACTTATATCATCTTGGCCTCTATTGTGGCGCCAGCGCTGGATGAGTTTGGGATCGCTTTGTTGGCTTCGCACTTCTTCATCTTCTACTACGGTGTGTTGGCGGATGTGACGCCACCGGTCGCGTTGGCTGCATATGCTGGGGCGGGCATTTCCGGTTCGGATCCAATGCGGACAGGTGTTACAGCGTTTAGGCTATCTATGGGCAAGGCACTGGTACCATTGATGTTCATCTATGCTCCTAGCCTGCTGTTCCTTGATTTCACCTGGTATGAGTTCTCGATTGCCATGATCAGTGGCATCCTGTGTATCGTAGCGTTGTCGGCTGCCTACATCGGGTTCTTCAGCGCGCCGCTATCGAAGCTTGAAAAAACCGTTCTGAGCTTGGCCGGATTGTCGTTGGTGGCACACAGCCCATGGCTGTTATTGATCTCTGGTGGCTTGGTTTTCGCTATCCTTGGCAGAAACTATAGAATCGGGAGATATCATTTGGCGACTCAGATGGGATAGGGAGTAAACCACTTGAGTGAAAAGGACTATACCGTTCCGGCCCTTTACAAAGGCTTGCGTATCCTGGAGATGTTTGACAGCAATTGTCGCGCATTGAGCCAGGTGGAAATGGCCGATCGCCTAGGGGTAAGCACAAGCTCGATTTACCGGATTGTGCAGACCCTGACGTCCATGGGATACCTGAATAAGATCGGGACCAACACCTACGCGCTCGGCACTCAAGTGGTTTCCCGAGGCTTCAGTTACCTCGCCAGCCGTGAGATTGTCGAGGTAGCGGCCCCGTTTATTACTCGGCTTCGGGACAGCACTTCGCTGTCTAGTCATGTTGGGGTTCGTGACGGCACAGAAGTGCTTTATGTGTTTCGGGCATTAGCATTGCAGAGGGTTTCGGTTAACGTACCGGTCGGTACGCGTTTTCCTCTGCATACGACCGCTATGGGCAGGGCGCTATTGATGGGGATGGCTCCAGGGGACTTGCAGAGTCTTTTCCAGGGCCAAAGGCTGGATGGTTACCCACGACCGGCACCCCAAACGATGCCCGAGTTAATTGCACTGTGCGAGAAAGAGCGCGCACAGGGTTGGACCCGTCACTATTCTGATCATTCGACTGCGCTGGCGGTGCCAATTCGGAATTTTACCGGGCAGGTGATCGCTGCCATTAATATTTCTGGGCCAGATCCGGTCATGAACGCGGAAGGCGTGATGGAGACATTGCTCTCAGAGCTGAGGCAAACTGCATCTGAAATTATGCGTCAGGTGGGTGGAGCGTAGTGCACACGTTAATCATGTCGTAGCATTTTTTGATCTAACACCCCCCTTCCGCAAGAATTCTAGTAGCTGACGGTCTCGGGCGTCAGCGATATCGGGGTAAGTCCAGATTTGTAGAATCGGCATCCTTGAGATGCCGATCCGGATTTTTTCCTGAAAAGAATCACCCTGAAAAATCTCTACCCATTCCTGAATAGGTAGAGCCAGAGTGACTAGTTTCTGGCAGACAAGCCCACCCGATCTGTGATGTCTTCACTCAGGCTAAAAACCGTTTTGGGGTTTTGAAAAGCCTGAAGTCATCATATTTCTGACCATAAACAAACGGTAGGTATTGATCCCGACCTTCGACAGTTTCACTTCTAGGAACTGTCCAACTCGACTCGCCTTCGGTATAGAAGGCTTTGCCTGTTTTAACTATCGGGATCGTATGTAGGGGGTCCCAATCGGTGCCGCGAAGTTTGAGTGAGGCGTGCCCCTCTTTCGTAACTCTATTCCTCTCTTGGTTCTGCATGCAATTAACTACAACATCGTGCTGCAAACCCCAACCGCTGGAATGAGGTATGGCCTTCAGCTCAAAGTCCCAATTTTGTGCCTCTGAAGGACCTAAATCCTTATGAAGATCCGCTTCAATCTCGATCAAGCGGACACCTTTTCTTTCGCTGAACGCATAACAGTCGTTGCCATCTTTGTAGAGTTTAGCCTCACCGACTTTTTTTGCTTCGCCCCACATTTCTCGGCCTATTGCGAAAGGCATATCACCGCTAATAGTGAGTACCAGCATTGTTGAGCCCACTAAATCTCTATACTTGCAATTCAAAGAAATAATGCCGCAGTCATACTCTCCACACAGTTCACTTTGCCACCTGGACACACTTGCAATAGCCGTTGGTTCATCGGGTAGATCGAAGCAAGGAGGCAGTACACTCCTAAGAAAATCAAAAGTGGTTTCGAACTCCACTGCAATTTGTTCTACGGTGCACCGACCGCGTGAGAGAATTCCTTGAATCTCTTCTAATTCACTTTGCGTCTTTACGAATGAGGACATAATCCCTCCCTGCTATCGTCTTATTAGTTTAGGTCAGAATGAATAGCCGTAATGCTTGCAACGGACATTCTGTTTTGGCTGCTAAAAACAGACACACTAACCAATCTAACTTTTGCAGGGCTACTCTTATATCCAGTTTTGGAAAAGGATATTGGTTTGGCCTTGAAAAAATGACAGGTACATATTCGAGCGGCAAAAACGAATATTTATCGCTGAATCCCTCAGAAACCAATCTTTTTGGTTAATAGATAGAAGATTGTATTACGAGGAGAAAAGCTCGTATTCTTTTCGTCTTCGCGTGGCGGTCTGAGACGGGGGTTCACCGAAAAATTCCTGGTAATATTGAGAGAATCTCCCGAAATGATTGAATCCAGATTCAAGCGCGACGTTGTGGATCTTGATAGAGGGATCTCGGATAATTAATTGGCGGGCTCTATTTAGACGAACTACTTTTATATACTCCTTGGGATTTATTTTGAAAATTGAGTTAAAGCCGCTCTGAAGAGATCGACGGCTAACTCTTGTGTAATCACATAAATCTTGAACGGATATTTCTTCATATATTTTGTTGTGCAAATACTGGCAACATTTCTGAATAACGTACGACTGATTGCTGAATAAACCCTTTGGAGGAGCAGATTTATGTCCAGATAGGAAAATTACTGATAATATCTCCAAGAGGTCCTCAAGGGTCTCAAAAATCCTAGAGTCTTCAAAGTAGGAATCCTGTGACATTGTTAGAATTTGCTCTAGGCGGCTAGTCACATCATTGTGTAAATTTTGCCCAATTTCGATAAAATTTTCGAACGGCAAGCAGAACCGGTTTGTGGTCTCTAATCCGCGCATGTTGTCGAAAAAAAGTTGCTTATCAATTGTGATTATATATGCGTGAACGGGTTTTTCTGAAACTGCATGGATGGGCATGGCGGAGGAGTAGTGAATAATGGAGGCATCACAGAAAGCTCCGTTAAGCAGTACGGGTTTCTCAGACTGCACATGGAGTAAAAGCACTTTATCGGGAGCTGAAATTCCAATCTGTTCTAATGAAGATGCTTCCAGTGTTTCGCTAGTAACGCTTATCAATTCTCCAAAAGTCGTATCAAATATATTTCCGCTGAACCGGCAATGGCGATCAATTTGGTGATATTCGTTATCGCTCCAATCACGCATGGCCAAGGCATGTTGATCAGCCTCATGCGTTGAGTGTTTGTTAGGGAGACTCTGAATAAGTCTCAAAATCGGCGATAATACGGCCATTGCCAACCGCATAGGATTCGTTGCCACCATGGAT
>NZ_CAJXKQ010000029.1 GCF_913055835.1 uncultured Marinobacter sp. | reverse complement strand
GACGCACTGCTGCTTGAAGGTGGCGAAACAACTCTGGAAGTCCAGCAGCAGCTGGGTGACGGCATTGTTCGTACCATCGCCATGGGCAGCACCGAAGGCCTGAAGCGTGGCCTGAAAGCAGAAAACACCGGCAACCCGATTTCGGTACCGGTTGGTACCCAGACTCTGGGCCGTATCATGGACGTTCTGGGTCGTCCCATCGACGAAGCCGGCGAGATCGGCGAAGAAGAGCGTTGGGCGATTCACCGTAAGGCTCCTGGCTATGCCGATCAGGCAGCGTCTGCGGACCTGCTGGAAACCGGCATCAAGGTTATCGACCTGATCTGCCCGTTCGCCAAAGGTGGTAAGGTTGGCCTGTTCGGTGGTGCCGGTGTTGGTAAAACCGTAAACATGATGGAGCTGATCAACAACATCGCGAAAGAGCACTCCGGTCTCTCCGTATTCGCAGGTGTTGGTGAGCGGACCCGGGAAGGTAACGACTTCTACTACGAAATGAAGGAGTCCAACGTTCTCGATAAGGTTGCCATGGTTTACGGCCAGATGAACGAGCCCCCTGGAAACCGTCTGCGTGTGGCCCTGACCGGTCTCACCATGGCCGAGAAGTTCCGGGACGAAGGTCGTGACGTACTGTTGTTCGTTGACAACATCTACCGTTACACCCTGGCAGGTACCGAAGTATCCGCACTGCTCGGCCGTATGCCGTCTGCGGTAGGTTACCAGCCGACTCTGGCTGAAGAGATGGGTCAGCTGCAGGAGCGTATTACCTCCACCAAGAACGGTTCCATCACGTCCATCCAGGCGGTATACGTACCGGCGGATGACTTGACTGACCCGTCGCCTGCAACCACCTTCTCGCACCTGGATGCGACCGTGGTACTGAGCCGTGACATCGCTTCCAAGGGTATCTACCCGGCGATCGATCCGCTGGATTCCACCTCTCGTCAGCTGGATCCGCTGATCATCGGCCAGGAGCACTACGAAGTGGCCCGTGGCGTGCAGACTAACCTGCAGCGCTACAAGGAGCTGAAAGACATCATCGCCATCCTGGGTATGGACGAACTGTCAGAAGAAGACAAGCTGACCGTTGCCCGTGCCCGTAAGATCGAGCGTTTTCTGTCCCAGCCGTTCCACGTTGCTGAAGTATTCACCGGTTCCCCCGGTAAGTACGTTTCCCTCAAGGAAACCATCAGCAGCTTTAAGGGCATCCTGAATGGTGACTATGACGAATTGCCCGAGCAGGCGTTCTACATGGTTGGTACCATTGAGGAAGCGGTCGAGAAAGCGAAGGAAATGAAGAGCAAGGCAAAGAGCTAATCTGAGCCGACGCATTTGTTTCCGGATCGATCAAAGAGGCAACTGACATGGGTATGACCGTGCATTGTGATGTGGTAAGTGCCGAAACAAAGATCTATTCCGGATTGGTGGAAATGCTGATCGCAGCGGGCTCTGAAGGTGACCTGGGTATTGCCCCGGGTCACACTCCGCTGCTGACCCAGCTGAAGCCGGGCCCTATTCGGATTATCAAGCAGGGCGGTGAAGAAGAAATTCTTTACGTGTCCGGCGGGTATCTGGAAGTTCAGCCCAATCTGGTGACTTTGTTGGCGGATACCGCGGTTCGTGCAAAGGATGTGGACGAAGCAGCCGCGCTCGAAGCTCAGAAAGAAGCCGAGAAAGCACTTGCCAACAAGACCGGTGAATTCGAGTACTCCCGTGCCGCTGCAGAGCTGGCCGAAGCTGTTGCTCAGCTTCGTACCATCCAGCAGCTGCGTAACAAAATGCGATAAGCATTTCCGTTTCGGGTTTGCCGAACACCGAAGCCGCATCCTGAGCGGCTGGAAGATCAGCGTTTTACGTTGACCATCCGGCTTTGAAGGGTGCGGTTTTTTATTTTAAGCATTCAGAGACTAAATACTTCGGGAGCCTGACTTTTCCATGAGCCCGCTACACGTCGTCATTCTGGCCGCCGGCCAGGGTTCCAGAATGAAATCCGCACTGCCGAAGGTGTTGCACCCCATTGCCGGGCGCCCGATGCTCCATCATGTCATCGACACCGCCAAACAGCTGGGCGCTGAAAAAATTCACACGGTAATCGGCCACGGGGCCAGTATGGTTCGGGAAGCCACCGATGAAGCCTCGGTAAACTGGGTGACCCAGAGCGAACAGTTGGGCACCGGCCACGCTGTGGCCCAGGCCCTGCCGGATCTACCCGACGATGCGCGGGTTCTTGTGCTCTATGGCGATGTACCCCTGACCCGCCACGAAACCCTCGACGGACTGGTTGGAACTCTGGATGACAACACCCTGGGTCTGCTAACGGTGACCATGGACAACCCCCAGGGCTACGGACGGATCGTCCGGAATGCCGATGGCGACGTGCAGTCCATTGTCGAGCAGAAAGATGCTTCGCCGGAGCAACAACAGATTCGGGAGGTGAATACCGGCATCCTGGCGGTATCAGCAAAACACCTGAAGAACTGGTTGCCAACCCTCTCCAGCAGCAATGCCCAGGGCGAATACTACCTTACCGACATTATCGCCATGGCAGTGGCGCAGGGCCTTCGCGTCTCGGTGTCGCAACCGGAGAATCCTTTTGAAGTGCAGGGGGTCAACAATCGCCTGCAACTGGCCGAACTGGAACGCTGGTTCCAGCGTCAGCAGGCTGATCGCCTGATGACAGAAGGCGCAACACTGGCGGATCCCGCTCGGGTGGATGTTCGCGGCGAGCTCAGTATTGGCAATGATCTTTGGATTGATGTGAACGTGGTCTTTGAGGGTAAGGTCAGCCTCGGTAGCAATGTGTCCATTGGACCAGGTTGCGTCATCAAGGACGCCACCATTTCTGATGGTGCTGAGATCAAGGCCAACAGTGTGATTGAGGGGGCGGTGATTGGCGCCAAGGCCCAGATCGGGCCATTTGCCCGTATCCGTCCGGGCACCGAACTGGCGGCGAATACGAAGGTGGGCAACTTCGTGGAAACCAAGAAGGCCATCGTCGGCGAAGGCAGCAAGATCAATCACCTGAGCTACGTGGGTGATGCCTCTCTGGGTCGTAATGTGAATGTAGGTGCAGGAACCATCACCTGTAATTATGATGGGGTGAACAAGTACCAGACGGTGCTCGGCGACGGAGTCTTTGTCGGTTCCAATACCGCTCTGGTTGCCCCGGTTACCGTTGCGGCAGAGGCCACCATTGGTGCCGGTTCGACCATTACCCGAGACGTTGCCGATCACGAACTGGCCGTCGCCCGTGGCCGGCAGCGGAACATTGCCGGCTGGGAAAAGCCGAAGAAACACTGATACAAACGATCAACAGACAGGTAGAGCAGCATGTGTGGAATTGTAGGCGCGGTTTCGGAAAGGGACGTTCAGGGCATCCTTCTTGAGGGCCTGCGCCGTCTGGAATACCGGGGGTATGACTCCGCGGGCATGGCCGTCATCGGTGGCGACCACAGCGTCCAGCGTGCAAGGGAAGTTGGCAAGGTTGCTGCACTCGGGGATGCCATGAAAGCAAACCCGCTCGCCGGTCATCTGGGCATCGCCCACACCCGCTGGGCCACCCATGGCGAGCCGTCCCAGATCAACGCCCATCCCCACATGTCCGGTGAGCGCCTGGCCATCGTCCATAACGGTATTATCGAGAACTACCAGGAGCTGCGCGAAGAACTCCGGGCCGACGGTTTCGAGTTCACCTCCCAGACCGATACCGAAGTCGTTGCCCACCTGATCGAGAAGAACTACCGGTCCCTGGGTAACCTTCACGATTCCGTTCGGGCCGCCATTGCCCGTCTTCGCGGTGCCTATGCCCTGGCTGTGGTCCACGCCGATGAACCCGACCATATGGTGGTGTGTCGTGAAGGCAGCCCTCTGGTGATCGGTGTGGGTATCGGCGAGAACTTCATCGCCTCCGATCAGCTCGCGCTGTTGCCGGTGACCGACCGCTTCATGTTCCTGGAAGAAGGCGACATTGCCGACATCCGGAAGGACAACATCGCCATTCTCGATCGCGAGGGGCAAACGGTTGAGCGAGAAGTGACCCGCTTCGAACACGGCGCGGATTCCGCGGACAAGGGCGAATACCGCCACTTCATGCTCAAGGAAATCTACGAGCAGCCGAAAGTGATCAAGGCCACCATGGAAGGTCGGGTCACCAACACCCGGGTGCTGGAACAGGCCCTGGGTACCGAGGCTGCGAACCTCCTTGAGAACGTGCGTCACGTCCAGATCATTGCCTGTGGCACCAGTTACCACGCCGGTATGGTGGCCCGTTACTGGATTGAAGAGCTGGCCGGTATTGCCTGCTCCGTGGAAGTGGCTTCCGAATTCCGGTACCGCAAGCACGTGATCCAGCAGGACACCCTGTTTCTCTGTATCTCCCAGTCCGGCGAAACCGCCGACACTCTGGCGGCCCTGCGCCAGGCCAAGAAAGCCGGTTTCCGGGCGGCGCTGGCCATCTGCAACGTACCGGGCAGCTCCCTGGTGCGGGAATCCGACCTGGTGATCATGACCCAGGCCGGACCTGAGATCGGCGTGGCCTCCACCAAGGCCTTCACCACCCAGCTGACCGCGCTGCTGATTTTCACTCTGGCCCTGGCCCGCCACAATGGGCTGCCCGAGGAGCAGGAAGCGGAGATCGTTGAGGCCATCCATCTACTGCCTGGCCAGGTGAACGATGTGCTGGCTCTGGATGGCGAAATTGCCGAGATGTCCAAGGCCTTCATGGACAAGAACCACAGCCTGTTCCTTGGCCGCGGTTCCCAGTTCCCGGTCGCCCTCGAGGGCGCCCTCAAGCTCAAGGAAATTTCCTACATCCACGCAGAGGCCTATCCGGCGGGTGAGCTCAAGCATGGTCCCCTGGCCCTGGTGGACAGCGAAATGCCGGTGGTCACCGTAGCACCCAACAACGACCTGGTTGAGAAGCTCAAGTCCAACCTGGAAGAGGTCCGTGCCCGCGGCGGTGAACTGTTTGTCTTCGCCGATAAAAAGGCCGATGTGAAAGCCGAAGAGGGCCTGCACGTGATGCATATTCCGTCAGTGCATCCGATTACGGCCCCTATTGTTTATACCGTGCCACTTCAGCTGCTGTCCTATCATGTGGCCGTGCTCAAGGGCACCGATGTGGACCAGCCGCGGAACCTGGCCAAGAGTGTAACAGTCGAATAACCCTGATCGCTTGCGCGCTGATCAAACAATAAACGGTTTTTCTTGAATCCATCGCCAATGATAATTATTATCATTGGCGATGGATTATCAAGGAGACCACGATGAAATTTTTGTGCCCCAATCACCGCCAGCAATTTGCCGATCTTCCGCTGGAAGAGCGAAAAGACCTCTGGCTGTTCTGGATGGAAAACGCCCAGGCTTTGAGCGAGCAGGGTCAACTGCAGGATGTGATCTCACTGGCCGGGAGCGCGTTCGATCTGGCCTGCCTCTCCTGTAGCGCCGACGAAACCTGCATGCATGTTGAACTGACGCTCTCGGCCATTCTTGTCTCCCGAGCACTGCTGGACCGAGGCGATCGTAACGCCATGGATGCGGTGATCCTCCGAGCTCTGGAGTGTCTTCAACACCCGGATAGCCAGGCCGCCAACGATGGTTGCTGCGATTTCCAGGAATGCGTGTCGGTACTTATTGATCCTGCCCGCCAGGCGGATTTCTTTTCAGACTACTTGAACTGGCGTTCGATGCCTTTTGCGCCGAGGAACCGGGTGACCATGGTCAGGGTGTTGCACTGATTTCTTCTTTAAACGTCAAGGCCAACCTCTCGCCTAGGTTGGCCGCTGGCGTCGCGACCAGACCAAAAGAATTGCAATCACCACCACTCCGATAACCGCACCGGCGTAAAATGTCAGTGCGGCTCCACCCCAGACCCAGAGTATCCCGGCAAGCATGTTGGCCAGGAACAGCGTCAGGCCGGTGATCAGGTTGAAAACGCCAAACGCGGTGCCTCGCAGGTGGTCCGGGGCAGTGTCGGCAACCAGCTTGGCGAACAGGCCCTGGGTGATGCCCATATGCAGGCCCCAGGCGATGGCACCGGCCAGTACCCGGGCCCAGTGATCGGCTGTGGCGAGAAGGATATCGGCCAGAATCAGCGGCACCAGGCCAATGACCAGCAGTACAGGGGCGGGCAGGCGGTCCGAGAGTTTGCCGAAGGGGTAGGCAGACAAGGAGAACGCCAGATTAAGGGCGACGATGACCAGTGGCAGCCAGGCAAGCGCCAGATCCAGTTCCTCCGCGCGTAGCAGAATGAAGGCCTCGCTGAAACGGGCCAGGGTAAACAGGGCGCCGATGACGACAATGGTCCAGTAGGCCCGGGTCAGGCGCTTGAGATTGGCGCGCTGGATCGGGTTGGTTCGGGGTCTGGCATTTGCCGGGGGCGGTTCATGAACACCGAACACCAGCAAAAGAACCGTTAGCACGGCCGGCACCACTGCCGCCCAGAACACCGCCTGATAGTCGTTCTGCCACAGTAGCATCAAAGCGATGGCCAGCAGCGGCCCGGCCACTGCTCCGGCAACATCCAGGGATTGGCGCAGGCCGTAGGCGGCGCCACGCAGGGCAGGGGGAGCCAGGTCGGCAATCAACGCATCCCTCGGCGCACCGCGGATACCCTTGCCCACCCGGTCAACAATTCTGGCGGTGACAATCCAGCCAAGCCCTGAGGCCAGGGCAAACACCGGTTTTGAGAGTGCGCTGAGCCCGTAGCCCAAAATCGCCAACCCCTTTCGTTTGCCCAGGTAATCACTCAGTGCTCCGGAAAACACCTTGATAATGGGCGCCGTGGCATTGGCCGCGCCCTCGATCAGGCCGACGGCCAGGGCGCTGGCGCCAAGCACTGTCACCAGATAGATCGGCAGCAGGCTGTGGATAATTTCTGAAGACACATCCATCAGCAGGCTGACGAAGCCCAGAATCCAGATGCTCCGGGGCAAGTGTGGGGAAGAGGCAGGGTTGGGAATGGGCGCCATGGGTCAGGCAGCTCCGCAAGAGTCCATGGCGTCCATTCTATTCGGTTCCTTACCGGTCAGAAGGTGTAGGAGACTGATGCTTCAACGGTTCGTTCCTCGCCGAACCAGCAGTTACTGCTGTCAAAGCAGCTGTAATAGCGCTCGTCAGTAAGGTTGTTCACGGACAGGCCCAGTTCGGTGCCGCGGAGGGTGTGGGAGACCCGCCCCAGATTGTAGCGCAGGGCGATATCCAGCAGGGTGGCATCCGGCACATTGCCCTCGTTGGTGGCGGCGTTGTATTCCGCTTCACCAATGTAGCGGGCACCAATCCCGGCCACCAGGCCATCCAGCGGGCCACTATAGAAGCCATAGTCGGCCCAGACAGAGAGCATCTGGTCTGGCACCCAAACCGGGGTCTGACCTTTCAGGCCGGTGTTGTCTTTGGTGACTTCCACATCCTGCAGCGTGTAGCTGGCGGTTACCAGCAGACTGTCGATGGGCTGGGCCTGGGCTTCCAGTTCGATACCCTGTGACCGTACTTCGCCTGCCTGGATCTGATCATAGGGGCCGCCGTTGGGATCGCGTGTTGGCACGTTTTCCTTGGTGATCTGATAGAAGGCGAGGTTTGCCGAGGTGCGCTGATCCTGTGACTGGTATTTTACACCGAGCTCCCACTGGTCGCCCGTGGAAGGGTCAAACTCGTTGCCATTACGGTCGCTGCCGGTTTGTGGCTCGAAGCTTTCGGCGTAATTAATATAGGGCGAAACGCCGTTGGCAGCCTGGTACATCATGCCGGCCCGGGTGGAAAAGTTGTCTTGGTCCAGTTTCCTGTCGATCGCTCCACCATATTGCTTGCCTTTTTCCTCACCGGTGAAGTCATCCCATCGAACGCCGCCGATGAATACGAAACGGTTCAGCTCGATCTGGTCCTGGAGATAGACGCCAAGCTGCTTCTTACGAATGTTGAAGTCGGAGGAGTACACAGTGTCGGTAATGTCGATCGTGCTGCGGGAAATCTGATAGTAGTCGGGATCATAAAGATCGATTGAGGGCGCACCGCTGCCGAAGGATGTATCTTCATAGATCACATCTGAATCGAGGCTGAGGTAATCAAAACCGACCAGGATATTGTGCCGGGCCGAGCCGGTCTGGAAGCGTCCTGAGAACTGGTTGTCCACCGTAAAGCCAGTCGTTGCCTCATCAGTCAGGTAGGCCTGTCGCGACAGAGTTCTGCCATTGGCCGCGAGCCCGGTTCCGTAGGTATTGGTCTGAAACGCCTCCGCATCGGTGTACCGGAAGTTCTGCAGGAAATTCCAGTTGTCATTGATGTTGTGGTTCACCTTGTAGCCGGCAAGCAACACCTCTTTATCAAACTCGTTCCAGTTGGCGTCGCCGGAGAAGGCATCCTGCGGTAGCTCGCCATTGGGGTTGGGCAGTAAGAGACCGGAGGCGGGCAGGGTGGTGTAGATGCCCATGGCCGGGTCTTTCTGGTAGTACAGGTTGAAGTTTACCAGGGTGTCCTCACTGACCTGCCAATCCACGGACGGCGCGATCATGTGACGTTCTTCTTCGGATGTTTCGGCCTGTCCGTCACGGGTTCGGGTCAGGCCCACCAGGCTATAGGACAGGCTGGAGTCGCCCAGTTGGCCGCGGCTTTCAACTGACGCTTCGGCCAGATTTCGGGAACCGCCGGCCACTTCAATCTTGTTGAAGCTCTCAGTGGAGGGCTGTTTGCCGATCAGGTTGACCATGCCACCGGGCGGCATGGATCCGTACAGCGTGGAGGTGGGGCCACGGAAAACTTCAACCTGCTCCACGGCTTTCAGATCAATTTGGGGCTGGAGATTCCAGTCGTTGTAGAGAAGCTGAAGGCCGTCGTAGTAGTTCTGATAGTTGATGAAACCGCGGATGCTGAACAAATCCAGCCGGCCCACAGCTCCGCCCCGCAACTCGGTGTTCACACCCGGAGCATAGCGGAGGGCGGTGGCTACGGAGTCGGCATCGCGCATCTCCAGGGCCTGTTGGTCCAGAACGGAGATGCTTTGCGGGGTTTCGCCCGGTTCCAGTGCTGTCTTGGTGGCGGTGTTTCTGTAGGTCTCGCCGTACACCGTCATGGTGTCCAGTTCCAGGGGTTCATTGGAGTCCGCGGCAGCCATCTGGCTGACAGCCAGGCCAATGGCAACAGCCAGTGTGGAGGGTTTGATAACGTGTGAATGCATAATGGGTCCTGTTAAACCTCGAATAATTAATTGCGAATCATTCCCATTATATTTATCTGGTTGAACAGGACTTAACCGATTGGTGCATGCCGGTAATTAATGGTGTCTCAAGCACGACTGGAATCCAGTATTCCATGCTCACTTCCGGCGCCCGGGCGTCGAATTCCGGAGGGTAGACCTCCAGATCAAATTCATAGACCGCCTTGCAGCCGGCATGTGGAAGCCAGGCATTGAAAAACCATTTCAGGATTTCAGCGAGTGAGCGGATGGGGCCCTGAAAGGAGACCACCGCATAATTCTGGGCAGGCACCTGAAGCACTTCGAGACCTTGAGAAGCGTGGGCTTCACCGGTTTCAACACCAGCCAGATAGTGGAATTCGGGACCCGCTCCCCCGGAGAGATCAATAACGCCAAACCTGGGTTGCTCCTCTGGCAGCAGCCCGGCGGCCGATAACGAACCCCAGAGCGCAGGGACCTTGACGTTGAAATCAGGATTGGACGAGAACAGTCCCCGTATCTTCTCGGAGCGACCGGCCACGGTGAACGCCGGCCTTGAATCAAGCCGGATGGCAGGGACTCGGGCCCGGAGGGAGGCATCCGGCAGAAGGGCCGGATCGAGACATAAAGGCGTGCTCAGCAGGCACGGCAGTCCGCGGCGCCGGTATTGGGCCGGTGGACACCCGAAATGCTGTTTGAAACTGCGGCTGAAGCTGATGTCGGAGCCAAAGCCGCAGGCCAGGCCAATATCGATGATGCGCTGATCGGTAAACAGCAGCATTTCCGCCGCCAGGCTCAGCCGCAGTTCCCTCACATACTGCCCGACGCATTGACCGGTCTCGAAGGCGAACACGCGGTTGAATTGCCAGCGGGACCATCCCCCGATCCTGGCAAGGCTGGTAACGGCCAGCGGCTTGTCCAGGTTCAGGTGGATGTAATCCAGAACCTTCCCGATCCTGCCCAGCTGTGTTTGCCGGCTTGACGGGGTCATCGGGGGCTCCTGTTCCCGGGCAGGGGATTTACCAGCGATAGCTCAGGGTGCCGACCACACTGCGCTCTTCGCCGTAGTAACAGTAGAACTCACAGCTGGCGACGTACTCGCGATCAGCAATGTTGTTCACGTTCAGCTGTGCGATCCAGTTGTCCACGAACTGGTACTGCGCCATCAGGTCCACCACCGTGTAAGAAGGCACCTCGGTTCCCGTGAAGCTGTCGTCGGTACTGCCAACGTACCGGGCGCCACCACCGAGCTTCAGACCTGGCGCAAAATCCTGGAAGGCGTAGTCCAGCCAAACCGACGCAGAATGACGGGGGATCAGATTCGCAGCGGCCGCGGGCTGGTTGTCGGAGGTGTTGTCCGTTGTCGCGTCGTTGTAGGTGTAGGCAGCTGTCAACTCGAGCTGTTCGGTCAGATAGGCGACACTCTCAAGTTCAAAGCCCTGGGTTTCCCTGACGCCTTCCTGAACCTGAAAGCCGGAGGGACTGGTGACCAGTGAGTTTTCTTCCTCAATGTTATAGATGGCCGCCGTCACATAGCCGTCCAGACTGTTCGGAGCGTATTTGACGCCAAATTCCAACTGTTCACCAACCCGCGGTTCGTAAAGGTTGCCGTTGTTATCCACGCCGGCAATCGGTTGGAACGACTCGGTCCACGAAAGGTATGGCGAGAAGCCATTATCCGCCAGGTACATAACCCCACCGGAGAGAGATATCTGATCGTCGTCGGCTCTCTGCCGGGAAGCCGCGGTCAGGTTGCGATCAACCACCTCAGCCTGGTCGTACCGCGCGCCCGCGAGAAAGATCCAGCGGTCGTCCAGTCGGAGCTGATTCTGGAGATACAGGCCGGTTTGCTCCTTGGTGATGTTTCGGCGGGTCAGGTCTGCAGGTGATACCGGCGTGAAATTACCGTAAGTCGGGTCGAAGATGTCGATCGTGGAAAAGGCGAAATTATCCAGTTCCAGACCGTCGGTTTCGAGGTCCTGATAGTCCACACCGATCAACAGGGTGTTTTCAGTGCGGTCAGTAAACCAGGTGCCCACCAGCCGGTTATCCACCGTCCAACTGGACAGATCCCCATCGCGATAGACGATGCCGCGGGTCCCTTCTCTCGAGCCACTCTGGAACGACATGTAGATACTGCGCAGTAGCAGGTCGAGCTCGCTGTAACGGGTGTCCTGTTGAAACTCCCAGGTGTTGTTGAAGCGATGTGAAAGGCTGTAACCGACAGAGGACTGGGTACGTTCGTTGGTGTCGTATCCGGGTTCGCCATAAAAGGTGGAAGGTTCAACCTTGCCAAAGGGCGTATCCTGGATTGTGCCGTAAGCCAGCTTGAAGCCATTGTAGGGTACGGCATCATCCTTCTGAAGACTCGCCAGGAATGTCAGGGAGGTATCGTCGGACACATCCCAGCGCAGGCTGGGCGCCAGGTAGTAGCGTTCGTTTTCGGTGTAGTCAATATCACCATCGGCGGAACGGTACAGGCCAACCAGGCGATAGCTGACCGAATCGCTGTCTCCAATCGGGCCTGAGGTGTCCAGACCCAATTGGCGGTGCTCGTTGGTGCCAGCCTGAATCTGAAGTTCTCCCTGCGCCTGATCAGTCGGGCGTTTACTGATGGCGTTGATTACGCCGCCAGGGGGCGCCTCACCGTAAAGAATGGACGCGGGTCCCTTGAGGAGTTCAACGCGTTCAAGGCCATAGGTTTCCGGCAGCCACTGATAGAAGCCCTCGCGATAGATGCGCAATCCGTCTTGATAGGTGGCCTGGTCGAAACCCCGGATCTTGAACCAGTCAGTGTCGTTGTCTGCGCCATAGTGGCCGGAAACCACGCCGGCGCGATAGCGGAATGTTTCATCAAGGGATTGTACGTTGCGCTCACGGAGTTCCTCTTCATCGACCACGGAAGCTGGCCTTGGTGTTTCAACCAGCGGTGTCTCCACCTTGAGTGCTGTGGCGGAAACCACCAGGGCATCCAGGTTGGTTGTGGTGTCTTCCTGGGCTAAAACAGGCAGTGCATTAGCGGCGATACCGACGCATACGATCAGGCGAATGGCCCTTGCGAGGGGCTCGGGAGAGAGAACGGCGAACATTATCAAAACCCTGAAGCTATTGGTGGTGTTTGGGAATTTGCTTCAGGATAGTATTGCCCGGCAAATAATAATGCAAATAAATATCATTAAAATTAAAGGCAGGTGGACGTGTCCTCTTTGATAGCTTTCGGCAATTACCTAGCTTGCCGACGTGCTCCGTTGATACGCAAAAGCCATTGTTTTATTTGATTATTTTTTTAACTTCCAAGCCATTTTTAAGTTTCTTGCAAATCAGTTGCGCAAGGTAACAAATCCCTGCTGGCGCTTAAAAATCCATCACATTACCTTGGCCGTAATTTTCGATTCATCCAGCCAAAAGGGTGCCTTCATTGCGTCGTTTGCCACTGATTTTTCTTCTGATGATCTTCGTCTTTCCTGCCCACGTGTTGGCGGCTCCAAAGCTGACAATTACCAATGGAGCAAGCACTCTGGTTCTGGACCGGAATGAACTGGAAAGCTTTCCCCAAACCACCTTTTCGACAATCAGCCCCTATTTTGACGGCGAGGTCCAGTTCTCGGGACCAACCCTGGCACGGGTTCTTGAGACCTTCGGTGTATCCGGGCAGTCACAGATCACCCTGACGGCCCTGAACAATTACAATGTCTCGGGCTCTCTGGAAGATCTGCTGTCACTCGATGCGATCATTGCCACCCGTAGGGAATCCAAGACCATGTCTGTTCGAGACCGGGGCCCCTTCTGGGTCATTCTTCCACTGTCTGAGCGCCCGGAACTGGATAACGAAGATTTTCATCGCTACATGGTCTGGCAACTCAGCGGCATTGAGCTGGAATAACCTTGACCAAGGGCGCCCTACTTTCAGGTTTGTTTTCGCGAACCACCGTTGTCTTTCTGTTCCTGATCGTACTCCTGCTCCTGGGCGGGAGTTTCTATACGTATATTCAGGACAGGAAACTGCAGTCAGTTTCTCTGGGAACCCTGCGTATGGCGTCGTGGAACCTGGCCCAGTTGGGCACTGAAGCAGGCGACTTTGATCGGGAACTGTCGCTGGCGGCGAAGGGTGTGGGCGATCAGGACGAGTTGACCCTGCGCTACGACGTATTGTGGAGCCGGTATGATTACCTGCTTAACGGTTCCGAGTCGCGGGCAACCCGGGACCACCAGGACAATGAACTGCGTCTGAAAGCCCTGTTCAGTCAGTTAAGGGCGCTGGAGGAGCCGGTTTTGGCTGGTGTGGGAAGTGGGCCCGAAGACATTGTGCCAGTTATGGAGGCCTGGAACCGCCAGAAGGCGGGTATTCAGCAGCTGGTTATCGATAACTTCGTCGGTGACGAAGCCAGTCGGCTTGTGACTGCCGTTGAGGAATCCCGCAATAGGCTTGCCAACCTCCGAGTCCTGACTCTGGTGGCTCTGGTTGCCGTGTTTTCGTACCTGGCTTTTGCTATTGCCTTTGTTCGCAGGCAGTCCAGGGTAGATCCCGTAACCGGTCTTCCGAACAGCCAATATCTCCACGGTGTTCGCCGTGTATCCCCTGAAAAAGCCATTATCACTTGTGAAATCAGAGGTTTTCAGCTGGTTCTGAGCGATTTCGGAACTGAAGGTGGAGATGATTTGCTTAGGGTTTTTGCCCGAAAGCTCCGGAAGCAGCTGGGCGCTGATGATGAGCTGATCCAGGCCTCGCAGAGCGGGTTTGTGATGTTTATGTCAGTGAGTCTGACCGAAGACATCGAAACGATTGCCAAACGATTGGTCGGCGCAACCACCTTTGATTGGCGCATCAAGGACTCTGTCTTGCATGTGTCGGCAGTTATGGGTGTAGACCCGCAGTGCCAGGGTAATAGTCCGGACTGGAGTATTCGTTACCAACGCGCCCACCGGGCTTTGACTCAGGCGCGGCTGGAAGGCCACAACTACTGCATCAACCAGGAAGATCTCCGCCGTAGAATCGAGGAGGATCGGCTTGTCCACACCGGCCTTATCCGGTTTTTCAACAATGAACCCGGCACCCTTCATCTGAGCCTGGTGTATCAGCCTATTGTGAGTTCCGAAAACATAAATCTGGTGACCGGTGCCGAGGTGCTTCTTCGTTGCCGGGATGAGCGTGTCGGCTTTGTACCCCCGAACCGTGTGGTGGACCTGTGTGAGCGTTATGGCCTGGGTGTGGAGCTGGGTCGTTGGCTGTTCCGGCAGATTGCACGGGAGACCCAATCGCTTTATCAGAACCTCGGCTTTAGTGGCAATCTCTCAATCAATCTCAACCCTTCCATGCTGGACGATCATCTGGTGCAGGACGTTCAGAGTCTTTTGATTGATGCCGGAATCCCTGCCAACGCCCTCTGTATGGAGATTACCGAAGACAATGCGGCCCTGGAATTCCAGCGCATCAACCAGCTGATAGGCAGCCTTCATTCTATGGGCGTAACCTTCGCGCTGGATGATTTCGGCACCGGGCACTCGTCGCTGGAGTATGTCCGTGAACTGAAGGTAGACCGACTCAAGATCGACCGATGTTTTGTGAATGGCATTGAAGAGAGCGAGGACAAGGCCCGGTTCCTGGCTTCCGTGATCGCTATGGCCGACCAGGCATACATGAAGAGTGTGATTGAAGGGGTAGAGAACCAGGCCCAGTGGCAATTGATCGAGGGCATTGGTGGCGTCCTTATTCAGGGCTATTATGCGCACAAACCGATGCCACTGAATGATTATCTGGCCCTGCTCCTTGATTCGGGTACTTGTTACCCATTTGTAGAAACCAGGTATTTGGCAACTACTGGCTATTGAAGAGTGTGTCTGGATGAAGTTAAAGCGAGGTTTTGTTCCGTGGTTGGTTGCATTACTGATCGCCACTCAACCCATTAGCGCTTACAGTGCGGAAGACCCACTGCTTTTCGGCATTGTTCCCCAGGAGTCCTCCAGCAAACTGGCGGATCAGTGGACCCCCTTGATGCGGTATCTATCGGAGCAATTGGGTCGTCAGGTACGGTTTACCACCGCGCCGGACATTCCCACCTTCGAAGAGCGTGTCCTGGCGGGCCAGTACGATATTGCCTATATGAACCCCTACCACTACGTGGAGTTCAGTGAATCGCCGGGTTACCAGGCCGTCGCCCGTGAGGGGGAAAAACGGATACGTGGGATCATTGTGGTTGGCGAAGACAGCCCCGTTACCACCCTCGAAGAGCTTGAGGGATCGACACTGGCTTTCCCCGCGCCGGCGGCGTTTGCCGCCACGATATTGACCCGTGCTGAGCTGGAACGGCTGGGTGTCACCTACACGCCGCGCTTTGTGTCTTCCCACGAATCGGTATACCTGAACGTTCAGAAAGGTTTCGCGGCTGCCGGCGGTGGGATAGAGCGCACTTATAACTCGGCGATTGCCGGCGGTCTTACCGGCGTTCGGGTACTTTGGCGATCCGAGGGTTATACGCCCCACGCTATTGCGGTGCATCCGAAGCATACCGATGACCAGAGGTTGCGTATACAGGCAGCGTTGACCAATCTTGGTAGCAGCGAAGAAGGCGTGGCCCTTCTGCAACGCGCCAACCTCAAGACTCTGGTCCCCGCCGGGAACCACGATTGGGACGATGTCCGGGGACTTGGCCTGGACTTTATCCAGAAAACGGACGATCCGTGAAGCTATCAATCCGCGCCCAGGCCGTGATCGGGATCGGTATGATCGAAGTGGTCATGCTGGTGGTGCTGTTGTATTCGGTCTTTCACTTTATTGACTCGTCAACAACCGATGAAGTGGAACGTCGGGCCCAGTCTATCGCCCGGATTTTTGCCGCCACCGCTGCCGATGACGTGTTATCTCTGGACCTTGGATCCCTGCAGTCGTTTGTAGACGCCGCTGCCAGGACCCCTGGAACCGCGTTTGCCCGAGTAATTGACTACAATGGCCATCTCCTTGCCGAGGCGGGTAATCCGGATGCCCTGCGCCATTCTTTCCAGCGCTCGAGAGAGACCGATGGCCTTTCGGAGCTCTACATGGCAAAAGCCGCCATCGTGAAGGCAGGTCTGAATTACGGCACGGTGGAAATTGGCCTGGACCTGAGGGAACAGTTGCAGGGTATCGAGCAGGTCAAGCGCAGAAGTCTGGCTATTGCCGGCCTTGAAGTGTTGGCCGCTGCCTTGTTTTCCATTGCCGCGGGCTACTATCTTGTCCGGCGATTGAAACACATCCGGCGCATACTGGGGCGGGTAAATAACGGCGAATATCATCAGCGGGTTAAGGACACCCAGCTTGACGAGGTTTCCGAAGTTGCTGCGGAAATTGACCGTCTGACGGAGCGGGTTGCCTGGGAAAAGGCCGCCAGTGAGCGGAGGATCGCCGAGCTTGAGGAGCTGAACGGGTTACTCCAGAAGAGGTTTTCGGAGCAACGGCGGCGTTGAGCCTTGTTCAAACATTCTTCCCGCTTCGTACGTACAAGGCTGTCGAATTCTAGTTGTCGAAAAAACAGATGCAGTTCCTGACGCGCTGACTGGCATGATTCTCTGGGGAGCAAAAAGAGCAGCGATAATTTTTCATAAAGCGACTCTTCAGTTTGAAAATCGGTTAAAATGCCGTCGCCTGTGCGGCTTAAATTAAGTAATATTACTAAAAAATACCGGCGTGGCCGGGCTTACCTTCCTCTATTGTTGTTATTACGACCAATTAAGGTCTGAAAGTCGTACCTTTGGACCATACCGCGGTACGCAAATATCAAGGAAGATTCGGGCCTTCTGCCACACAATACCAATAATCCGTTTTCTCAGAAGATTTCTGTAATGCCCACTACCGTTATTTCCGGCTTTACCCACAACTTCCTTGGCAAGGCGCCTGTCTGGTACAAGCAGGTCATCCTGCTGTTTCTTGTCGCCAACCCGATTGTGATGTGGACCCTGGGGCCGGGGACGGCCGGTTGGCTGCTGATTGCCGAGTTTATTTTTACCCTGGCTATGGCCCTGAAGTGCTATCCACTGCTGCCCGGTGGCCTGCTTGCGGTGGAAGCGCTGCTGATCGGGTTGACCACGCCGGATGCAGTCTATCTGGAAGTGCTCACCAATTTCCCGGTTATCCTGCTGCTGATGTTCATGGTGGCGGGCATCTACTTCATGAAGGAGTTGCTGCTGGTTACCTTCACCCAGATTCTGGTGGGTGTGCGTTCTAAATCGGCCCTCTCCCTGCTGTTCTGCACTGCAGCCGCCATACTCTCTGCGTTCCTGGATGCCTTGACCGTTACTGCGGTGATCATCAGCGTGGCGGTAGGTTTCTACTCGGTTTACCACAAGGTGGCCTCCGGTAAGGGCTATCAACACAAGGATCACAACGCCGGCAGTGATGACGAGGTGATTGAGCTGCACCGGGAAGATCTCGAGAACTTCCGGGCCTTTTTGCGCAGCCTTTTGATGCACGGTGCTATCGGTACAGCCCTTGGTGGCGTGGCCACCATGGTGGGCGAGCCGCAGAACCTGCTGATTGCCAAGGTGGTGGGTTGGGATTTTGCCGGCTTCTTCCTGCACATGGCGCCGGTGAGCCTGCCGGTGCTGGCGGCGGGGCTGTTTACCTGCTGGGCTCTGGAGAAGCTGCGTTGGTTTGGCTATGGCGGGCGTTTGCCCAAACCCGTGCGCCGGGTGCTGGAAGAGTTTGCAGAGAACGAGCGGGCCAAGCGTACCAAGGCTGATCAGGCGGCACTCTGGGTGCAGGCCTTCGCGGCCGCAATCCTGGTGGTGGGCCTGGCCTTTCACCTGGCCGAGGTCGGCTTGATTGGCCTGTTGGTCATCATCCTGATTACCTCATTTACCGGGGTTACCGATGAGCACCAGATTGGTAAGGCGTTCCAGGAATCCCTGCCGTTCACCTCCCTGCTGGTGGTGTTTTTTGCGGTAGTTGCCGTGATCCATGAACAGCACCTGTTCAAGCCGATCATTGATTACGTTCTTTCGCTCCCCGAAGCCCGTCAGCCTGGCATGTTCTTCATTGCCAATGGCGTGCTTTCGATGATCAGCGATAACGTGTTCGTGGCCACCGTGTATATCAGTGAAGTGAAACAGGCTCTGGATGCAGGTGCTATCAGCTATGATCACTTCCAGAAGCTGGCAGTTGCCATCAACACCGGCACCAATCTTCCCAGTGTAGCGACCCCGAATGGCCAGGCGGCTTTCCTGTTCCTACTGACGTCTGCCATTGCGCCACTGGTGCGACTGTCCTACGGCAAGATGGTGGTGATGGCGTTTCCCTATATGCTGGTAATGGGTGGTGTAGGCCTGTATATGGTTATTAACCATATTTGACATTCTGTTCGGGTTTTTGCGGGCGGTGTCAGTGCAGATTTGCCCGGGTCTGTTAATCTTTGGCTAAACAGACCCAGACAGCATGGATTCCATGTCCAGAAACTACACGAACCAAATTTCCTCGATGTGTACAACCAATCGTTTTTTCGGTGCCCGGCTTTGGGTTTTGCTAGCAGGTTTATTGCTATCAACGGGCACTCTGGCTGAGCCGGATACAGCCGGCAAACCGCTTCGCATTGCCTACGTCGACTTTCCTCCTATGACCTATCAGAAAGTTGATGGCAGTCCGGCGGGCACTTTCATTGAGGTCACCCGAAAAGTGGCGGTCGAAGCAGGCTATCAGCCGGAATTTCTCTATCTTCCTATCAGTCGTGTATATCTTTATCTGCGCAATGGACGGATTGATGTTTGGCCAGGCTCAACCAACGTACCGGCTCTGGAAGGTGAAGTTCTTGAGACTTGGGTGAGCCCCTTTGCGACCCAGCTTAGTGCTTGGTATTTGCAGGGAACGAAGCCACTCACTCATTTTGATCAGCTACAGGGCAAGACAGTAATCACGATTGCCGGATACACCTACGGCGGGCTTTTGTATTGGCTGGAGGCCGAAGGCTCCATTGACGTAACTGAGGCACCCAACTACCGGGCGGCTCTGGAGATGCTTAAGCTCGGCCGAGGGCATTACCTGTTGGGTCATCGAGATCCTGTACTGGAAACCCTTTCAATGCCCGAAGATGCGAAAATTCGTGAATCGGAGATCCGTTTGAGGAATCTAGCCTGGCTGTTCTCGCTCGCCAATCCCCGGGCAGCGATGCTGCGGGAAGAGTTCGATGATGCTTATATCCGTCTCGCTGAAAAAGGTGAAGTCCCCCCGATACGAAAATTTGGTGAAAGCGCTGTGATACCGGGCTTCCCCGAAAAGTATCGGTAGTAAACCCAAGTGGCTCAGGGCCTGGGGTTCAACCGGATATCCCCATACCAGGCCGTCGCTTTTTCACCGGTGTTGTCCGAATCCGACATAATGGCAATACCCACCACCGGTGGCGGCTCCTCGCCAAACGCTTCCCGGTAGTCGGCCATGATGTCACGTTCCACAGTCACCCATTCTCCGACCCGTTCTGATCCTGAATTTACCGCGATCATCATGGTTTTATCTGTATACGGGTTGGGCACGATCTCGCCCCGGGGCAGGGTATTCGCCCAGATGTAGTTCAGGGCATTGCCTGGCAAAGACTCACCGAACAACACTTCAACTGCCTTTCGTTTGGCACGTTCGAAGAAGCCGGCCTTTTCGGGTTGGAACTCAAACGCAACGTAGATCCTGGCAGGGTAGTCGTCCCCGGACTTTTCCCGGGCATTCCCGTTTTCGAACACATTCGAGACCTTCCAGCGCCACTGCAGAATCAGCGAATCGGTCGGTTCCAGTCTTACCCGGGCGATAAGGCCAGAGGCCCCGCCGTCTGTGGTGGCCCGAACAACCTGCTGCCCGTCTTCTGTGGTCAGCTCATAACGGCTGAGCTGGTCAATCTTGGGGAATTCCAACGGTTCCCAGCCGTCATTCAGGGACTGCATCTCAGAAAACGGTTTGAGAGCGGGCGATTGCTGAGCAACCAGGAATCCAGAAATGCCTGCAAAAAACAGGAGTGACAGGATTCTTGTCGTCTTTCTCATCAGGCTTCTCGATGTCTGGAAGGGGGTATACCCGTGGACAGACGCTTTGCGCAAAAGTGCCCGAAACGATTACTGAATCGCCAACACCCGGATCGCGCTGGCCGCAGCTGCCGTCCGGTTCTCCACGCCCAGTTTCCGGAATACCTGCTCCAGATGCTTGTTGACGGTCCGGGGGCTCATATCCAGTATCTGGCCAATTTCCCGATTGGTCTTGCCGTTGGCGATCCACAATAACACGTCGGATTCCCTCAATGTCAGTTCGAACCGTTGTCGCAAAGCGGCGGTTGCGTTGTTCGGATTCTGCGGTGTTTTTAGCCGAAGCAGGTATTCCCGGTTATCCACGAGGGCCAGAAACTCCACGGACCTCGCCACGCCCATGATTTCCATCGGCATGCTGTGGCCTGGTTCGGGTTGGTGCCCCAGCCATTCTGCCAGGCGGGCGCGGACATCGGAGAATTCAGGGTGCGCCGCATCGGGCAGGTACTGACAAACCTGGGGCGTGCCCCAGAGCAGGTTGCCCTCCTGATCCACGGCAAACAGGTTCTGACCGGCAGTATCCAGTGCGCTGCGGGCGCTTCGGGTCATGCGGGCATTGGTCAGGTGCACATCCATTCTGGCCAGCAGCTCGGTGGTGTTGATGGGCTTTGTCACGTAATCCACGCCCCCGGCATTGAGCCCCATGACAACGTGTTCCGTGTCGCTCAGCCCGGTCATGAAGATGATAGGAATGTCGGTAAACGCCGGGTTCTCCTTCAATCTTCGACAGGTTTCGAAGCCGTCCATGTGGGGCATCAGAGCATCCATCAGCACCACGTCCGGCGTTATATTCTGGCTGATGGTGAGGGCCTGGTTCCCTTCCAGGGCAACCAGCACCGTCATGCCGGCCTCTTCCATGGCGTCGTTGATCATTCGAATGGAGTCGACCGCGTCATCCACGACCATCACGACAGTTTTCCGGTCATTATGAAGCTTCATGTTCGGCTACCTCGAGTAGTTCAAGAATTTTCTCGAACTGGAAATCATTGGTGAGTCTGGTGAGCTCACGCGCAAAGGGTTCGGCTGCATCGCCGCCGTGTTTCAGGGCATGCAATGCTTCAAGCAAGCCCTTTCGATGCCCGATCCGGGCCAGGTCGGCCAGAGCCAGACGATGCTCCAGTTCCGGTAAGGGAAGAACGCCGTGCTCGGGGGCGGGAATGGCGGCGAGGGGCTCCGGGCTTTTATCGAAACGCCACCCGAGATCCAGCACGCTGGCAATGGTGTCAAGCAGCAGATCCAGTCGCACGGGTTTAATGATGTAGCCATCGTGCAGCCGGGGAGAATCAGCCGCGTGGTGACCTTCATTGGCGTCGGCCGAGACCATGACAACCGGGACGGTGTGCTTGTGCTCGCGCAGTGATGCCAGCACGTCCCAGCCGCTCATTCCGGGCATGGAGACGTCCAGAAGCACGAGGTCAGGGCGCTCCGCCTCAACGGTCGCCATTACCGTCAGCGCATTACCGGTGTCGACGATTTCAAAGCCCAGGGGTGAAAGCATGGCACGCATGACCTGGCGGTGGGAGACATCGTCATCGACCAGCAGCACTTTTCGCCGCGGGCCGTGGTACCCGTAGATGCGTTTGGTCGGCGTCGAGATGGAGCGGGGAGCGGAGGCATGCAGGCTCGACAGCATGAGGCTCACCCGAAAGACGCTGCCCTGCCCAGGCTCGCTTTCAACCGAAATATCACCCCCCATGATTTCGGTGAGCAGGCGGGTAATGGTCAGGCCAAGGCCCGTGCCTGTCCGGCTTTGTCCCGGTGTGCGGATGCGCTCGAAGGGCCGGAAGATACGTTCCACATTCTCGGGGGCTATACCCTCGCCGGTGTCGCGCACGGTGAACTCGGCCACCTGACTGCGATAGCGCAGGGTCAGGGATACTCCGCCCCGGTCAGTATATTTAATGGCGTTGGATAGGAGGTTGATCAGAATCTGCCGCAGTCGTTTTTCGTCTGTGGTTACCAGTTCCGGAAGCGGATTGGGGCAGTGATAATCAAAGGCCAGGCCTTTGTCTTCCGCCTGCAAGCGGAACATGGTCACCAGTTGCTCCATCAACAGTTCAATGCGGACCTGATCACGGTGCAGGTCCAGCCGACCCGCTTCGATTTTGGAAATGTCCAGCAGCCCCTCAATGAGGTCGGCCAGGTATTCACCGCTGCGCCGAATCACACCCAGGGCTTCCTTCCGGTGCGCGGGAATGGTTTCGTCGTTCTCCATCAGCTGGGCGTATCCGAGAATGGCATTCAGTGGAGAGCGGAGTTCATGACTTATTCCGGTCAGGTAGCGACTTTTCGCGCCATTTGCGGCCTCCGCCTGCTCTTTCGCCTGCTGAAGGGCCTGATCGGTTCGTTCATGGGCGATGATCTCTTCCATCAACAGGCGGTTCTGACGACGGGACTCTTCCTCGGCCACCACCCGGCTTTCATGGGCAAGCACGAACAGCCAGCAAATCACACCGGTCACGATGACCAGTATGAAGAACACCTTCCAAAGCGTAATCGACAGCAGCAGACCTTCCGCCGGTGAAGCCACCGGCGTCTTGAAATAGATTAATGACAACAGCAGTCCCGAAAGCCCGTTGATCAATATCAGCAGACTCAGGAAATGCCCGATCCGCGAACGCAGACCGTCCAGCAGCGGTTTCGGCATCAGGGTTCCGAGAAAATGATTGAGCTGCTCCTGGTAACCCGCTCCCGGCTTGCAAACGTCGCCACACCGGGCATCCAGAGAGCAGCACAGGGAGCAGATGGTGCCCTCGTAGGCCGGACAGGTCGTGAGGTCCTCGGGTTCAAAGTGGTGTTCGCAGATCGTGCACTGAACCGGGTGATGGTCGGTCGCAATCGGGACGAAGGGCCGTGCGGTGTAAAAACGGCCGCCAGTCCTCCAGGCAATCAGAGGCGCCATGATCAAAGCAACGGCCATCGCGATGAAGTGGGAAAGCGCCTGGGGATAGTCCCCCAGTATGCCGGTGTGACAGGTGATGCCGACAACCGAAGCCGTCAGCATGGCACCAACGCCGACAGGGTTGATGTCATACAAGTGAGCGCGCTTGAACTCAATGTGCGCTGGGCTCAGCCCCAGTGGTTTGTTGATTACCAGATCCGCCACCAGGGAGCCTACCCAGGCAATGGCGACAATGCCGTAAAACCCCAGGGTTTCCTCCAGAGCCCGGTAGACACCGAGTTCCATCACCAGCAGGGCAATGGCGACGTTAAAGAACAACCAGACGACCCGCCCGGGATGACTGTGGGTCAGACGAGAGAAGAAATTGGACCAGGCAATGGAGCCGGCGTAGGCGTTGGTGACGTTGATCTTGAGCTGGCAAAGAATGACAAAAATGCCGGCCATGGCCATGGAAATCTCGGGCGAATGGGTAATGTAGTTGAAAGCGATCAGGTACATCTGAGTAGGGTCGGCGGCTTCGGAGGCCGTAACGCCCTGATTCAGGGCAAGCACGGCCAGGAAAGAGCCTGCCAGAATCTTCAGCATACCGATCACGATCCAGCCAGGGCCGCCCGTCATAACGGCAACCCACCAGCGCCGTTTTTCCTTCGCATTCTGAGGCTCGGGGATAAAGCGCAGGAAATCCACTTGCTCGCCGATCTGTGCGATCAGGGAAAAGACAACCGCCGCCGCGGCTCCAAACATCACGATGCTCAAGCCACCGGTATTCACCGGGTTAACTCCCTCGAATTGCGTCCAATCGCTGATTGAGGAGGCGTCCGAGTAGATGACAAAAACAAAAGGCATGATCTGCAAAAGGATGAAGGCTGGCTGGGTCCAGACCTGGAAGCGGCTGATCGTTGTGATGCCATGTATGACCAATGGAATGATGACCACAGCACAAATCAGGTAGCCAAGTACCAGAGGAATTCCGAACAGCATTTCCAGCGCCATGGCCATGATCGCCGCCTCGATGGCGAAGAAGATAAACGTGAACGAGGCATAGATCAGGGAGGTGATGGTGGAGCCGATGTAGCCAAAGCCGGCGCCGCGGGTCAGCAGGTCAATGTCGACCCCGTAACGGGCCGCGTAGTAACTGATCGGGATAGCCGTCAGAAAGATCACCAGGCTGACAGCGAGGATCGCGGCGACCGCGTTATCGAACCCGTAGTGAAGAGTTATGGAGCCGCCAATGGCTTCAAGCGCCAGGAACGAGATCGCTCCCAGAGCGGTATTGCTTACCCGGGCAGCAGACCAACGCCGGGCGCTTTTGGCAGTAAAGCGAAGCGCATAGTCTTCCAGGGTCTGGTTGGCTACCCACTGGTTGTAGCTGCGCCGAACCCGAAAAATAGTCTGTCTTGCCGCCATGACTGCCTTGCCTTTGGTTTCTGGGTGCCCCGCGTTAGTGCAGCTTCAAGCTGAAATGCACCGCATGAGAAAGCCGGAACAATATCCGTGCCATAGACGGGTGCCGGGATGTTCTTCTTCTGTATGCCTGCGTTTTTAGCCTGTCCTGCGGGCAACCGGAATGCGTCAAATGACGTAGCGCGCTGGGGCGATTGCCGAATGGGCACCCAAGAGGGGGCCGAGCAGAATGATTCTCGTGGGCACTGTGCTTTCGAAGGGAAGCGCGGATCCGGACTTCAAAAACTGCGAGGAATCACCATGGATACGACAGATCAAACCGCCGGTGGGCGGTCATTCGGCAAGGGACTGGGGCTTCGAAAGAGCCTGATGACGCTGGCGGCTTCCGTCATGCTCGCCACATCCGCACAAGCGGCCACACCGGCTACGGCCGAGGTCAACACCACCGGCCTGGCGGTTACGGATGACACCGTCACCGTGGGCATCCTGCACTCCATCACCGGCACCATGGCGCTTAGTGAGATTGGTTCTGTTCAGGCAGAGAAGCTGGCCATTGACCAGATCAACGCCTCAGGTGGTGTGCTTGGGCGTCAGATCGAATACGTTCAGGAAGACGGCGCCAGTGATTGGCCAACCTTCGCTGAAAAGTCGCGTAAGCTTCTGCGTCAGGACAATGTCGCGGCCATCTTCGGGGCCTGGACGTCCGCCTCACGCAAGGCCATCTTGCCAGTCATCGAGCAGTACAACGGCATGCTCTATTACCCGACCTTCTATGAGGGGCTGGAGCAGTCGCCCAACGTTGTCTACACCGGCCAGGAAGCTACCCAGCAGATTCTTGCGGGTATCGACTGGGCCGTCGAGAACAAGGGCGCCAAAACTTTCTATTTGCTCGGCTCCGATTACATCTGGCCGCGTACCTCCAACAAGATCGCCCGCAAGCACATCGACAAGCTGGGCCTGAAAGTGGTGGGCGAGGAGTACTACCCCCTGGGCCACACCCAGTTCAACTCGGTTATCAACAAGATCAAGCTGAGAAAGCCTGACGTGATCTTCGCCTCGGTTGTTGGTGGCTCCAACGTGGCCTTCTACAAGCAGATGAAAGCCGCCGGTGTTGATTTCACCGACGAGAAGCCGCTGCTGCTTACCATCTCGGTTACCGAGGACGAAATCCGCGGTATCGGCGGTGAGAACGTTGAAGGCATCTACGCCTCCATGAAGTACTTCCAGAGCCTTGATAACCCCAACAACAAAGAGTTTGTTGCGGCCTTCAAGGAAGCCTACGGCGACGACATGGTCATCGGTGACGTGACCCAGGCTGCATACCTTGGCCCATGGCTGTGGAAAGCGGCGGTTGAGAAAGCCGGCTCCTTCGATATCGACAAGATCCGCGAAGAGTTTGCAGGCATCGAATTCACCAAGGCGCCGGAAGGCTATGTGCGCATCCACGAAAACCATCACCTGTGGTCCAAGACCCGGATTGGCAAGGCTCAGACCGACGGCCAGTACAAGGTTGTCTACGAGACCGAAGAGCTGATGGAGCCGGACCCCTTCCCTGAAGGTTACCAGTAAGACGGAATGGCCGGCGCCACAGTGCGCCGGCCTTTATCGCCTCCAAAACGCAAAGCATGTTGGTTCGAAGGGGAGAAGGGTCATGTTCGATGGCTACACCAGCAGTGAATTGATGTCGATATTTGCCATGCAGGGGTTTGCCGGGCTCTCCCTGTTCTCAGTGTTCGTACTGATGGCAATGGGCCTGGCCATCATCTTCGGTCAGATGGGGGTGATCAACATGGCTCACGGGGAGTTCATGATCCTCGGCGCCTACACCACCTATCTCACATCGGGCTTTTTCCAGAGTTATCTACCGGGACTGTTCGGCGGTTACTTCCTCATCGCCATGCTCTTGGCGTTTCTTGTCTGCGCCGCGCTTGGGGCGCTGATTGAATGGTTGATGATACGGCATCTCTATCATCGGCCTCTCGACACCCTGCTCGCTACCTGGGGCCTCAGCCTGATTATGCAGCAGGCCTATCGATCCATTTTCGGCGCCCGTGAAGTGGGTGTGGAACTGCCGGACTGGATGATGGGTGCGTTCCAGGTGACCGACCTTGTGGAACTGCCGATTAACGGCCTGTTCGTCATGATCATTGCGCTCTCCATTGCAGTGGGCGTTTATCTGCTGATGTACCGGTCCGGCTACGGCAAGAAGGTGCGGGCGGTGGTTCAGAACCGGCCCATGGCCGAGGCAGTCGGTATCAACAGCGCCGGCATCGACCGGGCCACCTTTGCCCTTGGCTGCGGCATCGCAGGCATAGCGGGTGCCGCGTTCACCATGATCGGTTCAACGGGGCCGTCCTCGGGCCAGGCCTACATTGTGGACACCTTCCTGGTGGTGGTTTTCGGCGGTGCGCAAAGCCTGATCGGCACCATTGTCTCTGCCTTCGGAATTTCCCAGGCCCAGTCCACCATGGAGTTCTTCCTCAGCGGATCCATGGCCAAGGTACTCACCCTGCTGGTCGTCGTCGGCATCCTGATGTTGCGTCCGGAAGGACTCATGGCCCTCAAGGTCCGTCGCTAGGAGACTGTCATGAAGAATTCATCCCCCCTGAAATGGTTTGGCTCCCGCGAGGGACTGTACTACCTGGCACTGGCATTCCTGCTGGTGGTTCTCTTGCCCCTGATGCTGGACCCGTTCCGGCTGAACATGGTGGGCAAGTATCTGACCTACGCCTTTGTCGCAATCGGTCTGGTGATGTGCTGGGGTAAGGCCGGCATTCTGAGCCTGGGCCAGGGCGTGTTCTTTGGTCTGGGCGGCTACTGCATGGCGATGTTCCTGAAGCTGGAGGCCTCCACGCCGGAGGCCACGGCCATCCAGTCCACCCCGGGCATTCCCGACTTCATGGACTGGAACCAGCTCACCGAGCTGCCCTGGTTCTGGGAACCGTTCCACAGCTTCTCGTTCACCCTGATTGCGGTGATCGGTGTGCCGGTGCTGTTGGCCTTTGTAATTGGCTTCGCCATGTTCACACGACGTGTGGGTGGCGTGTACTTCGCCATCATCACCCAGGCCATCGCGGCAATCCTGACCATCCTGATCATCGGGCAACAGGGTTACACCGGCGGCGTCAACGGCATCACCGATCTGCAGACCCTGATGGGCTGGGATATTCGCACAGATGCAGCGAAGACAACCCTGTATTTCATCTGCGTGGGCATGCTGTTCCTGTGCCTGTTCATCGCGCGTTTGGTCCAGAACCGGAAACTGGGGCGGATTCTCGTCGCCATGAATGCCCAGGAAATGCGGGTGAGGTTCTCCGGCTACGACGTGGCCGCCTTCAAGATCTTCGTGTTCTGCCTGGCAGCGGCGTTTGCCGGTGTCGGGGGCGCCATGTTCACGCTGATCGTTGGCTTCATGTCGCCGTCGTTCATCGGCATCGTCGCCTCCATCGAGATGGTGATCTTCTGTGCCCTGGGCGGCCGCCTGTCGATTCTTGGCGCGGTCTACGGTGCCCTTCTGGTCAACGCTGCCAAGAGTGGCTTTTCGGAATCTTTCCCGGAACTCTGGCCCTTCGCCATGGGCGCGCTGTTCATTGGCGTGGTGCTGGCATTCCCGAATGGCCTGGCCGGTCTCTATCAGACCTATGTCATGCCCCTTGAGGACAAGCTCTTCGAGCGCGGCAAAGGCGCCAGGGCTGAGGCCACGCCTGCGAAACCAGCCGCTGAGCGAAAGCCGAAAACCGAGAAAACGGATGATTACGATCCGATGATCGATTCCTACAGCCCGGAGAAATCGTGATGAGTGCAGCCAAAAGCAAAGCCAAAGATTTCCTGCTGGCAGTCGAGGGCCTGACGGTTTCCTTCGACGGCTTCAAGGCGGTGGATGATCTTTCCTTCTACCTGGATCCGAAGGAGATACGGGTCATCATCGGCCCCAACGGGGCCGGAAAAACCACGGTGCTGGATCTGATTTGCGGCAAGACCAAAGCCACCTCCGGCTCGATCAAGTTTGATGGCAAGGAGCTAACCAAGCTCAAGGAGCACCAGATTGTTCACTCGGGCGTGGGTCGGAAATTCCAGACCCCGTCCGTGTTCGAGGACCTGACGGTGTTCGAGAACCTGGAGGTCTCCTACCCCCAGGGGCACAGCGTTATGGGCGCCCTGGCGTTCAAGCGCGACCGGGCGGTTATCGAGGCTGTGGAAGAGGTGGCAGAGACGATCTTCCTGTCTGATGCCCTGAACGAACCGGCGGCGTCGCTCAGTCACGGTCAGAAGCAGTGGCTGGAGATCGGGATGCTGTTGATCCAGAAACCGGATCTGTTGATGCTGGACGAGCCGGTGGCGGGCATGTCGGTCACCGAGCGCAAGAAAACCGCCGAGCTGCTGAAGGTAATCACCAAGGACCACACGGTGCTGGTCATCGAGCATGACATGCAGTTTGTCGGCGATATCGCCGACCGGGTCACGGTCATGCATCAGGGCAAGGTTCTATCCGAGGGGTCGATTGAGCACGTGAAATCGGATCCGAAAGTCATCGAAGTCTATCTGGGGCACTGATCATGCTGAGCTTGAAACATCATTCGGTGGCCTATGGCCAAAGCACCATCATCAATGACCTGAACCTTGACGTGGCAAAGAACGAAATCGTTGCCGTGGTGGGTCGAAACGGCATGGGCAAGACCACGCTGATGAAGTCCCTGGTGGGCATGACGCCGACCAAGAGCGGCGAAGTCAACCTGGACGGTACCGATCTGTCGGGCATGAAAAGCTTCCAGCGTGTGCGCGCCGGGATCGGCTTTGTACCCCAGGGACGGATGATCTTTCCGACCCTGACGGTCCGGGAAAACATCGAGACCGGCCTGGCCGCGGTGGGTGAAAAGAAGGTACCGGAAGACCTGTACGAACTCTTCCCGGTGCTGAAGGAAATGCAGAACCGCCGGGGCGGCAACCTGTCCGGCGGCCAGCAACAACAGCTGGCTATCGCCCGGGCCCTGGCCACCCGGCCCAAGGTGTTGTTGCTCGACGAGCCGACCGAGGGTATTCAGCCCAACATCATCAAGGACATCGCCCAGACCCTTCGACGCATCCGCGACGAACGGGGCCTGTCGATTGTGGTTTCCGAGCAGGTGCTGAGCTTTGTGATGGATGCGGCGGACCGGATCCTGGTGATCGAAAAAGGCGCGATCGTGCACGAAGAGAGCCGGGAAGAGGCCGATCAGGACAAGATTGCGAGCTATCTGGCCGTTTAACGAGGAGCAGAGCAATGAGACACGGTGATATTTCCAGCAGTAACGATACCGTTGGCGTGGCGGTGGTGAACTACAAGATGCCGCGGCTGCATACCAAGGCCGAGGTGTTGGACAACGCCCGCAAGATTGCGGACATGATCAAGGGTATGAAGGTGGGCCTGCCGGGCATGGACCTGGTGGTGTTCCCGGAATACAGCACCATGGGCATCATGTACGACAACGAGGAGATGATGGAGACCGCGGCCACCGTACCCGGTGACGAGACTTCCATCTTCTCCGCTGCCTGTCGTGAGGCCAATACCTGGGGGGTGTTTTCCCTGACCGGGGAACGCCACGAGGATCACCCCAACAAGGCCCCCTACAACACCCTGGTGCTGATCAACAACGAAGGTGAAGTCGTCCAGAAATACCGCAAGTGTATTCCCTGGTGTCCGATCGAGGGGTGGTATCCGGGTGACACCACCTATGTGACTGAAGGCCCCAAGGGTATGAAGATCAGCCTGATCATCTGCGATGACGGCAACTACCCGGAAATCTGGCGGGACTGCGCCATGAAGGGCGCGGAACTGATTGTGCGCTGCCAGGGCTACATGTACCCGGCCAAGGAACAGCAGGTGATGATGGCCAAGAGCATGGCCTGGGCCAATAACTGCTATGTGGCCGTCGCCAACGCCTCTGGTTTTGACGGTGTGTATTCCTACTTCGGCCATTCCGCCATTATTGGCTTTGATGGCCGAACTCTTGGCGAATGTGGCGAGGAGGACATGGGCATCCAGTATGCCCAGCTGTCGGTCAGCCAGATCCGCGATGCCCGCGCCAATGACCAGTCCCAGAACCACCTGTTCAAACTGCTGCACCGGGGTTACACCGGCGTGCATGCCTCCGGTGACGGCGATAAGGGCGTGGCAGACTGCCCGTTCGAGTTTTATCGCACCTGGGTGATGGATGCCCAGAAAGCCCAGGAAAACGTGGAGGCGATGACCCGCAAGACGGTGGGCACCGCTGAGTGCCCGGTGGGCGAGTTGCCATTCGATGACAAGGAAAAATCTGCAGGGGCATAAGCCCGGGAGGTGCTGATGCCGTTTATTAACGAACGGCTGGAAGCCAACCGGGAGTCCATCGAAAAGAACCGGGCCGCTTCAGGCCCGGTTCGTGCTTCCCGGTTCCGTTTCGAGCCTGATGCTGTCATGGCCCGCCTGCGGCAAAACATCGTCGGCCAGGACGAGGCCCTTGATGCCATGGAATCCATGCTGGTGCGGGTAAAAGCCGACATTGGCGAGGACAACCGGCCGCTGGCGGTGCACCTGTTCCTGGGGCCCACGGGTGTGGGCAAGACCGAAACCGTGCGCCTGATCGCCGAAGCCATTCATGTCAACCGGGATGGCCTGTGCCGTATCGACATGAATACCCTGGCCCAGGAGCATTACGCGGCGGCACTCACCGGCGCGCCTCCGGGCTACGTGGGCAGCAAGGAAGGCCATAGCCTGTTTGATCTGGACAAGATTCAGGGTTCCTTCAGCAAACCCGGCATCGTGCTGTTCGATGAAATCGAGAAGGCCAGCAAGGAAGTGGTCCGTACCCTGCTCAATGTGCTCGACACCGGCCGACTGGTCTTCCCCTCCGGCAATCGGGAGATCGACTTCCGCAACACCCTGATCTTCATGACCAGCAACGCCGGTGCCCTGGACGCTGAGACCCACCAACAGCGATACCAGCGGGGATGGCGGCGCTGGCTTGGTTTATCGCCCGGCAAGGGCGAGGCCATTCGCGATGCTGCCTTGCGACGCCATTTCGACCCGGAGTTTCTCAACCGGATCGACCAGATCCTCACCTTTAACCGGCTGACCGACAACTGGCTGGAAGCCCTGCTGGACATCGAGCTGGCAGGTCTCAATCGTCGGCTCTCCAAGAAGCACGCAGAGCTCAGCCTGTTGCCGGAATTGCGCGCTGAACTCTGCCGGAGTTACGACGCCCGCTACGGAGCAAGGGAACTGTTGCGAGCATTTCGCCAGCGCCTGGAGCCGGCGGTAGCGCGGGCACTGCTGGCCTATCCTGAGTGCCGTCGGTTCCGTGCCGGACTGAAGGGCAACACGGTCACCGTTGACCAATACGTCGAATGACGTAGGCACCGGGGGCATTTCGCGAATACCTCACCGGCACGGGATTCCGGATAGTAGAGGCGTTACCTAATCGTGCAAGCCAACACCAAGGAGCGCCCGTTATGGCTGAAACCATTATCAAGATCGATCTGAACAAGTCGGCTTATGAGAACGACAAAATCCACAACCGCTGGCACCCGGACATTCCGCTGGTAGCCACCGTCAAGCCGGGGGACGATTTTATCGTCGAGTGCTACGACTGGACCGGCGGTCAGATCAAGAACGACGACAGTGCCGACGACGTGCGGGATGTCGATCTCAGCCAGGTGCACTTCCTGTCTGGCCCGATCGGCGTGGAAGGTGCCGAGCCCGGCGACCTGCTGGAAGTGGACATCCTCGACATCGGCACCTTCGAAGAAAGCCAGTGGGGCTTCAACGGGTTCTTCTCCAAGCAGAACGGTGGTGGCTTCCTGACCGAACACTTCCCGGAAGCCCAGAAATCCATCTGGGACTTCAACGGCATGTTCACCAAATCCCGCCACATTCCCAACGTGGAATTTGCCGGCCTGATTCACCCGGGCCTGATCGGTTGCCTGCCCTCCAGGGAGCTGCTGGAAACCTGGAACAAGCGGGAAGCCGGCCTGGTGGCCACCGATCCTGAGCGGGTGCCGGAACTGGCGACACTGCCCAACGGCGAGACCGCCCACATGGGCCAGATGACCGGTGAAGCGGCCAAAGCCGCCGGCGCTGAAGCCGCACGTACCGTGCCGCCCCGTGAGCACGGTGGTAACTGTGATATCAAAGACCTTTCCCGTGGTTCCAAGGTTTACTTCCCGGTTTACGTCGATGGTGCCGGCCTCTCCGTGGGCGACCTTCACTTCAGCCAGGGCGATGGTGAAATCACCTTCTGCGGCGCCATCGAGATGGCCGGCTGGATTCACCTGCGGGTTAACCTGATCAAGGACGGCGTGAAGAAGTACGGCATCAAGAATCCGGTGTTCAAGCCCAGCCCGATCAAGCCCCGTTACGACGACTATGTGATCTTCGAAGGCATCTCCGTAGACGAAGACGGCGGCCAGCATTACCTGGACGTGCATGTGGCCTATCGCCAGGCCTGCCTGAACGCCATCGAGTACATGACCAAGTTCGGCTACACCAAGGCCCAGGCCTACGCGATTCTCGGTTGTGCACCGGTGGAAGGCCACATCAGCGGCGTGGTAGATATCCCCAATGCCTGCGCCACACTCTGGCTGCCCACGGGCATCTTTGACTTTGACATCAACCCGTCCGCTGAAGGCCCCCAGAAGAAAGTCAGCGGGGGCATGGACGTACCGTTGTCGAAAGATAAGGAGTAATCACCATGCCTGTGTATGACTACAAGTGCCGGGAGCACGGCCTGTTCAATACCCTGGCTACCATGGAGGATGCGGCCAAGCCGGCGGAATGTCCGACCTGCAAGGCGCTTTCGCCCAGGGTGATCGTGTTGCCATCGCATATTGCGGCCATGGACCCGGCTAAAAGGGCGGCTGAGGACCGGAACGAGCGGTCTCGACACGAACCGGTTTTTTCCACCGCGGACCGACGGGCCCACGATAAGGAGCACAGCCGGGCCTGCGGCTGCGGCTCCCCAAAACCCGGTAAGTCCATGCTGTTCTACACCGCTGATGGGAAGAAGATGTTTCCCTCCATGCGGCCCTGGATGATCAGCCACTGATTGGTTGAGTTGATACTGTCACGTGTTTGGCCCCCTCTCCGGGGCCTTTTTTATTCTGCTGGTTGTTCCTTCTGGATATCGTGTATATAGTGTTTTTATCCTTGGTCAAATACCAGATGTAGTGATCAGTGCGTAACCAAATCGGTCAGCGCGTGATCACCCCACACATTCTGGTATCGGGAATCCGGTGAAACTCCGGAACTGACGCGCAGCGGTATTGGGGAACAAGCACGGCATTAAGACACTGGTTGATACCGGGAAGTCGCCGAGCGAGGCCGAATCCAACGATTCACGCCCCTGAGTCCGAAGACCTGCCAGGGAGACAACTGCACCTTCGCGTTTCAAGGTGAGCAGACCGGACTCAGGCCAGACATGTAGGTCGGATTAGCGAAAGCGTAATCCGACACCCCTATCTGCGCCAAACCGCCTTTGTCGGATTACGCTTCGCTAATCCGACCTACGGTGGCACTCCGTTTCTCTGCCTGCGCGATGGTGAAAGGAATTCAACGCGTATTCAGGAGAACACCTATGTCCGCCTCAGCCCTGGCCGAACCCCGGCCAACCTCGCACACCGATACCGAATCCCTACAGGTCATCAAACGCAACGGCACGCTCGTAGGCTTCGACCCCTCGAAGATCAGCATTGCCGTGACCAAAGCCTTCCTCGCTGTCGAGGGTGACAAGGCTGCCGGCTCCGCCCGGATCAACGATGCCGTACATCGGGTGACTGACCAGGTGATCCAGGCCATCGGTCGCCGCCTGAAAGCCGGTGGCAAGGTTCATATCGAAGACATCCAGGATCAGGTGGAACTGGCTCTCATGCGGGCGGAGGAACAGAAGGTGGCCCGCGCCTACGTACTGTACCGGGAAGAGCATGCCCGCGAGCGTGCCCGCCATGCCCCGGTTGAGGCGCACCCGCACCTGACCGTGAAAAAGACCAGCGGTGAAATCGCTCCCCTGGATCTGGGGCTGATGAAATTGCAGGTGGAGCAAGCCGCCACAGGGCTGGAGGGCATTGACGGCGATTCCCTGGTGGACGATGCCCTTACCAATCTCTATGACGGCATCGCCGAGGAAGACGTGCTGTCGGCCCTGATCATGACAGCCCGCAGCCGGATTGAGCGGGAGCCGGACTACAGCGCGGTCACCGCCCGTCTACTGCTGGAACAGCTGCGTTTGGAGAATGCCGCTGCCCTGGGCCTGCCCATCAGTCTGCCATTGGCTGAGATTTATCCACAGGCCCTGAGTGCCTTTATAGAGGCAGGTATTCGTTATGAACTGCTGGACGAAGCCCTGGCGGCTTTCGACCCGGAGCGCCTCGGTGCTGCTCTGAAACCGGAACGTGACCTGCAGTTCGGCTTCCTGGGCCTGCAAACCCTGTACGACCGCTACTTCCTGCACTGGAACAAGGCCCGCCTCGAATTGCCCCAGGTTTTTTTCATGCGCGTCGCCATGGGCCTGGCCCTGCGGGAAGACGACCCGAATGCCCGGGCCATCGAGTTCTACAACCTGTTGTCGTCGTTCGACTACATGGCGTCCACACCCACGCTGTTTAACAGCGGTACCCGCCATTCTCAGCTGTCGTCCTGTTACCTGACGACGGTGGGCGACGACCTTGAAGACATCTACGGCGCCATCCGCGACAACGCCATGCTGTCGAAATGGGCTGGCGGCCTGGGCAACGACTGGACGCCAGTCCGTGCGCTGGGCTCCCACATCAAAGGAACCAACGGCCAGAGCCAGGGTGTGGTGCCTTTCCTGAAAGTGGTGAATGACACCGCGGTGGCGGTGAACCAGGGCGGCAAGCGTAAAGGTGCGGTGTGTGCCTACCTGGAAAGCTGGCACCTGGACATCGAGGAATTCCTGGAACTGCGTAAGAACACCGGCGACGAACGCCGCCGCACCCACGATATGAACACTGCCAACTGGGTGCCCGATCTGCTGATCGAGCGCATGCGCGAAGACCGTGACTGGACCCTGTTCTCCCCCAGCGATGCGCCGGATCTGCATGACCTGTATGGCAACGCCTTCCGGGAACGCTACGAGCATTACGAGGCGCTGGCGGAGCAGGGCAAAATCAAGCTGTTCAAGAAAATCCCGGCCAAGCAGCTGTGGCGCAAGATGCTCACCGTGCTGTTCGAAACCGGCCACCCCTGGATCACCTTCAAGGACCCGTGCAACCTGCGCTCCCCACAGCAGCACCGGGGCGTGGTGCACAGCTCCAACCTGTGCACGGAAATCACCCTGAACACCAGTGCCGAAGAGATTGCCGTATGCAACCTCGGTTCCGTGAACCTGGCAGCTCATATCGCCAACGGCGAGCTGGATGTGCAGCGCCTGGAGAAGACGGTTAACACCGCCGTGCGCATGCTCGATAACGTTATCGACATCAACTATTACGCCGTGCCCCAGGCCCGCAACTCCAACCTCAGGCACCGCCCGGTCGGTCTTGGCCTCATGGGTTTCCAGGACGCGCTCTATCAACTGGGCCTGCCGTATTCCAGCCCGGAAGCGGTTGAGTTTGCCGACGTGGCCATGGAGCAACTCAGCTACTTCGCCATCCGGGCGTCCGCCACGCTGGCGGGTGAGCGAGGCGCCTATGAAAGCTATGAGGGTTCACTCTGGCAGCAGGGCATCCTGCCAATCGACTCCATCAACCTGCTCAAGGAGAACCGCAGGGAAGGGGACATCTCTGTAAACACCAACGCCCGGCTGGACTGGTCGCCGGTACGCGAACTGATCGCGAAAAACGGCATGCGCAACAGCAACGTGATGGCCATCGCCCCCACGGCCACGATTTCCAACATTGTGGGTGTGTCCCAGTCCATAGAACCGGCGTACCAGAACCTGTTTGTGAAATCGAACCTTTCCGGTGAGTTTACCGTGGTCAACCCCTCCCTGGTTCGCGATCTGAAGGCCGAAGGACTCTGGGACAACGTGATGGTCAACGACCTCAAATACTTCGACGGCAGCGTCCAGCAGATCGACCGCATTCCGAACGAATTGAAAGCACGCTACGCCACCGCCTTCGAAATCGATGCGAGATGGCTGGTGGAAGCCGCCGCCCGACGCCAGAAATGGCTCGATCAGGCCCAGAGCCTCAACCTCTACATGGCCGAACCCAGCGGTAAAAAGCTGGATGCCCTGTACCAGCTGGCCTGGGAACGTGGCCTGAAAACCACCTATTACCTGCGCTCCCTGGGTGCCACCGGCGCCGAGAAAACCGCTCCGGTTGCCGCGCCCCAGCCACAGGTGTGCAGCATCGACGACCCGGACTGCGAAGCCTGTCAGTAACTGCTCACTTAACGAATTCGAGGCAAAACCATGCTTGATTGGGACGACGAACCAAAAACCGAATCCAAAGCCACGCATCCCGGTGCCCCGGCACCGGTGAATGTGGACGACAAACGCGTCATCAACGGCGAAACCGACATTAACCAGCTGGCACCGTTCAAGTACCCCTGGGCCTGGGAGTACTTCATGAACGCCAACAAGAACCACTGGACCCCCCTGGACGTGAACATGGCCCAGGACGTCCATGACTACCATCACAGGCTAACCGCGCCGGAAAAGCACGTGTACGAGAACGTGCTGGCCTACCTCACCACCTCGGATATCCTGGCCATGCGCAACATCGGCCTGGCGGTGATGGAGAAGATGAGCGCCCCGGAGCTACAGATCTACCAGGCCCGGCAGGTATACGAGGAAGCCATGCACACCTGGGCCTACCAGCACTGCATAGAAACCCTCAACCTGGACCAGAGCGAGATCTACAACCGCTACCGCGTGGTACCCGCCATCAATGGCAAGATCCAGATTGCCAACCGCCGCCTGGATGCGGCCATGCGCCCGGACATGAACCTGCGTAACAAGGACGACCTGCAGGAATTCATCATGTCCTACCTGTTCTTCGCGGCGGTGTTCGAAGGCACCTGGTTCTACAACGGCTTCAGCCCCATCTTCGCCCTGCAGCGTCGGGGCCTGATGCGTGGCACCGGTGAGCAGCTGCAGTACATCCTGCGGGACGAGGCCATGCACTTCTCCTTCGGCCTGAAAGTGGTGAACCAGATCGTGGAAGAGGAAAACATCACCTTCGACCCGAAGGCCGTGCGCGAGATGTGGGACGAATCCGAAGCCGCCGAGAGGGCCTATGCGGACTACATCCTGCGGGACCCGATTCTCGGTTATTCGGCCGAGTACCACAGCGAGCAGTTCCGCTTTGTAGCCAATCGCCGTGCCAGAACGGTAGGTCTTGAAGAGCCGTTCCCTGGCGCGAAGAACGTCTCGCCCTGGCTGGATGAACAGGCCACCCTGCGCAAGGAAAAGAACTTCTTCGAGACACGGGTGATCGAATACCAGACCGGGGCTCAGTTGGAGTGGTGAGGGCTTACTAACCTCTAGCCGAGCGGACTGCGCACCCCTGTGAAACCTTGCCGAGGACATGGGTATAAATCTGGGTGGTGCGCAGATCCGGGTGGCTACCCCGACATTACGATGCACAGCGAGCCAGGTCAGGAACTCATTGACCTCTCTGGGCCCCATATTGCGAGGGTGTCTTCCCTCCATTCGTCTTGGCTCCCTGCCAGTACTGTTTATTTATACAGTATCATTGGTGGCTTGGATCACAGATGTCAAATGATTACATGGAAAGGCAGTGTGTAGTGGGCTAACCTGTTGTTTTCTAAATTTATGGGCATTGCGTACTGTGATCCAGAAGCCGTAATAACGAAGCGGTCAAATTTCTGCAATCATGAAGCGCTCTGTCTAATTGCTGTTATGCAAAAAGGAATTATATGGCTTGGCAGGAAGTAATTAATTTTTTGGGTGGTGCTACGGCGATATCACTCACCGTTGCATTTCTTGGGAAGAAAGCCATAGAAGCATTTTTACAAGGACGTATAGAGTCCTATAAAAAGAATCTCGAGCGAATTGCTAGTGAAAACTCCATAAGGTTCCAGCGTCTTCATTCAGAGCGGGCTGAAATCATTAAGGATTTCTATGAGAAGCTTGCTGTTCTCGACGATACTCTTTATTCGACTTTAAGGCCATTTCAGGCTGTAGGCGAGCCAGAGCTGGAAGAAAAGGTAAAGGAGTTATCAGTTCAGTTTAACGATTTGAGGGAGTATTTTCTGCCAAAGAGGATTTTCTTCGAAAACGATCTTTGTGAGCTGATAGATAAAATACTCGAAACGGCGAAAGGAGTATTTTTTGATATTACGACTTTTCCGGTAGACATCAAAGACACTCATTACAAGTATGATAGGGGCTTGCTAAAAGAAAGGCATGAATTTTGGGAAAAAGCCAGGAATATACACAATAATGAGATTGCCTCGCTAAAGAGAGATTTAGAAGATGAGTTTCGGCAAATACTTGGAATCAAGGCATAACCAGTGAATCAAGCCGACCGATTTTCCGCTGCCGCTCCAAATCGGCCGCTTATTCAAGGCGTTAGGCATCAAAACTAGGATTGGCAATGGCGAGACTAGATACACGGTTGGAGGCAGAAGGAGCTGAGTTTTTGGTTCTGGGACAGCTTTTGCTACACAAAATTGCCTCCTACAAGACTTATACAAATATGCCTGGTTATGATCTGGTCGCGACAAACCCTGAGTCGAATAGATCTGCAATGGTTCAAGTAAAAAGTCGGTGGCGAACCGGCGCTGGCGGGTTTCCAATCAAAAACTTCAACTGCGATTTCGTTGTTGTGGTGCTTCTGAACCGGGGCTCGAAGGATGGTAAAAAAGAGGTTATGCCGCCGAATTATTTCGTCTTCCCGGTAGCCATCGTGGAGTCAGCTCCACGAAGCGAAAACTGGGGCAAAGTAAACCTTAGAGACATTCCCGATTACGAGGAATACAAAGAAAAGTGGCATCTCATCGCTGACTTTCTGCGCGATAAAAATGCCCAACAAATCAATTAAGTTCGTTCCGGCCTGCGGCCTCCACCGGACGCCCTAGTCGGGCGCCGCTTATCATCGACGTTAGGTGTATATGGGTATTTCTTCAGCACAAGCGTCAAAGTTCTACCAAGAAGTTGCCGAGAATGGAGTCATTTGGGGCATAAAAGACAGCGGAGGTTTTCCTGCGCCACGGGGAACAGAAGGCAACCGAGCAATGCCATTTTGGTCCTCTCGGTCTCGCGCTCAGACAGTAATCGAGAATGTCAGCGCTTATACGGGTTTTGAGCCTGTGGCTATCTCATGGGAGGTGTTCTGTGAGCGTTGGGTACCTGGTTTGTCTCAAGATGGCCTTTTGGCAGGTATAAATTGGTCTGGCGAACGTGCCACAGGCTTTGATATTCAACCATCTGAGTTGCAGGAAAATGTCGAAGCTGTGCGCAACAACACCTAACCAGGCCATTAAGGTTGTTCCGGGCCGATGGCCCTCCACCGGACGGCTTTCAGCCGCCGCTTATGGCAAGCGTTACATGGTGTAAGCCAATCTTATGATTCCGGTAAAGCTGAGAAATCTTCATTACCAAGATAAGGAGTCTGTCTTGGCAATGCTTCGAGATCCTCAGGTAATGAAGTTTCTTGGGCCGCGTCGCGCTCTGACAGAAGATGAGGCGAGCTCTTGGTTTGAAACTGCGCTCGCTACCCCGTCGCGCTTTGCTATTGCCGAGGCTAATACTGATGAATTCATCGGGTTCTGCGGCATTAAACAGATAGATGGTGTTTTCGATTTCGGCTACTTCATCAGGTCGGAGTTTTGGGGCAAAGGCATAGCTGCCAAGGCGTGCAAGTTGGCCGTTGAAAAGCTGTCCGACGAGATCGATTTAGAGACCGCCCAGGTTTTCATCGCGGACGAAAATGTGGCCAGCAAAAGGGTAGCCGAAAAATTGGGTTGGCAGGCCACGAACAGTGGATCTAAGGATGGTGAGCATGGCCGGTACTACCGAATCACCATGTAACAAGGCGGTCAACCGGACGCCAAAAACGTGCCGCTTTTGGTTCCCTCCGCTGGCGCTCCGGCGCCGGTTACCTCAGCGTTAAATGCCGGTGATAGCCAGGTCCAAAGCTCCCACAATCTGGTCTCTGAAATGTGAGAGAGAGCCAATAGGGCTCTTGAGATGTTTTTCAGGCACGGAGGAAATTTGCGGAGTTAGCAGCAACAGCTCTTGATCAGCAAAGCTGATTTCGGGAGTGAGCCCTTGCATGGCTTCGCCACCGAAGGCAGAACGTTTGCCCAAAGGGATGACAATGCGAGTTGCCAAATCGCTAAGAAGGCTGCTTTGAATATCCACAAGGTAAGGATAGTGAGCCTTGCTGATTTTGCTCGGGTTGGGGTACACATCGAACTGTGCCATCAAAACTCCCTGAACTCGTCGCCGAAGCATCCATGTTGTTCGACGAAATCGTTGTAGCTTTTTATCGCAGCGCGATTCTCTTCAACCCATTGAGCGGCTTCGCGTTTCGAAAGCTCTTCTTTCAGAGCTCGTTCCAGGGTGGCAGACAAGTTAATGTTCAGTTCCCGGGTCTTACGCAGAAGATCGCTATTGATTGAGAGGTTCGCTGCCTTTTTGGGGGCGGATGAGTCATAGAGTTCGGCCATAAGGGCCTCCCAGAAGATTTAGAATACAGAGCTTGATCATATGCGCATGGCTATGCGCATGCAAGCAGTTAACCAATGGCTGTTGTCGGACGTGCCTACGCTGGCGCTCTATCACGCCGCAAAGCCAAGGCATTAGAACTCAGAGAGAAAATGAATGTTTGTTGCCGTTTATGAGCTTGAAATCAAGGAAGGCGCAGAGACTTCATTTCGCGAAGCCTGGCTCGAAGTGACGAAAGCGATCTATGAGCACTGTGGCAGTTTTGGTTCAAGACTCCATACCTCAGACAAACCGAATATCCTGGTTGGTTATGCTCAGTGGCCTGATCGGGAAACTTGGCAGAAAGATCGTCCCGTAATCAATGAAAAATATCACAGGGCACGCAAACAAATGCTCGACTGCCTGGTTCAATCGAAAACTGTCTATGAATTGGAAGTCAGTGACGATTACTTGCGTGCCGATCAGTCCCGTAGTCCCAACCAGAACTGACTGACAACCTTCCCCCGTTCAGCAAGACGCGTAACCTTATCCACGCCATATCTCACATCAGGCTGCGCGTACGGCCACCCTCGTACCGTTGAACGCCGCATTGCCGGTCAGTGCGTCAATGCGCCCGGAATCGGTGACGTCGTTCATGCTCACGCCGGGTTGTCCCTGGGCAATCGACATGGAGGTGTCTGGCCGATTGTGGCCCCAACCCTGGGGCATGCTAATCACACCCTCGAACATATCGTCGTCGATTTCCACCGGCAGGTTGATGCTCCCGGAAGCCGAAGTGACCGTAGCCAGTTGTCCGTCTTCAAGCCCGAGTTTGCGGGCATCTGAGGCGTTCATCTGCAAAGTGCACGGGTTCTTGCCTTTTACCAGCCGGTGGGAATTCTGGGTCCAGGTGTTGTGGCTGCGGGGCAGGCGGCGGCTGATCAGCGTGAACGGATAGTCGCTGTTCTCATCTGCCTGCAACAGGCCCGAGGCATTCAGGCGTTTCAGATCCTTCAGGTATAGCTCGGGGGCAATGCGGATCTTGCCGTCCTCGGTCTGGATCCGCTGCGTCAGGCAGGGCTGAAGCGGTCCCAGATCCACACCATGGGGGTTGGCTTTCAGGGTCTCCAGGCTCATGCCCTCTTTTCCGTAGGCGCCGTGTTTCAGGCCCAGATCCAGCATGGCTTCCGGAGTCACACCGTCGTCTTCCAGGCCGGTCAGTTGCAGGGCAAGGTCCCGGAGAATCTCCCAGTCGTGTTTCTGGTTCGGCGCTTTCTCAAACATCGGTTCCGAGAACTTGGCGGTGTTGCGAACGGCGAAGGAATTGAAGAACACATCGAAGTGCGGCACTTCCAGCCCTGTCGTGGCCGGCAGGATGATGTCGGCATGGCGGGTGGTTTCGTTCAGGTAGATATCCACCGACACCATGAAATCCAGGGCATCGAAGGCGTCTTCCAGTCGGGCTCCGCCGGGTGCCGAAAGCACGGGGTTGCCGGCGATGGTAATCATCGCCCGGATCTGCCCCTCGCCCGGGGTCAGGATCTCATCCGCCAGGGTGGCCACGGGGAATTCGTTGTTGAAGTAGGGGAGCTTTCTAACACGGGACTCGTAACGGCCATAGGAACTGGGCTTGCCCTTTTTGTCCCGAACCAGATCAAAGGCCGGTTGGGGGAACATGGCGCCACCGCGGCTATCGAAGTTGCCGGTGAGAATATTCAGCACGTTGGTCAGCCACTGGCAGAGGCCGCCGAACGACTGGGTCGAGGCCCCCATACGGCTGTAACATACGGCGCTCTTGGCAGTGGCCATCTCCCGTGCCAGCTCGCGGATGGCGCTAGCGCTCATACCGCAGGCGTCCGCCACGGACTCCGGAGCATAGGGTTTGACGGCCCCGGCCAGTTGCTCCAGCCCATCGATCCGGTCTTCCAGGTGGCCCAGGGTAACCAGCCGTTCCTCGAACAACGTGTGGACCATGGCCAGCATGAACAGGGCATCGGTTTCCGGGCGGATAAACAGGTGCTGGTCGGCCTTTTTCGCGGTTTCGGTGCGCCGTGGATCAACCACCACCACCTTGCCGCCCCGTTGCTGGATGGCTTTCAGGCGTTTGCCCACGCCGGGTGCGGTCATCAGGCTGCCGTTGGAGACAATCGGGTTGGCGCCGATGATCAGCATGAAATCGGTATGGTCGATGTCTGGCACCGGGATCAGCATGCCGGCGCCGAGCATGTAATTGGAAGCCACGTGATGCGGTAACTGGTCGGCGGAGGCGGAGCTGTAGCGGTTATTGGTGCCCAGCGCCTTGAAGAACCGCGGCAGCATGATGGCGTTGCCAAAGTTGTGGGCGTTCGGATTGCCCAGGTACACCCCGACGGCATCCTGGCCATGTTCCTGCTGGATACCCCGAAACCGCGAGGCGATTTCCTCAAAGGCTTCCTCCCAGCTGATCTCCTGCCAGCCGTCGGCGGTGCACTTCATCGGTGTTTTCAGGCGGTCCTTATCGTTGTAGAAATCCTGCAGTGCGACGGCTTTCGGGCAGATATGGCCGCGGCTGAACGGGTCGTTGTTATCGCCCTTGATGGACAGGATCTCGTTACCCCGATGCTGGATTTCGAGGCCACACATGGCTTCACAGATATTGCAGGTGCGGTAATGGGTCTGGGTGTCGGTCATGGCAAACACTCACTCGGGGTATTGTCATTATTGGTTTTGGCAGTGTGGCACAGGCCGGCGAAAAATCAGACGGTCATAATTCACATAAAACCGGTCAATCCCGCCAAATGATGTTTCTCCCGGTGCCTGAAAGACAGGCCGGAATTTCATCGTACAATAGCGCCATGGCCAAATCTTTTTACCGTCGGGGCCCGGACCATCGTGCCGGTGCGCCTGTTACCTTTCTCGACGTCCGCCGTCGTTTCCAGTTCCGTTCCATCGAGCTTGGTCGCTGGGTCACCGAGCCGGAGAAACAGCGCAGTGCGTCGCTGTTCTACGATGCCCTGTGCGACCTGATGACCATTCTTGGCGGCACCGAGTCGCTGGTGTCCCTGCGCGGCACCCTGGCGTTGCAGTACGGCATTGGCGGCCGGCCCGGTGTGTCGGCCCATTACACGCCTGCTACCCGCAGTTTCTCACTGGCCAAGAACGCAGGCCCAGGCAGCATTGCCCACGAGTGGTTTCACGCTTTCGACCATTACATTGGTGAGAAGCTTTTCGGTGAGGCCCAGAGAGGCCAGTTTGCGTCGAAACTCTGGCTCCGCCGCGACGATGCGGTTCGCCATCCTCTGAATGACCGTCTGCAGGCCTGCTTTAAAGCGGTTTTGCTGGACGAAGAAGGCGCAGAGCCCAGCGAACTCTTCCGTTGCTCGATAAAAGCCGACAAAGCGGCCGGGATTCAGTACTTCAGCCTGCCCGAGGAACTCTGCGCCCGGGCGTTTGAAGCCTTTGTGCAGGATTCCGACGTAAAGAATGCCTTTCTGGTAAGCGGAACCCGCGAATCCGAAGAGGCAAAACTGGGGCTCTATCCGGTTGGCGCGCAACGGGAACGGGTTAATAGTGCATTCCGGGCTTATTATTCAGCCCTGGGGCAGGCCCTGCGCGCGGCCGGAAGCTGATCGCTTCCCAGGCAGCGCAGGCCTGAGCCATGGAGCCGTTAGTGGCAGTGCGCGTGGGAAGCAGCGTCCTCATCCCGTGGGTCGCCCATGCCGCCTTTGAGGCCATATTTGATCAACAGCAGATTGGCCGGCCAGGCGGCAAACAACCCGAGTGAGAGCGATACGTAAAGTGATGACCAGAACAGGGCATCACCCATGGTTGCTTCTCCGCCCAGATACAGGTCGGTGGTGATTGCCACGGACTCCATGACCACAATACTGATGGTTTCCGCAACGAACGCGCCCTTGAAGGCTTCCTTGAAGGGCATCCCGTTCTGCATCATCGGGCCAATGTTCAGGGCAAAGCCGAATATGTACGCGAGGGTAAAGGTGATGATAGCTGCCCAGAAGTTGCCCATGGCAAACAGGCCAACCGAGATGATCACCCCGAGAATCTCGCCTATACCGCAGCCCGAATAGCAATGGGCCACCGAACGAAAACCCTTGCGGGCAAGACTATCCGTGGGGATCTGTTTGCGCCCGGAATATCGGTAGATGGCAAGGCCTATCGGTCCCGAGTAAAGCACAGTCAGCCCCCAAACCCACTGCATCATGGAGGCGATATGGCTGTTGCTGGTTTTCAGGTCGTAGATCACCCAGGCAACACTGGCGCCAACGAGTGCCAGCCAGATGCCCAAGCCCGTCCAAGTGTCGATAAGGGCCTGAATCTGATCAAGGCTCATAGAAAGAACAATCCTTTCCCGAGAAGTGTACTGTTAGTGTAGTCCTTGGAGGCCCGGTGTCTTTCTTTCAACCTCCAGCCATGCCTTCAGATCGTCCAGAGGCTTCGGTGGGCAAATCCAGTAACCCTGGAGCATTTCCGCTCCGAGGGATTCAAGAAGCTGTGCCGATTTTTCGGTCTCAATGCCTTCGGCAACCACCCGATAACCCAGGCCCTGGCCCATACTGATGGCGGTTTCCACAATCATCCGGGCGCTGTCGCTGGACTCGATGTCCTGCAGCAGGGCGCGGTCCAGCTTTATTTCGCTGGCTGGCAGCTTCTTCAGGTAGGAGAGTGAGGAGTAACCCGCGCCGAAGTCGTCAATCGAGAGCTTGAGCCCGATCGCCGTCAATTCATTCAGGGCTTTCAGGCCCCGGTGTGGATCGTCCATGGCCGCGGTTTCGGTGAGTTCGATAATGACCTGTTCCGCCTGTAGCTGATATCGCTTTATGCGGGTTTCAAACAGGCCAATCAGTTCTGGAGAGCTGAGGTCGCGAGCGGAGATATTCACTGAGATGGTCAGCTCCGGATCAATCTCGTGGAGTGCTTTGAGGTCGTTCATCGCCTGATCCACCACCCAGCGAGTCAGATGTTTGATCACGCCGGTTTTCTCCGCCATGGGAACGAAGTCGATCGGTGGCACCCAGCCCCTTTCCGGATGGTGCCAGCGAATCAGGGCTTCCACACCCACCACGTTGCCCGTGGCCAGACTGATTTTGGGTTGGTAGTAGAGTTGGGTCTGATTGTTGTGCAGAGCCTCCCGAAGGTCAGACATCAATGTCAGCCGGCTCTCGTCGTAGATATCGTTTTTCCGCGAATACAGACCGGTCACATAGGGACCGTGGGGGGCCATTTCCATGCCAACGTGGGCGTTGCGGATCAGCAGAGCCGCTTTTTTTCCATGTTCCGGAAAGCTGGCGGCACCGAACCGGGGGTTGGGTTCTATGGCGATGTTGTCCAGTAACACCGGTTCGGCCAGTTGCTTCAGGGCATTATCCAAAGACTTGAAATCATCCCCCGTTTTGCCGATATCCACCAGCAGGCCAAAGCTGTCTCCGGAAAGCTGGTAGACCAGCTCCTCACGACCTTCGGAATTGACGGTGGAGTGAACCATAGGCAATCCGGCTGCTAGCTTGATCATCTGTTCTGCCATCGCTTTGAGCAGGCGCTCACTGCGGTCCAGGCCCAGGGTGCGGTTGATTTCCTTCAGCTGGGTTATCCGGGTAACCCCAACCATGAAGCGGCCATTGGGGTGTTGCCGGAATTGCTCATCCACCATCCACTCGAAGCGGTTGCGGTTTGGAAGACCGGTAACCGGGTCGTGGGTGAGTGCTTCATTCAACCGGGTTTGGGCATCGCTGCGGGCTTTCTGCTGTTGCAGGATGTCGGCCTGGGCCTGGATTTTCTGTTCCCGTTCCCGATAAAGGCGGTCGGCAAGGGCGAGTGTCAGAATGAAAGCTTCGAGCCCGGATCCTATCTGCATGGCGTACTCGGTAAAGAAGTTCTCCGGCAACAGGCCAAGAGCGCGCCCTGCTGTTGCCGATACTCCTACCGTGAGTGGTGTCCAGGCAATGGTGAAGAAAATGCCGGCCCGAACACCGGCGGCCCAGGTTACAGGACCTGCCACCAGGAGCAGCGAAAAGAACCCGAAGGCAGAAATTGCCGCCACACGGATACCCGTGTCGTAGTTCAAAAAAGGTGCGCTCAGGAAATACAGGATTTCGAATCCCAGCATGGCCTGCAGGGCCCGGTAAAGCCGCGGGCTATGTGAGCGGACTTTCAGGAACTCCATGCAGAACAGCAGGGAGAACATCGCCAGGAAAGGAATGGAGAGCATCAACACATGGGCATGCAGAAACGGTGATTCCGGATAGATATGCTGGAGGGTGTAACCGCGAACCGCGGCAAAAAACAGGAAATACCCGGATATGGCCAGCGCGTAGTACAGGTATAGCCGTTCACGCAGGGTCAGGAACACGGCCAGATTGATCAGAATGATGACCGCCAGGCTGCCGTAGTAGAAAAAGTGCAGTTTTTGCTCGTTGGCGGCGGCCTCGTAAAAATCACTCTGATGCCATATCTGCAGCGGCACCACCATCGAGCCTTGTGTCGCCACCCGTATGTAGAGCGTTTTCAGCTTGTCCGGTGCCACCTGGAACCTGAACAGCATGCTGGGATGGTCAACATCCCTCGGATAGAAGGGGCGGGTATCCCCGGTGCGGAATTCGCGAATCAGGGAGCCGTCGGAGAGCTCGTGGAACACCACGTCATCGAGCTGCGAGTAGGCCAGCTCGGCGATCAGCAATTGGTCACGATCGGTCTGGTTATGCACCTCAACCCGCAGCCAATAGGCGGAATCGGTGATGCCAAAGGTGGCTTTGCCAGTGGGCCTGTGTTGCCAGGCGGACTCGGGAAGAGCCCGAACCTCGGCCAGTGTTGCGTTGGCACCGGTGTCTTCCCAGTACTGGAAGTGGCTCTCTATTGGCGCGCCAGAGACCACGGAAATCGGGCTGGCATCCGCGTGCACAGACTGGAACACGGATAAGGCCAGCAGCAGAAAGAGGATACGCAGAGCATTGCTGAGGATCACCAATAGTAGACCCCGTTATATAGCCAACAGGCTTTTCTTTTTGTCGTGTAGTTCAGCTTATCAATCTTTCTGCATCAGAAAAGCCGACAACCGATATTTAATGTAGCGAAATGTCTCATATTTCGAGCTTTCCTGCGCGCGCTCCAGGCTTCCGGTGCCCAGGCTTGCCTGTCTGGATGGCGGCGCATCTGCTACGTTAAAGGGATAGAACCTATCCCGAGGAGGCCTCCATGTTTGTCGCTGAAAAAGCAACCGGGCACCTGATAGAAGTGCTGGATACCCAGGCACTGTTTGACCCCCATGTCCAACAGGTTCGCGGCAGCCTCCATTACGGGGAAGAGGCGCAGGACCCGGAATCCTTTGCAAAATCGGATCTGGCCTTTCCCTCCGGCGAGACCCTTCCCGTGTGCTGGACCGATCCCGACTACCGCCGCCATAGCTGACACTTTCCTGGTTTTCCCACCGCCTTCTCAGGGCCGAATCACCTAGGCCCTGAAGTTGGCAGTTTTTCAGACACGTTTGAATTTGCCGCCTCGCTTCTGTAAGCTTTTTATTAATTGAACGTTCAATTAATAAAAAGCAGGGCCAGGTCGCGCTGCTTTTTAACACCGGAAACAAGACGAGTAGCCGAAGCCGCCATGCCAAAAGTTGGGGTTAAAGACACACGCAAGCAGCAACTGATTGAAGCCACCATGGATTCGATTGCTGAGCTGGGTATGCAGAACACCACCATTGTCAGCATCAGCAAGCGGGCGGGTATGTCCTCAGGGATTATCAGCCACTACTTCGGTGGCAAGCAGGGTCTGATTGAGGCGGCTCTGCGTTATCTGCTGGATCAATTGGGCAAGGAGCTGCGGGAACGCATGGCCAGGACCGACCGCTCCCCTGAGCAGCGGTTGAATTGCATCATCGAGTCGAACTTTTCTGAGTTCCAGCGCTCGGCGTTGGCCGCCAAGACCTGGCTGAGCTTCTGGGCCCGATCGATGCATGAGCCGGGGCTAAAGCGATTGCAGCAGATCAACAATGCCCGGCTCTACAGCAATCTGCGGTATTCGTTTGCGCAGGTGCTCGAGCCAGACGCAGCCACAGAGGCGGCCCGGCAAACCGCGGCAATGATTGACGGTTTCTGGCTGCGCAGTGCCCTGAGCCTGGATCCGGCAGAAAGCTTTGAAGCTGGCGAGCGGCTTTGCAAGAAATTTGTCCACGAGACACTGGCCCAGGCCACCACCTGAGCCGCGATAGATTCAAATGGCCCACAAGGCTTGAAGACACCGAACCGAGGTATCTGATTACTATGTCTGCATCTCTTCCTGTTGTTCAGAATTTCGTCCATGGCCGTTTCCTGGCTAACAGTACCGGCGAAACCTTCCCTGTTGTAAACCCGGCGACAGGCCAGGTTATCTACGAAGTGGAAGTGGCGGATGAGTCCGTGCAGCAGGCTGCCATCGAAAGTGCCCGGGCCGGCTTCGCAGAGTGGTCTGCGATGACGGCCATCGAACGCAGCCGGATTCTGCTGCGGGCGGTTGCGCTGTTGAGAGAACGCAATGATGAGCTGGCCGCCGCAGAAGTTCGCGATACCGGCAAGCCCTGGCAGGAAGCGGAAGCCGTGGATGTGGTAACGGGTGCCGATGCGATCGAGTTTTTTGGTGGTCTGGCGCCGTCCATTGAAGGCAATCAGCAGGACCTGGGCGCAGATTTTTACTACACCCGCCGGGAGCCCCTGGGCATCTGCGCTGGCATTGGCGCCTGGAACTACCCGATCCAGATTGCCTGCTGGAAGTCGGCGCCGGCCCTGGCCTGTGGCAACGCCATGATCTTCAAGCCCTCAGAGGAAACCCCCATGGGTGCGGTGAAGCTGGCGGAGATCTTTACCGAAGCCGGCGTGCCCGCAGGCGTGTTCAACGTGGTTCAGGGCGCCGCCGAAGTCGGTCAGTGGCTGACTCATCATCCGGAGATTGCCAAGGTCTCGTTCACCGGCGAAGTGGCTACCGGCAAGAAGGTAATGGCAGCGGCATCCTCCACCCTGAAAGACGTCACCATGGAGCTCGGCGGCAAATCCCCGCTGATCATCTTTGACGATGCCGACCTGGAAAACGCCATCTCTGCCGCCATGGTGGGCAACTTCTACACACAGGGCGAGATCTGCACCAACGGCACCCGGGTGTTTGTTCATGAAGATCTGTACCCGCGTTTCATGGAGCGCCTGCTGGAGCGCACCCGCAAGAACATCAAACCCGGTGATCCGATGAATCCGGATACCAACTTTGGTGCCCTGATTTCCAAGAAGCATCAGGACCTGGTTCTGGACTACATCGCCAAAGGCCTGTCCGAAGGGGCGACCCTAAGCCACGGTGGGCGTGCGTTTGAGCCGGAGGATTCCAAAGGCGGCTATTTCGTGGAGCCCACCATTTTCACCGACTGCACCGATGATATGACCATCGTGAAAGAAGAGATCTTCGGGCCGGTGATGTCGGTGCTGACCTTCCGCGATGAGGACGAGGTGATTGCCCGGGCCAACAACACCGACACCGGGCTGGCGGCCGGCGTGTTCACCAACGATATCCGTCGGGCCCACCGGGTGATTCACCAGATCCAGGCCGGTATCTGCTGGATCAACAGCTACGGGGCCTCCCCGGCGGAAATGCCGGTGGGCGGCTACAAACTCTCCGGCATCGGCCGCGAGAACGGGCGCGAAACCATTGCGCACTACACCCAGATCAAGTCCGTCTACATCGGAATGCAGGATCTGGACGCCCCGTTTTAACCCGCAGGCCACACAGGAGAGCGCGTATGAAAGAAAATCGATACGACTACATCATTGTGGGTGCGGGTTCCGCCGGTTGTGTACTGGCCAACCGCCTGACCGAGGACGCGCGTCACCGGGTGCTGCTGCTGGAAACCGGCGGCAGCGACAAGAGCATCTTCATCCAGATGCCCACCGCCCTGTCCATTCCCATGAACACCAAAAAATACGCCTGGCAGTTCGAGAGCAAGCCGGAGCCGTATCTGGACAACCGCCGCATGCATTGCCCCCGGGGCAAGGTTCTTGGCGGTTCTTCCTCCATCAACGGGATGGTGTATGTCCGTGGCCACGCCCGGGATTTTGATGAATGGGATTCCGAAGGCGCTACCGGCTGGCACTACCGGAATGTCCTGCCGTACTTCAAGAAGGCCGAAACCTGGGCGTTTGGCGGCGATGATTACCGGGGTGATAAAGGCCCGCTCGGTGTGAACAACGGCAACAACATGCAGAACCCGCTCTACAAAGCCTTTATCCAGGCGGGCTCCGATGCCGGTTATTTCGAAACCGCCGATTACAACGGAACCCAGCAGGAAGGCTTCGGCGCCATGCACATGACCGTCAAGAACGGTCGTCGCTGGTCCACCGCCAACGCTTATCTTCGCCCGGCCATGGAGCGCCCGAACCTGACGGTGGTCACCCATGCCCTGGTCCACAAGGTATTGCTGGACGGCAAAACCGCCACCGGTGTCCGTTACGAGCAGGGCGGTAAAGTGCACGAGGCCAGAGCCGCCGAGGAGGTCATCCTGTCAGCGGGCTCTATCGGTTCACCCCACCTGCTGCAGTTGTCCGGAATTGGCAAGCGTGAGGTACTGGAGAAGGCTGGCATTGAGGTAAAGCATGAGTTACCCGGAGTCGGTGAGAACCTGCAGGACCACCTGGAGTTCTATTTCCAGTATCGCTGCAAGCAGCCGGTGTCGCTCAACGGCAAGCTGGACTGGTGGAACAAACTGAAGATTGGTGTTCGCTGGATTCTCCGCAAGGACGGCCTGGGCGCCACCAATCACTTCGAGTCCTGTGGCTTTATCCGGTCCAAGGCCGGTGTCGAGTGGCCCGACCTGCAATATCACTTCCTGCCGGCAGCCATGCGCTACGACGGCAAGGAGGCCTTCAACGGAGACGGGTTCCAGCTGCACATTGGTCACAACAAGCCGAAAAGTCGGGGCTTTGTGCATGTGCAATCGGCTGATCCGAAACAGGCGCCGACCATCCGCTTCAACTATCTGCAGCACGAGGCAGACCGGGAAGGCTTCCGGGACTGTGTGCGCCTGACCCGGGAAATCATCAACCAGCCGGCCATGGACGAGTACCGCGGAGCGGAGATCCAGCCCGGTGCCGAGGTGCAGACCGACGAGGAAATTGATGCGTTTGTCCGCCAGGCGGTGGAGAGCGCTTACCACCCGTCCTGCTCCTGCAAGATGGGCACCGACGAGCTGTCGGTGGTGGACCCGGAGACGCGGGTTCACGGTATCCGGAATCTCAGGGTGGTGGATTCGTCCATCTTCCCGACCATACCCAACGGCAACCTGAATTCGCCCACCATCATGGTGGCCGAGCGGGCAGCCGATCTGATTCGGGGCAGGGAGCCCCTGCAACCTTCTGACGCGCCTGTGGTGATGGACGACCAGTGGCAGGCACGTCAGCGACCGGGACAGGCAAAGCGCGCGCTGGCATAGCGCGTCGTCATCCCACCCGGGCGTGCAACGCGCCCGGGGTTTTGCAAGCCCTCAGGATTTCCCTATCAGCGCGACGGTGTTCTGCCGTTTTCGGGCGCCGGATAGGCAAGTCCTGGGTTTGTGTCCGATTCGAAAGAAGCAGCGCTTACAAAGTAGAGGAGGAACACCCATGCTGTTTATCAAAAAGAAAGAAAGTAACCGGAGGACGTTATGACACTCTGGTTATCCGCAGGTCTGATATTTACCTTCGCCGCCATTGCCCTGATTCTGTACAAATGGTGGGACATCCAGTGCATCGGCGTCACGCCGGTTCGCACATTCACCTTCATCGCCATCCTGTTCACCTCCGGTCTGGACGTGGGCCTGATCATGTTCCCGCTGACCGAGTTCGGTGGTTATGGCGACCTGTCTGCCAGCCCGGAGTACGGCTTTGCCAATCCTCTGGCGATTGAGTTCGGGTTCTGGGCGTTCCTGATCTGGGGCTTCTATTTCCTGACCTGTTTTTACTTCGCGATCATCGAGCCGCGGGTGCAGTTCTTTGAAATCCCGTTGGTGAAGGTCGTGAACAACGTGGTGATCATCGGCACCTGCGCGTTTACCGCCTACCTGCTGCTGGTGAACCTGCCCTGGTACCTGCCCATGCTCGGTGATGGCGAGTCCGTGGTGCCGGCCTTCTACTTCATCGTGTTTGCTGCCATTGCGCTGGCGGTGTATTCCAGCTCGAAGATCAAGTATGTGCGCATTCTCAGCCTGGGTTCGAGCCTGCTGTTCATTGCCCTGATTGTGGGCATGTGGTTCCGGGCGTTTGTCATGGGTGCCGGCTCGCCGGCGGATTTCTTTGGCACCGCCGGATTGATCGGTGAGTACTTTGCCAACATTCATCAGTTTGCCCTGCCCATCAACGACTACCACGAGTTCTACCTGTTCTGGTGGTTTGCCTGGAGCATCATGATCGGCCAGTTTACGGCCCGCTTCGTGAGTGGTATCCGTACCTGGCAGCTGCTGATTGCCATGCTGGTGGTGCCGTCCATCGCTATTGGTGTGTGGTTTACCGTGCTTTACCACTATCATGCGGAAGGCCTGCAGATTGCGGCGTTTACCAACCTTGCCATGATCTCGGTGGGTGTCCTGATGGTGGTGAACTCGCTGGATTCACTGATCAGGCTGTATACCGACAACCTGAACCTCACTGCGCAGCGTCTGGGGCGGGCGAACTACGTGGTGTTCAATTTCCTGGCGATGGTTGGCCTCACCATGCTGTTCCAGCTGGATTTCCTGCGGATTCAGTGGGTGGGCGCCCTGGTGATTGCACTGTATTTCGGCTGCTTCGTCTTTATCCTGGCGAAGAAGCGGGCAGAAGTGGCTGCCATTAAAGCGTCACCGAAAGAAAATATTCTCGACTTCGGCAAGATTGAACTTGCCGGTTAAGACCCCATAAATAGGCAGAGCCTATCCTTGGCTTGGAAATTATCAATTTTATCGCGGCGTTGGATGTCAGTACCTTTAGCGCCGCAAATTCATCCACTTATTGAATCCATCAACAAGGAGTTATCTTTAATGGGCATCATTAACAGCGAGATCAAGCCGTTCAACGCCACCGCCTTCAAAAACGGCGAGTTCGTTGAGATCAGCGAAGCCGACGTAAAAGGCAAGTGGGCGGTATTTTTCTTCTACCCGGCCGACTTCACCTTCGTATGCCCGACCGAGCTGGGCGACGTTGCAGACAAGTACGAAGAACTGCAGAAGCTGGGCGTTGAAGTGTTCTCCGTGTCCACCGACACCCACTTCACCCACAAGGCATGGCACGATGCCTCCGAGACCATCGGCAAGATCCAGTACTACATGGTAGGCGACCAGACTGGCACCATCACCAACAACTTCGGTGTTATGCGTGAAGGCCAGGGCCTGGCAGATCGCGCTACCTTCCTGATCGACCCGGATGGCGTTATCCAGGCTATGGAAATCACTGCTGAAGGTATCGGCCGTGACGCAGACGACCTGATGCGCAAGGTCAAAGCGGCCCAGTACGTTCGCAAACATCCTGGCGAAGTATGCCCGGCCAAGTGGAAAGAAGGCGAAGAAACTCTGGCTCCGTCTCTGGACCTGGTTGGCAAGATCTAAGCTCTCCTTCCGGATAGCTTATGAACGAAAAACCCCGGATTTTCCGGGGTTTTTTGTGTCTGGACGAAGGTAGTGCTCAGAGCGACTCGAGAATGGTCTCGGCGCTGGTGAGGTCCAACCCTTGAGGGTCCACGTGCAACAGCTCCACCTTGCCGTCGTTGACGATCATGGCGTAACGCTGGCTGCGAATGCCCATGCCATTGGCGGTGCGGTCCTGGGTCAGGTCCAGAGCCTTGGCGAACTCTGCCAGGCCATCGGCCAGCATAACGATTTCGTCGGCATTGTGGGCCTTGCCCCAGGCGTCCATCACGAAGGCGTCGTTGACCGAGGTGCAAACGATGCTGTCCACGCCTTTGGCACGCAGTTTGTCGGCATTGACGACAAACCCGGGCAGATGGGCGGCTGAACAGGTAGGCGTGAACGCACCCGGTACGGCGAACAGGACGGCTTTCTTGCCGGCAAAAAGCTCGCTGGTGCGGACTTTCTCCGGACCTTTGTCGCCCATTACCTGAAGTTCGATATCTGGCAGGGTATCACCCGGCTGAATTGGCATCGCTGTGGTCTCCACGGTTGTCCTTGTTGAAATAGTCGGCGCCACGGGCCTTGAGACGATAGAACTCTTCAATCACGCCTGCCATCGCCTCTTCAGAGTAGGGCCGCAGCCCACTTAATACGAGCCGTTTGGTCACTTCGCCCACCGGTTTTTCGTTGGCGGTGAGGCGGTACTCAAGTAGAACGTTACCGCGCTTGCCGGCCGCCTCCAGAGTGGCGTTGTGCAATTCCAGACTGGGGGAGGGCAAATCCAGGTTTTCCAGGGCCAGACTCATGCTCTCGTACATCACCATCGGGCGATCGGGATTGAACATTACCCCGTTTGACTCCATTAACGGTTTCAGAGTGTGAGGGAAGTTCTTGCCGGAGGCCGCCACATAGGCGCGGGTAATCGCCTCGATCAGCTGTTCATCATTGGTGGTGGCGCCACTGCGAACCACCTCGATATAGACTTTGCCGGCGTCGTCGCAGACTTCAATGGTCTCTCCGGTTTCGACGAACCTGAGGGGGACGTTTTCACCCAGCAGGCTGCGAAACCGGAAGGTCATGTTTTCTGACAACCCGAAGCGCGCCAGCACTATGGCGAACAGCAGGTCACCGGGAACACAGAAACGGCGGGCATCCGGATCATGGATGGGATTGAAATCCCCGGCGATTTCCTTGGCGAACTGGCTGGCCTGCAGAGCGGAAATTACGACGTGTCCGTCCTGGACGGAGTGGAAACGGTCTAGAAACATGCGTTGCCTATTCTGGGTACCAGAGAATGATGTTGCGACTGTATGACAACATCATACTGCGGCGGGCTTTCGGTGGATATGCGCTATTGGTCAAGCTTCGTCGGTTCCAGGCTCTCGGGACATAGCAAAGCTCTATCAAACAGTTTGGGTCAATTAATTTGAGCATCGGATTGCCGGTCCGTATCTTTGCACCAACTTCAATTGACCACCGTATTTTTTCAAATACTTAGTTTCGAAATTTAAAGGAGAAGTCAGAACATGTTGGATGCCAATATCAAGGAACAGCTCAAGGCCTACATGGACAAGCTGCAGCAGCCGATCGAGCTGGTCGCAGCCTATGACGACAGCAAGAAGTCCCAGGAACTGCGGGCGCTGCTGGAAGAACTTGAGCCGATGTCTTCCAAGATCAGCCTGCGTACCGAAGAGTCCAATGATGTGCGTCGTCCTTCTTTCGCCATCAACCGTGTAGGCACCGATATTGGCGTCCGCTTTGCCGGCATTCCCATGGGCCATGAGTTCACCTCTCTGGTGCTGGCCCTGTTGCAGGTGGGCGGCCATCCCTCCAAGGCGTCCCAGGATGTGATCGAGCAGATCCAGTCTCTGGAAGGCCGGTTCGAGTTCGAAACCTATTTCTCCCTGTCCTGCCAGAACTGTCCGGATGTGGTTCAGGCCCTGAACCTGATGAGCGTGCTGAACCCGAACATCAAGAACACCTCCATCGACGGTGCCCTGTTCCAGGA
>NZ_CAJXKQ010000028.1 GCF_913055835.1 uncultured Marinobacter sp. | reverse complement strand
GCCCAAGCGCCACATGGATGTGCCGCAAGGAGCGTGTTTTGGAAAGCCTCCCCCCAAAGCCAATCCACCTCCGAAGCCCACAAAAAAGGGCACGACTAATCGTGCCCGATCCTAGCAGAGTTTTAGAGGAAAATTGCTCAGATCTCCCCGTCTGCCGCCATCTGCATGTAGCTGTCGTTAAACCGAAGCTTCACATTACCGGTGTCACCCATGATCGACCCATCCGGAAACTCGATGCCCACAAAGTCCGGGCTCATCGCACCTTGCCCAAGCAGCCCCTTCTCGAAAGAGAACTGACGAACGCTGTCCATGGCGTCCAGGGCTTCATTGCTGTTAATGAAATCCACTGACATCTGCGGTTCCCAGAACATCTTCATGCCGGCCAATTGAGCCTCATAACCGGCCTGGTCGGTGCCAGAGAGCTCACCGAGAAATGCTCGCGCTTCCTGACCTTCTTCACTATCGGAGGCGAGGATGCTCATGGTTTCGTACCAGGCACCCACAAGCGCCTTGCCCAGCTTCGGGTTGTCGGCCAGGGTTTCCGTGTTCACCAGGGTCAGGTCCTTGATGTGACCCGGAATCTGGCTGGAATCGAACAGTTTGGTCGCACCCGGGTAGGCTTCCACTTCCGCCAGCAGCGGATTCCAGGTAGCCACATGGCGGACATCGTCGGTCTGGAACGCGGAAACCAGATCGGCATCGGAAATGTTCACCACGCTCAGATCACGCTCTTCGAGACCGACGCTTGCCAGTGCCCGGGCCAGCAGGTAGTGCGATACAGAGAGCTCAACCAAGTGAACGGTTTCACCCTCCAGCTCTTCGATGGTCTTGGCATCCTTGGATACGAGGCCGTCGTTACCATTGGAGTAGTCGCCCACGATAAGCGCAGTCGTGTCCACGCCGGAGGCAGCCGGGATCGACAGGCCATCCATGCTGGTGGCTACCACACCGTCAAACTGGCCGGCGGTGTACTGGTTGATGGACTCGATGTAGTCATTCACCTGCACGATATCCACCTCGATATCGTACTTGTCCGCCCACTTTTTCATGATTCCGTAGTCCTCGGCATACTGCCAGGGCACCCAGCCGGCATAGATGGTCCAGGCAATGCTGAAGGAATCCCTTTCCTGGGCCATTGCTCCCATGGATCCTAGTCCCAGGGAGGCCGTGAACAGACCGGCCGCCAGGCGTTTGGTGATGTCGCGTGTAGTCATGGTGTCTCTCCTCGGGCCTTGCCCGTGTTTGCAGGTTTGGTCTTTCTTCAGTTTTTTGGGGTTGCTGGCATTACTCGGTAATCTCTTCGACAATCACGACCGGCGTTCCGGGTGAGACCGCCTGTCCCGCTTCCCGGCGCACATCCACAATGCGCCCGGCCACGGGGCTCAGTAATTCGATTTCCATCTTCATGGATTCAATAACCGCCACCGGCCGCTGGGCATCGATGGTGTCGCCGGGTTTAACCAGACACTCCCAGAGGTTGCCGGCCACATGGCTTTCCACCGCGTGCTGTCCTGCCGGAAGGTTGGCAATGTCGTCTTCGCCGGTGTCCTCGATCGGTGCTTCGGAACTGAAGTTAATCTGGCCAGACTCGATCCAGCGCTGCAGTTCCTCGTCGAAGGCCTGTTTCCGCTTGGCCGTGAAGGTCTGGATCTCATCGTCGTTGTTCGCCAGAAACTGCTCGTAGTCCTTCAGGTTGAAGCGGGTTTCCTCGACCTTTATCGGGTAGTCGCCATTGGGAAAGTCCCGGCGGATCTGCTGCAGTTCTTCTGCACTGACTTCGTAGAAGCGCACCTGGTCAAAGAACCGAAGCAGCCAGGGCTTGCCGGCCTCGAACAGGTCAGTGGTGCGGTAGCGGTTCCACATCTGCAGGGTGCGACCAACAAACTGGTAACCGCCCGGGCCTTCCATGCCGTAGATGCACAGGTAGGCGCCGCCGATGCCTACGGAATTTTCCGCGGTCCAGGTGCGGGCCGGGTTGTATTTGGTGGTCACCAGCCGGTGCCGGGGATCCAGTGGGGTAGCAACCGGGGCGCCCAGATAGACGTCGCCCAGACCCATCACCAGATAACTCGCCTCGAAAAGCGTCTTCTTCACGTCTTCGATGCTGTCCAGCCCGTTAATGCGGCGAATGAATTCCAGATTGCTCGGGCACCAGGGGGCGTCCTTGCGCACCGACTGCATGTATTTCGCGATGGCGGTCTGGCAGGCCTCGTCGTCCCAGGACAGGGGCAAATGCACGATGCGCGCGGGCACATCCCACTCGGGCTGTTTTTCCAGTTCCTTTTCGGCACCGATCAGCAGATCCAGCAGGGTTCGCTGGTTCAGTTTCTGGCTGTCGTAATGCACCTGCAGGGATCTGATGCCGGGGGTCAGCTCCAGAATGGCATCGTGATTCTGCTCGCGCAGCCACAGCATCAGCGCGTGAGCGCGGAAGCGCAGGCGGATATCCAGCTCCATCGGGCCGTATTCCACCAGCACGTAGTTGTCGCCGGCGGCCCGATAGATCACGCCGGTTTCGTGTTCATCGTCACTGAGTGACGCCAGAATCGGGGAGGTTGGTGTGATCGGTTTGATATGGGCGGTCGCTGAGGTCAGGGTGGCGATGGACTCGTCGAGGGCTTCCCGCAGGGCCACGGCCTGGTCCTGACTTACCGGAACAAATTGAACCTTGTCACCGGCTTTCAGCTGCCCCAGTTTCCAGAGATCAGCGCTGATGACCGTCACCGGGCAGACAAAGCCGCCCAGGCTGGGGCCATCAGGACCGAGAATCACCGGCATATCGCCGGTGAAATCCACGGAGCCCACGGCGTAAGCGTTGTCGTGAATGTTGGACGGATGCATGCCGGCCTCTCCGCCGTCACTGCGCGCCCATTGCGGTTTCGGGCCAATAAGTCGTACGCCGGTGCGGCTGGAGTTGTAGTGAATCTCCCAATCGCTGGCGAAGAAGGTGTTGATGTCTTCGTCGGTAAAGTAATCCGGCGCGCCATGGGGCCCATAGGTAACGTGCAGTTTCCAGGTCTTGCCGATGGTCGGTTTCAGGTCGGCAGGGAGAGTGGTCAGGCTGGTTGGCTCAGACTCCGCCAGGGCCAGCACATCGCCGGCCCGCAAGGCGCGGCCGCAATGGCCGCCGAACTGGCCGAGCGTAAAGGTGCTGCAGGAGGTCAGGTATTCGGGGCAGTCCAGCCCTCCGCGGAACAGTACATAGGCCCGGGCGCCGTCGGCGGTGGTGGCGCCCAGTTTCAAGGTGGCGCCGGCGGGTACGTCTATCACCTGCCAGAAGGCGACCGGTTCGTCGTCCAGCGTTGCGTCCAGTTGGGCGCCCGTCAGCGTAATCTGGGTAGCGCGGTTGAATGTCAGCCCCGGCCCCTTGAGGGTGATTTCCAGGCCCGGAGCGCCTTCAGCATTCCCAAGCAGGCGATTACCAAGGCGGAAGGAATAGCTGTCAAACGGGCCTGACGGTGGCACGCCGATTTCCCAGTAGCCGATGCGGCCGGGATAATCCTGAATGGTAGTCAGGGTGCCCCCGCTGAGCACATCCACCGTCGCCGGCTGGTAATCGAATTCGTTGAGGGTTCGAGTAAACAGCCTGCCCTCGGCAAAGCGCGGGTCGTCCAGCACCTGGCGCACGTATTTCAGGTTGGTCTCGATGCCATAGAGCTGGCTGTCGTCGAGTGCCTGCATCAACCGCTGGCGGGCCGATTCGCGATCGGCCTCATGCACAATCACCTTGGCGAGCATGGGATCATAAAGCGGCGACACCTCTGTGCCCGGCTGAATCCAGGTATCGATTCGCAGGGCCTCGTCCTCGGGCCAGGCCACGTTGGTGAGCAGGCCGGCGCCGGGCTGGAAATCCTTGTTGGGGTCTTCCGCATAGATCCGGGCCTGGATGGCGTGGCCGGAAGGCGCGAGGTTGCTGCCCAGTTTTTCCAGGTCGGGCAGGGTGCCGGCGCCCAGTTCCACCATCCATCGGACCAGATCCACGCCATAAACCTGCTCGGTCACACCGTGCTCCACCTGTAAGCGGGTATTCACTTCCAGGAAGTAGAACTCGGTGGTGTCCGGGTCGTAGATAAATTCCACGGTGCCGGCGCTTCGGTAGCCAATGCTTTCACCCAGCTGACGGGCTGTCGCGTGCATGCGGGAGCGGACGTCGTCGGATAGCCCGGGCGCCGGAGCTTCCTCGATCACTTTTTGGTTGCGCCGCTGGGCCGAGCAGTCACGCTCGCCCAGGGCCAACACCTGGCCCTGGCCGTCGCCGAAAAGCTGTACTTCGACATGGCGGGCGTGTTCCACGAATTTTTCCAGGAACACGCCGCTGTTGCTGAAGTTGTTCTGGCTCAGGCGCTGGACCGATTCAAAGCTCTTGCCCAGATCGTCCGGGCCGTAGCAGCGGGACATGCCAATGCCGCCACCGCCGGCGGTGCTTTTCAGCATCACCGGGTAGCCGATGGTCTCGGCGGCTTTTAGCGCTTCCTCCAGATTGGTCAGCAAGCCGGTGCCTGGTAGCAGCGGTACGCCGGCGCTTTCAGCCAGTGACCGTGCCGTATGCTTGAGACCGAATTGCTCCATCTGCTCGGGTGTCGGGCCCAGGAAAACCACGCCTTCGGCGTCGCAGCGCCGGGCAAAATCGGCATTCTCGCTCAGGAACCCGTAGCCGGGGTGGATGGCGCCGGCACCGCTCTTGCGGATAATTTCGAACAGTTTGTCCTGGTCCAGATAGGTGGTCGCTGCCGGGCCCTCGCCCAGGGAATACGCCTCGTTCGCCTCGCGCACGTGAAGCGAATCGGAATCCGCTTCGGCGTAGACGGCAACCGAGGTCAGCCCCATGTCACGCAGCGTGCGAATAACCCGGCAGGCGATGGCGCCGCGGTTGGCGATCAGGACTTTGCTGGGGTTATTGAGGGCGCCGCTCAGCTCCATACCAGCACCTCGATCGGTGTCGGGTTCCAGCCGTTGCACGGGTTGTTCAGCTGCGGGCAGTTGGAGATCATTACCAGCACGTCCATCTTCGCTTCCAGCTCCACGTACTTGCCGGCATCGGAAATGCCATCGGCGAAGGTGAGTCCGCCGTCGGCCGTGACCGGGACATTCATGAAGAAGTTGATGTTGTGGGTGATGTCGCGCTTGGTCATGCCCAGCTCTTCGTGTTCGGTGACGGCCACCAGCCAGCTGTCCCGGCAGGAGTGCATGCACTTTTTCTCGAGGGCATAACGGGTTGTGTTGCTCTCCGCCGCGCAGGCACCGCCCAGGGTGTCGTGACGGCCGCAGGTGTCGGCGGTGATTTCCAGCATCACGTTGTTTTCAGAAGACATCAGTTTAGAACCAGCCGTCAGGTAGACATTGCCCTGCTCGCGGATGGTGTCGACGGCGCTGTAGCGTTCGGTCGGATTGTGGGCGTTGTAAAACAGGGTGTCGGCGGCCTGGTTGCCTTCCAGATCCAGGATCCGGACGGTCTCGCCGGCTTTCACCACTTTCAGGAAATACTCGCCCGCCGGCACGGTTTCACGGAAGGCGGCGTTTTCAGGCTTCAATACGCTTTGCTTGATCATTTCCGGCCTCCGTTACTGGAACAGGTGGTACAGGGCGTTATTGGCGAAGGCCCGGGTGGCCTCGGGGGACGACGTCTTGCAGGGATCGGCATCGGTTACCGGGGCCGCCTTGAACAACTGGTACCGCAACGGGTGGCTGGGGTACTCGCTGGCCGGGTTCATCGGATGCGGGCAGGTGTGCAGCACCACGATGGTGTCCATTTCAAAGCGCAGGTCGACGGTGGCGCCGGCGTGGGAGTGACCCTCGGAGAAGGCCATGTTGCCGTCGTCATCTGTTTTTACTTTGCTGAACCAGTTCAGGTTGGCGGTCAGGTCTTTCTTGCCGAGGCCGTATTTAGCCAGTTCGTTCAGAAAGCTGTTGAAACCGTTCCGGTGGTAGTGATTATGGGCTTCCTGATACGTCTTTTTGCCCCAGCGCTTTTCCACCAGATCGGCGTTGCAGGTGCCAGCGACGGTATCGTGCCAGCCAAGATCATCGCGGATGATGGAGGCAAACACCCGGCCCATGTCCGAGAGCAGCACGTGGCCTTTAGTGAGCAGGAAGGTGTGCTGGTTCTTCAGGGTGTCCGGCATGTTGTACCGCTCGAGCGGGTTCTCGGGGTTGTACATCAACATGCCGACGTTGGTACCGCCGGTTTCGTCAATCAGACGCAGCACATGGCCGCGGCGCACGATAAAGGACCAGTGGGATCCGCCGGGAATCAGATCGTCGTAGAGGGGGGCTGCGGTTTGCAACATGGCCTTTTCCTCCTGGTTAGGGCACTCAAAAAAGCGAGAGGCGTCAGTAACTGAGCGATCCTCCCGGGCTTTTGTCCCGCCGTGTAACCTTGGAAAAGGTCGTCAACTCTCGGACCAGTCGTCTGCATTCATTGGATGCAGACCGGAACCCTAGTTGACCATTGGTCAGATTGTGGCGCTTTGATTGTGGTTTCAGTAACCGACCTCTCGCTGCGTATTGTCCCTTCTGCAGACTCCATGCCAATCGCTAACTCACTGATTTTATTGCTGTGGAGCTTGAGGCGGAGGCCCGGCTTGCTTCTTGTCTGGGCGAGCGCACTGTTTTTGTGCATCGTTGCGGGCTTTTCCTGTGCATTTATTTTCAGAGTTTAATTTTCCAGCCAGACCACGGATTGTGTGGCCTTCCAGACATCTACTACCAAGGGAGGAGTTTTTCGCCTCCATCGCATCATTCAAACATCCGGGATTGAGGTCTACATTGAATGGGTAAACGCGAAAGGCCGCGTTGCCCTGCGACAAACACAACAAGAGGTCGAGATCATGATCTACGCACAACCAGGAAAGGATGGCTCCGTCGTTTCTTTCAAATCCCGTTACGAGAACTACATCGGTGGCGAGTGGGTTGCCCCGGTAAAAGGCCAGTATTTCGAGAACATCACCCCGGTAACCGGCGATGTTATCTGTGAAATTCCGCGTTCCAGTGCCGAAGATATTGAACTCGCACTCGACGCCGCGCACAAAGCAGCGCCGGCATGGGGCAAGACCTCACCGACCGAGCGTTCCAACATCCTGCTGAAAATCGCCGACCGGATTGAAGCCAACCTCGAGAAGCTCGCTGTGGCTGAAACCTGGGATAACGGCAAGGCCGTTCGTGAAACTCTGAACGCCGACATTCCGCTGGCGGCCGACCATTTCCGGTATTTCGCCGGTTGTATCCGTGCCCAGGAAGGTCATATGGGCGAGATCGACCACAACACCGTGGCGTACCATTTCCACGAGCCCCTGGGCGTTGTTGGTCAGATCATTCCCTGGAACTTCCCGCTGCTGATGGCCGCCTGGAAACTGGGCCCTTGCCTCGCTGCCGGTAACTGCACCGTGCTGAAGCCTGCCGAGCAGACTCCTGCCAGCATCCTGGTTCTGATGGAAATCATTGGCGACCTGCTTCCGCCGGGTGTACTGAACATCGTCAACGGCTACGGCATCGAGGCCGGTCAGGCCCTGGCCACCAGCAAGCGTATTGCCAAAATTGCCTTCACCGGCTCCACCCCGGTTGGCTCCCACATCCTCAAGTGCGCGGCGGAGAACATCATCCCGTCCACGGTTGAGCTGGGTGGCAAATCGCCGAACATCTACTTCTCCGATGTCATGAAGGCCGAGCCTGAGTTCATCGACAAGTGCGTGGAAGGTCTGGTTCTGGCGTTCTTCAACCAGGGCGAAGTGTGCACCTGTCCGTCACGGGCGCTGGTCCAGGAAGACATGTTCGAAGAGTTCATGCAGAAAGTGGTGCAGCGCACCAAGTCGATCAAACGCGGCAACCCGCTGGATACCGACGTTCAGGTCGGCGCCCAGGCATCCAAGGAACAGTTCGACAAGATCATGTCCTACCTGGCCATTGGTAAGGAAGAGGGTGCCGTGGTACTGACCGGTGGCGACCGCGAGCACCTGGATGAAGAGTTCAACAACGGCTTCTACATCCAGCCCACGTTGTTCAAGGGCGACAACAAGATGCGCGTGTTCCAGGAAGAAATCTTCGGACCGGTGGTGGGTGTTACCACCTTCAAGGACGAAGCAGAAGCCCTGGCCATTGCCAACGACACCGAGTTTGGTCTGGGTGCCGGCGTCTGGACCCGCGACACCAACCGTGCCTACCGCATGGGTCGTGCCATTCAGGCCGGTCGTGTATGGATGAACTGCTACCACGCCTACCCGGCCCACGCCGCCTTCGGTGGCTACAAGAAGTCCGGTGTTGGCCGTGAAACCCACAAGATGGCGCTCGAGCACTACCAGCAGACCAAGAACATGCTGGTGAGCTACGACACCAATCCGCTGGGTTTCTTCTGAATCTGTGAGCGGTAGGCGGGCCTCCCACACGGGCCCGCCTGTGAGTCAGCACATTGGATGTGCACCTTCATTCCCCGGTGTCTGGCCGGGGCGACTCTCTGACGAGAGTTCGGGTTTTTCTGTCACTCTCTTTTGGCCCTTCCCAGGGCCTTTTTTCGTTTGAGGCCGGCGTGTTTTCATGCCGCCAGCCATGTGCGACCTAGGGAGGCACCAAAACAGTTCCAAAGTACCATATTGGCCCCTTGCCCCCGCCGATAGGATGGGAACTGGGTTATCGGCAATGTCGTTGATTCACCCGCAATGCGCTAACAATCATGACAATAGAGGTGAGCATTATGTGGACCAAACCAGCCTACGAAGATCTCCGCATCGGTTTCGAAGTCACCATGTACTTCGCCAATCGCTGAGTGCTGAAGCGGCCAGCCTCGAGCTGGCCGTTTTGCTTGTGGAGTGACCCACCATGTTGATTCACGTTCTGGGCTCCGCCGCCGGCGGTGGCTTTCCCCAGTGGAACTGTAACTGCGCCAACTGCGACGGCTTCCGAAAGGGCACCCTGAACGCCCGGGCGCGTACCCAGTCTTCGATCGCCATCAGTGAAGATGGCGAGCACTGGATCCTGTTTAACGCGTCCCCCGACATTCGTGCCCAGCTGGCGTCTTTCAAAGCGATGCAGCCGGCCCGTGCTCTGCGGGACACCGGTATTGATGCCATTGTGCTGATGGACAGCCAGGTGGACCACACCACCGGCTTGTTGTCCCTGCGCGAGGGACTGCCGATGGATGTCTGGTGTACCGAACAGGTGTATGAAGACCTCAGCGGTGGATTTCCGCTGTTCACCATGCTCAAGCACTGGAACGGTGGCCTGAACTGGCAACGCATCGAAGCGTCCGAGCAGACGCCCTTTACCATTCCCTGCGCACCGTCCATCGAGCTGACCGCCATTCCGCTGCTGAGCAACGCACCCCCGTATTCACCGCGCCGGGACAACCCGCACCCGGGCGATAACATCGGTCTGTTCCTGAAAGACACCCGTACCGGCCAGACTGTGCTCTACGCTCCCGGACTGGGCGAGCCGGACGACCGTATTCTCGGCTGGATGCGTCAGGCCGACGTGCTGATGGTGGACGGGACCGTCTGGCACGACGACGAGATGATCCGCCAGGAAGTGGGCACCAAGACCGGCCAGGCCATGGGTCATCTGGCCCAGAACGGACCGGGCGGCATGATCGAGGTGCTCGATACCATGCCGGCCCAGCGCAAGATCCTGATACACATCAATAACACCAACCCGATCCTGAACGAGGACTCCCCGGAGCGGGCGGAGCTGACCCGCCACGGCATCGAGGTGTCCTGGGACGGAATGCACATCGACCTGTCGGGGCAGCCATGAACGCCAAAGCCAACACCGCCATGAACCGGACGGATTTCGAGCAGGCCCTGCGGGCCAAGGGCCAGTACTACCACATCCACCACCCGTACCATAAAGCCATGTACGGCGGGCAGTGCACGCCCGAGCAGATCCGCGGCTGGGTGGCCAACCGGTACTACTACCAGATCAAGATCCCCCAGAAAGACGCCGCCATCATGGCCAACTGCCCGGACGCCAGTGTGCGCCGGCTCTGGCTGCAGCGGATTCTGGACCACGATGGCCACGACGGCGATGTCGGCGGCATCGAAGCCTGGCTGTCCCTGGCCGAAGCCGTGGGCCTGAGCCGGGAGGAAGTGATCGACCAGCGCCACGTTCTGCCGGGGGTCCGCTTTGCCGTGGACGCCTACCTGAACTTCGCCCACCGGGCGACCTGGCAGGAGGCGGCCTGTTCGTCCCTGACCGAACTGTTTGCCCCGGAAATCCACCAGTCCCGACTGGACAGCTGGCCTGCCCACTATCCCTGGATTGAGGAGCGTGGCTACAGCTACTTCCGCAAGCGTCTGTCCGAAGCCAGACGAGACGTGGAGCATGGCCTGACCATTACCCTCGACCACTCCACCACCGAGGCGCAGCAGGCCCGGGCCCTGGAGATTCTTCAGTTCAAGCTGGACATCCTCTGGACCATGCTGGATGCCATGACCATGGCGTACGGCCACCGCACCCCGCCATACCACACCGTGACCGACGAACAGGTCTGGCACCGGGGGCTGTGATGGAGGTGGGTATGCATGAGATACCGCGTTTTCGGCGAGGATTCCGGTTCCAGTGGGAGCCGGCCCAGGAAAGCTATGTGCTGCTTTATCCGGAGGGCATGGTGAAGCTCAACGGCAGTGCCGGGGCGATTCTCAACGAGGTGGATGGCCAGCGCACCGTGGCCGACATCGTCGCCAGCCTGGAACAGCAGTTCCCGGATGCCGGCCCCCTTGGCCAGGACGTGAGTGAGTTCCTGCAGGACGCCCGGCAACAACACTGGATTGAACTGTCATGAGCTGCTCCCACGGTCACCAACTGCCCACGAACCCCCACGATGCGGGGCCGCCCCTCTGGCTGCTGGCAGAGCTCACGTATCGCTGCCCGCTGCAGTGTCCCTACTGCTCCAACCCGCTGGACTTTGCCCAGACCGAACGGGAACTGACCACCGAGGAGTGGGTGAGTGTGCTCAGGCAGGGCCGAAAGATGGGCGCGGCCCAGTTGGGCTTCTCCGGGGGCGAACCCCTGGTGCGCCAGGATCTGGCGGAGCTGATTGCCGAGGCGCGGCATCTGGGGTACTACACCAACCTGATCACCTCAGGGCTGGGCCTGACGGAGGCCAAGGTGGATGCGTTTGCCGAGGCGGGGCTGGACCACATCCAGGTGAGCTTCCAGGCTTCCGATCCGGAACTGAACAACGCCGTGGCCGGCTCCCGCAAGGCTTTTGACCAGAAGCTGGCCATGGCCCGGGCGGTCAAGGAAGCGGGCTACCCGATGGTGCTCAACTTCGTGATCCACCGCCACAACATCCACCAGATGAACGACATCATGTCCCTCTGTGAGCGCCTGGGGGCGGACTATGTCGAGCTGGCCACCTGCCAGTACTACGGCTGGGCGTTTGAAAACCGGGAAGGCCTGATGCCCTCCAAAGCCCAGCTGGTGCAGGCGGAGCAGGAAGTGAACCAGTACCGGCAGCGGCTTCAGCAATCCGGCTCGGCCATGAAGCTGATTTTTGTCACACCGGACTATTACGAGGAGCGCCCGAAAGCCTGCATGAACGGCTGGGGCAATCTGTTCCTTACCGTGGCGCCGGATGGCACCGCACTGCCGTGCCACAGTGCCCGGTTACTACCGATCGACTTCCCCAATGTGCGGGAGATGGAGCTTCAGAGCATCTGGTACGACAGCCCGGGGTTCAACCACTACCGGGGCGACAGCTGGATGCCGGAGCCCTGTCGTTCCTGCGATGAGAAGGAAAAAGACTTTGGCGGCTGTCGCTGCCAGGCCTATTTATTAACCGGTAATGCCGATAACGCAGATCCAGTATGCAGCAAATCGTCGTATCATGAACGAATACTGGCAGCCAGGAGAGCTGCCGATCACGCCACGGCCGGCCTGACTGGACTGGTTTACCGAAATGCGGACAATTCACGGTTATTCTTCCGGGGCTGAAGGCTCCCTGGCTGGGCTTGAAAGCACTATTTCAGCCTCTACTTTTGCAGGCTTCTCTCACGACAAAGCAGTGATGAGTGCTTATGAGGCTTGCGCAATGCATATTCAGCGCGGTGAGTTGGCGGTATCGTCGGCCGGTTTATTCTGGCTTCAGGCCGACCCTGCGAGGGGCTGCAATACCCTCTGGCATTTGTCTGATCACGGTCCGGTCCGTCTCGGTCCCGATGATCTCGGAATACGCAGCCGGGTCAATGGCTATGGTGGGGGCGCTGTCGCAGCGGCAGGCAACGGTGTTTTCGTGGTGGGTGAGGACCAGCAGATACGGTTCATTAACCCTGCCGGAGACCAATGCACCCGCCTGACCGATGATCCGGACGCGGCCTATGGCGGGTTGGTTGCCGACGAGACCCGAGAGCGTGTGCTCGCTGTTCGCGAAGCTGATGGTCAGCAACAGTTGGTGGCTGTGTCCAAGCAGGGCGACATAACGGTGCTTCACTCTGGCCAGGACTTCTACAGCGCGCCGGCTGTCTCCGCCGATGGCCAACAGCTGGCCTGGGTGTGCTGGCAGCTTCCGGATATGCCCTGGGTGCGCACCCGGCTGTGGACCGCCAACATTCTCAGTGACGGTGGTCTCGATCAATGCCGGGAGTGGCCAACACCTTCGGAAGCTTCGGTCCAGCAACCGGTGTTCGAGGGCGACCAGCTCTGGGTTCTGTCAGATCACGAGGGCTGGTGGCAACCCTGGCGTATCGATACCTCGGGCGAGGGCGGCTGGCGCACCATTGATGTGCCGGCCCGGGACCATGCCAACGCGCTCTGGCAACTGGGCGAATCCCATCATTGCCCGACAGGCGATGGTGGCTGGGCGAGAGTCCGCTACTGTAATGGCACCGGTGAGCTCTGGCTTGGCTCCGGCGAAAACGGCGAAGAAATCCGGGTTGCCCGGGACTATGGTGACTTTCGATGCCTGCAGGCTTTTGGCGGCCACCTCTATTGCATTGGCCGCGCCGCCAGCCGTCTGGACGCCGTTCTCGTGATTGATATCGCCACCGGGCAGGTGCAGACCATCGCCGGGGGCGAAGAGGCCATGCCTGGCGCCCGTGCAGCGCTGCCTCTCGATATAGAGGTTCCGGCGCTAAAGCCTGGTGAATCCTCTATCCATGGTTTCTTCTACACCCCGAAGCTTGCCTCTGCCGATTTGCCGCCGTTGATTCTGGTGGCCCATGGCGGCCCGACCTCGGCGGCCTATCCGGTGTTCAATCCACAGGTTCAGTACTGGTGCCAGCGGGGTTTTGCGGTTGCTGAAATTAACTACCGTGGCAGCAGCGGCTTCGGTCGTGCGTTCCGGCTGGCACTTGAGGGCCGCTGGGGCGAGGTGGATGTGGAAGACATGGAACGGGCCGCGGATCACCTTGCTTCGTTCGGTTTGGCAGACGGCCGGAGAGTGTTTATCCAGGGCCGCAGCTCCGGCGGTTACACAGCGCTGATGGCAATGATCCGAAGCCGGCGCTTCACTGCCGGAGCGAGCATGTTTGGCGTGACGGATCCGATGCGGCTACGGGCCATGACCCATCGCTTTGAATCCGGTTATCTGGATTGGCTGCTCGGCTCTCCGGACGAACACCCGGGGCGGTGGCATGAAAGAACGCCGCTATTTCACGCCGATCGGATCAGCGCGCCCATGATCTTTTTCCAGGGCGGGCAGGACAAAGTTGTGGTGCCGGAGCAGACCCGGGCCATGATAGAAGCCATGAAAGCCGCTGGCAGGGCGCCGGAGCTGCACTGGTTTGAAGACGAGGGGCATGGTTTTCGACGCCAGGCCAACCAGGCCGGCATGCTCGAATGGATGTTCAGCTTCTACCGAAAGCATAGCCAAAAGGCCAATGATCGGGCGGAGAACTTGAGTTAAACTCTCGGCTATTCCTATAACAAAAAGCGGTCGAGTGAAGTCTGATGAGTCACGATATATCCAGCTTGCGAAAGTTTGTGTCACCGGAAATTGTGTTTGGTGCCGGCTCTCGGAAATCCGTGGCCAACTTCGCCAGTAATTTCGGTGCCCGGCACGTATTCCTGGTGTCCGATCCCGGTGTGGCTGCGGCCGGCTGGGTTAACGAGATCGTGGCGCTGCTGACCGATGCGGGTATCCGCTCGACCGTTTATACCGGTGTTTCACCCAACCCCAAAGTGGAGGAGGTGATGACCGGTGCCGAGCTTTATAAATCCAGTGAGTGCGATGTCATCGTGGCCATCGGAGGCGGCAGCCCCATGGACTGCGCCAAGGGCATCGGTATCGTCGCCACACATGGTCGCAGCATCCTGGAGTTCGAGGGCGTCGACACCATCACCAATCCTTCTCCGCCTCTGATCCTGATTCCGACAACGGCGGGCACCTCGGCGGATGTGTCCCAGTTCGCGATCATTTCCGACCCCAACCGCCGTTTCAAATTCTCGATCATCAGCAAGGCCGTGGTGCCGGACGTGTCCCTGATTGATCCGGAAGTGACCGAAACCATGGACGCCTACCTTACCGCCTGCACCGGCGTTGATGCTCTGGTGCATGCCATTGAGGCCTACGTCTCCACGGGCAGTGGCCCGCTGACGGATACCCATGCCCTGGAGGCCATCCGGCTGATCAACCGGAATCTGGAGCTGTTGGTGGAGAACACCGCAGATCCCTACCTTCGGGAACAGATCATGCTGGCCTCCATGCAGGCGGGGCTGGCGTTCTCCAACGCTATCCTGGGTGCGGTGCACGCCATGTCGCACAGCCTTGGCGGATTCCTGGATTTGCCCCATGGCCTGTGTAATGCGTTGCTGCTCGAGCACGTGGTGGCTTACAACTTCCAGTCTGCCGAGGACCGTTTCCGCCGGGTTGCCGAGGCCATGGATATTGATACCCGCGGCATGGCCAAACCGGAAATCAAGAAGCGCTTGATGAACCGAATTGTGGAGCTCAAACGCAGGGTCGGACTGGAAGCTCGCCTGGCGGAGCTTGGTGTTTCGGTGTCCGATATTCCCCACCTGTCCGGATTTGCGCTGCAGGACCCGTGCATTCTCACCAATCCCAGAAAGTCGTCGTTGCGGGATGTCCAGGTTGTCTATGAAGAAGCCCTCTGACAGCAAGGACGGCGAACAGGACAACAGCTACGGAATTGGCGATCTTCTCGGGCTGGGCAGCCAGTCCGTCCGCAAGAACTATTATCCGGCCCTGCAGGATCGGATTGACGAACTCGAACAGGAGCGCAATCGCTACAAGTGGCTGTTCGAGAACGCCCTTCACGGTATCTTCCAGGCCAACCTGCGCGGCGGTTTTCTGGCCTGCAATCCGGCCATGGCCAGAATCTGCGGTTACGACAGTCCTGAGGCGCTCACGGAAAAGGTCATCCGGCTCCGGGAACAGCTGTTCTGCAGTTCCAGCGAATTCGACGCCATACGCCAGGAACTGCTTGATGAAGGCAGTCTGAGTGCCCGAGAGACCCGTTTCCAGCGCGCGGACCGGACGCCGGTACACGTTGCCGTCACCCTGTTGAGGCGCCCGGACCTTGGGCCGGAAGTAGTGGAAGCCTTCGTCGCGGACATCACGGAAAGGGTTCTGGCCCGGCAAAAGCTGGAGCAGTTGAACGCCACTCTGGAGCGGCGTGTGGAAGAGCGCACCGAGGCACTGCAGAATGCCAATGTAGGCCTGCGCTACCAGATCGAGGAGCGGGAGAAAGTTGAACGTGAGCTGGTCATTGCCATGGAGGCCGCCAAGGAGGCCAATCGCAGCAAGGACAAATACCTTGCGGCAGCCAGCCATGATCTGCTCCAGCCCCTGAACGCCGCCCGGTTGATGATTTCCGCGCTGCAGGACAGCACGCTTCCCGAACAGGAAACCCGCATGGTCCACCAGGTGCATCGGGCTCTGGAGGGCGCCGAGGACCTGCTGGCGGACCTGCTGGATATCTCCAAGCTTGATCAGCAGGCAATGAAGCCTGATCTGGTTTATACCGATGTGGCCGCCCTGGCCAGATCCCTCGGCGAAGAGTTCGAGGCGGTTGCGGCGAATGCCGACCTGGGCTTCCGGGTCCGCACGATACCCGCCATGGTCCGGACGGATCAGCGCATGCTGACCCGGATCCTTCGCAATCTGCTGAGCAATGCCTTCCGCTACACTCGCAAAGGCGGTGTGGTGATGGCTCTCAGAACCAGGGGCGACCGGCTGCGGATTGAAGTCTGGGACACCGGTGTCGGCATTGAGGAAGACAAGCTCCGGGACATTTTTACCGAGTTTCACCAGCTGTTACCGCAGGGTACCGGCGGCCGGCAGGGCGTGGGCCTGGGACTGGCCATCGTGGAACGTATGGTGCGGGTGCTGGGATATGAAATCGACGTATCGTCACGGCCCGGGCGTGGCTCCCGCTTTGTGCTGACACTGCCGCTCGAACCCGCCCAGGCCAGACCGGATGTGGCTCGCTCAGATTCGCTCCAGAATTTCGCCGAGGGTTTTGAGGGTGTACCGGTGCTGGTAATCGACAATGAGCCGGCGGTGCTCGAAAGCATGCAGTTGCTGCTTGAGCGATGGGGCTGCGAGGTGCTGACGGCCGCCAGCAAGACCGAAGCCGTGGAGGCCCTGGAGCGAACCGGCCGGATTCCTGCCCTCATCCTCGCGGACTACCACCTGAACAATGAGAAAACCGGCTACGACGCCGTAAACGGTGTTCGCCGACACCTTGGCAGGGATATTCCCGCCGCGATAATTACCGCAGATCGCAGCGACGATACCCGCAAAATATTGCGGGCCCAGTACCTGCCGATCCTGAACAAGCCTGTGAAACCCAACCGGCTCAGGGCCCTGATGACCAGCCTGCTGACGTCTGCGCCCGCCTGAGGCCCCCCCTCTACGCCCACCCTGATACAGGAATTGCTCCCGGGTACTACACTGATTACAGGCTTATCGAAAGGGAGATAACCATGACAGTTCCTGAAAATGGTCTGACGAACCACGAAGTAACTATCTGCCTGGTTGGCGGTGCCGTTCTGGGCCCGTTCAATGCCACCTGGAGCAAGGATTCCGGGGGCGATGTGCGGGAACTGGTGCGGGAATACGATGCCTTTTTGAAGGGTGAAAAGCAGCAGCGCTACAAATTTCACCTGCACGACACCTACACCAACACTGTTCACACCCTGATCCTCAATTTTGAACAGGTTACGGGCATCTGCGACCATGTCCGGCTGAGATCCCAGGGCGGCGGCTGAGCCATGGCCGGTTCCCTGGCGTACACGCCAACAAGCCCATAGTGCACACGCGCGGACAGGAGGGAATATGAGCGAATTCAGAACGGAAACCGACAGCCTCGGAGACGTCCAGGTACCTGCTGATGCACTCTGGGGGGCGCAAACCCAACGTGCCGTTGAGAATTTTCCGGTCAGTGGCCAGCCCATGCCCCAGCTGTTCATTGCAGCAGTTGCCCAGATCAAGCGGGCCGCGGCGGAAGCCAATACCAGCCTGGGTCTGCTGGATAACGATCTGCGGGATGCGATTGCCCAGGCCTGCGAGGACATTGTGAAGGGCGATTACGCGGATCAGTTTCCCGTGGACCGCTACCAGACCGGCTCCGGTACCAGCACCAACATGAATGTGAACGAGGTGATTGCCGGCATCGCCCGTAACGCGGGGCTCGAGGTGCATCCGAACGATCACGTGAACATGAGCCAGAGCTCCAACGACGTGATCCCCACCGCCATCCATGTGAGCGCTGTGATTGCCGCGAAGGAGAAATTGCTGCCAGCGCTGTCGCATCTGTGCGGTGTGATCTACGAGCAGGAGGCGGCATTCTCCAGCCAGGTGAAGACCGGTCGTACCCATCTGATGGATGCCATGCCGGTGACGCTCGGCCAGGAGTTGAAAACCTGGCGCGAGCAGCTGCTGGCCGTTGAGAAGCGGGTGGAAGCGGCAGCTGATGAATTGCTGGCGGTGCCCCAGGGCGGTACGGCGGTGGGTACCGGAATCAATGCGCTACCGGAATTTTCCGGCCAGTTCGTCAAGTTCCTGCGCTCCAACACCGGTTATCCGTTTACTTCGCTTGACCACAAGTTTACCGGCCAGAGTGCAGTGGATGCCCCGGTGGCGCTATCGGCGCAATTGCGCGGCGCGGCCATTGTGCTTACCAAGATCGCCAACGACCTTCGCTGGATGAACAGTGGTCCGATTCATGGTCTGGCTGAAATCAGCCTTCCGGCATTGCAGCCAGGCAGCAGTATCATGCCGGGCAAGGTTAATCCGGTGATCCCGGAATCTGTTGCCATGGTGGGGGCACAGGTGATGGGGCTGGACAGCGCGGTGGCCATCGCCGGGCAGTCCGGTAATTTCCAGCTCAACGTCATGCTGCCCCTGGTGGGTGGTAACCTGCTGGATATGACCGACCTGCTATCTAACGCGGCCATCATGCTGGCGGACAAGGCAATCAAGGACTTTACCGTAAACGCCGACAACCTGAACGCCGGCGTGGGCCGGAACCCGGTACTGGTAACGGCGCTGAATCCGGAGATTGGCTACAGCCTGGCGGCAGACATCGCCAAGGAGGCCTACAAGACGGGACGTCCGGTCATCGATGTGGCAGAGGAGCGTAGCGGGCTCAGCCGTGAACGGCTCGAGGAGTTGATGGATCCGCTCAAGCTGACGCGGGGCGGTATCGCCTGATCGGCTTTTACAGAGGGGCGCAAACGCTTGCTGATATCACTGGAGCTGTTTGTGATGCTGGTGTTGGCCAACGGAGCGCCGGTGGTTGCTGCCGGGTTATTGAAAAAACGTTGGTCGGCGCCGGTGGATGGCGGGCGTCTGTGGCCTGACGGTCGCCCTGTTTTTGGTAAGAGTAAAACCTGGCGGGGCCTGGTATCCGGCGCGATCGCCTGCGCGCTGTTTGCCCTGTTTACCGGTCTGGGATTCGTGTTCGGGCTCGTGTTCGGTCTGCTGGGACTGGCCGGGGACTTGCTGAGCAGTTTTATCAAGCGTCGGCTGGGGCTGGCCTCAAGTGCCCGGGCCGTCGGGCTGGATCAGATTCCGGAAGCGCTTCTGCCGATGCTGCTGGCCATGTGGTGGCTCCCGGTCAGTGCCTGGGTGGTGCTGATTGTGGTGGTGCTTTTTACCCTTTCCAACATTTTTGGCTCACCGCTGCTCTATCGTCTCGGGATTCGCCGGCAGCCCCATTAATCCGGCCCCCGGGTCAGGGTATGAAGGGTCACCTCCGGCGGGCAGTTCAGCCGGACGTTGACAACAGACGTGCCCGCGCCGGGTGAGGTGTAGCCCTGCATGCCGTTCATCCGCCAGTAGCCTCGCCCGAGGGTCCGCGGGCAGTCAGAATCCAGAGTTACCGGTATGCCACCAGGCAGGCAGATCTGGCCACCGTGTGTGTGGCCACAGAGAAAGACGTCATAACCCGCATGGGCGGCCTCGCGCCAGATCTCCGGCGTATGGCTGAGCAGGATGCTGGTGCCTCCGGCAGGGATCTTGTCTCCGGCCTGATGCAGGTTGTGGACCTTGAAGAAGTGGGCATCGTCGACGCCTGCCAAGTAAAGGACCTGGCCTTCGCGCTCAATGGGCGCCATTTCATTCATCAGCAGTTGGTAACCCATGTCTTCGAGCGCTGGCACCATGCGAACGCTGTCGTGGTTACCTAGCACGGCGTAAGGCCTGCCTTTTATTCCGTCCCGCAGCCTTGCCATGCCGTCCAGGGCGCCTTCGATCGGGCCCCAGGTCAGTTTCCGGTAATCGCCGGTCAACACGCACAGATCATAGTCTAATGGTTCGATCTGGCGCAGCACCGCCTGGAGGTTGGCTTCATCCATGTCCACGTGCAGATCGGTCAGGTGGAGGATGCGAAAGCCCTCAAAGGCCTCGGGCAGACCGGGGAGGTGGAAGCGATTATGCACGGTGTTCAGACGCCGACTGTTGCTCTGGCCCCGGCCCCAGAGGCCAACCATGCGCAGGCAGGTACGGATAAAGCCGGGCGCCGTGGTCAAGTTCTCCAGGTGGAAGGAACTGTGATCCTGCCCGAATACCTTCGCTTCAGCTTCCCGTTCAATGCCGAGCCTTTGGCGGGCGTGAACAGGGCCGAGCCGGAGGCTCAGGCGGTACTCCAGGAGTTCATCCTGGTTTTCCGGTGTGCGAGCCCTTGCCGTCATTTTTCTTCCCTTGTATGCCGAGCGGGGCATGGCCGATGTGCAAAATGGCAAACCCTGTCTCACATTATGGATGGCCCTCGAAGGTATGCAACCAAAACGACATAATGTTCATGTTTGATGACACACTGGCATGCAAGCCGTCCGACAATCAGGCTCAGGGGATTTATGACTGCACCACCAGGCGATGAAGAGCTGTCTTCCTGGCAGATTTTCCTGTTGTTCCTCCGGCTCGGGCTGACCTCCTTCGGCGGCCCGGCGGCGCACCTTGGATTCTTTCACGATGAGTTTGTGAAACGTAGGCGATGGCTCTCAGACAGTGCCTACGGAGAAGTCGTGGCCCTGTGCCAGCTGTTGCCCGGGCCTGCTTCCAGCCAGGTGGGCCTGACCATCGGCTTCCTGCGTGGCCATTACACTGGCGCATTTGCGGCATGGCTGGGGTTTACCCTGCCATCAGCACTGATCATGATCAGCTTTGCGCTGGGGTTGAGCGCCTGGCCCGAGGCCAGCAGTGGTGGCTGGATACACGGCCTCAAGCTGTTTGTTGTGGCGGTGGTGGCGCAGGCTGTCTGGCAGATGGGGCGAACCCTGTGCCCGGACCAGCCCAGAATCGCTTTGGCTTTGCTGGTTGCCGTCAGCCTGCTGATGATGGGCGAAACCTGGATGCAGATACTGGCCCTGGCCATTGCCGGGGTCGTTGGTTCTTTTCTGGAGTTAGGGAGCAGTGCGGCGTCTGAACCGCTGCATGTGCCGCTGCAATCCCGGAAACCCGCTCTTTTTGCCGGGGCCTTTCTGATTCTGTTGCTGGTTTCGTTCCTGCCACTGGCGACAGGCAGCCTTGGCTGGATCGGTGCTGAAATGTACCGGGCTGGTGCCCTGGTCTTCGGCGGCGGGCACGTCGTGCTGCCCTGGTTGCAGGAAGGCTTCGTGGCCTCCGGTGCCATGGACGCGGACACTTTCCTGGCTGGTTACGGGGTGGCTCAGGCGGTTCCAGGTCCGCTGTTCACTTTCTCTGGGTTTCTTGGCGGTGCCCAGGGTGGCGTCGTCGGAGGTGTTGTCGCCGTCATCGCAGTTTTCCTGCCCGGAACCCTGCTGGTCTTCGCCGGTCTTCCTTTATGGAGCTGGCTTCGGGAGCATCGTCGTGCCCGCTCAGCATTGGCCGGGGTAAATGCAGGTGTGGTGGGGTTGCTGCTGGCAGCGCTGTATGACCCGGTCTGGACGTCGGCGGTTCATAGTGCAGTGGATCTGGGGCTGGTTTTGATTTTTTGGCTGTGCCTCGCGGTATGGCGGGTTCCGGTCTGGCTCCTGGCGCCGCTGAGTGCGCTGACAGGAGTGATCCTGCTGTCCTGATTAGCGTAAATATAGGCCCGTGTTCCGGAGTCGGCAGACGGGTTGGCAAATCCAGGGGTTTCCAGCCACAATCGAGCCGTTGAAGGCAGATAAATCGAACGCAGAGGTTACCATGACGACATCCTGCAGTATCCCGGGGCTCAACGTACCGCGTAGCCGTTTTCCCGATCCCGAACAGGATCTGCCCGCGGCCGAGGGCGAACAGCGTGTCGTGCTGGCCGGAGGCTGCTTCTGGTGCGTAGAAGCCGTTTTTCTGGCCATTGATGGAGTAACAAGCGTCGAGTCCGGTTACGCCGGCGGCCACGCCAGTTCCGCCAATTACGAGGCCGTATGCTCGGGTACTACCGGCCACGCCGAAGTGGTGGACGTGCACTATGATCCGGCCAAGGTAAGCTTTGGCGAGTTGCTCAAGGTGTTTTTCTCGGTTGCACACGATCCCACCCAGCTGAATCGCCAGGGCAATGACCGGGGCACCCAGTACCGCTCGGCGGTGTTTTACGAGACGGCCGAACAGCGGCGAGTGGCTGAAGCCTACATCCACCAGCTCAATCAGGCGGAGGTATACCCGGATCCGATCGTGACCACGCTGGAGCCGCTGGAAGCATTTTACCCGGCGGAGGAGTATCACCAGAATTTTGCGGCCCGGAATCCCTATCAGCCATACATCATGGCCGTGGCCGCACCGAAAATGGAAAAGCTCGTAGACAGTTATGGTGACCGCCTGAAGCCGGAATTTACAGACAACGACACAGGCAGTACCGCCTGAGGAGGCAGACCATGGGAGTGTCCAATGCAGGCTATGACCTGACGCCATTGACCGAAGCGCAGGTTGAAGAGAAAGCTGCGGATCTGACATCGGAGGAGCGGCGGGTGCTGCTCGACCATGGCACGGAGCATCCGTTCTGCGGAACGCTACTGGATAACAAAAAAGCCGGAGTTTACCACTGCCGGCTTTGCGATCTGCCCCTGTTCAGTTCGGACTCGAAGTTCGACTCGGGAACCGGCTGGCCAAGCTTTTTCCAACCCTTCGATCCGGAACATATCCGGTATATCGAAGACACCAGTCTGGGCATGACCCGCACCGAGATACGCTGCCCACGTTGCGACAGCCATTTGGGCCATGTCTTTCCCGACGGCCCGCCGCCGACCGGGCAGCGTTACTGCCTGAACTCGGTTGCCATGGTGTTTGAGGAAAACGCCTGATAAGTGAAGGGGGCCGCGTGGCCCCCATTCTATTTCTTGCCGCCTGTCACAGTGGCTACATAGTGCGCCACCGCCTGGATCTGTTCCTCGGACAATGACTCATTGAACGCCGGCATGATACCGACCCCGCTGGTTACGGCATTAACCACCTGTTCCTCGCTGGGTTTGAGTTCATCCAGGTCCGGGCCAACGGCGCCAGCGGAACCGGCATCAGCCAGCGTATGGCAGATTGTGCAGGAAGGTTGTGCGTCCTGAGTGAATACCTGTTTTCCTTTCTCGAGGTCGCTGGCCATTGTCAGGGACGACAGACCGATCAGGGTCAGCGCCCCCAGTATTGCAGTTTTTCTCATATTATTGCTTTCCGCAAAGGTAGGAGTCGCCGTGTTCCCGGGTCGGCTCCACCAATGATCAACTGATGGCAACCGTAACTCCGTGGTCGCTCCAGCCATTGTGGCCGTAGCCACGCTCATTCTCGATCCGGCCCTCAGGCTGGGTGTTGCCCTCCACGTCGGTCGCCCGGCTTACAATCCGGTGCTCACCAGCCGATAAATCTGCTGCGAGGACAAAAGGTCGCCAGGCATAGGGGCCGAGGTCCGGTCCCAGGAAACGAGCCTGCTTCCAGGTTTTGCCGCCATCCACGGAAACGTCGACTTTTTCCAGCGCAACGGTGCCACCGAAAGCCACGCCGTAGATCATGTTGCGGCCGGCCCGACCACTTTCCAGTGGAGCGGTTACCCAGGATTTAACGTTCATTTCCCACATGGATGGCTGATCCGGGGCGCCTTTCACACCAACATCACGAATCCGGTAACCGGAGGCCTGGATCTTGGCGTCAGTCTGGTTTTCGGTGAAGGCGACGTTCTTGACGTACTTCACGTTGTTCACGCCGTAGTAACCGGGCACCACCATGCGCAGCGGGCCACCGTGGGTGTGGGTCAAAGGCTCGTCGTTCATTTCCCAGGCCAGCAGGGCGCTTTCCATGGCTCGGGTGGGAACGGAGCGCTCAACGATCACGGTTTTCGGGTCCAGGCCCTCGGGCAGTGTCTCGCCGCCGGTACTGGTGATGTAACGGGCGCCGTCAACAGGGCCGCCAAGGGCCTCCACAACATCTTTCAGCGGTACACCGGTCCACATGATGCAGCCGGCGGCGCCAACGGACCATTGGGTGCCACCTGCGCCGTGTGGGAAAAATGCCCGGCCGTTCCCGGAACATTGCAATACAGACGCAACGGTGGTCACGCCCATCTGCTTCAGGTCACCGACAGTCAGGGTTTGCGGGTTTTTGACGCCCTCGATCCGTACTTCCCAGACATCCGGATTGTCGGTCACCGAGGCCGGCGGCGCAGGCAGGTTGTTGCGCACAAACAAGCGGTCACTGGCGGTAATGACGCCATTGCCGATGGCCCCCCGTTGGGTTTCCATGGTGTTGGTGCTGTGAACAATCAGGGCGTTGCGTTCTTTCCAGGCCGCGTAGTCCGGCAGCGACTTCGGTTCATCGGCTTTGGCCAGGGGTGTAAACCCCAGCACGCTTACCGCCGCCATGGCGCCGGCGCTGCCAAGCAGCAGGGTGCGCCGGGCAGGGTTCTGAAGGCCCGGGTCATTCGGGCCACGCATCAGAGCTGTTTCCTGTTTCATGATCCGTCTCCTTTTTAGGGTTGTCGTCGGACGGTGGGGTGTTCTATCAATTCTTCATGGTTATATCCTTATACCTTATAGATAATGCTTAAAAATTAATCAATGCTTTTGTGCGTTATCCAACGACTTTTTCAGTCGCTATAATTCGCCGCTATTGAAACTCCCGGCAGGGCCGGGAGCTAACCCGGAAAAAAGAGAAGGGTAGCTGTGATGATTCGATTGAAGATGAATCCGCTAACGGAGTCGGCAACGCTTCTTCGGCGGGCGGGTGTGGTTCTTGGCAGTGTCGGACTGACAGCACTCTTCTCACTGCTGGTGTTGCTCCGGGCGCTGTTCGGAAGGTTGAACCGGCCCATCGTTGATAAATACTGTCGGGAGTGGTCGGCGTCGCTGTTGCGCCTGGTTCGTGCCAGTCTGACGGTGCGAGGGCAGGTGCCGGATTTTGGTGATGGCCGGCGCTACATCATCATGTGCACCCATGCCAGCCACTATGACATCCCGGTTACCTTTGTTTCGTTGCCGGGCTCCATCCGCATGCTGGCGAAAAAGGAATTGTTCAGTATTCCGCTGTTGGGGCAGGCCATGCGAGCAGCGGAATTTCCCTCGGTAGACCGCTCCAATCGCCAACGTGCGGTCAGGGATCTGGAAAAAGCCCGGGCGATGATGGAGAGCGGGATCGTACTCTGGGCCGCGCCCGAAGGGACCCGTTCACCGGACGGTAAGCTTCTGCCCTTCAAGAAAGGCTGTTTTCATCTGGCGCTGGATACCGAGGCAGTGATTGTGCCTGTGGCCGTACGGGGCATTCATCGGGTATTACCGGCCCGGACCTGGCAAATCAACCTTGGCCAACCGGTGGACGTTCGGGTGGGTGAGCCGCTGGAAACGGCTGGCAAGACCAAAGCCGACCTGGATGAGGTGATGACCGAGGTACGCGCAAGGCTGACTGAGCTGTTAGGAGACGGTGAAGCCGGTTAGCGCCGGCTCCACACGATTACGGTCGATCAGGCGGTACCGGCGGCCACCACGGTAGACAGCAGATAGCCGGTATAGGCTACGTACACCAGTACGAGGATGCCGCCATCCACCCGGCTTACCAGCTTGCGCCATCCGGTGAGCCCGAAGCCCATCAGGAACAGGCCCACCGTGAGCGCCAGCATCAGCGTCCAGTCCCGGTAAAGCACTTCCGGATCCACCGCCAGAGGTTCAATGGCGGCGGCCAGGCCCACCACCGCCAGGGTATTGAAGATGCCCGATCCCAGAATATTGCCAAGGATGAGGTCGTGCTCGTTCTTTTTAACCGCCGCGAGGGCTGAGGCAAGTTCCGGCAGGGAGGTGCCGATGGCGACGATGGTCAGGCCGATGACCAGATCGCTGACGCCAAGGCTCTGGGCAATGGTGACTGCGCCCCATACCAGCATGCGGGAACTGACAATCAGCAGTACCAGGCCGATTACCAGCCAGATAACCGCGGTTTTGAGGGGCATGGGGTGGGCGATGATTTCAGCATCGGCATCACCGGCCAAGGGGTCGGCCTTGCCTCTCAGGCCCTGGTAAATGGACCAACCCATAACCGCGGCGAAGACCGCCAGCAGGACCCAGCCATCCAGTCGCGAAAGTTCCCCATCGAGCAGTTGGGCGCCGGCAATGAGGGTGAGCACGATTAGCAGCGGAAGCTCTTTACGGATCACCTGTGAGTGAACGGCGATCGGCGCGATAACGGCTGTGAGGCCGACAATAAGGGCAATGTTAGTGATGTTGGAGCCATAGCCGTTACCCAGTGCCAGGCCGGGGTTGCCGTCGGAGGCAGCCATGGCAGAGACCGCTAGTTCCGGTGCTGAAGTGCCGAAACCGATAATTACCATGCCGATCAGGAGGGTGGGCATACCCAGATGTTTGGCGGTCGCTGCAGCGCCCTCCACAAATTTGTCGGCACTCCACACCAGCAGTACCAGGCCGGCGATGATTGCGCCAAATGCCATTAGCATAGAAAGACCTCAGTTAATGAAACGTCCGAGCATGAAAACCCCGGCATAGCCAAGGGTGTAGGCCGCCAGAAGGTGTGCAAGATACCGCATATAGGCCGCAAAGGTCAGCCCCGGGACCTTGCTCATTGCCACGATGCCGGCGGCTGAACCGATCACCAGCAGGGAACCGCCCACACCCACGGCGTAGGTCAGTCCCATCCATTCACCGGGGCTCATATCGATGCCGGCCTTCAGCAGTGCTGCCGTCAGTGGCACGTTGTCGATCACGGCCGAGAAGATACCCATCAGGTAATTGGCGTAGAGCGGTGGAAGGATATCGTAAATGGCCACCAGCGAGTCCAGTGCATGAATCTCCTTGAGCATGCCTACCAGCAGCAGGATGCCCAGGAAGAACAGCAGAGTCTCAAACTCGATGATACGGATGTATTCGAGAATCGGGTCCAGATCAGAGTCATCGCTCATGAATCGCGATACCAGGAACATGATGGAAAGCCCGAACAGAAAGGTCAGAACCGGTGGAATTCCGAACAGGGCGTTGCCGGCGATGGTGCTCAGGATTGTTAACAAAAACAGTCCGCTGATGACCGCGTCAACCCGTCGCACCGGGGTGGTGTTGGAACGAAGTGTCACGGTACCTGTCAGTCCCCGTGAGAGGAAGACGGCAAGGATGAAAACGGTAACCGAGGCCGGGATCGCGAGGGTCAGCAGAGTCAGTATTTCCACCTTGTCCGCGAGGAATATCATCAAGGTGGTGACGTCGCCGGTGATCAGGGAAACGCCGCCTGAGTTGACGGCAAAGACAACCAGAGTGACGAACTGGATGCGCTTTTTCAGCTCCAGATCCAGCGACAGAATCAGCGAGCATGAGACTAAAGTGGCGGTGATATTGTCTGCCAAAGACGAGAAAATGAAACAGAAAAGTCCTGTCAGGAACAATAGCCGCCGCTCGCTCACCTGTTTCGGCATGATCAGGTAAATCACGTTTTCGATCATACCCTTCTTGTTCAGGTAGGCGACGAATGTCATGGCTGCGACCAGAAACAGCCACAGCCCCGCGATTTCGGCAATGCTCTCGGACAGGCCGGCGGAAATGGCAGACGTTTCACCAGCGCTACCGCTGAACAGGAAGAGCAGCATCCAGCTCATGGTGCCAAAGAACAGCGTTACCTTGGCCTTGTTGATGTGGATGAGCTCTTCAAATATGACGCCGAGTAGCGCCAGAACCGCGAGAACAATCAGAAACGCATCAAGGGCAGACATTGGGGAAATCCCGTCCTGGTTATGACAGTAGAGGCCGAAGCCGGCCGGTCAGAATATGCGGGCGGATTTTAGACCTTTGAAACGCAGCAAACCACTGTTCGTAAGTGCACGTATCGGCAAGTGAAAGCAGCGAAAGACCGATAAAGACGCAACGATTGACAATCGCAATTTATTATCCCGTCAAAAATCGGGATAATTGCGCGCAAATTCAGACCGGAAGCAGACGGCGGCGCCGTTTACCTCGCTCCCGACCGGCTTTCGACAGGCCCCCTTGCTGATCGTGAGGAGGCAAAAAGGCTCAACACTAGCTAGGGTGAAAACCAATGGCCGTTAGACAGGCAGACGTAGTGCTGGTCGGCGGTGGCGTCATGAGCGCCACTCTCGGCATGATGCTCAGGCAGCTTGATCCGTCCCTGGACATCGTCATGGTGGAGCGTCTCGACCACGTTGCCCATGAGAGCACAGACGGGTGGAATAACGCAGGTACCGGGCACGCCGGGTACTGTGAGCTTAACTACACTCCCGAAATCGACGATGGCGATGTGACCATCGATCGGGCCCTGCAGATCAACGCCCAGTTCGAGGTGTCCCTGCAGCTCTGGTCCTACCTGGTGGAGCAGGGGATCCTGCCGGAGCCGTCCACCTTTATTAACCGCACGCCGCACCAGAGCTTTGTCTGGGGCGAGAAAGACGTGGCCTTTCTCAAGCGCCGGTACGAGCGCCTGAGCGCCCACCATCTGTTCCGTGACATGGAATACACCGAGTCCCCAAAGGATCTCGAAGAATGGATGCCCCTGATCGTCAATAACCGGGACCCGATGCAGCGCGTTGCCGCAACCCGGATCAAGCATGGCTCGGATGTGGATTTCGGGTCCCTGACCCGCAGCATGGTGGAGTGGCTGGAAACCCAGCCCAATTTCGAGCTGATGCTCAGCTCACCGGTGCACTACATTGATCAGCGGGACAATGGCCGTTGGAAGCTCCGGGTCAAGAACCAGAAGACCGGCGAGTTGACCAAGCTGGAGACCGGCTTCGTGTTCCTGGGCGCCGGTGGTGGTGCCCTGCCACTACTGCAGAAGTCCGGTATCGAGGAAGCCCGGGGCTATGGTGGCTTTCCGGTCAGCGGCCAGTGGCTGGTGTGTGGCAAACCCGACATCGTTCAGCAGCATAACTCCAAGGTGTACGGCAAAGCGCCGATCGGCGCGCCGCCCATGTCGGTTCCACACCTGGACACACGGATTATCAACGGCGAGCCGGCCCTGTTGTTTGGCCCCTTTGCCGGTTTTACCACCCGCTTCCTCAAGCAGGGCTCCATCTTCGACCTGATCGGCTCGGTGAAATCCACCAACCTTAAGCCGATGCTCTCGGTGAGCAAAAGCAACATGGACCTGACCCGCTACCTGATCGGGGAAGTGTTCCAGTCCCACAGCGACCGGGTGGCATCGCTGCGCAACTTCTTCCCGGACGCCATGGAAGAGGACTGGCAGCTGCGCATGGCGGGCCAGCGCGTGCAGATCATCAAGCAGGTTGATGGCGGCGGTGGCAAGCTCGAGTTCGGCACCGAGATCGTCGCGGCCAAGGACGGAACCCTGGCGGCACTGCTTGGCGCCTCGCCCGGAGCCTCCACGGCAGCCAACGCCATGATCAACGTAATCGAGCGCTGCTTCCCGGAAAAGATCAGGACGCCGGAGTGGCAGGAGCGCATGAAAGAGCTGGTACCGTCCTACGGCCAGTCCCTGGTTGAAGACGAAGCACTGCTCACCAAAGTCCGCGAGAGGACCCTGTCGACGCTCAAATTGGGCTGATATTCCTAATCGGTCTAAAAATGCGAAAGGCACTGCCGCTGCTGGATTTAATTCCGGTGAGCGCAGTGCTTTTTGTGTTTCAGAAGAAGACGAAATTTGCGATTTCACAGCTACCGCGTAGGGTTATAAGGCAACCCTTAGGAAAGGAGAGAGCCTGTGAGTGAGCAAAAGTACAATCCTGAGAAAGGGTATATCGCACTGTTGGGCTGGAGCCTGAATGCGGTGGAAGCAGCCGACAAGTTTGATCGTCGGTATGTAGTCGTGGCACCGGACTGGGCGGAAGCCTACTGCGAAGAGCATGACATTCCCTATGTACCCTGGAATTTCGAGCGCCTGAACGACCGTTCCGTAGAGATTGCGCAGACCCTCAAGGAGATGGGCGTTGATGTTGCCATCCCGTTGTTTGAGGAGACTGTCGAGTGGGCCGGTGCCATCAACTCGGTGCTGATGGACAAGCCGCGTTTGTTCGGTCAGGCGATGTTGCTGCGCGACAAGGCGCTGATGAAACGCCGTGCCCAGCTGGGTGGCATCCGCGTGGGTATTTTTGAGGAAGCCCACGACAAGGGCGACGTTATCCGGTTCCTGAAGCGGGTAAACCAGACCCTGCTGAAGCTGGACGGCGACCCCAACGACCCGATTCACCTCAAGGCGTTCGACAAGGCCGGGTGCCTGGGGCACCGGGTTATCCGTACCCCGGACGAAGTGGACACCATCCCGGAAGAAGAGTTTCCGGTGTTGATGGAATCGCACCTGGATGGCTGGGAGTTTGCGGTCGAAGCCTGGATCCATAACGGCAAGATCGCCTTCCTGAATATTTCCGAATATGTGACCCTGGGCTACTCCGTGTTTGTCCCTGCGACTCCAGACCTGGAGAAGTATCGGGACCAGATTCGGGGCGAAATCGAGAAGCTGATCAAGACCTTCGATATCGAGTTCGGGTTTATTCACCCGGAATACTTCGTGACCAGCGACCGGACCATGTACTTTGGCGAGGTGGCCTATCGTCCACCGGGGTTCAAGGTGTTCGAACTGCTGGAGAAAGCCTATGGCTTTAACGCCTATCAGGGGCTGATTCTGGCCTTCGATCCGAAAACCACGGAAGAGGAAATCAAAGCCTTTTTCCCGAAGGAAGTGGTGGATGCGAAGGGCTACGCCGGCTGCTTTGGTGTGTATCCGCGCCGCCGGGTTGTCAGCAAGCTGGAAATCCCGGAGGAGACCGAAAATCACGAGTATTTCGAGTCTCACGAGCTGACACCGCCGCTGGAGGAAACCGTTACCAAGCGGACCGCTTTCGGTACCCACTGGGGGCTGGTGTATTTCTTCGGTGAAGATCCTTACGTCATGCGAGACCTCCTGAAACATCAGGAAGACCTCGATTTCTATGTATAATCAGGAGAAGAATTAACAACGAACGGGTTTGGTGCCAGGCCCTGAGGATTATCGTTTGAGCGATCACCAACCGGGCAGCGCAGCGCCAGCTGTCAATTTCGACAAGCTGGTTCAACGGCTGGATGATGCCATCCAGGCCATGGAAGAGAGCCGGTCCTTTGCCAGGGCCGGCAAGCTTCCGCGCGTACTGGATACCGCCCGCCGGGTCCTGCTGCAGCCTGGTGGCTGCGAGGTTATCGAAGAGCGCGCCGAGCGCCTTGAACTGGCGGGCGTGTTCGCCGGCACGGACTGGGCTGAACCCGGTATTCTTCTCCCCACGCTGACAACCCATTCGCTGCAAAGCCAGAGTGCCGACACCGTGGTCATTGAGGCTTTCAGTGAACTGCGGTTGCTTGCCGTGGCGCGAGGCCACTATCTGCATCCCTCGGTATCGGCCGAACAGGCGCACTACTACCTGACGCAGGTCCTGGCCATCAACCTGGGCCTGTTGTTCGGTATGACCGGTGAAGCCGAGCGGGAGCAGGGCAAGCTCGCGTTGATCAGTCAGGCTGTGGTCCAGTACGTTGCCGATCACATTGGCTACGAGCATGTGATCGACAGCCTGATCGAAGAAATCTGGCGGATTCTTGAGCAACGTCCGATCCAGGTGACGGACGTGCGCCGCATGATCACCCAGATTGCTTTGTGTCGGGCGGATCCACAGGCCGATCTTGGTGGTGCCGGCCGGGGTGCCGACCGACTGATTTCCAGCCTCTATGGGCCCACCCGGGCCTGCAGCGAAGATCCCGGAACCGTGGTGTACCAGCAGCGACTGGAAACCATGGATGCCCAGGCACTGCAGAACGAGGCCACCGGTTTTGCGCGTTCCATGCACGACACCGGACTGGTGTCGCCCTACCACGCTTCGTTCATACGGTTCATTCTGGCAGACCAGGACACCCTGCTCAGCGAGGCCCTGGGCCTGTCCAGCACCGGGCGGGATTGCCTGTTGTGTTACCGGGAGCTGGTGCACACGTTGATTGAGGAAGGCATCTATCCGGAAACGGCCCAGGGTATTTATGGTCTGGCGCTGCTGCTGGAGCGGGGCATTCTCTATCAACCGCCCGTTGCTCCGGCGCTCTGGCGCCAGGCGCGTCTGTCCCTCTGCTCCTACGCCCGCGAACGTCTCGAACTGGCCTATGGCTACCAGCCCCAGCCCGGTGCCTGGCTGATTCAGGGCGTGCTGAACATGCTGGGGCAGCCGCTGGGTGTGGGGCAGGGCAATAACCCCACCTGCCAGTCGGCCCGTGCCCTGTCCATGTGGGCGTACAACGATCCGGACTACCTGTTGCAGATGGTGGCCTGGGCCGCCCGTGATAACGAGATCGTCATGCACTTCGAAGGCCAGCCGGTGTCATCGGCCCGCAGTGTCGGCGGCGTCGCGTCTGAGGTGACCCTCGACCTGGACCCGGTTTCCCTGGTGGTGGTGCCACATCTGGACCGGATTTACGTGGAAATGGGCCGGCTGTGTGTCGGCCGCGAGGGCGACCCCCACAAATGGGTGAACCCGGAATTTCATGGCTGGTCCGCCGGCCGGGGGTTTGCCATTAACGTGGACGTAAGCACTGGCAAGTTGCACGATCTTGAAGGTTTTATCCGCCATTTCTACGCCAGCTATCACCCTTACTACAACGGCAATCAGCCGCTGATTCACCCGCAGCCTGCGGGCATTGCCGTTACCGACAGTGCCGCCCGCTTTATCGGCTGGCACGCCATCACCATTCTCCGGGCGGCACTGGACCCGGATGGTGAGATGCGGATTTACTTCTTCAATCCCAACAACGACAGCGGCCAGAACTGGGGCGACGGGGTCAAGGTCAGTACCTCCGGCAACGGCGAGCGCTTTGGCGAGTCGTCGCTGCCTTTCGAACAGTTCACATCGCGGCTATACATCTTCCACTATGATCCCCTGGAGCGGGGAGAGCCTGCGGAAGTGAACGAAGATGCCCTCCGACGCGTAACAGAGGGTGTGTATCGCAGCTGGGGTCAGGATCGCGTGCCGGCAGATGCCCTTCAGGCGGAGCCGCCCATAACCGATTGATCCCGGAGCCTGCCGATTACCCGGAACCCACCGATCAAGAGGAAGGCCATGGCCAACGAACACTCCCCGGCCCGTAACGGGGCCGAGTTGTTTATCCGCGCGCTGGAAAACGAAGGCGTTGAATACATATTCGCGGTGCCCGGCGAGGAAAATCTCGCCTTCCTTGAGGCCCTGAGGACCTCCAGCATCAAGCTGGTGCTCAATCGTCATGAACAGGCCGCCGGCTTCATGGCCGCCACCTATGGACGCCTGACGGGCCGGGTAGGTGTCTGCTTGTCCACACTCGGGCCTGGTGCCACCAACTTCGTCACCGCAGCCGCCTATGCCGAGCTTGGCGGTATGCCCATGATGATGATCTCGGGCCAGAAGCCCATCAAATCCTCCAAGCAGGGGCTGTTCCAGATTCTGGATGTGGTGGACCTGATGCGTCCGCTCACCAAGTACACCCGGCAGATCACCAATGCCAACACCATTCCCGCCAAGGTGCGGGAAGCGTTCCGCCTGGCCTCCGAGGAGCGTCCGGGTGCGGTGCATCTGGAATTGCCGGAGGACATCGCCGACGAAGTTCCTGAGTCCGACACCCATATCTTCAAGCCCAGTGATGCCCGCCGCCCCTCAGCCAGCCCGAAAAGTCTGGAGATGGCCTGCGAAATGCTGCGCGAGGCCCGACACCCGCTGATCATGATCGGCGCCGGCGCCAACCGGAAACGGGTCTCCCAGGCGCTGCTGCATCTGGTGAATGTGACCGGCATTCCGTTCTTTACCACCCAGATGGGCAAGGGCGTGGTAGATGAACGGCACCCCCGTTATCTGGGCAATGCTGCGCTCTCGGCCGGGGACTTCGTGCACTGTGCAATCGACCGTGCCGATCTGGTGATCAACGTGGGCCATGATGTGGTGGAAAAGCCCCCCTTCTTCATGACCCCGGGCGGCAAGAAGGTCATTCATGTGAACTTCAGTGCTGCCGATGTCGACCCGGTGTACTTCCCCCAGCACGAGGTGGTGGGAGATATCGCCAACAGCGTGGAATACATGGCCGAGAACTGTGGCCAATGTGCCAACCACGATTTCACCCGCCTGATGGAGGTGAAGGAGGCAGTGGACGCCCACCTGCAGGAGCGGGCCGAGGACAACCGCTTCCCGGTGATTCCCCAGCGCATCGTTCACGATGTGCGCCAGGTGATGCCCGAAGACGGCATCATCACGCTCGACAACGGCATGTACAAACTCTGGTTTGCCCGCAATTACCCGGCCTACGACAACAACACCGTGCTGCTCGACAACGCACTGGCTTCCATGGGCGCGGGCCTGCCCAGCGGGATGATGGCCTCCATGCTGTATCCGGATCTCAAGGTAATGGCGGTCTGTGGCGACGGCGGCTTCATGATGAACAGCCAGGAACTGGAAACCGCGGTGCGCCTGAACCTCAACCTCGTGGTGTTGATTATCAACGACAGCGCCTACGGCATGATCAAGTGGAAGCAGGGCCAGGAAGGCTACAGCGATTTCGGGCTGGACTATCGCAACCCGGACTTTGTCACCTATGCCGAATCCTACGGTGCCAAAGGGCATCGGGTGAACCGCACGGAAGACCTTCGGCCAACACTGGAAAACGCCCTGGCAGAAGGCGGCGTCCATCTGGTCGAGGTACCAGTGGATTACAGCGAGAATCGTCGGGTATTTGATGAGGAGCTGGCGGAACTGACCTGCAGGCTGTAACGGGTGTATCATGCTCTGCGGATATTGAACCCGAGGTAGCTACAGAAATGATCCGTTTCCTGACCCGTGGCCTGATTGCCGCCCTGACCCTGACCATGCTCGCCGGTTGCAGCAACCCCGAGACACCCCAGGAAGTGGCGGCTGCCTTCTGGCAGGCCATGGCCGAGAATGATGCCGACGACGTCATGGAGTATTCCACCCTGGCGGACACCGCCGCGTTCGATGGTTACCAGCGGAGCTGGACCGATGCCGTGCCATCGTTCGGGCGGGTGATCATTGAAGACCGTGAAGCCACCATCGTAACCCGCCTGCCGGCCGAGGCGGGTACCGAAGGCGAGCGGCTGGAGTTGGTGACTTACCTCGTGCGCCTCCAGGAACAATGGCTGGTGGATTACGACCGCACCGGCGAGGCCATCCTCAATCCCTCACCATTCAACAGCATCATGGGCGAGCTCAGCCGGCTTGGCGAGGAGCTCAGCGCCCGCTTTTCTTCATCGTCGGACGAGTTTGAGCAGGAGATGGAGCAGCTGGCACGGGACCTGGAAGCCTACTCCGAGGAAATGGGCCGGCAGGCAGAGAGCGCCATGGACGAGTTCGGTAAAAAGCTGCAGGAAGCCATGCGGGAGCTTGAGCGCTCGGTGGAAGAAGCCCTGGAAGATAACGAGCCGACGCCCGAGGACGACCGGGTGATTCTGGAGCAGGCTGCCCGGGATCTGGATCGCCAGGCCGATGAGCTGAGCGAGCCGACCATGGAATCCCTCGCTAACGCCAGCCGCACCGTGGCGGAAACCGGCGAACGCTTCACCCGCCTGAGCGAGGACACCCTGAACCGTTATCGGGATGAATGGCAGCAGAAGCTGGCTGAGATGCGCGCCGACGCGGACGAATTCATCGAGCAACTCAGGCCTTAACGGGCCTGCTCTGCGCCTCTGAGCATGGCCTGAAGCAACTCCTCGGCATCGAACTTGGTCAGCGCCTCGTTGGCGCCAACCTGATTGGCATAGCTCAGGCTCATCTCACTGTTCAGGGATGTGTGCAGAATGATGTAGGGTTGCTTCAGCGCTGAATTGTCCCGCACATTGAACGCCAACTCGTACCCATCCAGTCCCGGCATCTCGATATCGCTGACCAGAATGTCCGTGGGCCGGCCCAGTTCGTGGTCCCTCAGCAGGATTTGCAGGGCATCGTCGCCATTGGATGTCACCTGGTAGGGGATGTCCTTGCTGTCCAGCACATCCGAGAGCTGCTTCCGGGCAACCTGGGAATCGTCCACCATGAGAATGTTCAGGGACTTGAGCGTCTCACTCTGCACATCCGTGAGAACCACCTCCTGGGTATCCAGGGATTCCGGGTACACCTTGGCCAGCAGCAACTCCACATCCAGCAACTGGATGATATCCCCCTCCACGTCCAGCAGGCCGGTGATAAAGGCCTTGTTGCCCAGCGCCTTGGGCGGCGGCATCACTTCCTTCCAGTCGGTTTCGATAATCTGCTGAACGCTGCGCACCAGAAAACCGATTTCCTGGCGCTGAATGTCCGTGACAATAATCGAGGCTTTTTCCTGCTCTTCCCGGGTCAGCGGTGGGTAGCCCACGGCCGCAGCCATATCAATGACCGGAACGGCGGAACCCCGGAAGGTAGCCGTACCAATAACGGCATGATGGCTGTGGGGCAGCTTTGTCAGCCGCATGAAAGGCAGGATTTCCCGGATCTTCAGGGTTCCAATTCCGAACAGACGCTCGCCGGAAAGCCGGAACAGCAAGAGTTTCTGGGTCTGCTTCGCTTTGCTGGACATAAAACCGGGTCCTTTCAACTGCAAAAGCCCCTGTCGCAGGAGCTTTTTCAAGAAGTTGGTTCAAGAGGCTGTTTGCCTGGCGCTGTTCAGCCGGCAAGCCAAGGGTATGTAGCAATAGTAGCAGCTTTACCGTGAATCGGGATTCAGAAGGATTGTTTCAAATGGTGACAAAATTGTTTAGCAGCGGTGAATTACCAGGGAAGGTTGTTCAGTACAAACCAGGAAGTGCCCACGGTGGCCAGGATCGCCACCAGTGCCAGCAGACCATCCCGAGCTACAATGGCCAGGCCAAAGGCCATCAGGGCAATGCCGGCACCGTTGGCGCTGAATGGAATGATCTCCATCAGTGGCATGGCAGCGGCCACGGCCATGCAAATGATGGCGATAACGTACTGGCCCGGCCCTCGAACCAGCCAGAGTAGCCGCTGTTTCGTCCATCGATCCATAAAGCGGGCGGGCCTGGCCATCCAGTCCAGGCCCTTGGCAAGCTTTTCTCTCTCAATGTTCCGGCGCGCCAGCTTGGACGGAATCCAGATCGAGTGGCGCCTGAACAACAGTTGCCCCAGTGTCAGCAGCACCATCAATCCCAGCAGGGTGGGCACCCCGGGAATGTCACCAATCAGCGGCGCCAGGGTGATCACGCCGGCAACCAGAACCAGGGGGCCGAATGAGCGCTCACCGACGGCTTCCAGTACATCGCCCACCGACACCTGAGCCTTTCCTGCGGTGTTCACTCGGAGGCGCTCCAGAAGCTCTGTCAGGCTGGCTGGGTCGTCTGGCTGGTTCATAATGTTGGTCGAGCCTCCTTTCCGATGTGTTTCAGACACTACCCTGATTCAGCAGCGATTGCATGACCAGAGGATGACGGAAGAGTTAGCACCGGCGCTGTAGTCGATGCTGGATGATGGCACCTTTGCATCAATCGCGAATCGGTATGTCTGCGTGGCTGCCTGCGCTGGGTTGTCAGAAACTGAAGATGACCCAAAGGCTTGTTCTCTGGCAGGCCTGTAGGCATTAGCAAATCTGGCATAGGCGAATGAAAAAAGCCGGAGGGTTGCTCCGGCGTCTTTGTCTTCAGGATTGGGTCATCATTCGCCAGTTTCAGTAGCGCCGACACCACCCTGATAGTTGGCAGGAATAAATTCGAAGCCCTGGTCAGCGCTTTTCAGGTGCCCGAGGCCGGGAAACGAGAGATGAGCGGAGCCTACCCAGTACCCGGCTTCCTGAGCGTCGGCAAAGGCCTGTGCGCGAGACTCCACTGCCTGTTCACTGTTCACATCGAACTGGATGGCAATGTCCGGCTGCGAGAACTGAACCGCTGCCACGTGAATCAGGTCGCCCCAAAGCATCAGCGTGTTGTCCCCGCTTTCAACCTTGTAAAGGCTGTGGCCCGGGGTGTGCCCGCTGGCGGACACTGCAGAAATACCCGGCACCAACTCCTGGTCTTTGTTGAAAGGCTTGAACTGGCCGGATTCGACATACGGGTTCAAAGAGGCCATCGCGCCTTTGAAAAAGCCCTTCGAACCTTCATCAGCGGCCTTCAGGTTGTCTTCGTTCAGCCAGAAATTCTGGTCTTCCACGCTGGCGCGAACAATGGCATTGGGGAACACAATCTCACCGTCTGACACCAAACCGCCAACATGGTCCGGGTGCATGTGCGTGATGTAGATTTCATCGACATCTGCCGGCTCGTAACCGGACGCCTTCAGGTGCTCAACGAGTTTTCCGAGTGTCGGCCCGAACAGACTGCCGGCACCGGTATCCACCAGCACCAGATGGTTGCCGGTGTTGATCAGATAGCCGTTAACGGACGTGTCGAGCGGGGCAGAGAGGAAGTTGTCCGCCAGGGTGTTATGCACGTGTTCTTCGGTGGTGTTCAGCAACAGTTTATCCACCGGCAGCTTGACGGTGCCATCAGACAGGGCGGTGATTTCGAAGTTGCCGAGCATGGTGCGGTAATAGCCCGGAGCCTGCTCTTTTACCATCGGAGCCTCTGCCTGCGTGGCGGCCGCAAACAGAACACCGGCGGTCAGGCCGGTAATGCGAGTCAGCATGGTAGGCATACGTAATCCCTCTTCCGTCATGTAAACAGAATGAATGTTTGGGTGTGGGAGTAATCTTCGTTGAGGGAACCAGTTTAGACCACTCCGGCCGGGCACAAAAAAGGCCTCGTCGTGGGACGAGGCCTTTTGGTTGTTTGGTGGAGACGATGGGAATTGAGCCCGATGCCGCAGGCTTTCGCAGGAACACAGTAATCCACTATCACCGTTAAAACAGGCGCTTGGAAAAACGGGAGACCACTCAACACCACAACAAATCACACCAGCGTGGACACTTTGTTGACACCTTTCGTTACCGAAACTTCCTCCCATCTTTTCCTTGAAATCGCTAGTATGCTTATGAACTTGATGTGTATTTACAGGATCAAAGGAGCTGATTGTGAGATTTACAGGGACGGTTTTCGCTGTACTCGTTGCTAACTTGCTGACCATCGCGCTCTTGTCTGGTGCGTACTACTACCTCCAGTCCGATCAAGGACAGATGATGCTCTATGAAATGGGGCTTCATTCCCTATTCATCCCTGTGCTCGGATCTCCTGTAAGCAACGTCCAAGATCAGGTTTTTCAGGACAGTTATACACAGAAAAGACTGTCAGATATGAAGCCTATGACGGTTACGCCACGTTCCACGACTTCAACTTCCCAGGCATCTTCCTCGAACAAGTCCCTTCAGCCTTCCCAAGAGAGGAAGCGAAATTTATCTGCTATTCGGTCTAGCCTGGAAATGTGCCGTTTCTGGAATGCTGAGTATCGAAAAGATGGGAGCTCTCAGAGCAAGCAATTCCGGGATGCTGCATGCACTCGCTATGAGCGCTTTTCAGGGCGAGACAGCAGCAACGTAGTAAACCTTGCTTCATCTTCATCGGTATCTTCGAATCCAAGTTATCAGGAGCGACAGGAACGAAGGAAACGCAAGCTTGAAGAACAACGCAAGGCTGAAGAGAAAGCCGAGCATGGGGAATACTGCCAAGGGTTGAGGGAGGAGATAGATCATTACGATTCACTGCTGAGGCGAGGTGGCAGTGGCTACTACGTAGCCCGTTGGAGAAGGGAGAGAAGGGAGGTTAGCCTTGAGTATTCCCGAAAGTGCCTCTTAGGTCAGTAAGGTTGTAAGCTATCTCTCACGACGATCAGGGACTTTTATTCTGTTCTTATTCGCGGAGCCTGACAGACTAGTGGCCGAGTCATCCGATTAGGACGACCAGAGCTCACCGCCGGCAAGGATGCCTGGCAAGTGCGACACCTGCATAGTGGTGTGACTGGTCAGGGAGAGGTCTGGCACTAGCTCCAGATAATTGATCTGCTCCGTTGTCTGCATAGTTGTCTCAGTACAGCGCACAGAAAGCCTCAGCGCTAAAAAGTAAAATTTCCAGTGAATAATTAGCGCGTGCTAGTCTTGTAAACGAACTTGTCTGGACGACAGGTGGACTTTAATAAAGATAGGACTCAGTTGATGTTTTCCAGGTTCTTGCTGTTCACGCCGCTTTTTTTCGCCGCCTGCGCATCTCACCCCCCAGTTTCTCTATCTGAAGACGATTATCTGGAAAAACAGTTGGTTGGGAAATGGGACTGTGTACTTGATCTGTCTTCTCCAGAAGCGGAGATCCTTATTGAGTCTACAGACGCTTATGTCGCGAATGGACGCTATACATCGATTGGTTCTTTGACTGTTAGTTTTTCGCAGTTAGGAGAAGAACTCGTCCTTTCGCTTACGGATGTGGGCACCTGGGAAATAATCGACGGAGATCTAGTTTCTGTTGCTGAGGAGACTCGTCTAAGAGTGGTTGGCCATCCGGACATTGAGGATCAGTTCAGGCTTGATGACTTTTTTCCAAAGGGCATGAGTGCGGCTGGTAAGATAATTGACTTGAACGACGACATTTTCGTTATGCGAACTTTTGATGATTTGCCTGATCAGAAGTGTGTTCGAGTAGGCCCCTGAGATGGTCGGCTGAGCTATCAGAATTGGGCTTATTGAGTTCACCTTTGCAAAGGATTCCTGAGAAGCTCGACACCTGCAGAGTGGTGTGACTGTTTGGCGTAGAATTTCTCGGCAAAGCTTTCGAAAAAGGTCAGGCTTTTTTCTGAGTCTTTTTCCTTACGGAAGTTTGGTGGTCGGATGTACCGCGCTTATGTAAGATGTGCAGCACTCTGGTCGCATGCTTAACATGCATTCTTGTAGCGAGGTTGCGGCGTCCGTTTTTATAGCTTGTTCGTATTTTGTGCTAGCCAGCAGCTGTTCATCATGGTCTAAAGTTGCTTCGGGCGATTTTCTCGTTCATGGCTGTCCGCGGTTTTGATTTGGAACACTCCGCAACCACTCATCATGGTGTGGACTAAGGAAGAAGTAATGGGAGAACATCCAGAATTTCGAAACCCTCCTATAAAAGAGGCTATTATCGACATCCAGATCAGTACTCCTGAATTTGATGTCTCTAAGCTATATGCGAAAGATCAGCTTGTAGAGTTTGGCTTTTCAGAGTGCAAGCCATTATTTTCAAACGAATTTATCCTAAAGTCAGATGGCAACGGTTTCATTCAGGATGGAGACCCGAAAAAGGCTCTGATCGGGTACCGTTTTGACTGTGAGGAGGATGGTTTCGTTGCACAGTTCAGGAAGTCAGGCTTTACTTTTAGTAAAGTGGGCCCATATTGTGGCTGGGAGACATTCAGAAATCGCGCAAAACAGCTATGGTCTGTGTACGCCGGGTTAATCCAAGATTTTAAGTTTAGGCGCATCGCGGTTCGCTACATCAACATTCTCGAGCTACCATTCGAGGACAGTGGCAAAGTTGAGGTTTCTAACTATTTGGTGAATGATCCTAAAACTCCAATAGGTTTGCCAAATGATTTCAGCGGATTCTTTTCTAAAGTCGATGTGAATATAGCTGAGTTGAAGAGCGTGGCAGTTGTTACTCAAGCGCCGCAAGAGCGCAAGGGAGATGTGCTGCCAGTCGTTCTAGATATCGATGTATTCAGGTTGGCAGCCGAGCAGTTTACAGAAAACGAAGCTTGGGAGTTTATTGAAAAGCTTCGTGTCGTAAAAAACGACGCTTTTGTCGGTAGCATAACTGATCAAATGAAGGAGCGATTTAACTGATGACTGCGATTACAGCAAGTGTTTTGAGGGGGGCGACAGAAGGTTCCTCTACTCACGCTGCCAGTGAGCTCGATTCATACCTTCGATCAGTTGGTAATGACGCCATCAATCATTTCCGCGCGAGCTTTACGAACAAATCTCGCGAGGAAGTGTTGCTGGAAGATATTGCTTTGACTACTAGTCGCTGCTTTAAAGCGGATTGGGATGGGTATGGGGCTGCCCCTATTTCGCGCAATGCTTTGACGTTAGCAAAAAGATTCGTTGATTACGTTATTACGTTACCTTTGCCAGAGGTCACACCTCATCCAGATGGTGAAATTGCATTTGACTGGTATGGTGACAGCGAATCAGTCTTCTCTATTAGTTTTGGTGATGGAAGGATTAACTACGCAGGACGATTTGACAAAGGATCTGTAGTTCATGGCTGTGAGAGTATGGATTCGCTCGATTTTGAGCTTGTTGAAAGGATGGTTCGGCGCATTTTCCAAAGTTAGTCAAAAGAAAACGAGTGGGGCTCCCCACCCAATTTCTGATGGTGAGGTTCTCGCCAGATTTGTTTTCGATAAGCAGCACATTAGAAAGTCACCATCTTTGGCGATAAAGCCCGCTGCCTTCCTTCCAAATCCTACGGATATGCGTACATCCGTCTTCAGAAAAGACTATATGGATGAAAGCTATTACAGCGTTGTGATGAATAAAGTGTCTCAGGCTAGGGGAGGTCGGAAAATTAAGGCCACGGCTCTGGTGGTAGCAACAGATGTCATTGCGGCAGGAGTAAAGGTTACCCCGGAAGAAACTGAGCACAAGTGGCATGCTGATATCGAAAGTTGGCCAGAGGAAAAACACGAGCGTATGCGGATTGCCCAGGAACTTGCTGCAAAGTCGGTTCTAGAACAGTGAGTTTATGCAACATGTACCTAATGGGTAGCTTTTGGCGCATTTTCTGAAAACGTACTAACCACCTGCAACTGTAAACATCCCCGTTTCAGCTGAACCGGCTGAACGAAATTGAATTCGACAACCCGATCAAGAACGTCGATATGATCCGCCTGGATGAAAGGGAGCTATCTTGGCTCACGGTCCAGCAGATAAGGCATCTTCTCAAAACCATCGAGGACTTTAGTCAGAATCCACACGTTCACCTTCTGACCAGAATTTGCTTGGCAACCGGTTCAAGGTGGAGAGAGGCTGAGATTCTGCAACTGCGTCACGTCCAGGAAGGGAAGCTTACGTTCGTGAACACCAAGAGCGGAAAGTCGAGGTCGGTTCCAGTCAGCGAAGAGCTGTTTGAGGAAATACGAAAGCATCTGAAAGAGCAGGGAGGTTTCAGCTTTTCGTTATCTGCATTTCGTCGTGCTCTCGTTAAATCGGGTATTCAGCTTCCTGCGGGTCAAGCTGCCCATGTAATGAGGCACACTTTCGCAAGTCACTTCGTGATGAATGGAGGCGATATTCTCATTCTGCAGAGAATCCTCGGCCACTCAAGCATCATTATTACTATGAGGTATGCGCACCTTTCTCCCACACACCTTGAAAGCGCTTGTGTGCATGGACCTAGGTTTGAAGATATTTAAATTCTTCGAGCTGTTTGACGATTTCGTCTGCTGTTGGGAGCTCAGATAGGTTTTGTCGTATCGATTTCAGCTTTTCTCCTGACTCCTTGCCTAGCAGTCTTAGCAGATCTGACCTCTGATCTTGGTTCAAGGGCGCCATGTTGCTGGACATTGCGTTAAGGGCAATTTCTTTGATCCGTTGTTGGGCGTAATCAAAGTTCTTTACAACATCTAGGCTGTGACGGAGCACTTTGATCTTAATGCTCCAGTCGTATATTTCCTGTGTGCTTTCATTTTCGCTGAAGAACGTCGAAGCGGAGTACAAATGGGACATGGTGATGCCGAGGTTTTGGACCTGACTGGACAGAGTCTCAATGTCTTTATTGATAATCAGGTCCACAATCTCGAGTTCGAATTCGTCTGCAATGGCCTGTTTCAGTTCAGCGACATCATTTAGTACCGACCCGATGTGTTCGCGGTTGTCCCAAGTAACCTTGCCCACTTCAGCTTTGAGGTTGGCGATCAACGTTGTTAAATATTGCTTTTCAATCCATTCGAACTCGAAATCGAGATAACCTTTTCTGGCGTTGGGGAATAGAGCTTGGTACACCTTTTTTTCTTTCGCTGCAAAAGAGTAGGAACCGTCCAATATTCCCTCATCATCCAAAAATTTGCCGAAGTATTCTTTGTGTTTGATGTAGTTTGAAAAGGTGTGTTGTTGCTGTTGTGATTCTATTTGTCTCGCAGACTGAATGGATCTGTGGTGAGAGGCAATTAACGCTCCAAAAGGTATCGCCAAACTCGCCATCCCAATAGGTAGCTTGAATAGTGCAATAAAGTTGTTGAAGCCGTTTAACGTCCAATCAGCCTCGACAGGAGAGAAAAAGTATCCGATCAGACCCACTATTAAAGCAGCGATTGCCGGTCCGTAGATCGCTGTTCGAAACATTCGGGTGTCGTGCAAATGGTTTGTCGCTTCCATGGGTTCGCCGATCTTTTCCCATATTCGGCGTATTCCCTCTCTAGTTGTGGCCATATCGTGGACATTCCGTTGTATTCTGAAGGGTCTGAAACGAAAAAAGCCCCTGAAATCAGGGGCTTTCTCTTGGTTGTTTGGTGGAGACGGCGGGAATTGAACCCGCGTCCGCCAGTACTCAGCCTTGAGGTCTACATGTTTAGCGTCTCTCGATTGATTTAAGTTCAAGCGACCCGAGAGCCAGGGTGCAAGAACCGAGTTCTTTAAATCTTAGCCGTTAACCAGTGAACTCTGGGTAACGGAGCATCCCGTAAGCGATGACGTCCTGAGATGTTGCTTCCGGGCTACGGGCGACCCGGTCAGGACGACTAGCAGCTTACGCTGCTAGTGCGTAGTTTTCGTCGTTTGCGACTATTGCGTTGCAGCTTTGGATTAACGAGATTGGCTGCCATCTCGACATGCACTCAAGGGTTCGCCACCGGCGTCGAAGCCATGTCGTCCCCTTATGATCAGTATATGTGTCCGGTTTGCCGGACTTCAAGGTTTGTTTGTTGCAGTTTTGTCCCTGGAGGGCTGTATATGTACCTACAGCCCTAGCTGGCCTTGCGTTCGATGGCATCCTGCCGGCCGGCCAGAGCCGCGTGGCTCAGGGCCTCGAAGCTTTCCCGGAAGTAATTCATCACGGCATCCGGGTCGGCGTGAATGGCTTTGTCCACGGTGATGCCGAATTGCACGGTGCCGGCGTAACTGAGGATGCTCATGCCGATTCCGATGCTGCCGCTCTGAGGTACCCAGAACATGGGCTGGGTCAGCTTGCTGCCCGCCAGGTACAGGGGCTCTTTCGGGCCGGGTACGTTGGTCAGCACGGCAGAGGCCTTGTTGCTGAGCAGGTCCAGCGCCCTTCGTTCAATAACATCGGGGCCCCGGCCGAAGATATCAAGCAGGCTGTAGGTAACCTGGGCCTGATAGGACTGCTTGAGGCGGTTCATGTTCTCCTGCACCTGCCGGAAGCACATGAGCGGGTCCATCACTTCCACCGGCAGGGTAACCAGTACCAGGCCGAACTTGTTGCCAAGGGTTTCTATGGGCTGATCCAGAGGCCGAAGGTTGAACGGCACCGCCACGCGAATTCCGCACTCGGGAATCGTCTCCTTATGGGCTGCAAAATGCCGCTGCAAGGCCCCTGTGACTGTGCAGAGCAGGGCATCGTTAATGGTGCCGCCGAGGGCCTTGGCGCAGGCTTTTACTTCGGCAAGATCGAGAGGATCGGCCCAGGCCACCTGCTTGCGCCCGGATAGTGGTTCCTTCAATCCGGTTTTGGGCTCTACCGGGGCCAGGCCAAGCTTGAGCAGGTCGAAGGCGACGCCGCTGGCGGTAGTGGCCAGTTTCAGGGGGTAGTTGGGCTCATCACGCACGGATTGAATGAACAGTTTCGCCTGATTGGTCGCCGTTTGCGCACTGTCTACGGCACGGTGCAGGAAGCTCTGGATTGCCGATCTCTGGCGGGGTTTGGAGCGGCGTTTGCGAGCCACTTTGCCGAGCCTGGGTTCCGGCGTTTTGTCGGTGAGTGACAGCATCACCCGCACTAGTGAAATGCCATCGGCAATGCAGTGGTGAATGCGGATCAGCAGCGCGCCGCCGTCGCCGTAATTGTCGATGTAGTGCATTTGCCAGAGCGGTTGCCGGAAATCCAGGGACGTGCTGTTCATGTCACTGACCAGCTTCTGGAGCTCGGCCTTGTCGGCTTTGCCCGGCAGGGCGATGCGGTGCAGGTGGTTGTCCAGGTCGAACAGGGGGTCGTCCTGCCAGTAGGCCCGGTCTCCGGTGTCGATGACCCGTTGCTTGAACCGGTTGAAACAGAGAAACCGTTCTTCGAGGGTGTGCCTGAGGCGGCTCATCGAAAGCGGCTTTTCCAGCGTCCACACGCCACAGATCATCATGGGGTTCTGGGGCGAATCCATGCGCAGCCACGCGCGATCCACGGCAGACATTGGTATCTGTTTGGGTGACATAAGCGGCTCCCTTTGCCCTGCACCGGAATTCCCGAGTATAGGCCTGTTGGAATTCTGAACAAAGAGAGTGAGTATGCGACATACCTGTGCGCGCCGGCCATGACCGGCGTCAGGTATTTGTTAATTCTTGGGGAGTGGAATCAAACGTTGGCTTCGCGCAGGATTCGCTGCTTCTGGCGGTTCCAGTCGCGCTCTTTCTCCGTGGCGCGCTTGTCGAACAGTTTCTTGCCTTTCACCAGGGCAATTTCGCACTTCACCTTGTTGTTCTTCCAGTACAGTGCCAGCGGAATGCAGGTGTAACCGGCCTGGTTCACCTTGCCGACAATCTTGGCAATCTCCTTGGCGTGGAGCAGAAGCTTGCGGGTGCGCGTGGGGTCTGCGATCACGTGGGTGGACGCCGCAATCAACGGGGTAATGTGAGAACCGAGCAACCAGGCTTCGCCGTCCTTGAGCAGCACATAGGCGTCCACCAGCTGGGCCTTGCCGGCACGGAGGGATTTCACTTCCCAGCCCAGCAGGGCGAGGCCCGCTTCAAAGCGTTCCTCGATGTGATACTCGTGTTTCGCCTTTTTGTTCAGCGCAATGGTGTTGCTCGGCGTTCCGGGTTTTTTCTTGCTCATGAATCAATGAATCCGGGGTCGGACGAATGAACGGGCCGGCCTTGCTGCAGCCGGAAAAAGGCGCATTGTAGCCCAACAGTGCCAGACCGGTCACGAAATCAGCGTTGTGGCGGCTTCTGGTTCGTGCGCCGGGGGATCCTTCAGCTACAATACTGGCCCAGACCTTCTCCCCGACCTGCTCAGAGGCCTCAGGGACGCGAATGCCTACGCCGTATCAGACACATATCGGGTCCTTTACCCGAAAATCAACCTTCTTCTGGGCCGCCGTGGGCGCTACCGTGGGCCTTGCCAACCTTTGGCAGTTCCCTTATCTGGCCAGCCTGCATGGTGGTGGCCTGTTCATCCTGCTTTATCTTGCCTGCCTGTTGCTGGTTACCCTGCCGCTGATGGTCACCGAAGCGGCCATTGGTCGGTATGCCCGTCACGGAATTGTCCTGGCTATGGATGGGCTGATCCGGAGTGCCAAGCAGTCCCGGGCGTGGATGGCGGTTGGCCGGCTCAGCATACTGGCAGCCTTTCTGGTGCTCTCGTTCACTGCAGTATTCGGCGCCATTGCACTGGCTTACGTGTTCTTCGGGGCGCTTGGCCGGTTTTCCGGTGCCGGTGAGTCAGAGGCAACCGGCATTCTGGCGGGCCTGGTGTCAGATCCGAGGGAATACCGGATATTCATGGGGTGGCATGTCTTTTTTCTGCTGCTAGTGCTCTGGGTCTCGGCGCAGGGTGTCGTGAAAGGGTTGGAGCGGGCGCTGCGGGTGGTGGTGCCCGGCGCCCTCGTGCTGATGCTTGTGCTCTTTGCCCTGGCCGCCTGGCACGGGCGGATCGATGGTGCCATCGATCACATCCTGGCAATGCATCCGGAGAATCTTTCCTGGGAGAGTCTGAAGGCGGCCCTGTTCCATGCCTTTTTCACGCTCGGCCTCGGGATGGGTGTCTGGGCGATACTGGGTTCCTACACCACGCCCCATACCCGCCTGAAACGCTCCATTCTGGCAGTGGTGCTGATGGATACCCTAGTGGCCATCGTCGCGGGCCTGATGATTTTCGCGATTGCAACCGACGGCAACAGCTTTGACGGTGAGCGGGGCTTCAGCCTGCTGTTTGTCTCTATGCCGGTAACACTGGCCCAGTTGCCGGCAAGCCAGTTCGTCATTGCGGCCGTATTCCTGTTGGTGGTGCTGATCGTATGGACCACGTCGCTGAACCTGCTTGAGCCGATTGTTGGCTGGTTCCGGGAGTGGACGGGCGCGCCGAGAAGTCTGTCGGTGCTGCTTATCGGCCTGGCGGTTTGGCTGGCGGGGCTCGCATCCCTGCTGTCGTTTAACGCATGGGCCGAACAGCGGGTTGGCGGCGCTACGCTGTTCCGTTGGCTTGAACTGGTCACCGGTGGCTTGCTGATTCCTATGGTGGCAATCCTGATCGCCCTGTTTACTGGTTGGTGCCTGACCCGGCATCTTTCCGGTACCATGCTGGGCGCTGCACCGAGGCTGTTCGCAGGCATCTGGTTCTGGGTGATGCGCTTGGTGCTGCCATTGGTAGTAGCCTGGATCGGCGTGCAATACACGGCCTTTTCCCTGGTTAACCTGTGCAGTAACGGTAATGCGGCGGCCTGGTGCGAGCAGCCTGCCGCCATGATTTCTGAGGACGGTGCGGCGCCACCGAAAGATCGCCCATTTGCCCCGACAGGCGCGAAATCTGATCAGAATACGGCTGAGGGCGACAAGACGGCGCCTGCAGCGGAGCAGAAATTGCCGGGCGAAGAGAGCGATGATGGTAAGTCAGGCGAAAAAGCCCCAAAACAGGACGATATCCTTTATCATAGCGTGTGATTAAGGCTGTCTTCCTTCCCAGAAGTCCGCAATCTTTATCACAGCGTGTTTGCAAGCAGGACAACCGGTTCCAATGCCCCATCAGATTGATAAAACAGCTTTGGTTATGCACTCCGCCGAGCGCATGTTTCACCTGGTCAATGACATTGCCCGTTATCCGGAGTTTTTGCCATGGTGCGCGGGCGCGGAGATTCACGAGCGGCAGCCGGAGCAGGTTACTGCGTCTCTGGAGATTGCCAAGGGTGGAGTGCGCCACAAGCTGACTACCTGCAATCAGTTGCTGATGCCAGAGGCGATCGAGATGAACCTGGTGGACGGCCCTTTTCGTAACCTGACCGGCCGCTGGCATTTCAAATCCCTGGACGAGAACGCATGCAAGGTGATCCTGACCCTGGAGTTCGAGTTCTCCGGATCGCTTTCAAGGATGACGTTCGGGCCCGTTTTCAGCCAGGCGGCCAATACCATGGTGGATGCGTTCTGTCGCCGTGCTGATGAGCTTTACCGGAAGGAGGGAGCATGATGCAGGTGGAAGTGGCCTATGCCCGGCCTGACCGCCAGGAAATTGTGCCGGTGAACGTGCCGGAGGGAACCACGGCTCTTGAGGCGGCCAAGCTCTCTGGAATCACCGATATTTTTCCGGAGATTGATCCCGATACCATCGATATGGGTGTGTTCGGAAAGGTTATTAAAGACCCGGCTGCCCACGTGCTTCGCGAAGGCGACCGGGTGGAGCTGTATCGCCCGCTCAAGATCGATCCGAAGCAGGCGCGACTGAACCGGGCGAAAAAGAAAGACCAGGCTCAGTAGGCCGGGGTTTCCTCGAGCAGCTGGGCCTCGTAATAGGCGTACTGGTCGTTTTCGTAGTAAACGATGATTCTTTGTTCCTGGATGTCCCCGCCCTCTCTCTGGAAGGTATAGACATAGTATTCGCGGGAGGGGTCAACCGGGTTCAGCATGAGGGGCGTTCCCATTACGGCGTGCACCTGGCTGCGGGGCATGCCTTCGGTCAGCTGCGTCAGCTCCTCATCGGTAACGATGTTTCCCTGCTGGACGTTGATTTTGTAGACGCCCGGGAATACGCAACCGGATAGAACGAAAGTGAGAATGAGAGCTGTGAGCTTTTGCATCGCCGGGGGAAATCCTCTATCTTGAAATCGCCTGCCAGAGGCAGGTGTGACACGGGTTGACCGTTCAATGGCGGCTCCATCATACCGGAAGCCGTGAGGCACACCAAAGAGTGAATAGTAACATGTCATCTGAAAACGCCGAATTACGAAAAGTCGGTCTGAAAGTGACGCTGCCACGCGTGAAGATCTTCAATATTCTGGAGACAGCAGAGGAGCATCATCTCAGTGCCGAAGATGTGTACAAGAAGCTTCTGGAGCAAGGCGATGACGTGGGGCTGGCAACAGTCTACCGGGTTCTGACCCAGTTTGAGGCGGCGGGTCTGGTTCTCCGCCACAACTTCGAAGGCGGCCACGCCGTGTTCGAGATGGCTGGCGACGATCACCACGACCATATGGTCTGCACCCAGACTGGCGAGGTTGTCGAGTTCGTCGACGAGATCATTGAAGAACGCCAGAAAAAAATTGCCGAAGAGCACGGCTATGAAATCGTCGATCACAGCCTGATTCTTTACGTAAAGCCCATCAAGTCCTGAATCTGATCCGGTCGGCCTGACGAAAAAAGGGGCGGGTTTTGCCCGCCCCAACAGCTCTCAGGATCGAGAGGGGTAGTGGAAAGTAGCTCGCGGCTCAGTGATGGGTTGCCTGCCCCTTTGAAAACATCTCCCTGGCATGGGCAATCGTGTGCTCTGTCATATCCACGCCTCCCAGCATTCTCGCCACTTCACTGATTCTGCCCTGGTCATCCAGTGTCTCGATTTTCGAGAAGGTGGCATCGCGCTCGGTAAACTTGCTGACAAACAGGTGCTGGTGACACTGGGCCGCTACTTGCGGCAGATGGGTCACGCAAAGTACCTGGCCGTTGCTGCCAAGCGTCCGGAGTAGCCGGCCAACCACTTCGGCCGTACCGCCGCCAATGCCGACATCCACCTCATCGAAGACCAGCGTAGGCGTAGTGGAGGTCTGCGCTACCACCACCTGGATGGCAAGGCTGATCCGCGACAGCTCGCCGCCGGAGGCCACTTTGGCCAGTGGCCGCGCCGGCTGCCCGGGGTTGGCGCTGACCAGGAATTCAATCTCTTCCAGGCCGTGGGGTGCCGGTTCCTCGCCGTTGCTGCGATTCAGATGGGTAATGAACTGCATGTTGGGCATGCTCAGCTGGGCAAGCTCGGCTGCGACCCGTTGGTCCAGCTCGGCAGCGGCTTTGGCGCGGGCCTCTGACAGCTTGCCTGCCAGTTCGTCGAAACGTCCGCGCTGGCTTTCCAGTTCTGCTTCCAGTTGTTCCAGGCTGCCTTCACCGCCGTCCAGTTCCGACAGTTCGGCGCTGAGGCGCTGATGCAGTTCCGGTAATTCCTCCGGAGTGATCCGGTGCTTTCGGGCCATCTGGTAAATGGCGCTCAGCCGTTCTTCAACTTCCGTCAGGCGAGCCGGATCGGCCTCATAGTCTTCGACAAAGTGGCGCAGGTTGTCGCCGGCCTCACTGATCTGGATCTGGGCTTCATTCAGCATCTGGATGGTGTCGGCCAATGCAGGCACATCTACGGGAAGCTGTTCCAGTTGCTGCAGCGCCTGGCGAACCAGGTCAGCCGCGCTGGTTTCATCTTCCGTGCAAAGCAGGGCCGCCTGGTGGCTGTTGTGCAGAACCGTGTCGGCCTGGCTCAGTTGGGCCTGCTCCTGTTCCAGCTGCTCCTGCTCGCCGTCTTCCAGAGCCAGGCGATCCAGTTCTTCCACCTGGTAACGCAGCAGTTGCAGCTTGGCCTCCGCTTCATCGGCATTCTGCTGGCGCTCGGTCAGCCGCTGGCGGACCTGGTTCCAGGTTTTCCAGGCTTCGCGGGTATCGGCGGCAAGAGCTTCAACGCCGGCAAACTCGTCCACCAGCTTGCGGTGGGTATCCTTGCGTAACAGGGACTGATGTTGATGCTGGCTGTGAATGTCCATCAACAGCCCGCCGAGTTCCTTCAGATGATTCAGCGGGCAGGGCTGGCCATTGATGTAGGCGCGGGAGCGGCCATCTTTGCTGATTACCCGGCGCAGAATGCAGTCGTTTTCGTCATCAAGCTCATGCTGGGCCAGCCAGTCTCCCGCCTCGGGAATGCTGGATACATCGAATGTGGCGGTGATATCGGCGCGCTTGGCGCCATGACGCACCGCACCGGCATCTGCGCGCCCGCCCATGGCCAGGCCCAGGGCGTCCAGCACAATGGATTTGCCGGCGCCGGTCTCGCCCGTGAGTGCTGTCATGCCCTTGTTGAACTGGAGTTCCACCCGTTCCGCAATGGCGTAATTGGAAACCGTAAGTTGAGTCAGCATGCAGATAACCTCCGCGTTCTTCCTGAGACCGGCAAAACACTGTGGATGTATACAGTGACTGTGAATATATACAGGGTTTTTGGTGTTTGCAAACCTGAGTAGGGGATTTTCTTCAGGAATGCAGGCATTGGTGGTTGAAACCTGAAGAGCGAGCCCCATATCCGTTCGCAACGACATTTTCCGGCTCGCCGCGGCCGGAGCCCATGTTTAACCGGCCACTGACAGCGGGCCGCTTTGGAACAAGCAGGAGTAGCCATGAGCACTGACGAGAACCGGAATGAGCACGAGGATCTGAGCGAAGCCCTCGAGGCTGCCAAAGAAGAAGCCCAGTCTGCTGAAACAGAATCTGGTGAGGGCGAAGTCTCCGAAGTGGAAGCGCTCAAGGCCCAGGTTCAGGAGTTTCAGGAGCAGATGCTGCGCTCCCAGGCGGAGATGCAGAACGTTCGGCGCCGTGCCGAGATTGATGTGGAGAAGGCCCACAAGTTTGCCCTGGAAAAGTTTGTGAAAGAGCTGCTGCCGGTTGCAGACAGTCTTGAAAAGGCGGTTGAAAGCACCGAAGGGCACGAGGAATCAGGCGAGCTGGTTGCCTCCATCCGCGAAGGCGTGGAGATGACCCTGAGCCTGTTCATGTCCAGCCTGAAGAAGTTCAACGTTGAGCAGATCAACCCCGTGGGCGAACCGTTCGATCCCCAGCAGCACGAAGCCATGTCCATGGTGCCTGCGCCGGATGCAGAGCCCAACAGTGTGGTTGCCGTGGTGCAGAAAGGCTATCTGCTGAATGGCCGTGTGGTACGTCCGGCCATGGTGATGGTCGCCAAAGCGGAAGATGCACCAAAAATTGATGAGCAGGCTTGAAAAGCCGATTAAAGCGCCAATATAGCCAGTAAATAGCGACAGCGGAGGCAAATGCCCTCCGGGAAAGCATTCAGAAGAATCGGAGTGACTCAATGAGCAAGATTATCGGTATCGATCTGGGAACGACCAACTCCTGTGTGGCCATCATGGATGGCGACAAGGTAAAGGTTATCGAGAACGCCGAGGGTGATCGCACCACCCCGTCCATCATCGCCTACACCGACGATGGCGAGACCCTGGTTGGCCAGTCAGCCAAGCGCCAGGCGGTAACCAACCCGAACAACACCCTGTACGCGATCAAGCGTCTGATCGGTCGTCGTTTCGAAGACGATGTCGTTCAGAAGGACATCAAGATGGTGCCCTACAAGATTACCAAGGCGGATAACGGTGATGCCTGGGTAGAAGTGAAGGGCGACAAAATGGCGCCGCCGCAGGTGTCTGCAGAAGTTCTCAAGAAGATGAAGAAGACTGCAGAAGACTACCTGGGCGAGAAAGTCACCGAAGCGGTTATCACCGTGCCGGCCTACTTCAATGATAGCCAGCGCCAGGCGACCAAAGATGCAGGCAAGATCGCCGGTCTGGAGGTGAAGCGGATCATCAACGAGCCGACCGCGGCTGCCCTGGCTTATGGCCTGGACAAGAAGAGCGGCGACCGCACCGTGGCTGTATATGACCTGGGTGGTGGTACCTTTGACCTGTCCATCATCGAAATTGCGGATGTGGACGGTGAGCACCAGTTCGAGGTTCTGGCCACCAACGGTGACACCTTCCTTGGTGGTGAAGACTTCGACCTGAAGATCATCGAGTACCTGGCAGACCAGTTCAAGAAAGACAGCGGTATCGACCTGCGCGGCGACTCCCTGGCGATGCAGCGTCTGAAAGAAGCTGGCGAGAAGGCGAAGATCGAGCTTTCCAGCAGCCAGCAGACCGACGTTAACCTGCCGTACATCACTGCAGATGCGTCCGGTCCCAAGCACATGAACGTGAAGCTGACCCGCGCCAAGCTGGAGTCCCTGGTGGAAGATCTGGTCCAGCGCAGCCTTGAGCCCTGTAAAGTGGCTCTGGAAGACGCAGGCATGAAGGCTGGCGAAATCGACGAGGTTATCCTGGTTGGTGGCCAGACCCGTATGCCGCTGGTTCAGGAAAAGGTTAAAGAGTTCTTCGGCAAAGAAGCCCGCAAGGACGTTAACCCGGACGAAGCCGTGGCCATGGGTGCTGCGATCCAGGCGGCCGTGCTGTCTGGCGACGTGAAAGACGTACTGCTGCTGGACGTAACCCCGCTGACCCTGGGTATCGAAACCATGGGTGGCGTGGCAACGCCGCTGATCGAGAAGAACACCACGATCCCGACCAAGAAGTCGCAGACCTTCTCCACTGCGGACGACAACCAGACTGCCGTGACCATTCACGTGGTTCAGGGTGAACGCAAGCAGGCGAACCAGAACAAGTCTCTGGGCCGTTTCGACCTGGCCGATATTCCGCCGGCGCCGCGTGGTGTGCCGCAGATCGAAGTTACCTTCGATATCGACGCCAACGGTATTCTGAACGTGTCCGCGAAGGACAAGGCGACTGGCAAAGAGCAGTCCATCGTGATCAAGGCCTCTTCCGGTCTGAACGATGACGAGATCGAGAAGATGGTTCGCGATGCCGAAGCGAATGCTGAGGAAGATCGCAAGTTCGAAGAGCTGGTCCAGGTGCGCAACCAGGGTGATGCAATGGTTCACGCCGTTCGCAAGACCCTGAAGGATGCTGGAGACAAGGTCAGCGACAGCGAGAAAGAGTCTATCGAGGCTTCCATTAAAGAGCTGGAAGAAGCTCTTGAAGGTTCTGACAAGGAAGACATCGAAGCCAAGACTCAGAAGCTGACGGAAGTCTCTTCCGAGCTGGCCCAGAAGATGTATGCAGATCAGGCTGATCAGGCGCAGCAGGCCGGTGGGCAGGAAGAAGCCCAGGGCCAGCAGTCTGACGACGCCGTCGACGCCGAGTTCGAAGAAGTCAAAGACGACGACAAGCGATAAATCTGACGTACATCAGGCAGTTGGAAAACGCGGGGAGCTCCCCGCGTTTTCCGCGTTTAAAAACAGGGTTTTAAAAGCATGGCCAAGCGCGATTATTACGAGATTCTCGGGATTTCCCGGGATGCGGACGAGAAGGAAATCAAGCGAGCCTACCGAAAGCTCGCCATGAAGTATCACCCCGACCGTAACCCGGACGACACCGAAGCCGAGAACAAGTTCAAGGAGGCCAGCGAAGCCTACGAAGTACTGGCAGAGCCGTCCAAGCGGGCTGCCTATGACCAGTTCGGCCACGCCGGTGTTGACGGCCAGGCCGGCGGTGGCGGGTTCGGAGGCGGCGGTGCCAGCTTCTCCGATATCTTCGGCGACGTATTCGGTGATATCTTCGGTGGTGGCGGTCGTGGCCGCAACACCCGTGGCGCCGATCTGCGCTACACCCTGGAGCTGGATCTGGAGGAGGCCGTAAAAGGCAAAACGGTCCAGATCAAGATTCCAGGACATCGTGAATGTGAAGTGTGCGAAGGCAGCGGTGCCGAGAAAGGCTCCCGCCCTGAAACCTGCGGTACCTGTAAGGGTATGGGGCAGGTGCGCATGCAGCAGGGTTTCTTTACCGTACAGCAGGCGTGTCCGACCTGTCGCGGCTCGGGCCAGATCATCAAGAACCCCTGTAAGGCCTGTCATGGCCAGGGTCGGGTTCAGGAAGAGAAAACGCTGTCGGTCAAGGTTCCACCCGGCGTCGACACCGGCGACCGCATCCGGCTCTCCGGCGAAGGCGAAATGGGCATCGATGGCGGTCCTCCCGGAGACCTGTACGTACAGATCGCCGTTCGCGAGCATTCCATCTTCACCCGCGATGGTCGCAACCTGTATTGCGAAGTACCCATCAGTATCGTTGATGCTTCCCTGGGCGGGGAGCTCGAAGTGCCGACACTGGATGGCCGGGTGAAGCTGAAGATTCCGGCCGAAACCCAGACCGGCAAGCTGTTCCGGCTCCGCAACAAGGGCGTCAGCCCCGTTCGTGGTGGCCCGGCTGGTGATCTCCTGTGTCGCGTGATCGTGGAAACACCGGTGAACCTGACCAAGCGCCAGAAAGAGCTGCTGGAAGAGTTTCAGAAAACCCTGGATGGCAGCAACGGCACCGAGCATGGCCCGAAGAAGAGCTCCTGGTTTGAGGGTGTCAAAAGCTTCTTCGACGAAATGAAATTCTGATCGGCCTGAAAAAGGAACGCGAGCATGAGGGTAGCAATCATCGGCGCCGCCGGGCGCATGGGAAAAGTCCTGATCGAAGCCGTTGACGGCACCGAAGGCCTTGAGCTGGGCGCCGCAGTCGTCGAGCCGGGCAGCAGCCTGATCGGCGCTGATGCCGGCGAGATGACCGGTATCGGCAAAACCGGCGTCAAAATGGCGGGCAGCCTGGCCGATGTGAAGGACGATTTCGACGTTCTTGTCGATTTCACCTTCCCGGACCTGACCCTTGAGAATGCCGAATTCTGCAAGGCCAACAGTAAAATGCTCGTGATCGGCACCACCGGCATGTCCGACGCTGAAAAGCAGCAGCTGGCACTGTCGGCCGAGGCCATTCCGGTGGTGTTCGCGCCTAACATGAGCGTGGGCGTTAACGTCGTCCTCAACCTGCTGCGCACCGCCGCCGCAACCCTGGGTGACGACTACGACGTGGAAATCATCGAGGCACATCACCGCCACAAGAAAGACGCGCCCTCCGGAACGGCCCTTCGCATGGGCGAGGTTGTCGCCGATGCTCTCGGGCGCGACCTGAAAGAATGCGCCGTCTACGGTCGCGAAGGTTTTACCGGGGAGCGTACTCGGAAGGAAATCGGTTTCGAGACCATTCGGGCCGGTGACGTGGTGGGTGACCACACCGTGCTGTTCGCCACCGAGGGTGAACGCATCGAAGTGACCCACAAGGCCAGCAGCCGGATGACCTTTGCCAAGGGTGCTATGCGGGCGGCATTGTGGCTCAAGGACAAGTCGGCGGGGCTTTATGATATGCAGGATGTGCTGGACCTTAAGTGAGGCCATTTCTCGTGGACACAAAGCGCCATATTTTTTACAATAAGGCGGTTTGACTGCACCAAGCGTACCTTTGCACAAAGTTTCTGAAAAAGCGGGACCGAGTTAAGACTCCGTCTCGCTTTTTTGCAACCTGAATTTGCGCTTGCGTTCCTGTTCGTGACGAACCGATACGCCACTCGATGAGGATACAAGCCTTGAGCACACCAGCAATCCTTGCACTCGCAGACGGAAGCCTGTTCTACGGAAGCGCCATCGGCGCCGACGGAGAAACCAGCGGTGAAGTGGTGTTCAACACCGCCATGACCGGCTACCAGGAAATCCTGACCGACCCGTCCTACTCCCGCCAGATTGTTACCCTGACTTACCCGCATATCGGTAACACCGGTGTGAACGAAGAAGACATCGAGTCAGACCGCATCCAGGCCGCCGGCCTGATTATTCGCGATCTGCCTCTGCTGGCCAGTAACTGGCGCAGCAAGGGAAGCCTGGACGATTACCTGCGAAGCAACAACATTGTTGGGATCGCCGACATTGATACCCGCCGCCTGACCCGCATCCTCCGGGACAAAGGCTCCCAGAACGGTGCCGTCGTGGCGGGCGAGAACGCCACCGCCGAGCGGGCACTGGAACTGGCCAAAGCTTTCCCTGGCCTCAAGGGCATGGATCTGGCGAAGGAAGTGACCTGCGAGAAAGTCTGGTCCTGGAATCAGACCGAGTGGAGCCTGGATAACGGCTACGGCGAGCAGGGCGAGAGCAAATTCAAGGTGGTTGCCTGGGATTACGGTGTAAAGCTGAACATCCTGCGCATGCTCGCCTCCCGCGGCTGCGACATCACCGTAGTGCCGGCCCAGACCCCGGCCTCCGAAGTGCTGGCGATGAATCCGGACGGCGTTTTCCTGTCCAACGGCCCCGGGGACCCCGAGCCCTGTGATTACGCCATCACCGCGATCAAGGAAGTGCTGGAAACCGAGATCCCGGTGTTTGGTATCTGTCTCGGTCACCAGTTGCTGGCCCTGGCCAGCGGCGCCAAAACCATGAAGATGGGGCACGGCCACCACGGCGCCAACCATCCGGTGCAGGATATCGCCAAGGGTACCGTGATGATCACCAGCCAGAACCACGGGTTTGCCGTTGATGAGGCAACACTGCCGGCCAATGTCGAGGCGACTCACAAGTCCCTTTTTGACGGGACCCTGCAGGGCATTCGCCGGACCGACAAGCCGGCCTACAGCTTCCAGGGCCACCCGGAAGCCAGCCCCGGTCCCCATGACGTGGCCCCGCTGTTTGACGAGTTTATCCGCCTGATGGAGACGCGATCGGCCTGAAGCCGATCGCCACGGAAAACTCACGGGCGCCGCATGCTGCGCTGCCAGAATTCAAAAGTTGCTGACAGGTTTACCAAGACATGCCAAAACGTACCGACATCCAAAGCATCCTGATCCTGGGCGCCGGCCCCATCGTGATCGGGCAGGCGTGCGAGTTT
>NZ_CAJXKQ010000027.1 GCF_913055835.1 uncultured Marinobacter sp. | reverse complement strand
GTATCTGGCGGGACCTTCCGAAAACGTGGAGCGCCAGGGATGGCGCGACCGAGCCCTACAGGGACGTATTCACGGGCGTTTTTCGGAAGGTCCCGCCAGATAGCCGCTTGCACCAAACTCAACGACCAAGGTTTAGTTTCGAACTGCAGGATACTCCCGTATAATTGCGCCCACTTTTTAACCGCAGTTAAACGTACCTTTAACGTACCAGGAAGGATCGCACATGCAATTCGACAACATCCCCGCAGGCAAGAACCCGCCTGAAGACATCTACGTTGCCATCGAAATCCCGGCCAACAGCTCCCCGGTGAAGTACGAACTGGACAAAGACATGGGCGCCCTGCTGGTAGACCGTTTCATGGCCACCCCCATGTTTTACCCGGCCAACTATGGCTTCATCCCTCACACCCTGGCCGACGACGGTGACCCCCTCGACGTACTGGTGGTTACACCCTACCCCGTGCAGGCAGGTTCCGTGATCCGTGCCCGTCCGGTAGGTGTTCTGAACATGGAAGACGAAGCCGGTGGTGATGCCAAGCTGGTAGCCGTACCCCACGACAAGCTGACCACCACCTACCACGATGTGAAGGAAATCACCGATCTGCCGGAGCTGCTGCGCGACCAGATCAAGCACTTCTTCGAGAACTACAAGACTCTCGAGCCGGGCAAATGGGTGAAGGTACAGGGCTGGGACAACGCAGAAGCCGCGAAGAAAGCCATCGTAGATTCCGTGAACGCCTACAAAGGCTGAGCCGGACTCTTCGTCGCATAAAAAAACCGGGCTTCGCGCCCGGTTTTTTTATACCTGGATAGAAACTGGCTGACATCAGCCCCGGGACAGCAGATCCCGCATGTCGCTGATCGCCGAATTGGCGCGGGAAAGGTAAGCGGCCATCGTCAGTGAGTGGTTGGCCAGCAAGCCAAAGCCACTGCCGTTAAGAATAACCGGGCTCCACATTTCGCCCTGGGCACCCTCAAGCTCAATGATCACCTGCCGCACGCTGGCCATGGCATTCTTGTCCTGGAGTACTTTGCGGAAATCCACTTCAATTGCCCGGAAGATATGCAGCAGCGCCCAGGCACTGCCACGGGCCTCATAGAAAACATCATCAATTTTGGTCCAGGCCGTTTTCACATCTTCACCGGTGGCTGCTTCTGCCAGTGGGTCACCGACATCCATATTGGCCACGGCATCGGACACCGAGGCTTTGCCAACGCTTTCGCCAAGCGTACGGGAGAGGCTGCCCAGTCGGGTTTCAAGATCCGCCAGCCAATTGCTCAGGTTATCCGCCCGGGCGAAGAACTGGGCATCGGCCTGTTCAGGGCTCGATAGCCGGTTCAGGTAACGCTTCAGGGCTGTGATACCACGACGGTACTCTGCCTCGGTCGACGGAATTGCCCAGCTTTCGCTGTCAAAGTGGAACTGGGGCTCGGCGATGGTCAGGTCAGTGTCTTCCGCTGACTGGCTCTGGGAGCGGCTGATGTCTTTGCGCATGGCACGAGACAGGTCACGGAGCTGGACCAGCACCCCATATTCCCAGTTGGGCATGTTATCCAGCCACAATCCCGGCGGGAAAATATCGTTGGAAATATAGCCGCCGGGCTTGTCGAGTAGTGTCTCGGCAATACGTATCATGGTTACCGTGGTGGCAAAACCGGTAACGGGCTCCCTCTCCATGGTATTGGCGACCGAACGGGTGTGTTCCCGCACCGAGAAAGTGTCTGGCTCGCTGCTCCAGATCATGCCAAGCACCAACGCCACAAGCAGGTAGACCACAACCAACGCCAGAATCAGTTTACCGATTACGCCGCTACCACCGGCATAATCCTGAACATCGTCTTTCTTGTCCTTGAAGTACTGTCTGATTTTGCCTGGCATATGACTTTTAATCCCCTGTCTGTTGGTTGTCAGCGGCAAACGGTCGGCCCAGATGGTAACCCATGGCCCCGTCGATACCCAGTTTACAGAGTACCGAGTATTCCGCCGCAGTTTCCACTCCTGTGGCGAACACTTTCACGCCGCGGCTGTGTGCTATGGCAATAACCGACTCAAGATAGAAGCGGTTATCCTCATGGGTGTCTATATCGTGAATGAAGCTGTTATCAATACGCAGACCCTGAAACCTCAGATTTCTCAGGTAACTGAAGGGCACGCCGCCAACGCCAAAGCGGTCGACCAGTACGGGAACCTCCAGACGCCCCAGCGCCCGGACCAGCAAGCCCACTGCCGTGCGGTGATGGTGGATGGCCTGTTCGGAGACGCCTATCCAGAGATTGCGGGCCCGCGGACCAGCCTGCTGGAGCTGCTCAAGCAAGTTCGCACGAAAAGTCTCGCTGGCCACGGACGCGTTTCCGAGCGAGACGGCCAGCGGCTGATCCGGCAACTCTTTCAGGCGATCAAGTACCCGCTGAACCAACAACCGATCAATCTCAGAAATCAGGCCAAAGCGCTCAGCCATCGGAACAAAAGTACCTGCCTTCAAGGCCCCTTCGGCAGAATCAATACGCGAGAACACCTGATGATAAACAGGCATGAGCCGGCCTTCGTGGACCATGGGCTGGAGCCAGAGCGACAGCGTCTGCTGGCGGATCGCCTGACTGATGATCACCCGCCAGGTTTCCAGGTTGTGATGACCATCTTTCTCGGGGTCGGCCAAATGGCAGCCCGTCCCGTTGTTACTCTGGGCGGCCCGCAGGGCTTCATCGGCAGCGGCCATGAGATCCCTGGCGCCACGGCCTTCAAGCGTTCTCGCCAGCCCGGCATGTACTGCCGTATCCATGGGTGAGGCAAGATCTGAATACACCCCGTCGAGGTCATTGACCAGTTGCCGACACCAGACGCCGGCGTCGGCCGGCATCACGCCGGGCAGAAAAACGGCAAATTCGGCACCGGTTCGGCGTCCGGCAAAGGAGCCCGCATGCTGTTTCACGAAATCGGCAACCGCCGTCGCAACCCTCAGCAGCAACCGGTCCGCTTCGCTCCGGCCATAGGCCTGGTTATATCCGGAAAAATCCGCCAGTTGAATCAACATGAGGATGCCGGGTGCGGCCTTTTCCTCGGACTCCACCTCCACTTTCAGCCGCTGGTCGAAGGCGCTCCGGCTAGCCAGGCCGGTGACCGAATCTTCATTGTTGACCCGGCGCAGGTGTTGAATGAGTTTGGCCTGCCCTTCAAAGAGTTGGCCCAGGTCATCTGCCATCTGATTCATGGCGTCAGTTACCTGGTTGATCTCACGGGTCGACGTGATCGAAACCCGCTTCCTGAAATCCCTCTGGCCCAGGGCTTTTGCCTGATCTTCCAGAGAGTGCAGCGGGCGCAGAGTGCGGCGGAGAAGGAGAAATACCGCAAATAGCCCGATACCTCCGATAATCGCAGTACTGGCAGTCAGCCCGATGGTGATTCGCCACAGATCCTCGTAGGCCCGTCCGGGGTGGCTGATAACCTGGACAGTCCCCAGGCGACTCCAGCCGCGAACCACTTCCGCCTCAGCTACCGGCAGGGGAAGATCTGCAAAAGAGCGGAACCAGGAAGGAACGGCCACCTCATTTAGCGTCATGGCCCGCCCGGCGACCTGATCGCCCTGATGATTCAGATAGCTGACTGACAGGTATCGCCCGCTGTCGAACACCGCATCAATTAATGAAGACGAGGCAACCGGATCACGGCCATCGATAGCGTTGGAGAGGGACAGCCCGATGGCCGTCGCCCCGTCACGGGCATGACCAGCCAACTGGTCCGAGACATAGTCCCGAAAATAGCCATAACTGGTAATGAAAACCGCGATAAGCAGGGTTACCAGCAAACTTCCGGTCAACACCAGAAGCAGCGTTCGCAGGGTAACCACGCCCTGCTGTTTGCGCTTGATGGGGATTTGCTTCCGTGCCATGGGCAGCTTCTCCGGATTGGCTGTGAGCCAGCCGGCCAGTTGATTGTGACCTGCACCGCAGAGTTGACAAACATTTACATAGCGCAACCTACGCCGACAACATTAAACACTATAGACTCTGCAAAAGGACTAAGGTTGAAAAATCGTCCGTACCGGGGAAGGACGACCAATAACGAAAAAGAGACAGGCCCGAGCAACATGAACGACGAAAGCCAGAAAGAAAAACTCAGGCAGCATTTCGCACGCCGTGTAACAACCCAGGCACGGGTTGTTCTCGACACCTGGCAGAAAATTCACGAAGACCGGGACATGGCCGCCGCCCACCGCAACGAGTTTGCAGCCGCCGCTGATAAACTGGTGCGTTACGCCCAGCGGTTTGAAATGGAGAGCCACGCCAGGGCCGGGCAGACAACACTGGAACTGATCAACCAGTGGGAACCGGGTTCGGCACTGGATGATACCCTCGAGAGACAACTGCAGGATGCCATCGAGACCCTGTCCCAGAGCACCCTTCGCAGGACCGACCTCAACAGTTCCGAGTCACCCCACCAGTTCCGCCGTACCCCGGTATACATCGCTCTGGCCAACCAGGAAATGGCAAGCCGCCTGATCCGGCAACTGGAATTCTTCGGCTTTCGTGCCTCGGCCTTTGCCACCGCCGATGAACTGACCGAAGCCTGCGCACTGCACAAGCCGGAAACCATCCTGGTGGACGTCAACTTTGGTGGTTCACCCAACGCTGGCATTACCACCATCGAACACCTGCAGGAACGTCACGATACGCCCATCCCCATTATTTTCATGAGCGACGAGGACGGCTCCATCGAAACCCGCCTGCAGGCCTCACGGTGTGGTGGGGAAGAGTTCTTCTATCCGGCTGTCGATCCGGGCCAGCTGATCGAGAAGATCGAAACCTACACCCACGGCAACACCGTGGAGCCGTACAAGGTTCTGGTGCTGGACGACTCCCGGGCCCAGGCCAAGTACATGGAAACGGTACTGAAAAAGGCAGGCATGACTGCCCACATTATCACCGACCCGATGCAGATCATCCACGCCCTGGAGGAGTTCTCTCCGGAAATCATCATCCTGGACATGTATATGCCTGGCTGCACCGGTATGGAAATCGCCCGGGTCATCCGCCAGCAGGATCGTTTCCACAGCGTACCCATTATTTACCTGTCTGCGGAAGAAGACGTCAGCAAACAGCTCCATGCCATGAGCCTCGGCGGCGACGACTTCCTGACCAAACCCATCGACCCGAAACACCTGATCGCCACCATCCACAACCGCGGACGGCGTGCCCGTTCCCTGCTGGCTCTGATGATCCGTGACAGCCTGACTGGCCTGTTCAATCACACCCATACACTCCACCTGCTGGACCAGGAGATTGTCCGGGCGCGCCAGAAAGACCAGCCGCTGTGCTTTGCGATGATCGACATCGACTATTTCAAGAAGGTGAACGACACCTTTGGCCACCCGATTGGCGACCGGGTGTTGCGCAGCCTGTCGATGTTCCTCAAGCAACGCCTGCGCAAGACCGACCACATTGGCCGGTACGGCGGCGAGGAATTTGCCATCATCCTGCCCAATACCCGCCCGAGTGATGCCCGAAACGTTCTCAATGAAATCCGGGAGCGGTTCTCCGAGCTGCAACAGCCAGCCGGCGACCGGGAATTCAACGTCACCTTCAGCTGCGGCATCGCGGCCTGGGAGGATGACACCTCCCAGGCATTGTGTGAGCGGGCGGATCGGGCGCTTTACAGCTCCAAGGAACTTGGCCGCAACTGCGTAACCCTGTCTGACTCTTAGGTGTGGGCCGTCCAGGCCCACCCCCCCCCAGAAACCACCGATAACCTTCTCCGCAGGGCGCCACGGACAATTTTGCGCCGGACATGGCTCAGTCACTGTCCGGCTGCTACCTTTTATGAAACCAACGTCGAATAGAAGTTCGTTCCGCCGTTCACGACAATGATTGTCATCAGCGGAAAGATCCCGTTTCGATTCATTTGCCGTCTTTTTACGACCAATGGACAACAGGACGATTGTCAAAAAGTGTTGATCTGAGCAAAACAAGCACGCACCATTGGGGGAACATGCCGTTAAATTCGGCGATCCTGTAAAAAGACACCAAGGCAGTCAGAACCATGTCGACAATTCTCGTGCTCCATGGCCCCAACCTCAACATGCTCGGCACCCGCGAGCCAGAGGTCTATGGCTACGAGACACTGGCGGATATCGACGACCGGTTGCGCTCACATGCGGCAGAGCACGGCCATCATCTGCTGCACCTGCAATCAAACGCTGAATACGAACTGATTGAACGGGTTCACGAGGCCCGGGCGGAAGGCGTGGATTTTATCATCATCAATCCAGCCGCTTTCACCCACACCAGCGTCGCCCTGCGGGATGCCATGCTGGCTTCGGGAATTCCTTTTGTCGAAGTGCATCTTTCCAACGTGCATGCGCGGGAACCGTTCCGGCATCACTCCTATTTCTCGGATATCGCCGAAGGCGTTATCTGTGGGCTGGGTAGCCAGGGGTACGACCTCGCACTCCAGGCAGCCCTGAAACGCATTCACCGATAGACCTGACACAACGGGACTGGACTGACTATGGATATTCGTAAAATCAAGAAACTGATCGAGCTGCTTGAGGAATCTGACGTCGAGGAGCTGGAGATTCATGAAGCCGACGATTCGGTACGTATCTCACGCCGTCGCGAGCCGGCCGCCGGCACACAGTACGTAAGCCACTACCCGGCGCCTGCCCAGCAGCCAGCGCCCGCCCCCGCCCCGGCAGAATCTGCCCCGGCCACGGAAGAGTCCTCAAAACCGGCAGGTCCTTCCGGCCATACCGTGAAATCACCGATGGTGGGCACGTTCTACCGCTCGCCGTCGCCCACAGCCAAGGCGTTTGTGGAAGTTGGCCAGACCGTCAACGTGGGTGATGTCATCTGCATCGTGGAAGCCATGAAGATGATGAACCAGATTGAGGCCGACAAGAGCGGCACCATCCAGGATATCCTGGTCGAGAATGGCCAGCCGGTTGAGTTTGACCAGCCCCTGGTCGTCATTTCCTGAACGCGGTGATAGCTACTCATGGCCATGTTAGAAAAAGTTCTGATCGCAAACCGGGGTGAAATTGCCCTCCGGATTCTGCGCGCCTGCAAGGAGCTCGGCATCAAGACCGTGGCGGTGCACTCTCAGGTTGATCGCGACCTGATGCATGTGCGTCTCGCCGACGAGTCTGTCTGTATTGGCCCGAACAGCGCGACCGACAGTTACCTGAATATTCCCACCATTATCAGCGCCGCTGAGGTCACCGATTCCGTGGGCATTCACCCCGGCTACGGTTTCCTCGCCGAGAACGCCGATTTTGCCGAACAGGTGGAAAAGAGCGGCTTCCGCTTTATCGGCCCCAAGGCCGAAACCATTCGCCTGATGGGCAACAAGGTGTCCGCCATCAATGCCATGATCAAGGCCGGCGTTCCGACTGTGCCGGGCTCCGATGGGCCGCTTGATGACGACGAGGAGCGAACCCTGCGGATTGCCCGGGAAATCGGCTACCCGGTGATGATCAAGGCGGCTTCCGGCGGCGGCGGTCGCGGGATGCAGGTTGTCCACTCAGAAGCAGCTCTGCTGAAGGGTGTCCAGATTACCCAGAGTGAAGCCAAGAATGCCTTCGGCGACCCGACGGTCTACCTGGAGAAATTCCTGGAAGCGCCCCGACACGTTGAGGTCCAGGTTCTTGCCGACATGCACGGCAACTGCATCCATCTGGGCGATCGCGACTGTTCCATGCAGCGCCGGAACCAGAAGGTCATCGAGGAGGCCCCGGCCCCGAATATCAATCCGGAATCCCGGGAGCGCACGCTCAAGGCCTGCGTCGATGCCTGCAAGGAGATCGGCTATGTGGGCGCAGGCACCTTCGAGTTCCTGTACCAGGACGGCGAGTTCTATTTCATCGAAATGAACACCCGGGTTCAGGTGGAGCACCCCGTCTCCGAGATGGTCACCGGCGTTGATATCGTCCGGGAGCAGCTGCGTATCGCCAGCGGCCTGCCACTGCAGTACACCCAGGACGACATCCGGATTTCCGGCCACGCCATGGAATGCCGGATCAATGCCGAAGATCCGAAGACCTTTATCCCGAGCCCCGGCAAAGTGAAGCATTTCCATGCGCCCGGCGGTAACGGTGTACGCGTGGATTCGCATCTGTACAGCGGCTACACGGTTCCCCCCTATTACGATTCCCTGGTGGCAAAACTGATCACCTGGGGCGACGACAGGGACATTGCCCGGCGCCGTATGAAGAACGCGCTGGACGAACTGGTGGTCGAGGGCATCAAGACCAATCAACCCCTGCATCGGAAACTGGTGCGCGATGGTGGCTTTAAACAGGTAGACTTCACCATCCACTACCTTGAGAAACTGATGCGGGATTAATCATGCCCTGGATACAACTCCAGATCCCGGCTGATCCGGACAATGCGGATCAGCTGGAGGATCTGCTCATGGAGATGGGTTCTGACGCCGTCTCCATGGAAGACGCCGCCGACCAGCCCCTGTACGAGCCGGACCCCGGCACCACCCCTCTCTGGAGCCAAACCACCGTGACCGGTTTGTTCGATTCAGACCGGGATATCGAGCAGCTGTGTGCAGATATCCGGGATGCCTGGCACCAGCAGACCCAGCAGGCTTTGCCGGAAATCGAGGTAACACTGGTCGAGGACAAGGACTGGGAGCGGGCCTGGATGGACGATTTCCAGCCACTGAAATTCGGCGAGCGCCTCTGGATTGTTCCAAGCTGGCACGACGCCCCGGATCCCGAGGCCGCCAACCTGATGCTGGATCCCGGCCTCGCCTTCGGTACCGGCACCCACCCGACCACCGCCCTCTGCCTGGAATGGCTCGATGGTCAAGACGCCCACGGCAAGCAGGTCATCGATTACGGCTGCGGCTCGGGCATTCTCGGCCTGGCCGCCCTGCTGCTTGGCGCCGACCATGTTATTGGCGTCGATACCGACCCGCAGGCCCTCGAAGCCAGCAGGGAAAATGCCCGGCGTAACGGTGTCGAAGACAGTAAGCTGGACCTGTTTCTGCCGGAGGACGAACCCGAGACCAAAGCCGACATCATGCTCGCCAATATCCTGGCCCAACCCCTGATTGGCCTTGCCCCTCACCTTGCATCCCGGACCAGACCCGGCGGCGACCTGGTGCTGTCCGGCATACTGTCCAGCCAGGCCCGGGAAGTGATGGCCGCTTATGAGCCCTGGTTCGTGATGGACGAGCCCGAACAGCGGGAAGAGTGGATACGCCTCACAGGACGGCGCAACGACAGATGACGAAACCGGTCTTAACGACTAAACTCCGACACTCGTAGCCCAGTCGCTTTCAGGAAGAAGCATGACCCAGAGCAGCCTGCAGACACAGTGCCCGAATTGCCAGACCCGGTTCAGGGTAACCGAAGAACAGCTTGGCATTGCCAAGGGCAAGGTACGCTGCGGGAACTGCATGAAAGTGTTCAACGCCATCGAACACCAGGTTATCCCCGGCGGCGAGAAACCACGCCCCTCTCCCGCCCCGGAGAAGTCGGCGGACACCCCGTCATCGGCTGGCTCCGGCGTTAGCGAGGAAGATTTTGTCTTTGCCGACAACCCGGAAGAGGATGCAGCGGAAGGCCGCTACGCCGGCACCAAGCTGACCTTTTCCGATGACGAGCTCAGCGACAGCTTCCGCAGCTTCGACGAGCGGGACGAAGCAGACTACAAGGACGCTGAGACTGACAGTTCCGACGAGAATGTGGATGAAAGCTGGGCCGAAGCCATTCTGCAGGATGACGAGCCCGCTCCCCGGAAAACCGCTTCTACCGAGCGCCCCGAACCGCCCCCCGAGCCCGAAGAACCAGCACCCGAACCGGAAACCAGACCGGAACCCGACCATGAGCTGAGCCTTGAAGAAGAACCGGTGTTCGAGCAGTCAGAAACACCCTCTTCCAGGGACGCCCGGTCCGCCAAGGAATCGGATCCTTTCGACGATTTCGTGGACGAATCCGCTTTCGATTTCGATGAACCGGATCGACCGGCCGACACCTTCCACGCCGACCCGCCCTTTCGCGACCTGCACCGCGAACCCGTTGCCGTCGATTCTGGCCGAGGCGGCATCAGGACCATCGTGTGGAGTGTTATTGTGTTGGGCCTGGTTGGCGTCTTGATTGCCCAGGTGACCTGGTTCCAGTTCGACCGCCTGTCGGCCATTCCCGAACTGCGACCATTCTATGAAAAAGGCTGCGAACTGGCTGGCTGCGAGCTCAAACCACTGATCAATGTTGAAGCAATCCAGAGTCGGAAACTGGTGGTACGGACCGACCCGGATAATCGCTCGCAACTGGTGGTCGATGCCGTCATCATCAACCGGGCCGACTTCGAGCAACCGTTTCCTGCCATTGCCCTGACCTTCTCCAACCTGAATGGCGACGTGGTTGCCCAGAGCCTGTTCACGCCCGAAGAATACCTGGCCGGCGAGGGCCGGGAGCTGGATGCGATGCCCACGGATACGCCCGTGCGCATTGCCATCAACATCCGGGATCCGGGCCGTGATGCGGTCAATTACAACATCCTCTTCCGCCCCCACGCACCCTGATGCAGTAAGGAAGTATTTACTCGACAGCCATTACCGACGGCCATCGCACAGAACAAAAGTCAACCAGAAAGGGCGAAAAATAATCAGTTTTTTCACCGCCCAGCCCCTTCAATCATGGTCCACCCGGCGGTATCATTAGCGCCCTTCGGATGCTGGATCGGTTACTTATTGAACAACCGCTCAGCCCCGACCTTTGCTCAACCCGCTGTGACACGGACTCAGATCATGCTGCCAACGGCAAAAATCGGGCCGTACACCTTGCCCAACCCTTTGATTGTTGCGCCCATGGCCGGCGTAACAGACCGCCCTTTCCGTCTGCTCTGTCGTAGGTTGGGTGCCGGTCTGGCAGTCTCGGAAATGGTCATAGCGGACAGCAAACTCTGGCATACGCGCAAATCCCGGACACGCCTTGATCATAAAGGTGAGCCGGAACCCCGTTCGGTGCAGATTGCCGGCGGTGATCCGCACATGCTGGCCGACGCCGCTCGTCAGAATGCGCAATTCGGGGCCCAGATCATCGACATCAACATGGGTTGCCCGGCCAAGAAGGTCTGCAACAAGGCGGCCGGCTCCGCCCTGATGAAAGATGAAACCCTGGTGCGCGACATTCTTGAGGCGGTAGTCCAGGCGGTTGATGTTCCCGTTACCCTCAAGATGCGCACCGGATGGGATCGGGACAACCGCAATGCGCTGGTCATTGCCCGGATGGCCGAGGACGCCGGCATTCAGGCCGTTGCCATTCACGGCCGGACCCGGGCGGACAAGTACGAAGGCAACGCCGAGTACGACACCATCGCCGATGTAAAATCCCGCATCAGCATTCCGGTGTTTGCCAACGGGGATATCACATCACCGGAGAAAGCCCGGGAGGTACTTCGCCACACCGGTGCCGATGGCCTGCTCATCGGCCGAGCCGCCCAGGGCAGCCCCTGGATTTTCCGGGAAATCCGGCATTTCCTGGAAACCGGGAGCCACATGGCCGCGCCGGAGCTGGATGAGGTTGAGGATATTCTGACCGAGCATCTCCAGGCACTGCACGCCTTCTATGGCGAAACCATGGGTGTGCGTATTGCCAGAAAACACGTGGGCTGGTACCTGCAGTCCCACGATCCGGGTAAACAGTTCCGTAAACGCTTCAACGCCATCGACGATGCGCTGGAGCAGAGAGACACGATTCAACGGTATTTCGCAGGCTTACGAAATGGAGAGGTATTCGCAGCATGAGCGCTGAGACATTGGCAAACGACAACCTGAGCACCCCGGCCAACGATGATATTCATCAGTTGCAGACGGTGAACAGCAGCGGCAACACCGTCACTCTTCGCGACAGCGTTGAGGTTGCCCTGAAAAACTACTTCGCCCAACTGGACGGCGCTCCGGTGACGGAGGTGTACCAACTGGTTCTTTCCGAAGTGGAAGCGCCTCTGCTGGAGCAGGTGATGAAATACACCCGCAACAACCAGACCAAGGCGTCCACCATGCTGGGCCTTAACCGCGGCACCCTGCGCAAGAAGCTGAAGCAGTACGGTCTGCTATAATCCAGACAATTGAAGAGGGCCTCCCGGACACCATTCGCGAGGCCCTTATTCGTTCATCTCCAGCGAAGAAAGTGACCCATGGCAAACCAGGCTAACACCTCCGTCCGTCGCGCCCTGATCAGCGTGAGTGATAAAACCGGCATTGTCGAATTCGGCCGTGCCCTGACCGAACGCGGCGTTGAGCTGCTCTCTACCGGTGGCACTTACCGGCTCCTGAAAGAAAACAGCATCCCGGTAACCGAGGTCTCTGACTACACCGGTTTTCCCGAGATGATGGATGGCCGGGTAAAAACCCTGCACCCGAAGATCCATGGCGGCATTCTTGGTCGCCGGGGCACGGACGATGCGGTGATGTCCGAGCATGGCATCAGCCCCATTGATATGGTTGTGGTCAATCTCTACCCCTTCGAAGAGACCGTGGCGAAGCCGGACTGCGATCTGCCGACCGCTATCGAGAACATCGATATCGGTGGCCCCACCATGGTTCGCGCAGCGGCGAAGAACCACAACGACGTCGCGATTGTGGTCAATGCCTCTGACTATAGCCGCGTAGTAAAGGAGCTGGATGCCAACGATGGCCAACTGACATACAGCACCCGGTTCGATCTGGCGGTCAAAGCGTTTGAGCACACGGCAGGCTACGATGGCGCCATCGCCAACTATCTGGGCGGCCGCACGCCGGACAACGACAACGCCGACTTTCCTCGCACCTTCAACGCCCAGTACGTGAAGGTCCAGGACATGCGTTACGGCGAGAATCCGCATCAGCGCGCCGCCTTCTACGCCGAGCGCAACCCCAAGGAAGCCTGCGTGGCCACGGCCAAACAGCTTCAGGGCAAGGAGCTCAGCTACAACAACGTGGCGGATACCGATGCCGCCCTGGAATGCGTGAAGCCTTTCGCGGATCCAGCCTGCGTGATCGTCAAGCATGCTAATCCCTGCGGTGTCGCGATCGGCGCGGATATCCGCCAGGCCTACGACCTTGCCTTTGCCACCGACCCCACCTCGGCCTTTGGCGGCATCATTGCCTTCAACCGGGAGCTGGATGCAGAGACTGCGAAAGCCATCATTGATCGCCAGTTTGTAGAAGTGATCATCGCACCCACCGTTGCCCCGGAAGCGGTTGAGCTGGTAGCTGCCAAGAAAAACGTCCGCCTGCTGGCCTGCGGCGAGTTTGACGGTGACCGTGCTCGCTCCATGGATTACAAGCGCGTGACCGGTGGTCTTCTGGTCCAGGACCGGGATCTGGGCATGGTGGCCATGGAAGACGTCAAGGTCGTTACTGAACGCCAGCCTTCCGAACAGGAACTCAATGATCTGCTGTTTGCCTGGGAAGTGGCCAAGTATGTCAAATCCAATGCCATTGTCTATGCCAAGGCCGGTCGCACCATCGGCGTCGGCGCCGGCCAGATGAGCCGGGTCTACAGCGCCAAGATTGCCGGCATCAAGGCCGCTGATGAAGGCCTGGAAGTGAAAGGCTCGGTGATGGCCTCCGACGCCTTCTTCCCGTTCCGGGACGGCATTGACGCTGCCGCGGCCGCGGGTATTACCGCCGTTATCCAGCCCGGCGGATCCATGCGCGACCAGGAAGTGATTGATGCGGCCAACGAGCACGGCATCGCCATGGTCTTCACCGGTATGCGTCATTTCCGGCATTAAGGGAAAGTTTGGGAGTGTCGAATTACGCCTTTGGCTAATCCGACCTACGAACTGAAGCACGAATAAAGTAGGTCGGATTAGCCGCAGGCGTAATCCGACAAAACAGGAATACGCTCATGAATATTCTCGTTATTGGCTCTGGCGGCCGCGAACACGCCCTGGCCTGGAAAGCCGCGCAATCCCCCAAGGCAGACCGTGTTTTTGTGGCGCCCGGCAATGCCGGAACTGCCCGAGAGCCGGGCCTGGAAAATGTCGACATCGACGTGATGGACCTGGACGGGCTGGCCAACTTCGCGGCCACCAACAATGTCGGTCTTACCATCGTTGGCCCCGAGGCACCGCTGGTGGCTGGCATCGTGGATAAATTCGAGCAACGTGGCCTTCGTGTCTTCGGCCCCACCGCCGGTGCAGCCCAGCTGGAGGGATCCAAGGCCTTCACCAAGGATTTTCTGGCCCGCCACAAGATCCCGACCGCCGGTTATGGCAACTTCACTAATGTGGACGAAGCACTGGCCTATGTGCGCCAGCAGGGCGCTCCCATTGTGGTCAAGGCTGACGGCCTGGCCGCCGGCAAAGGTGTAATCGTGGCCATGACCCTGGAAGAAGCCGAGGACGCGATTCGCGACATGCTGGCAGGCAACGCCTTCGGTGATGCCGGCAGCCGCGTGGTCATCGAGGAATTCCTCGAAGGCGAGGAAGCCAGCTTCATTGTGATGGTGGATGGCGAGAACGTGCTGGCCATGGCCACCTCCCAGGATCATAAACGGGTAGGCGATGGTGACACCGGCCCGAACACCGGTGGCATGGGCGCCTACTCGCCTGCCCCGGTGGTCACTGCCGACGTGCACCAGCGCATCATGGATGAGGTCATTTACCCCACCGTGCGCGGCATGGCGGCTGAGGGCCACCCGTACAAGGGTTTCCTCTACGCTGGCCTGATGATTGACAACAGCGGCGCCCCGAAAGTGATCGAATTCAACTGCCGCTTTGGCGACCCGGAAACCCAGCCGATCATGCTGCGGATGAAGTCCGATCTCGTTGAATTGTGCGACGCCGCCATCGACGGCAAGCTGGACCAGTGCCCCTCGGAGTGGGATGACCGCGCTTCCGTGGGCATTGTGTTGGCAGCCGGTGGTTACCCCGGCAGCTACAACAAGGGCGACGCCATTTCCGGTCTGCCGGAAGTCGAGACCGAAGGTGAGAAGGTGTTTCACGCCGGTACCCGCCTCAATGGCGACCAGGTAGTTACCAATGGCGGACGTGTACTTTGCGCCACGGCGCTTGGCAACACCGTCACCGAGGCCCAGAAGCGGGCCTATGAACTGGCTTCTCGCATACAGTGGAACGGCGCATTCTACCGCAAGGACATTGCATTTCGGGCCATCGCCCGCGAACAGTCCTGATCCCCGGTAAAAGGGGCCGAACCAGTCCGCGAAAATGCAGCCCGGTCATTGACCGGGCTTTTTTATGGGGTAATGTAAACACTTCGCAACGGATGCCGATGACCCGCCCGACAGGAGCCCCAGATGCAACGCCCCCTCCCACTGAACCTTATTTTCATTCTCACTGTCTATATGCTTCTGGCAGCCTGCTCCCGCCAGAGCATTTACGAGACAGCCATCGGGCTTGAGCGGTCCTCGGCGGGCCTGGAAGCGGATACCGTAGCTGTCGGTAACCTGGAGATCGCCTACCTGAGGAACCACCAGGTGGTTGATGGCGACACCATCGTGATGATCCATGGCTTCGGGGCCAACAAGGATAACTGGACCCGCCTGGCCGGCCACCTCACCGACAATTTCAACGTCTACGCCATCGACCTGCCGGGGCACGGTGACAGCAGCAAGCCCCTGGATATCGGTTACCGCCTGGAAGACCAGGCCGGCTACGTTGACAAAATCATGGAGGCACTTTCGGTCGAGAGCGCCCACATCATGGGCAACTCCATGGGTGGTGCGATTACCGCACTCTATGCGGCCAACTATCCCGGGAAGGTGAAATCAGCGGTGCTGTTCGATCCTGCCGGCATTCTGGAATACGAGAGCGAGCTGGTGGATCTGGTGATGGACGGGGACAACCCGCTGATCCCGAAGCAGCCCGGGGATTTTGAACGGCTCATGGATTTCGCACTCGAGAAAAGGCCTTTCGTGCCCTGGCCGATCATGGGCGTGATGGAAGAGCGGGCCATCGCCAACCGGGACGTCAACGAGGTCATTTTTGCGGCCATTCGTGATGCCGGCTTCGAGTCGGACTTCCGTAATGCTATTACCCGTATCCAGGCCCCGGTCCTGATCATCTGGGGCAAGGAAGACCGGGTTATTAACTATCGGAACGGCGAGGTGTTCGCGACAACAATCCCGGATGCCAGACTGGAACTGATGGAAGGCATAGGCCACGCACCGATGGTGGAGGCCCCGGAAGAATCCGCAGAGCTGTTCCGGGCATTCATCGGGCAACCGGTCAGGTGAGACCCGATTAAGCAATACGCCAGCATTCCACCTTCAGCGACTACAAGGGCACGGCAAAACAGGGTAGCCTAGCAACCATTGTGCTTTCGACATCTGAACTGATACCCCATGCCTGAAGCGATCTGGATTACCTTTGCTTTCGGTCTTGGCCTGCTGGTCAAGCTCGTTGGTCTCCCCCCTCTTGTTGGCTATCTGACTGCCGGCTTTGTGCTCAGTGGCATCGCCGAGGCCACCGGTGTTGTGATTGAGGAGACCGATGTTCTCCAGCACATCGCGCACCTTGGCGTGCTTCTCTTGCTGTTCACCGTGGGGCTGAAGCTGAAGCTCCGATCCATTGTCAGTCCGGAAGTGATTGGCGGCAGCCTGCTGCACTTTGGCATCACCTGCGCGGTATTCACCCCGGGTGTCTACCTGCTGATGGACATCGATTGGTCGACCGCGTTTATGCTGGCCATCGCCCTGTCATTCTCGAGCACGGTGCTGGCCGCCAAGGTTCTTGAATCCAAACGGGAACTGCGGGCGTTCCACGGCCGTGTCGCCATCGGCATCCTGATCATGCAGGATCTGATCGCCCTGGTCGTCATGAGCCTGGCCGCCGGCAAAACGCCCTCCGAATGGGCCCTGATTGTATTCGGGCTTCCCTTGCTTCGCCCCCTGCTCTTCCGTTTGCTCGATGCCAGCGGCCATGACGAACTGCTGGTGCTCCTGGGACTGCTGCTTGCGCTTGTGGTCGGCGGGCTTGGTTTTGAAGCCGTCGGCCTCAGTTCGGAGCTCGGCGCCCTGGTGTTCGGTGCCATGCTAGCCAATCACCCCCGGTCACAGGAACTTTCGAAATCGCTCTGGAGCGTCAAGGAAGTGTTCCTGGTGGGTTTCTTCCTGCAGATTGGCATAGGCGGCCTGCCCGACGGGGATGCCCTCATTTTTGCGATCATTGCGGGGCTGGTCCTGCCATTGAAGGGCATCCTGTTCTTCTTCCTGCTGCTGGCCTTCCGTTTGCGGGCCCGCAGCGGTTTCCTGAGCGCCCTGGCACTGACCAACTACAGCGAATTCGGTCTGATTGTGACAAGCGTTGCCTTGCCGGAGTGGCTGGTACCTCTGGCGATTTCGGTATCGCTGTCTTTCCTGGTCTCAGCACCCATCAACCGGTTTGCACACGGTCTCTATGAGCGCTATGCCCAGGGGCTCAGCCGCTTCGAAGGCAGCAAGCATCATCCGGATGAACAACCGCTGTCACTGGGCGATACCCGGGTTCTGATCATGGGTATGGGGCGGACAGGTACCGCCGCCTACGACTGGCTCTGCGATGATCAGCCGAAACTGATGGGGCTGGATTCCGACCCGGCGAAGGCCCGGCAACACCAGCAAGAAGGCCGCAACGTGGTCTTTGCTGACGCCGAAGATGCTTCTTTCTGGAACGGCCTGCACATGCCGGCGGTGCAGTCTGTCATCCTTGCCATGGGTGATATCGAGGGCAAGCTGATCGCCGCGCGAATGCTTCGGAAGCTGGGTTTCAAGGGCTTCATCGTGGCCCACACCATGTACGAGGATGAAGCAAAACAGATCCGGGAAGCCGGCGCCGACGAAGCCTATCTGACCATGAGCGAGACCGGCGTTGCCCTGGCCAGCCACCTGAGGGACAAGCCCCCCGCAAAACCGTCCCTGGTAATGGGCAAACCCGAGTAATCTGAGCGGCCAGAACAAGCCCGCCGGTTACTATAGCTCGAGTGCGCAGGTCCGGAACCCGGTGTAGACATCATTTCGCAGGGGCAGGTATGCCTGCCGGTAGGTGCCCCTGATCAGACAGGATGATGTTGCGCAACTGCCGCCCTTGGTGACTTTGTGGTCGCCGAACTGCAGGGTGGACATAAAAGGGTACATATCCACCTTGAAGCCGTCGTAAGGCAGGAACTGATCATTGGTCCACTCCCAGACCGTGCCGGTCATCTGTCGGCAGCCAAAGGGGCTATCACCCTCGGGAAAGTCAAACACCGGATTCTGGGCCATGGCACGACCATCCAGATCCGCCAGCTGCCCGGTCGGCGTGGCGTTACCCCAGGGGAAACGCCGGAAGGGTTCGCCCGGACGATTCCCCAGGGCCGCAACTTCCCATTCGTATTCCGTCGGTAGCCGACGCCCTGCCCAGCGACACCAGGCCTCCGCCTCCCAGAACGTAACGTGGGTGACCGGCGCATCCGGGTTGATCGGCTGCCAGCGATCAAACACCCGTTCCTGCCACTGCTCATCATGCCAGCGCCAGTACAGCGGGTGACGGGGTGCCCGTAAAAGCGGCTCTCGACTGCCATGCACCAGGGCCACATCGGTTTCAGTCTGTAGCCATTTCCGCCCACCAAAAGACCAGAGTTCGGGCCGCCGGTAGCCTCCATCTTCCACGAATTCCATGAACTGGCGGTTACTGACCAGGCATTTTGAAATGGCGAAGGCATCGAGGTTCACGGTGAACCGCGGTTTTTCGTTATCGAAGGCGAAGTCGTCACCGGCGTACCGCTCGGACTCACCAGGCATCCCGATCAGCCACTCTCCTGCCGGAACATACGCATCTCCCTGATGCGACTCGCCCGGCGCCGGCCGGTACAGGTCGGTCCCCGGAGGTGCCGGGTAGCCAACGGTCTGACGGCACCAGATCATCGACTCTATGTGCATGTTCTGGTGGTAGATGGCGTAGCGATAGAGGTAACGGGCCTGGTCGGTTAACGGCTGCTTATTGATCCGTTCGGCAACCCGGTCATAGATGAGATTGAAATAGTCGAGGGTTTTCTGCCGCCCGGGAAACAGCTCCCGGTTCCAGCGATCCTGGTGCTCGATGTGAAACGAATCCCACAGGTCGTCCATGGCAGGATCGTGGCTGGGCGTGCCGTCCAGGAGGTTGAACAGGAAGACCTCATAGAAGAAGGCAGCGTGACCCATCTCCCACAATGGCGGGTTGACGCCGGGATGGTAGGGAACGTCGAGCGCTGACTCCGGGAGGGAACACACCAAAGTCTCCGTCCGCTTCCTTGTCCACTCAAGCTGACCCAGCAATTCCGACTTTGCCTGATCGATTTGCTCAATCGCTGCCATCACCAACCACCCATCATTAATACCGTTATCTCAGCATACCAGAGACTTCAGAGTTGGGTTAAACAGACTCATCCCCAGACCGCCAGAATGCCAGGGACGGCCACGAGGGCCACCAGTAAAGACAGCGGCAGCCCCAGACGCCAATAATCGCCAAACCGGTAGCCCCCGGGTTCCATTACCAACGCGTTGGACTGATGCCCTACCGGGGTCAGAAATGCGCAGGATGCGCCGATGGCCACAGCCATCAGCATCGCATCTGCGGCAATGCCCAACTGGCCCGACAAGCTCAACGCGATAGGGGCAACCAGTATGGCGGCCGCTGCGTTGTTCACAACGTTCGACAGCAGCATTGTCCCCATCAGAACAATGGTAACGACCACCCAGGCATCGCCCCCTGAGCCAAGCATCAGCATCCATGAAGCAATAAGCTCTGCCCCTCCGGTGGTTTCGAGGGCCTGCCCCACTGGAATCATTGCCGCAAGCAAAACGATAACGGGCCAGTCAATCGCCCGGTAGGCTTCCTGGTTGCTAAGGACGCCACCAAGAACCATGGCAACGGCGCAGGCGACCAGGGCGACGGGCGGCGACAACCAACCAACGACAATCACGGCGATGGCAGTGACAAACAGCCCGCCAGCCAGAAGCGCGTTGCGTTCGCGGCCGAACCTGAGCCCCCTCTCTGCCAGAGGCAGACAACCCAGCCCCTGAAGGGTGACGCGCAGAGTTTCCTCCTCACCTTGCACGAGAAGAATGTCGCCGGTCTGAAAGCTGATGTCGCCGAGGCGTCGTTGCAACCGCTGTCCCTGACGGGCAACAGCGACAATATTCAGGCCATTCTGCTCACGGAGATTCAGTCTGTTGGCGGTTTTCCCGATCAAACCGGATTCTGGCGTGATCACTGCCTCCATCAAGCGGACGTCACCCTCGGACAGTGACTTTTCGCGCGGGTTTTCCGGTGCATTCCCATCTTCGTCAGACTCTTCGGAGGAGGACTCCTCCACATTCGCCAACTCAAGGCCAGTGCTGTCCAGAAATTCCTGCAAGGCATCGGTATCCGCCTCTACCAACAACAGATCCCCGCCGCGCAGAACGGTGAACGTGGATGGCGCCAGTGACCGCTTGTCATCCCGGATCAACGCGAGTACCACCACATCCTTCTCTGCATCAGCACGTGTCAACAGCCCATGCAGTGTTGCGCCGATATGCGAGGAATCCTCGGGAACCCGGAGCTCGGTAACATAATCCCCGACACTGAACAGCTTGCCACCATCATCGGCATTGCCCCGCCTGGGCGTCAGCCGCCACCCGACCAGCGTGATAAAGGCAATGCCCGCCAGGGTAATCGCCAGGCCAACCGGTGCGAAATCAAACATGCCAAAGGAACCCGTTTCCCGATAACTGGCAATGATGATGTTCGGAGGCGTGCCGATCAGTGTCATGGTTCCGCCCAGCAGGGAGCCAAACGCCAGGGGCATCAGCAGGAGCGAGGGCGAACGCCCGGCCTCCCTGGACATCCAGATTGCGACCGGCATCAGAAGCGCAAGCGCACCGACATTGTTGATAAAGCCCGAGCAGAGGGCCACCACCGATGTCAGCATCAACACCTGCAGTGTCGGACGGTGCCCGACCTTGCCCAGCAGGCGGGCCAACCGGTCAACCACGCCGCCGTTTACCAGTCCCTGGCTGATCACCAGAACCGCAGCCACAGTCACAACGGCAGGATGACCAAAACCATCGAATAACTGATCCGCCGGCACAATGCCGGCTATGGCGACGGCCAGAAGCGCGAGCAGAGCCACCAGATCGAACCGGATTCTGTTCCAGACGAACAACACCAGGGCGATCCCCAGTATCGAAAAGACAGTAGCCTGACTGGCGCTCACTTTACCTCCATGACTTCCGCTCCTGCCTACACGGCTTGTAATCGGTGTCGGCAAACTTTACAGGAAACGCGGGCCGACCGAAGCCTCCGCCCATAAACTCCTGAAAGGTCTGCAAGTGTATAAACTGGCATACAACCTGAATGTCTGCCAGCAGGAGTTGTTTGCCTGTTTCCCCCAGCCGTATGCGGTCACAGGGCAGTGATCGGATCGAGCAGTTCCGGTATTACCAGCATTTACTGAACGTTCAGCCGTTCGTTTTCCAGGCACATTCTCAGGGAGAGTCGCCATGAAGGAAAAACGACCGCTCGTTTGGTTGTCGGCGGTGTACCCGGCTTTTTCTGCCAGCGAGCCCTTGCTCAGGGACTGGCAGCTTATTCATGCCTTCCCTCCAGGCAAAGGCGGCAGAGGTGAGAGTATTGGCGGCATGGCCAGAATCGGCGTATTCGATCTGACCTCATTAAACGGGGATCAGTTGGCCTGCCTGCCCGAGTGGCTGGACACTATCCCGGTCCAGCACTGGGTCGCCACGCTGGGGCATCATCAGCTCCAGAGTCCGGAAGTCTGTGGGCTGATCAATCGCTATTGCACGGACTACCATACAGTCCCGCTGCAGGCCGACCGACTCAATGCCATCCTTGGCCATTTGTGGGGTATGTCTGAACTTCAGGCAAGGGCTCGGACGACAAAACCCGCCTGTTACCACGATTTCGCTCTCGAAGGTGAGTCGGTGGCGATCCGGCATGTCAGGGAGTTGCTGCAGAAATTTGCCCGCACCGAAGAATCTGTATTGATCTATGGCGAGAACGGAACCGGCAAGGAAGCCGCCGCCCGCTTCATTCACAACAATTCGCCCCGAAAAAACAAGCCACTGATAGCAGTGAACTGTGCCGCCTTGCCCCGCTCTCTGACCCAGAACGAGCTCTTCGGCCACGAAAAAGGGGCATTTACCCATGCCATGAGTGCCCAGAAAGGTCGAATTGAAGCGGCCAATGGCGGCACTCTGTTGTTGATCGGTGTCGATGAGCTTTGTTCCGAGCAACAGTCGGCCATTCTACGCTTCCTTCAGGAAGGTCTGATCGAGCGCCTGGGTTCCAACCATCCGATCAGCGTCGACACCCGACTCATTGCAACAAGCACGAAGCCACTTGAACAGCTGGTCAGGTCCGGGGACTTCCGAAGCGACGTGTTTTACCGGCTTGGAAGCCTGCACGTGTTATTGCCACCCTTGCGGGAACGGAAGGAAGACATTCCCGTTTTGTCCAGACGAATACTCTCGGCTACACCCTCTGCACAAGGCACCAGGCGCCTCACCGACGATGCATTGATCTGTCTGGCTGGACACCCCTGGCCAGGCAATCTCAGGGAATTGCAAAACCGGTTGCGTCAGGCCTTGTTGCTGGGAGAGGGCCCACAGATCAGTGCCGAAGACATGGGCTTCACCACAAACTCAACCGATATCTTCGACCGCAGCCAGGAACTCTCACTGGACGCTTTTCGCTCCAGAGCAGATCGACAGGCGATCTCGGTAAGTCTCGCGCTTGCCCATAACAACGTGTCGGCAGCTGCCCGGCTTCTAAACATTTCACGGGTTTCGCTCTACCGGCTGATGGATAAGCACCACGTGCCTCATGGTGCCTCAGCCCGGGCGCAGAAAGACAACTGAAGGAGTTCCCCATGAATAAGAACACACTTTGGCTTATACCGCTGATTTCTCTGGGTCCCTCGGCAGTGGTTAAAGCCGCCCAGGCAGACAGGGATACCGCGCCCCTGGCAACAGAAATCCGGACAACGTCCGACGAGAGTCACGATCCAGCCACCGACATCGCATCCATTACCGCCGACCGGGGCATCGTCACGCGCCCGGGGAGGTTTACCATCGAGCCCTCGTTTTCCCATGCCCACAGCAACTCAACCGCAGTCGCGATCGAGGGTTACACGGTGATCCCTGCCCTGTTGATCGGACTGATCAACATCTCCGAGATCCAGCGCGATATCTTCGTCGGCGCCCTGTCACTCAAATACGGCATAACCAGCAAGTTTGAAGCGGCGGTCCGCGTGCCTTACCTCAGCATCAATGAGGACCTCAGAGAGCGAGAGGTTTTCCAGGGCACACCCGTGGATACACTTCGCGAATCCTCCGGGGAGGGCCTTGGCGATGTTGAGCTTTCGGCGCGATACCAGCTAAACGACGGGCTCGGTGGCTGGCCCTACGTGATTGGCGCGCTTCGCGTGAGAGCGCCGACCGGCGAGGGCCCCTACGACGTCGATCAGAGGACGATACTTGATAATCAGGGCAACCCGATTGGCATCGAGCTGGAAAGCAGGCCGACCGGATCAGGCTTCTGGGCATTCGAACCCGGACTCTCATTCATCTACCCCACTGACCCGGCCGTGCTGTTCGGAAATCTGAGTTATGTCTGGACACTCAAAGAGGAGCAGGGCTTTGAAAATGGCGGCACCGTCGACCCGGGCGACATTGTGCGTTTTGGCTTCGGGATGGGGTTCGCCTTTAACGAGCGGACGTCGTTCAGCCTGGGCTATGATCACTCGATTATCCGGAAAACCACCTTCGAGAGAAACATTGACCTTTTTGAATCCAACTTCGACCGCATTCAGATCGGGTCATTGTCGTTCGGGCTGTCCCAGCGCCTGTCGCAGTCCACATCCCTGAGTCTGACGGTGAGCATCGGCGTTACCGAGAACGCACCCAACAGCGAGATTACTCTCAAGCTTCCAATCAGTCTCTAGGGAGGGGTCAAAGGCCTGTCAGCGGCCAAGCAACTGGATCAATTGATCACTGAACCTGGCCGGGAACTGGTTTCCGGCACCCAAATTATTCAGTTCAATATTCAACTGATGCATGTTTTGTATCACGGTACTATCAAGGTTGTTCTGGACCACTGTCATCCAGCCGTTGGGACCGGCCATATTGCTCGCTACCCGGGCTCCGCCATGCCGGTTGGCACTGATAACCTCGAGAACGGTTTCCATCTGGTGATCCAGCAGCCGGTCATGGACCGGCTGGTTGAGGTTGGGGATGGTCAATCGATTGATCACCAGAGTGTCACCGTTAATACCGACAACCTGTTCCAGGCCAATACTGATCTCCAGGTTATCCATAAGAAAACCACCCCTGTACTCCGAAAGCTCCGCGTCAGCGATTGGGGCAACCCCGGGATTGAGTTCCGCCCGGGCAACCTGCGATATGGTTGTGCAGGCAATCACTAGCCATGCAACCGCAGGCATCCTGCCCTTCATGATCATCACCATTCCCTCGTGGAGGGCCAGTAAGGCAGTGTGTGCCCCAGAGCCGGCCCTACAAGGCCTTTTTGCAATGGCGCCCTCGCCACCTGGGGCCAGCGCCCGGTATCCAGAAAGTGATCGCGCCCCCGATCAAGATGACTGCGGATCACAAAGGCGGTGCCATCCCAGTAGTCGCTGAACTGTGAGTAAGAGTAGACCTTCAGCCCCCGTGCGGGGTCTCCTATCAAAACCTCATCTTCACTGATGCCTTTGACCAACACGAAATGACGGAAGCCCTCTATGTTGAGCAATACAATCATAGGCAGACGGACCTTCTCTCTGAGCCCGGCCAACGGCAAGCGGAATCCATCAGCCTGGTACCCTCTGGACGCCAGGTAACGCTTCATATCCAGCATGGAGAAGCCATGTTGACGGACCTTCTGCTCATCTGCCAGTGCCAGCATTTCTATGAACACATCGTGTTCGGTGACCTGGTCTTCGTAATGGAATGACAGTAACGAGGCGACCGCCGCGGAGCCGCAACTGAAGTCATACTCTTGACGTAGAACGCTGTCGAAGCGACGGCTCTCGAAACTGTTTACAGTGAGACGAAAATCACCGCCAATACCCGGCACCATGACGGAGCCGGCAAATGCGGTGGACCATAACAGCCCGGTACTCGCGCAAACCGCGACAAGAACCCTCTTGGTCATGGCCCACCTCCGTCAGTGATTGATCAATATATTAATTTGGGTACTGTCCTGAATGACCACCTGGTTGCCCGTGTTCTGGATAACCGTGGCGACTCCGCTCATGTTGCCGAACGCGTTGTCGGAAATACTGTTGTCTCCTGTGACAACGGTCCCGGACAGCAGGTTATCGGAGACATTCGCATTCTGCTGGTTATTGTTTATCTGCCATTGCATCGAAACTCCCTGACGACCGCTTGCATCCGCCAACTGAGCTTCCGATAGGGAGGTGGTATCCATCCACTCCTCTGCCGAGACAAATCCCGCTCCTGCGACCAATAACGCCAGCAAGGCAGCCTTCAGTTTCCCTCTGATGACGTAACCCATGGCAGTTCTCCCGGAATACCCGGGCCGCACCCGTCAGGGTGCGGCCGGGATTCCTTACTGGGTGCCACCACCGGTGGACAGGTTGGACATTACACTGACATTTGCCTGTGTAACGTTGCCGTTGCCTGCATTCTGGGCAAAAGCGCCGACGCCGGTGTAGTTCGCGGAACCGCCTGAGATTTCATTGCGGTTGCGAGCCTCGGTGTAGGACGCTCTGCCGTTGGCATCGCCGTATGTGGTTGCGGTACCTGTTACGCTGCCATCCAGATCAGCGTTATTCAGGAACACATCCAGATCCAGGGCCAACGAGTTATCGGAGCTGTCGTTGCCGCTGTCGGAGATATTGGTATTCCCGCTGTCGGCAATGTTGGTGGAGTTGTCGGAGCTGTCATTGCCACTATCGGAGACAGTGGTATTGCCGCTGTCTGCCACATTGGTGGAGTTATCGGAATTGTCGTTTCCGCTATCTGCCACATTGGTAGAGTTGTCGGAATTATCATTTCCACTATCTGCTACCGCGGTATTGCCGCTGTCAGCAACGTTGGTGGAATTGTCGGAATTGTCGTTTCCGCTGTCCGCAACATTGATGGAGTTATCGGAACTGTCATTCCCACTGTCGGCAACATTTGTGGAGTTGTCCGAACTGTCATTGCCACTGTCGGCAACATTGATCGAATTGTCCGAACTGTCGTTCGCACTGTCTGCCACGTTGGTGGAGTTGTCGGAGTTGTCATTTCCGCTATCGGCCACAGCAGTATTTCCACTGTCTGCAACGTTGGTGGAGTTATCCGAGTTGTCATTGCCGCTGTCGGAAATCTTGAACGAATCGGCCACATCAGTGCTGTTGTCGGAATTGTCATTCCCGCTATCCGCAACATTGGTTGAGTTGTCGGAGCTGTCCGTGGAGTTGTCATTGCCACTGTCGGCGATCTTGAACGAATCAGCCACATCAGTGCTGTTGTCCGAGCTGTCGGTGGAGTTGTCGTTACCGGAGTCGGTATTGCCTGAATGGTCGTTGTTGGCTGTCGAGGTATTGTCCGCGTTAGTGTTCGGATCTCCGTCACCGCCCTGATCGGCGTAGGCAAAACCGGAAACACCCATTGTCATTGCGATGGCAGCTGCTAGCAGTGTCTTTTTGGTGTTCATGATGTCATTTCCTTTGAAGTTATTGGCTTTAAAGGGATCCGACCCAACCCGCTAGCCTTCGGGTAAGCCAAGGTTCAGACCCGCCAGAACAAAGGAGCGATTCCCGTGCCAGAATCCATAAACGGATGCCAACTGGATGTTTTTGCTAACCTTTATAAAAATCACTCAAGACTCGGCAGGGCCGGGGGCAAGGAAAACTGTTTCAGGGGTGAAACAGGGAGGACAAAGAAAAACCGCCAAATCGCCCGTTTTTATTTTTTTTCAGACAGTTACGGAAGATAAGCGGTGTCAAAAAGAAAAACCCCGCGCAAGGCGGGGTTTCGTGGGTTAAAGCGAGCCTTCGGGGCTCGCTCCAGCAACTTCAGAACCGTCGATCAGCCGAACTGGTTCATGGTGTTGTCTTTACCACCGGCCTTCAGGGCCGCATCACCAGCGAAGAATTCCTTGTGGTCGTCACCGATGTTCGAACCAGCCATATCCTGGTGCTTGACGGTGGCGATACCCTGACGGATTTCCTTGCGCTGTACACCGGCAACGTAGGCCAGCATGCCTTCGTCACCGAAGTAGCCCTTGGCCAGGTTGTCAGTAGACAGGGCCGCAGTGTGGTACGTCGGCAGAGTGATCAGGTGGTGGAAGATACCCGCCTCGCGAGACGCGTCACGCTGGAAGTTCTGGCACCACTGGTCAGCCAGCTGACCCAGCTCGGTGTTGTCGTACTCTTCGCTCATCAGCTTGTCACGGTCGTAGGCAGATACGTCCTTGCCTTCTTCCTTCCAGGCGTCGAATACCTGCTGACGGAAGTTCAGGGTCCAGTTGAAGGACGGGCTGTTGTTGTAGACCAGCTTGGCATCGGGCACCACTTCACGGATGCGGTTAACCATGCCGGCGATCTGGCCAACGTGCGGCTTCTCGGTTTCGATCCACAGCAGGTCAGCGCCGTTCTGAAGGCTGGTGATGCAGTCCAGAACAACACGGTCTTCGCCAGTGCCCGGACGGAACTGGAACAGACCGGAGGCCAGACGCTTGGGCTTCATCAGCTTGCCATCAGACTTGATGACAACGTCACCGTTGTTGATCTCGGAAGCGTCCTCGATGTAGTCACCGTCCAGGAAGCTGTTGTACTGGTCGCCCAGGTCACCCGGCTCGTCAGTAACAGCCAGCTTCTGGGTCAGGCCAGCGCCCAGGGAGTCGGTACGGGCAACGATAACGCCGTCATCCACACCCAGCTCGAGGAACGCCAGACGAACAGCGTTGATCTTGGACAGGAAGTCGGCGTGGGGAACGGTTACCTTGCCATCCTGGTGACCACACTGCTTCTCGTCAGACACCTGGTTCTCGATCTGGATGCAGCAGGCACCGGCTTCGATCATCTGCTTGGCCAGCAGGTAGGTAGCTTCGGCGTTACCGAAACCGGCGTCGATGTCGGCAATGATCGGCACGACGTGGGTTTCGTGGTTGTCGATCTGCTTGATCAGCTCTTCAGCCTTGGCGTTGTCGCCAGCTTTCTCGGCTTCTTCCAGTGCACGGAACAGGTGGTTCAGTTCCCAGGCATCCGCCTGACGCAGGAAGGTGTACAGCTCTTCAATCAGGCCGGATACGGCAGTCTTCTCGTGCATGGACTGGTCAGGCAGCGGACCGAACTCGGAACGCAGGGCAGCAACCATCCAGCCGGAGAGGTACAGGTAACGACGCTTGGTGGTACCGAAGTGCTTCTTGATGGACAGCATCTTCTGCTGACCGATGAAGCCGTGCCAGCAGCCCAGGGACTGGGTGTACTGTGAAGTGTCCTTGTCGTAGTTCGCCATGTCTTCGCGCATGATCTTGGCGGTGTACTTGGCGATGTCCAGACCAGTCTTGAACTTGTTCTGGGCGCGCATGCGAGCGGCGTGCTTCGGGTTGATGGCGTTCCAGGTCGGGTGCTGCTTCAACAGGGAAGCAATCTGGTCAACGTCTTGTGCGTAGGGCATGGTCTCAATCCTTTCTACGTTGGTTTTCTATGTCGATATGGAGAAGCGTACAGCAACTTCCGAAGCCAACAGCCTGCTCACTTTTTGAGCAAAGCGATGACATTGGTGGTTACTTTAGTGGTTTCAAATTTATAATTGAAATTTATATGATCTATTTTCGGCATTTTTCTGGTGAATGCAGAACCGGGACAGGTTTTGAGTTGGATCAACGCCGACACACTGGCTATTGTTATTGTGGATAATGGTTACTCCACGTCAGAATTCACCAGGCGCAAACAGTGTTCTATCTGCGAGCTTTCAGCCATTCCCTTCTGCACGCTCTGAAGAATCTGTTTCCGATCGTCGCTGTCGTCGTCTTCTTTCAACTGGTTGTTCTCCAGCAAATACCGGAGAACACGTTGGCAATGGCCGTCGGGTTACTGATCGTGGCCGTCGGCGTTGCGCTGTTTCTCCAGGGTCTTGAGCTCAGCATCTTTCCGGTCGGCAAGAGCCTGTCCAACCAGTTTGCCCGCCGGGGTTCGGTGCCTATTCTGCTCTCCTTCGGATTTGCCATGGGTTTCTCGGCAGTGGTGGCAGAGCCGGCGCTGATTGCCGTGGCTCAACAGGCGGAAGAAATCAGCGAAGGCAAGATCAAGGCACTGACGCTCAGGATACTGGTAGCCGTCTCTGTCGGGCTGGTGGTTGCCCTCGGCGTATTCAGGACCATCTTCGGTTACCCGCTGCACTGGTTCATGATCATCGGCTATATCGTTGTGGTGATCATTACCTGGTTCGCACCGCCGGAGATTGTTGGCCTGGCTTACGATTCCGGCGGTGTGACCACCAATATCGTCACGGTGCCCCTCATTGCGGCCCTGGGCATCGGGTTGGCAGCCTCCATTCGAGGTCGCAATCCGTTACTCGACGGCTTCGGCCTGGTGGCACTTGCCGTCATGGTCCCGATGATCACCGTTCAACTGTATGGGATTGTTGTTTATTCCGGCGAAACCGCAGACCCGACGGTGCTGCCAACCCTGGCCGGGAACGGAACAGCCGATCAGACACCGGTTCTGCTGCGTATGCTGCTCGACCTGGCGGAGATGGTCCGGGACGTTTTGCCGATCATTATTACTATCTTGTTCTTCCAATACCTGGTACTGCGCCGCGGGCTGACCAATCCCCGCAAGATCCTGTTCGGGTTTGCGCTGGTGGTGCTGGGGCTCTATGCCTTCGTGGTCGGGCTCAAGCTCGGCCTGTTTCCCATCGGAACGAGCATGGCCCGGCAGTTGATGAGCATGGAGGGGTACCTGTTCGTCTATCTCTTTGCCTTCATGATCGGCTTCGCCACCACCATGGCCGAACCCGCGCTGATCGCCATCGGGCATCAGGCAGAACAGGCCGCTGCCGGCACCATCAATGGCAACGCCATACGGATCATTGTAGCGGTCGGCGTAGCCCTGGGGATAACCCTTGGCGTCCACCGGATTATCAGTGGCGATTCGATTCACCATTACATCATTGGCGGCTATATTCTGGTCATCATCCTGACTGCGCTGGCGCCCAGGTACATCATCCCCCTGGCCTACGATCTTGGCGGGGTAACCACCTCGGAGGTTACCGTGCCGTTGGTGACCGCACTGGGTATTGGCCTGGCGAGCAGCATTGAAGGCCGTAACGTGCTGATCGATGGCTTCGGCCTGATCGCCTTCGCCTCTATTTTTCCGATTGTGACGGTGATGAGCTACGCCATCATTGTTGAAATGCTTGCAAAGCAGAGGAAAACAGACTCATGAAATTTTCGGTACTGGTTGCAATCGTTCCCGAGGATCAGGAGCAGGACTGCGTTGATGCCGCAAGGGACCTTGGCGCCGGTGGCATCACCGTGCTATCCGGTCGAGGCATCAGCAACACCGCCAGGAAAACCTTCTTCGGTCTGACCTACGACGGCAGCCAGAGTGTTCTGCTGATGGTTCTGGAGAAGAGTCTTTCGCTCGATATCCTGAAGGCTATCCAGAAGATTCTGATGCCAGACCATAACGATTCGAAGGGACTTGTGTTTACGCTTCCCCTCGAACACCTGGGCGGGATCGACATGTCACAGGTCGCGAAGTTCGAACAACATCTGAAAGATTCACTGTAGCCGGAGAACAACCATGAAACTGGTCAAAGACGTAATGGTCCGGGACATTGTCACTATTTCTCCATTTGCCACCATTCGCGATGCACTTTCAATGATGAAACAGCACTCGGTGAAATCGCTGGTGGTGGAAAAGACAAGTGAGCACGATGCCTGGGGCCTGATCACCTACACCAATGTGCTGAAAACGGTTATTGCCGAGGACGGCGACATCGATCTTCTGAACGTTTATGACGCCTGTGCCAAACCCGTGATAAGCGTGGGTGAGAGCCTGAATGTCCGGCATGCCGCGAGCCTGATGAGTAAATACCGGGTAAAGCGCCTGCTGGTGCTGGCTGACAATGACCTGAAGGGCTTTGTGGTGATGGACGACATCATGGCCGCTCTGCTCGACAGCATCGACTGATGGGCTATCAGGTCAGACACAGGACCACCAGCCGGTCGCCCGGTTGCAACTCCAGATAGTCTTTCCGGGGCGGGTTCAGTTGCAGGTGACGCCCACGCTCATTGGGGTTGCTGCGAAAGACACCGAGCGCAATTTCACCTTCAGCGGCCACCGTCTTTTCCAGCACCTGAAAAGTGGCACTGGCAGGCAACGGGTAATCCGCCGGATCCCGGAACTGAATCTCGGCGCCGCCAGCGGTGAACAGCTCATCCAGAACGATCCGAAGCTCACGCCGCAGGGCCACCTGGGCAAGAACGTGACTCAGAATCATGGGGCTGATCATCATCTCGCTCTGGTGCCCATCCAGCAGGTGCCGGTTATCGGGGTCGCTCAACTCCATGATCAGTTGGGGCCTTCGTGCAAAATCGGCCAGAATATCCTCCAACTGGAGATACCCCACCATCGCGCGGGCATCGGCTTCTTCGCCCGACGCCAATCGGTCACTGCTAAGCAGGATCACGGTATCGTAGCCCGCCGGCCCGATCCGGCGGAGTTCGCCCTCCACCATATAATCCGCCTCCATATGCCGACAGGTCAGGCGGTCGGCATTGTCGACGTACTGTGAAATGGCCTGTTCCCGCTCGGCCTTCGGGACTACAGAAACAAGGTCCACTTCAAAATGCCGGTGTCCGTAGCTCAGGAACTCCGCGATCAGGCTGGGCACCCGCCGATTCCAACCCAACACCAGAACCCGGTGATTCACCTGGTCCGCAGGCCGCTCAATCCGCACCGCCGGGCCCCTCACCAGTTCCGGCAAAGCTGTTTTCTTGGGATCTGGCTCCGTCTCGGAGTAATCCCGGGCCATGATGACCACACGATCAGACGATTCGATCCGCGAGTCAGAAGGCGCAAGCAACTGCACATCCCAACCTGCATCACGATGTTTCAGCAGCCCCAGCACGATAACCTCTGGCCGGGCCGCTGCCAGCTCACCCAGTGTCATGCCCGCCAGCGATTCACCGCCGCGGATATAGATCTCGTTCCCCTCACCGGCTGTGAGCAATTCGTTGAACACTTCCGACAGGCCGGGATGAAGGATGTTCTGAACCATCAGCCGGCTGATGGTGGCATCGCCGGCTACAACCTCTACGGCCCCGGGGTAGGCCCGTTCAATCACCGGCAGCTTGCGGACGTCCTGAATCTCTGCCACGACAAACGGCAAAGAGGACTGAAAGTGCCTCGCCTGGGCGGCAATAGACAGCAGCGCCTTGACGGTTTCCACGTCGGAGGTCACCAGACTGCCGGCCTCATGGGCTGCGCTGGGAACGATCACGGCCGCAGCATCCAGGCAGGCCACCCGGTGCAGCGCGTCCGGTTGGATGGCCGACCCTGAACGCAGGATGATCTGGCGAGCTCTGCGCCCGATACCGGGTTCGCTCCGCAGTTCATGTACCTGGGCCGCTGAAGCCTCCTCCGACAATACCACCAGGTTCAGCTTCTGGGCGTCGTGCTTCTCCAGGAAGCGCCGCATCCGGCCACTGGAACCCAGCAACTCAGAAAGCAACGGCAGGGTCTGGCTGGTCCAGCCCAACACCACTACATGGTTTTTAAGAGTCACCGGCGTGAGGCCGCGCTCAAGGTCCGCCATTTTGGCAATCAACCACCGTGTCAGAATGGCCACCAGGGTGCCCATGAACACCACATAACCGCTGATGGTCAGCAAGGTTGAGACGAAGCGCTGCCAGGTTCCTACATCATCTCCCAGATAACCGGGATCGGTGAGCCGCAGGAAGGCCCACCAGATTGCGGAGCCTGGCTCTTCGAAGTCCCCGCCCTGGGGAACCACCAGAAGACCGCCGATCAGAGAAATCAGGCCAATAAATACACCGACCACAAGAAGCTGAAACCCCGCCCCCTTGACAAGCTGGCGTTCCAGTATGAATTTCACTCGGTCGATCAACCGGAAAGGCAACATGGCATTCCTCTTTTCAGGAGTATTCTCATCGCCTAAGGGTAAACCATCCTGAGACATTAAGAATCAATGTTTTATCTGGATCGTCGTTTCCGATTCATGCGAGGGTTGACTGATCAGGCGCAAGGCTTCGTCCAGAGAGGGAGTAAAACGACTTACACCAGGCACAGGTGTGACGCCAGCGCGGGCAAGGGTCCGCAGTGGCTGGAACTGGAGATCGGCAATGACAATCTGCGTGCCGTCCCATTCACAAGTGGCAATAAGCTTGTTCAGGGCAGACAGTCCCCCGGCATCGAGAATCGTGACGCCATCCATATACAGGATGAACCCGCGGGCATTCCGGGACAGCACCGCCAGCTCCCCGAAAATCCGATCGGCGGCGGCAAAGAACAGGGGCCCATTGATCTTGAAGACCTGCCAGCCATCGGGCAGCTTGTAGTCAGCCATACGATTGCTGAGGGTGATATCCGTGACCCTGGTCATCTGTGCCATTTCCCGCATGAACAGGACCGCCGCCAGTAAAACGCCGGTGGTAATGGCAATCACCATATCCAGCAATACCGTGAGCGAGAAGCAGGTGAGAAAAACCAGGATATCGCTGCGCGGCGCCGTTTTCAGCAAGTGCAGCGACTTGGGCGCCTCGCTCATGTTCCAGGCCACCATGATCAGCAGCGCCGCCATGGCCGGCATGGGCAGGTACGCCAACAGCCCGGCCAGCGACACCAGCGCCAGCAGCACCACCAGGGAATGAACCATTGCAGATACAGGCGACTCGGCGCCAGCACGGTAATTTGCGGCAGAACGGGCGATGGCTGCGGTCGCAGTAATGCCGCCGAAAAACGGGGTAACAATGTTGCCAAGGCCCTGCCCCATCAGCTCGCTGTTGGCGCTATGACGTTTGCCGGTCATGCCATCGAGCACCACCGCGCAAAGCAGTGATTCAATGGCGCCGAGCATGGCGATGGCAAAGGCCGCGGGCAGCAGATCCCGGACCAGCGACCAGGACAGCCCAATAGGCTCACCCGATGCCCCTGCCTGCTGCCAGGGCCAGGCAAACTCTGGCAGAAAAGGCGGAATACCGGCGCCCGTCGACCCATCCGGCAACAGGTAACTGAACCGTGAACCAATAGTCTCGACAGAGGCGCCCTGGGCGTTCAACCACAATGCCAGAAGACTCCCGATCACCACGGCCGGCAGATGCGGAGGCACCGGGGTTTTGAGTCTTGGCCAGAGCAACATTACAGCCAGGGTGGCGCCGGCCACCAGAGTGCTCATGCCATCGAATTCCGGCAGTGCCCCCGCCAGTAAAGCCAGCTTGTCCCAGTAGTGTTCGGGCATCTCGCCTACCGGCAGGCCGAAAAAGTCCCGGACCTGAAGCGTGGCGATTACCACTGCAATACCGCCGGTAAATCCCAGGGTGACGGATTCAGGAATATACTCAATGAAGCGGCCCAGCCGCATTAACGCCATGATGACCAGCAGCACACCGGACATCAGGGTGGCCAGGAGCAAACCACCCAATCCATAGCTCTGGGCAATGGGGTAGAGAATGACAACAAAGGCAGCGGTAGGGCCGGAGATACTGAAACGGCTGCCACCAGTGAGGGCAATTACGAAGCCGGCGATGATTGCCGTATACAGCCCGTACTGTGGTGCAACACCGCTGGCGATGGCCAGTGCCATAGCCAGCGGGATGGCGATAATGCCCACTGTTACGCCGGCCATCAGGTCTCGCAGCAAACGGCGCCCCCGATAGGGCTCGTCAATACAGGCTTCCCGGAATGCGTGGGCCATCCGGAGTGAAAACAGGTGGGCACGATGCGGCATGAAAGACTCGTTAATTGCAACTGATGCCTGTAAATTATATGCTCATAAAATATTCATTCAATGTTAATATGATTAACATGTCGAGCAATCACCAAAGGTTATGAACAACCCCATGGAAAAACGCACTGCCCGCCTGACGCTACTGATTGATCCGGAAAAAAAGGCTGCCTTTGAAGAATTGTGCAAGCAGGAGGATGTCACGCCCTCACAGAGGGTGCGCCAATTCATCCGCGAATACGTGGAAGAGAGATTGGGGCCGGACTGGCGCGAAGAGCGCGAAAAAAGATCCTGACAGCGCTCGCAACGTAAGGACTACCATGAAACCTCTCATGCCAGCCCTGCTATTAGCCACGCTCGCTGCTCTGAACGGGTGCACTGCCATGCCTTCTTCAAAAGCCCAGGAAGCAAAACTTCCGGCACCTCAAACCCAGTATGATTTCCGGTTAGTGCAGTCGGAAACCGATACCGCCCTGACTCCAGAAGAGTTGGCACGACAACTGGTCAACACGGATGTCGTGGTGGTTGGGGAATACCATGGACACCATGGCGCACATCTTCTGCAGTCCCGGCTTCAGACAGCTTTGTATCGGCTGAGGCCAGAGCAGCTTCTATCCATGGAGCAGTTCAATCTGGACCATCAGGATGACCTCAACCGTTACCTGCAGGGTGAAACCGGGGAAACCGAAATGATTGAGGATTCCGGTGCCTGGGACAACTACCGTGCCTCCTACCGGCCACTGGTGGAATTTGCCCGCCAGCAGAATCTGCCGGTGATCGCTGCCAACGCGCCGGCGGATGTGGTTCGATGTGTGGGTCGTAAAGGCCCTGAATACCTCGACCGTATTCCTGACACTCTGAAACAGACGTTACCCAGCGATCCCTTCATGGACACCCCGGCCTACCGGGAAAAGTTCGTGGCCGCCATTGGCGCCAGCCATCGGGCGGACGACACCATGAGCGAGCGGATGGAGAACACCTACAAGGCCCAGTTGCTACGTGACAACACCATGGCCGCGCGCATCCTTCAGGCCCGGGCCGAGTATCCGGGGCACCAGGTCTTTCACCTGACCGGCACCTTCCACAGCGAAGAGGGACTGGGAACGGTGGCCCTGCTGAAACAGCGCGCGCCGGAGCTGTCTGTCGCCGTAATCAGTCCCGTGTTCTGGCCTTCGGACGTCAAAGAGCCACCACTGGACCGGAATCGCGCAAAAGGAGACTTCATTTACTTTATCCAGCCCCTGCCCGACGAATTCCAGGACGCCGAGCGCGAACGCAAAGCCATGCAGGCCCGTTTCAGCAGATCCACCGACAAGACTTGCGACTAAAACCGCCGCTACTGCCCGGAAAGGTCCGATTCGAGCTTGCGGGCCTCATCAAATACAGAAAGATCCTGATCGCTGAACAGGACAAACCGGACCAGGCGAACAGAGTTGAGTTCCGTCAGGCTGTCGGCGACCGCTTTCATGGCCACGGCCGCCGCGTCCCGGAGCGGGAACCCGAATACGCCGGTAGAAATGGCGGGAAAGGCAATGGACGATAGGCCGTTCTGGTCAGCCAGATAAAGCGCATTCCGGAAACAGTCCGCCAGCAAACGGTCCGAGGGCTCATCCACCCCATAAACCGGGCCCAGGCAATGGATAACATGCTGGTTCGGAAGGTTGTGGGCCGAGCTGATCACCGCCTGCCCGGGCCTGATGGGCGCCAGCGCCCGGCACTCCTCGGCCAGTCCCGGGCCGGCTGCACTGTGAATGGCACCGGCGACGCCACTGCCGGGTAAGAGCTCGGCATTGGCCGCATTCACGACTACGTCCATATCCTGCTGTGCGGCAATATTGCCTTTGACGCATTCAACTTTCACTTTTGTCATGATTCCTCCCTTTCAGCCTGGGACATGAAGCGCTAACCTTGCTCATGATCTTCAGGATAGCAGCCAGCAACCGGACGTTTTTTCGAAACTTTCCAGAACTCTCCGGTGACGCAGATACAGGGACACATCATGAAACTTCTCGCCTCGCTGATTCTCGGCATCAGTGCCATTATCTCCGCCGCCCTGATCGGCAATGGCCTCACCGACCTGCGCACCGGCGACCGCTATGTCACCGTCAAGGGCGTGGCTGAACGGGAAGTGAATGCAGATCTCGCCTTGTGGCCTATCCGTTTTGTTGCGACCGGGGCTTCGCTGGATGAAGCCCAGGACAGGGCGAGAAACAGCCGGGATGCGATCATGGCGTTCCTGAAGCTGCAGGCCATAAACCAGGATGCCGTGGAACTCCAGCGTCTGGATGTCACTGACACCCGGGCCAACCCCTACCAGGCCAACAATGGCGAACAGAAATTCATCATCAGCCAGACCCTGATGGTGCGCAGCACCGACGTCGATCGAATCCGGCAGGCAGCCCAGGGAGTCAGTGAACTGGTGGATTCGGGAGTGGTGCTGTCTTCGGACTACGGCCCTTCCGGCCCGACTTACGTATTTAATGGTCTCAACGATATCAAGCCGGAGATGATTGCCGAGGCAACGGCATCAGCGCGGGAAGCCGCCGCCCAGTTCGCCCAGGATGCCAAGGCGGAACTCGGAGGACTGCGACGTGCCAACCAGGGCGTCTTCCAGATTCTGGCCAGGGACCAGGCGCCGGGCATCATGGAGGGGCAGCAACCGGTTAAAACCGTTCGCGTTGTATCGACCGTCGAGTACTATCTCCGATAGCCGACAGGGTTACTGGGTAGCCACCATCTCATCAGTCACCTGGTACTCACCAGCCAGCCAGCGCAGAATCTCATTGGCTGCCGGATGGTCAAAGGCATCGTAGGTGTGCTGCAGACTCTGGCGCTTTTCCTCGCTGATCCGGCCCAGGCCGGCATCCTGCAACACCAGCAGATCCGCATGCAGCTGCGCCGCCAGTTCCCTGCCCAGTACTTCCCGAGCCACATGGCGGAATGCCTGGCCATATTGATAGGACGGCCCAAGCCGATAGGACTCTGCCAGCGTTATGGCCGGAATTGCCGTTAATGTGGGCTGCAATGCCGGATTGATGCCGTGGCCGGCCAGGTGCGCCGCGTTGGCCGCAGGTCGTCCGGTGAACGCGCGCAGATGCAGATGTTGCGACATCCGGCCGCCGTCATTGACCGGATAATTATCCCAGAGCACCGGTTTGCGCCCGAGCAGATCCCCCACCCGTTTCAGGTGACCGGGAGACACCTCCCTGGAGCACACTTCTTCCCCGGTCCAGAAGACGTTCACCGAATGGTCCAGCTTGCGTCCCAGGGTCTCCAGATAATCCGCCGGTCGCTCTCCGAACACCCGGTCCAGTACCGGGTCATCGGAGTAATAGCTGGGGCAGACACTCAGGTGTTTGATGGTTGTGCGATCACGGATCCAGTGCACAATGTCCGCCTGGGTACTGGCAAGGTCCGGAGTGTCGGATCGCATGTCATCGAACAGAATCGCCAGCTCATCAATGCCGATGCGCTCCAGCAGCGCGAGTTTGTCTGCCAGCGCCGCCCGGGCCTCATCGTCAAAGCGATTGAATACCTCGAACGGACTGAGGCCGACACCGAAACGAACACCTTCGCTCCGGCAAAAGCGCGAAAATTCCGCCAGCTCCGAGGCCATGGCCGGCGGGTGTGGCTGCTGCCATTTGCGCCGGAGGAAGGCATCGGCCTTGGGGGCATAGAGATAAAACCCGTAACCGTGGGGGGCCAGGGTCCGGACCAGGTGTCGACGTTCCTGCCAGGTCCACATTGGGCCATAGAATCCTTCAATGATGCCTAGTGTCGTTGTCATGACCAATTTCCATTTCGCTGATTCCGGAGCCCGGCGGGTACCCCATAACCCTCAATTTTGACTAGACTTACCTCTAAATGCCAACTACAAACGATCCGCCCCGATAAGGAGCAAAGCAATGGAGATAACAACCTTCGAGGACCTGATTGACTGGACACGCCAGCTGCACGCGCACCTGTCCCGTAGTCTTCACGAGTCGGCCAAACTGAACAATGACGAAAGAGCCTCCGCGTTACTCGACTACCTGTCGCGCCATGAGTCGCTGCTGGAGAAAGCCGTGCGTGAATTTGAGAACCAGGCTGAACCCAAGGCCCTGAGCACACGCCTGTACGATTACCTGAACAACCAGCACAAGCCGATTGGCCCCAGCGCCGACTCCTACACCCACTACGCCTCCATGTCTTTCGAGGACATCGCCCGGGAGGTCTTCCAGTTTCACGACCAGGTCATGGACCTCTACGATTCCCTGATCGGCAAGGCAGAAATCCCCGAAGCCAAATCGCTTCTGGAGGACCTTCTGGCCCTTGAAGAACACGAAGCCATGCGTCTGGCCAGCCAGATCGGCCGGATGCAGGACATCTGATCCGCTGTACGACCAAGGTCGTACACCTAGCGGTTTTTGATTTCGTTTGTTAACGATAATTGCTACCGTGAACTAGCATCAAGAGCGTTTTCACCTCAAAAAGGGAAACGCTCGACCCACAAAAACGATAAGAGGATAGAAGAGCAATGAAGATCCGTTCTGTTCTTTCCGCGGCTGTGTTGGCTGTCGCAACTACCTTTGCCTCCTCGCAGGCGCTCGCCCAAGACACCTTTACACTCCGCCTCGCAGAAACCTGGGGGCCAAATTTCCCGATTTTCGGTGATACCACCAAGCGTTTCGCTGAAAACGTAGAGAAAATGTCTGACGGACGACTCAAGGTCCGTATCGACTCCGCCAACAAGCACAAAGCCCCGCTGGGCGTGTTTGACATGGTAAAGGCCGGTCAGTACGACATGGGCCACTCCGCATCCTACTACTGGAAAGGCAAGGTTCCCGAGACCCTGTTCTTCACCAGCATGCCGTTTGGCATGAACGCCATGGAACAGTACGCCTGGTTCTACCACGGTGGTGGCATGGAACTGATGCAGGAAGTCTATGAGCCCCACAACATGCTGTCGTTCCCCGGCGGTAACACCGGCGTCCAGATGGGCGGCTGGTTCCGCGAGGAAATCAACTCGCTGGAGGACCTTCAGGGCCTGAAAATGCGTATCCCCGGTTTCGCCGGTGAGGTGTTCGCGGAAGTTGGCGTTAACCCAACCAACATTGCCCCGGGTGAGCTCTACACCGCTCTTGAGCGCAACACCATCGATGCGGTTGAGTGGGTAGGCCCGGCCCTGGACCTACGTCTTGGCTTCCAGCAGATTGCTGACTACTACTACACCGGTTGGCACGAGCCGGCCACCGAGCTCCAGTTCCTGGTCAACAAGCGTGTATGGGACAAGCTGCCGGCCGATCTTCAGGAAATCATGCGTGTCGCCATGCGCACGGCCTCCTACGACATGCTGGTTCACTCCCAGCACGCCAACGCCGAAGCCTGGGCAAACATTCGTAAAGAATACCCGAATGTGCAGATCAAGCAGTTCCCGGATGAAATCTTCGACGCCATGTACGAAGCCAACAACAAGCTGCTGAAAGAAGCAGCGGCCGAAAGTGACATGGCTGCCAAGATCATTGAGTCCCAGCAGAACTATCTTGAGCAGAGCCGCGCTTACACCAACATTTCCGAGCGCGCTTACCTCAACACCATGGCCGAAGTCGAGTAAGATATAGGCTGTAACGGAGCCGGGATCGCTCTACGAGTGATCCCGGTTTTGTCGTTTATAGCAACTGAAAAAGCGCCAGCTCTCCTGGCGGGAGATCATCAATGCGGTGGATTATCAAACTGGACGAAGGGCTTGCCCGGCTGTCCACCTTCTGTGGCTGGGTTGCCTGTGTCGCGATGATACTGATGGCAGCCAACGTCTTTTACGACGTAGTGGCCCGCTACGCCTTCAACAACGTTTCAATCGGCATGCAGGAAATGGAGTGGCACCTCTATTCGGTGGTGTTCCTGCTGGGTATTCCCTACGCATTGCGCACGGATGGTCATGTTCGGGTCGACGTTTTCTACACCAAGTGGAGCAACAAGGCCAAGGCCTGGGTGAACCTGGTGGGTGCAATCATTTTCGTTATCCCCTTTGCCTACCTGATCGGCGTCTACGGCTACGATTTTGCCCTGGACTCCTACAACATGGGTGAAGGCAGCGGCGACCCTGGCGGTCTGCCCCACCGCTGGATCATCAAGTCTGTCATCCCTATCAGTGCAGTCTTCATTGGCATTGCCGGCCTGAACATGGTCACTTATGCAATTCGGGTCATGTCCGGTGAGAAAGCTTACGCTGGTGAGCACAGCGCAGGAGGCCTCGCATGATCGGTATGATTATGTTCGGCGTCGCCCTGCTGATGCTGATGCTGGGCTTCCCAGTCGCATTCACCTTTGGTGGCGTTGCACTGTTCTTCGGAATTTTCGCCGAGGGCATGGACCTTTTTGCCTTCATGCCCTACCGCATCATGAGCGTGATGCAGAATACCGTCCTGATGGCCGTGCCCCTGTTCATTTTCATGGGCGTGGTGCTTCAGCGCACCCGGTTGGCAGAGCAGCTATTGACCTCCATGGGCCGGCTGTTTGGTGGCCTGCCCGGCGGCCTGGCGATTTCGACCATCCTGGTTGGCGCCCTGTTGGCCGCATCCACCGGCGTCGTGGGCGCCAGTGTGGTGGCCATGGGCCTGATCTCCCTGCCGGTCATGCTAGCCCACAAGTATGACAAGCGGCTTGCCACCGGCACTATCTGCGCTTCCGGCACTCTCGGCCAGATCGTCCCGCCCTCGATCATCCTGATCATCCTGGGTGACGTGCTTGGCCTTCCGGTCGGGGATCTGTTCAAGGCAGCGGTCTGGCCCGGCATCGTGCTGGTCGGTCTGTATATCGTGTATATCCTGGTTCTGACCAGACTGAAGCCTGAAACCGCGCCGGCCATGCCGGATGAGCCGGGCGTGTCCCGGAAGAAGGAAATCTTCAATGCGCTGCTGGCAATCATTCCACCGCTGGCATTGATTGTGGTGGTTCTGGGCTCGATCTTCACTGGCATTGCCACACCAACCGAGTCATCCGCCCTGGGTGGCGTTGGCGCTGTGGTGCTGGCCATCATCTACCGGCAGTTCTCATTCAAAATGGTGTGGGATGCGTCCAAGGATACCGTGAAGGTAACCGCCATGGTCTTCGCGATCCTGATCGGTGCCACCGCCTTTTCCATGGTATTCAGCTACACCGGTGGCGATTACCTGCTGGAAGAGTGGCTGCTGCAGCTGCCCGGGGAAAAGTGGGGCTTCATCATCCTGGCCATGGTGGTCATCCTGGTGCTGGGTTTCTTCATCGACTTCGTTGAGATCTCCTTCATCATCGTGCCGATTCTTGCACCGGTTGCGGAAGCCATGGGCATCAACATGCTCTGGTTCGCCATCCTGATTGCCATGAACCTGCAAACGAGCTTCCTGACGCCACCGTTCGGGTTCTCGTTATTCTACCTGAAAGGTGTCGCACCACCGGAAGTGCGAACAACGGATATCTACAAAGGTGTCCTGCCATTCATTCTGATACAGATGTTTGTGTTGGCACTGATTGTGATTTTCCCAGAGTGGTTTGGTATGAGCTCTTCATACTGACCAAAAATACCGGGCCCCAGGGCCCGGTATTTTTTTACCCTTCCATTTCTTGCCTGGCCATCCTTCCGATAACGCTCTTCTATCCTTGCTCAACCTGACAAAATCTCAGGCTTTTCTATACTGAACGGAAAACCGGCGATTCTCAGACTGGTATTCGGGAACCCTGGCGCACACACGTCGACAAAACATTGATGTTGAGGTTATCAAGGGAGAGCGGAGTCCATGAACCAGAGCACTGCCCAGAAAACCCGTGAGAGCGGGCAAGAAACCAAGAGCCACGTTCTGACCCTGCCACTGGAAAATACCCATGTTGATCGGTCACCGCACACCTACGAGCGGTGGCTGATAGCGAAGCTCATGCGAATGGCGGGATCGCCACCGCTCCGCTTCCGGCTCTGGAACGGCGATGTCATTGAACCGGAAGGCCAACAGGCGCAGTTCACTCTGCAGCTGACCGACCCGAAAGCCCTCTACGCACTGGTCACCAATCCCAACCTGGCGTTCGGCGACCTCTACAGCGCCGGTCGCCTGGAAGTGGAGGGCGACCTGCCTGACCTGATGGAAACCCTCTACCGTTCAGTGCATCAGGCGCGCCAGAAATGGCCGAAATGGCTGGAAGCCCTCTGGCGCAACCACAACCCTCGCTCCACCGGCATCTCCGAAGCCAAGGAAAACATTCACCACCACTACGATCTTGGCAACGAGTTTTATCGGCTCTGGCTCGATAGCGCCGAAATGCAGTACACCTGCGCCTATTACGAGAGCCCGGACCTGAGCCTCGAACAGGCGCAACTGGCAAAGCTGGAACACGTCTGTCGTAAACTCCGGCTCAAGCCCGGCATGACCGTGGTCGAGGCCGGCTGTGGCTGGGGTGGATTGGCCCGATACATGGCGCGCAACTACGGCGTCAAGGTGCACTCCTACAACATCTCCAGGAAACAGCTGGCCTACGCCCGTGAAGAAGCGCGTAAGCAAGGTCTGGATCATCTAGTTGAATATGTCGAAGATGATTACCGCAACATCAGTGGTCAGTACGACGCTTTTGTCTCCATCGGTATGCTGGAGCATGTGGGCAAGGAAAACTACGAGGCCCTGTCCGAACTGATCAAACGTAGCCTGAAACCCGACGGCATCGCCCTGCTTCACAGCATCGGCCGCAATCGCCCGATGCTGATGAATGCCTGGATCGAGAAACGCATCTTCCCCGGGGCCTACCCGCCGAGCATCGGCGAATTCATGCAGATCTGCGAGCATGGTGATTTTTCGGTGCTGGATGTCGAGAATCTGCGGCTGCATTACGCCCAGACCCTGAGCCACTGGATGGAACGGTTCAATGAGAATGAGGACAAGGTAACCGCCATGTACGACGGCCACTTTACCCGGGCCTGGCGCATGTATCTGGCCGGTTCCATTGCTGCCTTCAGGGCCGGTTCCCTGCAGCTGTTCCAGGTGGTCTTCAGCCACGGTGACAATAACAAACTCCCACAGACCAGGCAGGACCTCTACAACTTTCCTGCAGCACCCGAGGAGGCCTGATGGATTATTACGATCTGATCATCGTCGGTGCCGGCCCAGCCGGCTCCACCCTGGCCAGCGCTCTGGAAAACAGCGGCAAAAAAGTACTGATCATCGACAAGCAGGATTTCCCCCGGGACAAGACCTGTGCGGGCTGGGTTACTCCTGCCGTTATGGACACGTTGAAGATTAACCTGGAGGAATACGGCAACGGACGAACACTCCAACCCATTCGTCGTTTTCGTATCGGCATGATGGGTCAGCCGGCCGTGGAAAACGATCATGGCGATGTCGTCAGCTATGGTATTCGCCGATGTGAATTCGACGATTATCTGCTCAGCCGCGTCAACGGTCCAAAACAGTTGGCCACGCCGGTCAAACCCATCGTCCGCAAAGACGGCAACTGGGTTGTCAATGACACCTGGGAAGCCCCTCTTATTGTCGGTGCCGGTGGTCACTTCTGCCCGGTTGCGCGATTACTGGGAGACGGACCGGGGGGCCATGAGACCGTCGTCGCCGCCAAGGAAGTTGAGTTTGAAATGACACCGGAGCAGGCCTCGGTTTGCGAGGCCCGGGGCGATACGCCCGAGCTCTGGTTCTGTCGGGATCTCAAGGGCTATGCCTGGGTGTTCCGGAAAGGCAATTTCCTAAATATCGGGCTGGGCCGGGAAGACAACCACAAGCTGACGGGACATCTGGAAGCGTTTGTTGAGGAAATGAAATCCACCGGTCGGATTCCACAGGACCTGCCCGGACGATTCAAGGGCCACGCCTATCTGCTTTACGCCCACGCCGACAGACCCCTGGTTGACGACGGTGTGATGCTGGTTGGCGATGCCGCCGGCCTCGCCTACACCCAGAGTGGCGAGGGTATCCGGCCAGCGATAGAATCCGCGCTGCTGGCAGCGGATGTGATTCGCCAGGCCGCCGACTATTCAGCCTCCTCCCTGCAGATTTACGGCGATGCCATTGCCGAACGCTTCGGCACTCGCGCCACCGAGGCAGACCAGGGCTGGCAGGTGCCCGACTGGGTCAAGATGCCCCTGGCCAGTGGCCTGATGCGCTCCCACTGGTTTACGAGAAAAGTCGTGACGGAAAAGTGGTTCCTGCATCAGGAAGTGCCACCGCTGCAGGCCGCTGTCTGAGGCGGAAAACAAGAAACCCGGGAGGATCGATAACGATGCCCCCGGGTTTCTTTCAGACCCTGAGTTCAGTCCGCCGTCAGTTCAATCACGTCAATACCATACAGGGTGGTGGTTCCGCTGATTTCATTTCCCACTGCCAGTAAGGGCTGTCCATTCGGGCTGTCTTCGGCAGCGATGAAGGCAATGCCCTCCGGTCCGAGATCTCCGGCCATACCGGCCTGCAAGTCTACATCCGAAACCGAGAAATCCCGATTGTTCAGGTACTGGACGAATTCCGGATTCTGGGGATTGGTCACGTCGTAAACCATAATTCCGCCAATTCGCTCAAGACCGATAAACGCGAAGGTCTGGGCGTTGATTGTGCCAACTGTCACTGCCTCCGGCTCAGGGCCTTTGTCGTCGGATCGATTGTCGAAATTGTTCTCATCGTTGGTGGCGTTGAAGTTGTCAGGCAACAGACTGGCGGTGATCCGTTCGAACTCGCTGCCGCTGTCGAAGACCCTCTGGCCATCGGCGGACCAGATAGAGAAGGATCGTGCTCCGTAGGTGTAGATTTCGCTGTATTCACAATCGACTTCCGGATCCGTCGCCGGGTCAGAGGGATCGCATCCGTTGCTGACGCCGAGGGTCGAGGTCACGTTGATCCGGCCCAGGTTCTCCTCGAGCTGAAGATCGGCCGCATTTGGAAAAGCCGTGGCATCCAGGGTCAGATCCCCAAGCCGGAACTCTTCGGAGAAGCCATCGTAGTCCCTGGAATCGCCCTCATTGGCAGTAATGTAGTAAGTCTTGCCATTGTAGCCATAGCTTGTGATAGCGTCCGGCATATACATACCTTTCACCGGCCAGTTGCGGATGTTGATGCCGCTATCCCGGTTGCTGGCGTCCAGCTCGTTTCCTATCACGCTGTGATCCTTGAAACCCAGGGGCAGGATCGCATTGATCACACCGGCCTCGATATCCAGCTCGGCTACGGCGTTGTTCTCCTGCAGGGCGACCCAGGCGGTCTTGTTGTCGAGGGAGACCGCAATGTACTCCGGCTCCATATCCTGGGCGACAGTTGCTCCCGGCCCAAACACCCGCACACCGCTGGCTTTCAGTGCCGCCTCATCGGCATTGAAGGCTTCGAATCCTGCGGTGGTTACCGTTGCGCCGGCAACGCCCGCTGACAGATCAATAATGCTGACGGATCCCACAGGATCGTTGGTGTAGTCGTCGCTGGGTTCACCCTCGTTGGCGACCAGCACTTTCATGCCGTCCCGGGTAAAGGTAACCATATCGGGCAGCGCCCCTACCGTAACTTCACCAACCTTGCCAAGGTCAGTGGTGTTGTAGAAAACGACCTTGCCGTTGTCCTGCTTGACGTCGGCTTCGATGGCCACCGCCACCAGGCTGCCGAAGACAGCGACACTGTTGGCGGAAGCACCCTCGGCGGTCGCATCGATGGTCTGCAAGAGAACCGGTTGGGAGGGGTTCTGGATATCAAGCACGTCTACCGTGGAGGCACCGGCGTTTACAACGAACAATCGCTGGTTGGCAGCATCGTGGGCAACAATTTCGGCAGCCCCCACGTCGAACACGTCGCCCGGGGCCTGATAGGTGCCCAAAACATTGAGTTCGATCAGTGATTTGCTGGTGCCGTTGATACCATCAGCGCCATCGTCACCATCATCGGTACAGGCGCTAAGGCCCAACAGGGAAGACAGGATGGTTGCGGAAAGCAGGGTCTTACGGAACATGACATTGTGCCTCTGGCATTGCTTGGTGTAGGGAATTCCTACACACGCTAGGCCACAGGCGTGACAGTTCAGCGTCAATTCCGAGTCATTACCATGACGAATTGGTGACAGGAACAAAAAATGGCGACCCGAAGGTCGCCATTCCGTGAGTTCGATCGACTCAGTGACCGAGGTAACTACGATACATCCAGACAGTCTTTTCCTGCTGAGAGATGTAGTCACTCATTAGGGCAACGGTGCCCTCATCTTCCGCGTCACCCGCCAGACTGAGCAACGCACGCTGTTTGCCGATCAGTTTGGCAAAGCTTTCCACGATGTTCTCCATCGCCTCCTTGCCGTCTGACACATCTTTGCGCTCGGGCACTTCAGAGCGCTCAATATAGGTGCTATAGGCGTGAGCCGGCCGATGGCCAAGCGTCAGCACGCGCTCTGCAATTTCATCAATCTTGAGCAATAGATCATCGTACAGCTCCTCGAATTTGACGTGCAGCTCGAAGAAGTTGTCGCCCTTGATATTCCAATGGTAGCCACGGACATTCATGTAGAAGATCTGATAGTTGGACAGCAGATCATTGAGGGAATCAGCAAGCTTCGCCGTTTGCTCGGTATCAAGACCAATAAAATTCTTACCCATAACGCTTCTCCTTCGCGGTTATGCATCAAGTTTAGAAATAAAGATACTCCCGATCACCAGACGTCAGGAAGTTTAGTTTGCTAATCTCGATGATAGGATCGATGAATAACACTATAAAACACGAAAACCGGATAGCCCCAAACTATAACTTCTCTCAATACATTTCATTTAACAATCATTCTCACCCGGCGTTTAATAAACTGATTAACGAACGACACCGGAGACAACCATGAGCGCGTTAAAACTGTTCGTACACAACCATGGCCGGAATGGCGACCAGTCACTGATCAAGACGGTAACGTTTGCTCTCACTCATTTTACGGTCGCCTTTTCGGTGGCGTATCTGCTCACAGGCGATATTCTTATCGGCAGTCTGATTGCCATGGTGGAACCGGCGATCAACACCGTTGCCTACTTTTTCCATGAAAAGATCTGGGCGCGGCGCCAGCGCAATACAAGGGTTTCAGAGTCAACTCTAAACCATAGCCGGCCTTATACCTGTTGATCCCGATCAAGGGCCGGCTCAAACACCGGGCCCGCAGTCTGTGCAGCCCTCTTCGGGTGCCGGTCCGATGCGGAGATTACGGTTGAGGTCTTTGAGCGCCGTTCTCAACCCTTCCTCGATGACCGGATGATAGAACGGCATTTCCAGCATTTCGCTGACGGTCAGTCGTCGCTGGGCAGACCATGCGAGCAGATGACCAATATGCTCCGCCGCCGGCCCGAACATCTCCGCCCCCATGAAAAGCCCGCTGCCATGCTCACCGTAGACTCTCAGTAAGCCCCGGTTTTTACCGATCACCCGGCTTCGGCCCTGATCCTCAAAGGACACCTCGCCAACCGCGAAACAGCCACGACAACGCTCGCTCACCTGATGAATCGTCAGCCCAACGGTCGCAATCTGCGGATCTGTGAAAACCACCGCCAGCGGTGTTCGACGAAGCCCGGTTCGCACATCCGGGTATGAGGCAGCGTTGTCACCCGCTATACGCCCTTCGTCGGCTGCCTCATGCAACAATGGCAAAGTGTTATTGGCATCGCCGGCGATAAATATGTGGCTCTGGCCACAACGCAGGGTATGGGCATCAAACAGGGGCATGCCCTTGTCATCCAGCTCGATATCGGCGTTCTGGATATCCAGCCCGTCGACGTTGGGTCGGCGCCCGGTCGCCGCCAACAGGTAATCGAAGGTCTCCGTTTTTTCGCCGGAAGTGCCGTCGACAAAGGTAATGGCAACACCGCCGTCTACCCGTTCAACGTTCTTTACGTCCGAATCCGGATCCAGAGGAAACTCGTCGTTGAAGGTTTCAAGCGCGTAGTCGCGAATGGTGTCATCCTGGATGGGGCCGACCGCACCGCCAACACCAAACATCCGGACCCTTACACCCAGTCTGCTCAGGGCCTGCCCCAGCTCCAGACCGATCACCCCAGGGCCAAAAACCGCAACCGAACCGGGCAAATCCTGCCATTCGAAAATATCATCATTCACCACCAGCCGGTCCTTGGCCTCTTTCAGAAATCCGGGAATATTCGGCCGGGAACCGGTGGCAATGATGATCCGATCGGCCTGAACCTCCAGACTGCCGCCAACCACAAGACGGTTCGGACCGATAAACCGGGCGTGGCCTTTCAGACGGTGCGCTTCCGGAAACTTCTCTACCGAATCAATCACGGACGAAACGAACCGGTCCCGTTCGGTTCGCACCCTCTCCATAACCCGCTTGCCATCGATCGTTATCCCCCCGGCAGACACGCCAAAAAGATCGCCAAGCTGCATTTGATGCGCGTTTTCGGCGGCCGCAATCAACAGTTTGCTTGGCATACATCCGACCCTGGCGCAGGTGGTTCCGTACTGATCGCCTTCTATCAATACAACCTTGTCGGTCGCTTTGCGCACTCGCTGATACGCAACCATCCCGGCGGTACCCGCGCCAATAATCGCAACGTCTACGGCTCGCTTTTCCATACAACGGTCTCCTGACAGGCATTCCCGGCACCGGGGAACAGGGAAGGTTTGAACGGGTGAGACCTCAGTATAGAAGCCATGGCAAGTTTCACCCACACCGTGAAAAAAGACTGGATTCGGCCTATGCTGTCAGACTTTTCAGACCGAGGCGGGTGCATAAGAGGAGTTGGAAATATGCAGAGTTACTGGCCGGAATTTCTGACGGTGGCCCTCGTCCACTTGCTGGCAGTGGCAAGCCCTGGGCCGGATTTTGCCGTAATGCTCAGGCAGGCTCTGTGCCAGAGTCGCAGAAACGCACTGCTGACCGCCATCGGTATTGGTGGCGGAATTCTGGTGCATGTCTGTTACTCCCTGCTGGGTATCGGCCTGCTTATCCAGCAATCGATCATGCTGTTCAATGTGCTCAAGGTGCTGGGAGCGCTCTACCTTGCCTGGATTGCGTTGCAGTGCCTGCGGGCCCGGGCCGGTGGCGTTCATGTGGAACAGGACCCGACCGGTGGGCAATCCGGTGTTGCAGCCCTGCGTCTGGGTTTCCTGACCAATGCCCTGAATCCCAAGGCAACCCTGTTTTTTGTCTCACTGTTCTCCGTTGTCATCAGCCCGGGCACGCCCATTGCGCTCCAGGCCGGCTACGGCATTTACATGGCTCTGGCCACCGGACTCTGGTTCGCCATGGTTGCCGTGTTCTTTACCCTACCCCGCGTCCGCCGGGGATTTAACCGGTTTGGCCACTGGCTGGACCGGTTGATGGGAGGCGTTCTGCTGTTGCTGGCCGGCCAGCTGCTGCTGTCTACAGTGAGCGGATCAGAGCCTCCGTCTGGGCCCATCCAAGGCAAGGATCGGTAATCGAACAGCCGTAGCGCAGGTCTTCACCGTCGTCCTGCCGACCAGGCTCCAGGAAGCTTTCCAGCATCAGACCACGGATATGATGGTTGCCGGCCCGGCGCTGAGCCATCACTTCCCGGGCAATATCCAGCTGTCGTTCGGCCTGCTTGCAGGCATTGTCGTGGCTGCAGTCCACCATGACGGCCGTGGACAAACCCGCATTGCCCAGGGTGCCGACGGCCTGCTCAATACTTGCTGCATCATAGTTGGTAATGCCGCGGCCACCGCGCAACACCAGATGGGTGTCGGGATTCCCCCGAGTGGTAATCATGACCGGCGCGCCGGTTGCAGACACGCCAAGGTGGTGATGGGGGTGGGAAGCGGACTTCATGGCGTTGGTTGCCACGGCAATCCCACCATCGGTGCCATTCTTGAAGCCCGTTGGCATGGGCAGGCCGCTGACCATTTCCCGATGGACCTGGGACTCGGTGGTTCGGGCACCGATGGCAGTCCAGCTCACCAGATCACCCAGGTAATCCATCGCGAACGGGCTCAGAGCTTCGGTGGCCAATGGCAGCCCCATGGCAGCCAGATTCAGCAGCAGGCGGCGGGAACGACGCAGGCCTTCATTCAGATCGCCGGATCCAGTGCGCTCCGGGTCGTACAGCAGCCCTTTCCAGCCGACGGTGGTCCGGGGTTTTTCCAGGTAGGCCCGCATAACAATCAGGAAGCGGTCGCTGACCTCATCCGCCAGCGCCTTCAGCTTTTCCCCGTACTCCAGGGCAGCTACTTCATCGTGAATGGAGCAAGGCCCCATAACGATCAGGGCTCTGGCGTCGTTGCCCTGCAGTATCTCCCGGATTTCCTGCCGCTGCCGGTCTACCTGCCGGGCCACAGCGTCGCTGGCCGGCATCTGAAGCCTTAGCTCCGCCGGTGTTGGCAGGACCACTTCCTGTCGGTGCCGGACTGGAGACTCAGCATTCTGGTGTGTCAGTTCAGTGTTCAAGGGCATGTTCATGTCAGTGTTCCCGTTTCCCTGCGTCAGAATCAAAAAAGCCCCGGCTGGGCTACCAGTCGGGGCTTTTTGAGTCCGGTGGCAGCCTGGGTTTTCTGCCGGGCTGCCTTCCTCGTTATTCGTTCGATGAAGATGCTATGGGCGGCCCCGGCTCTGGCTAAAATAAAAGCCATAACCAAACCACCAGAAAAACACAGCAGCGACTGCAGCCGCCGGCTTGGCGCCGAAAGCTTGCAAAACATTCAATTGACAGTTCGCGTGTGTCGTCTTCATGCTTTTCAATATATACCCCCGGTTTTCACCTTGGCAACCCGTGTGCCCGAGTTTTTTACTACCGACGGAAGGATTGGGAGCATTCAATGGCCGTTTTTGCCCGAAAATACCCGACGCAGCTTTTCCTGGCACTGTTGCTGGCGCTTGCATCCAGCCAGGCTGTTGCCCAGGCGGAATCCCGGGTATACCAGCTCAACAACAGACCGGGCGAAGACGTGGCCGTGCAGATTCGCGAGCTTTACCAGGGCTCGCCGGTGACCGTGACCGCCCGTGGCCAGCAATTGGTGGTACGCGGTGAACCCGATATGCTGGACGAAATCGGACGGCTTGTTGAAACGCTGGATGTGGCGCCCGTCCAGATCCGCATCACCGTTCGTTCCAGGACCGATAGCGGTGGCAAACGCTCAGGGGCGGGTATTTCCGCTTCCGGCGGCCAGGCTGAGATATCCGCGGAGCGCCGCGTTACCAGCACTGGCAGTGCCCAGGAACGAACACTGGTCATGCAGGATGGCCAGTCGGCACACATTACCTCGGGCCAGATCCGGACGATTCCAGTCGCCGTTCGCGGAGGCCGGAATCCGGCCGCCTTTCTTCAACAGGTAGAAACCAGGAGTGGATTTCTGGTCAGCCCCCAGGTTATTTCCGATCAGGCGGTAGAGCTGAGCATTGTCTCGTTCGAGGAAGAACCTGCAAACCTGGATGGTTATGAGACGGAAGCGGTGGTCACCATTCGGCGGGTTGAACCGGGACAATGGGTAACACTGGGCAGTACTGCAACCCGTTCGAGCCAGGAACGCAGTGGCATCACTTACCAGGTGAACAGCAGCCGCTCCGAAAACCGACGTTTTGAGGTACGCGTAGACATCTTGCCCTGACTCAGGCGTGTCGCTTGCCGAGGAGAACCTGCTTGGCTTCGTTCAATTTGGCTGCCAGGTAGTCGTTCCCGCCCCGGTCCGGATGGAGCTTCTGCATGAGCCGACGATGGGCCATCACGATTTCCTCATCGGTGCAGCCTGCTTTCACGCCCAGGATATCGCAGGCCTCGCGCTCTGACATCACACCTGACAGATCAGTACCGGGGCGGGAATGATCGTTCGCCTGCGCACGTTCCTCTCCGTGTTCCTCTCCACGCCCTTCTCCCTGTTGCTTCCTTCCCATGAACCGGTTGATCTCAGGAGCAAATTTCAGCAAGGCGGGAAGTTTGCGTAACAGCGGAATGACGGCCGCCACCGCCGCCGTAAGCACATGGACGCGTCCGGTCAGAACCATAAACACCAGAAGGGCGCCGCCAATGACGAGTACAACCTTCCAGGTGGCCGACTTTTTCTTTTCAGCGGACAATGCGCCCCACTTTTTGAGAATGACAAACACGGCGGCTGCTAATGCGAGCCCCAGAATCCACTGCATGGTTGATCCTCACCCTGAATACCGTCGTAATTCTGTCACCGACGTCTGTTACATTACCAGTACCCCGTGCGGAAAGCCGCCCGTCACGAAAAAGCCATGATGCTTGTCAAATCCGGCACGGCCGGAGTCTAGATAGAAATACTTACAACCCGGTGACAATCGCGACCCTGATTTTGTAGGATGCTATGCTTCCCAAAATCTGACACAGATCCTCAGGACCCGAACCATGCGCACTGCTTCCCGCTTTCTGATCGTCATTATTTTCCTCGGCGTAGTGCTCGGAGGCATCTTCGGCTACAAGTTCTACCAGTTTGGCCAGATGCAAGAGCAGATGTCCCAGCCCCAACCTCCGGCCAAGATTTCTGCCGTTGAGGCTCAGAACGAAGCCTGGACGCCGGCCATCAAGGCCGTGGGCAGTGTTGAAGCCATTAACGGTATCCAGGTGGCCAACGAAGTGCCCGGGGTGATCGAGTCCATCAATTTTGAATCCGGCGATGTGGTCAAGCGCGGCGACGTTTTGATCCGCATTGACGCAGCCATTGATGAGGCCGCTCTTCGCACACGTCGGGCCGAGGCGCAGCTGGCCGAACAGGAATTCAAACGGGTCTCCGACCTGTTGCCCAAGCGGGCAGTCTCGCAGTCCCAGTACGATGAGGCCAAGGCCAATTTCGACGCTGCCCGCGCACGGGTGAACGAGGCCGAGGCCCAACTGAGCAAGAAAATCATCCGTGCACCGTTCGACGGCACGCTGGGTATCCGGATGGTTGACCAGGGCGAGTACATTGCCACCGGCACCGCAATTGTCGAGATCAACATGCTGGATCCGATCTATCTCGACTACACCCTTTCCGAGAAAAATCTGCCGAACGTAGCAACAGGCTACCCGGTGGTCGCTACCGTCGCAGCTGTTCCCGAGCAGGATTTCGAAGGTTCCGTCAGCGCCATCAACACCTCGGTTAATCCGGAGACCCGGACAGTGCGCGTCCGCGCCACACTCTCTAACCCGGATAACCTGTTGCGCCCTGGCATGTTTGCGACCGTCTTGACGCAGCAGCCGGAAGACAACGAAGTGGTGACCGTGCCGCGCACCGCCATCTCCTACAACACCTATGGCGATTTTGTGTTTGTGGTTGAGGAAAACGAAGAAGGTAATCTGGTTGTCAACCGCCGCACCGTAACCACCGGCGAAACCCGCAACACCCGCGTGGCGGTTCTGTCCGGTCTTGAAGCCGGCGAAACCATCGTCGAGAAAGGCTTGTTGCGTCTGCGAGCAGGCCAGCAGGTGACCATTCAGGAAGAAGAGCAGAAGCAGGAGGCGTCTGAGTAATGCGCTTCACTGACATTTTTATCCACCGTCCCGTACTGGCGACGGTGGTCAGCCTGCTGATCCTGCTCCTGGGTGCCCGGGCGGCCATGGAAATGGAGATCCGGCAGTATCCGGAGCTGGAAAGCACCACCGTGACCGTCACTACGGCCTACCCCGGTGCCAGCTCTGACCTGATCAAAGGGTTCATCACCACGCCGCTGCAGCAGGCCATCGCCGAAGCCAGCGGCATCGACTATCTGACCTCCACCAGCTCCCAGGGCTCCTCCACTATCGAAGCAAAGATGGTGCTGAACTATGACGCCAACGCAGCCCTGGCGGAAATCCAGGCCAAGGTAGCGAGCCAGCGCAACGTGTTGCCGGCGGAAGCCCAGGACCCGGTGATTACTTCCACCACCGGTGATTCAACGGCCCTGATGTACATCGCCTTCTACAGTAACGAACTGGCGGTGCCCCAGATCACCGACTATCTGACCCGTGTTGTTCAGCCCAGACTGCAGGCGCTTTCCGGTGTCGGCAAAGCGGAACTGCTGGGCCGCAAATTCGCTCTTCGGGTGTGGCTGGATCCGGAACGCCTCGCCGCGGTGGATATGACACCTCCGGAGGTTGTGGCAAAGCTCCGCGCCAATAACTATCAGGCGGCCGTGGGTAACACCAAAGGCAAGTACACCGAAATCAGCATGACCAGCGACACCGATGTCGCTGACCCTGACGCATTCCGCAATCTGGTGGTCAAACAGTCCGATGGCACCCAGATCCGCCTGCAGGATATCGCCCGGGTTGAACTGGGTTCTGAAACCTACGATCAACTGGCCCTTTACAAAGGCCAGCCGGCCACTTACGTAGCCATTGAACTGGCTCCCGGGGCCAACCCGCTGACGGTCGCCGGCCTGGTTAAAGACGAGTTGCCGGATATCGAAAGCCAGCTGCCGTCCGGTCTGGATGTGCGCCTGGCGTACGATGCGTCTGATTTCATCGAAGATTCCATTAACGAGGTTATCCAGACGCTGCTGGAAGCCATGATCATCGTCCTGGTGGTGGTGTTCCTCTGTCTTGGTTCGGTTCGGGCCTCTGTGGTGCCATCCGTTGCAGTCCCGCTTTCACTGATCGGCGGTGCCTTTATCATGCTGATGTTCGGTTTCTCGCTGAACCTGCTCACCCTGCTCTCCATGGTACTGGCCATCGGCCTGGTGGTGGATGACGCCATTATCATGGTGGAGAACGTGCACCGGCATATCGAAGAGGGTGAGTCCCGCTTTGAGGCCGCCATCAATGGCGCCCGTGAGATGGCGGTTCCCATCATTGCCATGACCACCACCCTGGTGGCCGTATACGCCCCCATCGGCTTCATGGGCGGGCTGGTTGGCTCGCTGTTTACCGAGTTTGCCTTCACGCTGGCTGGTACCGTGGTTATTTCCGGCATCGTTGCCCTGACGCTCTCTCCGATGCTGTCGGGCAAGGTTCTGAAACCCCACGGCAACCCCGGCAGATTCGAGCAGGTGGTTGAGAAAACCTTCAATGGCCTGGCAGCGAGCTACAAGTCTGCCCTTAGCTCGCTGATGCAGACTAAATCCGTGGTGGTTTTCTTCGCCGTCGTCGTGCTGGGTTCCATTTACTTCATGGTCTCCATGAGCCAGAACGAACTGGCGCCCACCGAAGACCAGGGCATCCTGTTCTATCAGGGGCTTGGCCCACAGACCTCGACCCTGGACTACCTGCTGGAGCACGGTGATGAAATCCAGGAGCGCATGTCGACCGTCCCGGGCTACAACGAGGACTTCATGATCATCGGTATTACCGGCCCCAATGCGGTCTTCGGTGGTTTCAAGCTGGCCCCCTGGAGTGAGCGGGAGATCAGTCAGTTTGAAGTCCAGCCGAAACTGGATGCCGAGCTCAAGAATGTCACCGGACTGCAAACCGCGGTGTTCCCGCGCCCCTCACTGCCGGGCTCGGGCGGCGGCCTGCCTTTCCAGTTCGTGATCACCACCGGCAGCAGCTATGAGCAGCTGGACCAGGTTGCGGATGAACTGCTGGGCAAAGCCATGGGCAGCGGCAACTTCATGTTCCTGCAGAAGTCCATCAACTTCGATCGCCCGATCACCCGCATCAATGTTGACCGGGACAGAGTGGCAGACCTGGGCCTGTCCATGCAGGACGTCGGCCAGAGTCTGTCGAGCATGCTGGGGGGCGGATACATAAACCGGTTCAGCATGGAAGGTCGCTCCTACCAGGTCATTCCACAGGTGGATCAACAGTTCCGGCTCGACGCCCAGGCGCTCGATGATTACTACATTCGTGCCGATAACGGCGAGCTGGTGCCACTGGGCAGCGTTGTCAGCTTCAGCCAGGACGTTGAACCGTCCAACCGTACCCAGTTCAACCAGCAAAACTCCCTGACACTGCAGGGCGTGGTGATGCCCGGTGTCGCCGCCGGCACCGCGATGGACTTTATGGAGCAGACTGCGGCTGAGGTTTTCCCGCAGGGCTTCAGTTACGACTACACCGGTCAGACCCGCCAGCTGGCGACCCAGGGCAGCGCCTTGATGGTGACCTTCTTCCTGTCGCTGCTGGTGATCTACCTGGTGCTGGCAGCCCAGTTCGAAAGCTGGCGGGATCCGTTCATCATCCTGGTCTCGGTGCCCATGTCGGTGGCCGGCGCCATGGCGTTCATAGTGCTTGGCTTCGCCACCATGAATATCTACACCCAGGTGGGTCTGATAACGCTGATCGGGGTGGTGTCCAAGAACGGCATTCTGATTGTCGAGTTCGCCAACCAGTTGCAGAAGGAACGCGGGCTTAACAAGGTGGATGCGGTGATCGAGGCGGCGGCGATTCGCCTGCGGCCAATCATCATGACATCACTGGCGCTGATCTTTGCCATGGTGCCGCTGCTGATTGCCATTGGCCCGGGCGCGGAAAGTCGCTTTGCCATCGGCCTGACCATCAGCGCAGGTCTTGGTATCGGCACCCTGTTCACCATCTTTGTCTTGCCGGCGTTCTATATCCTGCTGGGTCGTGATCATCACGGTTCAGCCGCCGATGAGTATGGCAACGGGTCCGAACCCGAGGGTAAATCGGCACCAGCCCACTGACCCGGTGCAAGACATCAGGCCCGGCCACGGCAACGTGAGCCGGGCTTTTTTTGCGATGCATTTCAGGACAGCAACAGGTCCGGCTCGTCCACAATCGGCTTGCCAGTCCCACGGCCCTGGAGGTTTCGCCGCCACTGAACCGTTTCGCTGGGCAATTCCCCGAAGTGTTCCCGGTAAAGGGCCGCGAATCGCCCCAGGTGGGAAAAACCCGCATCGGCGGCATACCATGAGATGTGCGGCACTTCGCACTGGCAGTCCACCAGACGCTGCCGGACTCTCAGCAGTCGGTTTCGCTGGTACAACCGGTACGGCGTCATACCGGTTTCCCGTTTCATCAGATAGTAAAGGTTCCGTTCGCTGACGCCGGAGTGGCTGGCCAGTTCCTGAAGGTTGAAGTCCCAGCCCGGCTCGTCCCTTATTTTTTCGATGGCCCTGAGCAACCGGCGATCGAGTTTCGGGCACTTGCAAGACTGGACCACCTGCGTTGAGGAGAGTGTCAGTTTTCGGAAAAGCTCATCCGTTTTGCTGATGGCGTGAGCATCATCCCGGAAAAACGGTGACCGATGAAGATAACAGGTAATGAGCTCTTCGTAGGTCGAGAGCGAGTCATCACTGCAATCCAGGGAAGTCGGGGCGGAAGTTTCCGGTTCCAGCCTGAGAATCAGCACGCTCGCTTCCGGAGGCAGACGCAATCGGAACCGGTCTTCTGGCCATGCAAGAACCAACTGGTTCAGGCATTGCCAGGGCTCATCCCGCGTTGCGATCTCCGGCTTGCCGGCCCGCGGCAACAGGAAGACAGGCGCCGTCGCCCGGCAGCCGGCGATTTCCATGCCCTCAGTGGCATGGAGACAGATCAGACGGCCACTCTCCGTGGCCAGCGTCGACAAGGCCCCCACCTGATGGCCGTTGCCCTCGAACAGGGTGCATTCAATATCGTAACAACCGGATAACTCGCGAATTGCGGCCAGCCACTCAGCGAGGGAGGCGCGATTGAGTCGCAGATAGGCATCGAGTTCCAGTTCTGGCGCAGTATTTCGCATAGAGGTCCGGGATGGAGATTTGCCCCTTGATAAATCAAATGAAGCCCCGGACCTAGCCAAATCTTGCAAATTACTCGGGGAAAGGCCGCCGACTCGCCTAATATTGATTTCGATCAATAAATGCCGGAATCAACTCTTGCCAGGGTGCAGGCCTGGCCATCAGGAAACCCTGGCCCCGATGACAATTCAATTCCCTGAGCCTGTCGTGCTGCTCTTTGGTCTCGATTCCCTCCGCCACCACTTCAAGATCAAGTGCTTCGGCAATCCCGAGAATCGCAGAGACGATCCGGGAATCGCCAGACTCGCCGCCGAGACGCCAGATGAATTGCCGGTCAATTTTCAGCACGTGCAAAGGCAGGGTATGCAGGTAGGCCAATGAAGAGTATCCCGTTCCAAAATCATCGATCGCGACAATCACTCCCTGTTCACCAAATTGCCGAAGCCGGTTCAGGCATTGCCGGGACAGATTCATCAGATGGGTTTCGGTAATCTCGATTTC
>NZ_CAJXKQ010000026.1 GCF_913055835.1 uncultured Marinobacter sp. | reverse complement strand
AAAACACGCTCCTGGCGGCACATCCATGTGGCGCTTGGGCTCCGCCATCCATGGCTCCGCACAGTTTTGGAAAGGCACCCCAAACCCAATCGTCCAACCTTATGATTAGCCGCCGAGAAAAATCTATTTATGCGCCGTACCAAGGAAGACGCTGAGAAAACCCGCCAGACCGTGCTTGAGGCCGCGCTTAAGTTGTTTAGTCGTGACGGTTACTCACTGACGACCTTGAGCCGTATCGCCAAAGAAGCGGGCTTCAGCCGTGGGCCGATCTACTGGCATTTTGAAAATAAGGACGATCTATACGAAGCCGTTCTTGCCTACTCCCAAGAACCCCTGGAAGCCCTGGTTGCGGAGTGTTCTGGCATGCGGGAAACGCCCATTGAGGCCATGGATCATTTCATCGAGCGCTGGCTGGGCCTGCTGGCCAATGATCGTAAATATCGCCAGTCGTTCGAGATTCTGCTGAACAAGACCGAACTGACCGATGCGATGAGTCGAACATTGAAGCGGGAGCGGGCGCTGACACGGTCGATTATTGCCATGTTTCGCGACCTGGTGGGCCTGGCCGCTGAGCGGGGGCTGATCAGTACCCGGGAAGACCCGGAGGATCTGGGGCTGCTGAGTTACACCTATCTGATGGGCATTACCCAGACCTGGCTGTTTGCGCCGAAGCTGTTTTCACTGAAACAACAAATACTGTTTTTCCGGCGCCAGCTCTGGCGACTACTGGGCAAGTCGAATTAGATGATCGATCCTGACGCCTCGGCTGAACAACGGATTAGATCCCGGCAATTTTACCTTTTTTTACTTTTTCAGGTATCTGAGTCGACTAAGATCAAGCCAACCGGGCTGCATCTTTTATCTTTGATCAACAATACTGCGGCCTCCGATAGCGCCCATTCTGGTTAGGACCCTGGGGTAATGAAAACAGCGACACTGGACCTCAATAGTGAGCACGCCCTTATCCAATCCCTCTACGGCGCCCTGACCGACCGAGAAGGTTTTCACGGATTTCTGGAAAAACTGGTTAGCCTGATCAATGGCTGCGCTGCTCAACTACTCGTTGTGCGCAAGCACCCCTTGCAGATGGATCACCTGTGGTACCACGGCCTCTCCGATGAGTTCCTTGGCTGGTACCTCGAAAACAACATGATTGCCCAGGATGTGGTCACCAATCAGGCCATTAAACAGCCCCCCGGTCTGTTTCAGTCCGCCCTGCCATTGCTCCCGGATTTCCAGCTTGGCGAAGACTATTCGAGGTGGGAGCATGATCAGGATATGCTGGATTCAGCTTGGCTCGTCGTAGATAGCACCCCTACACATACCTTCCTGTTAACCATCCAGCGTACAGTGGCTCAAGGGCCATATCAGGAAACAGAACTACAATCCCTCAACCGCTTGGTCCCACACATCCGACAGGCTGTACTGCTTTACCGGCAACTGGAATCACGTAGCAAAGAGGCCTCCTCACTGGCCTCCGTGATTGAAGTATTGCCCGATGCCACTTTTGTGCTCGACAGTTTTGCTACCGTTTTGTATTCCAACAAAACAGCCCGCAATCTAATTCAACGGGAAAGCTGTCTGGGCATCCGTCATGATCGCTTCAGCTTCGCAGAGAAAGACTTGCAGGCGGCATTCTTCCGTACGTCTGCCCAGGTGGTTCGCTCCAGCATGGGCAAGGAAAGCTATTCCTCTGAGACTCTCCTTCTCAAAAGAGAGGGCCGTACTCCGCTGCTTTTTGTCCTACGTCCGATTGAAAGCAGTGAATTGCTGGCCGGGGGAGCTCTGGTCACAGTGTATGACCCCGAGAATCGGCTCCTCCCGAGCGCAGAGCACATCGCCACCTATTTCAATCTGACTCCCGCCGAGGCCCAGGTCTGCGAAAAATTGGTTGCAGGGATTGACCCCCAAGGATGTGCCGACCGGTTGGGACGCAGCGTCGCTACAGTACGTTCCCAACTCAAACAGATATTTCAGAAGACCGGCTGTTCGCGGCAGGGGGAGCTGATCAGCCGGCTATTGTCAGCCTTGTTACACTAATCCTTGCGACAGGCAGAAGACATGGCATCGGCATATTCCCAGCGTTGGGCAGAGAAACCCACGCTGGCGTGCGGTTTTAAAATCTGCCAAACCACCAAAAGTGTTTAATATTCATAAAGCCTCAGATATTTTGCTCCTTTTTACGACTTCTAAACAAACAATTACAAATAACAAAAAAGTTATCATCGTAAAGCATTTACCCGCCTCCTGATGCAACAAAATCTGCAGAACAAGGCGCTCCGCCACACTTATCCCCAAAATGGGGTATGTCTTGATATAAATCCGATGCTAGTTTCCCGATTACCCAATCAATCTGATATTAATCAAAAAGGTGCGGTTATGGGAAAGTTCAAGAAGTTGACTCTGGCAACAGCCATTTCCTCGGCATTCGTACTGACCGGCTGCGGTGGTAGCAGCGGCGGATCTTCTGATGCTGTTGATAACAACGACACGGGTGACACCAGCACCACAGCCGAAACCGGAGTGTTTGTAGATGCCGCCGTTGCCGGCATCAATTACACCACTTCGCCAGGAGGCCAGTCCGGTCAGACCAATGAACTGGGCGAGTACAATTACGAAGCCGGCGATACTGTGGTCTTCAGCATCGGCGGCATCGATCTACCGGCCGTCGAGGCCACTGGCCGCATCACCCCGGCCGACATGGGTAGCGGTACTACCGACTGGAGCTCCGACCAGACCGTCGTGAACATCCTGCGTCTGCTGCAGACCCTGGATTCCGATGACGATGCCAGCAACGGCATTACCATCACGGAAGATGTGCATACCGCTTTGCAAGACATTGATCTCGACCCCTCTGTCAGCGAGACAGACTTCGAAACCCAGGCCAACACTGCCATTAACACGACCGGCAAGACGCTGATCGCGAAAGTAGATGCGGTAAATCACTTCCAAAGTTCTCAATCCGGCGATCTGGTTGGCAGCTGGGTGTTTGAAGAAAGCAATGGCAACGTCAACGTGCTGACGTTTCTGAACGACAGCGAATACCTGATTGCCCACTCCAAGGACGACACGACCGGCGGAACCCAGACTGCCGCCAGCGCAGAGTACGGTGAATACACCTGGAGCGCCGACACCGGCGCGTTCACAGTCACCGTAGGCGCAGGGTTCAATGGCGATGGCGACGGCGGCCTGGACAGCCTCGGTGAAAACTTCACCATGAAAATGGAAGGTGGCAAGCTGGTATTCACAGACGGCTCAGAAGAATTCAGTTTCGAACCAGTCCGTAACGCAAGCGACAGCCTGGTCGGCAGCTGGTACCTCGGCGAAGGTTTTAACGAACAGAAACAAATCGATCGTCACAATGTGCTGACCATTCTGGATGACAGCAACTACGTGATTGTCCACAACGACAATGAGGAGGCGTACAGCGGCGACGTCGTCGAGGCGGTTTCCTCCGAATGGGGCACCTACAGCTTCGATGGTTCCACATTTGCCGTGACCTCCGTGTCGGCCGAACTGGACGGCCCCGGAGGACTGTTTGACGACCCGGCGGAAGACGCCGGCGGAAATGGCTTCGTCAATGGTCCAGGGGAGCTCCACCCGACCGGACAGCTCACGCTATCGGACAACCTTCCGGTTGCTGAGGGAGGCGAACCATTCACCCTCCGTCGCCTGGGCCGCTATGCGGTCACGCTGAAAGACTTCGACGGCGATACCAAGCAGGTCTACGTCGAGGCCAGCGGCAACGACTTCATCGGTGGCGTTACCCAGACCCTCAGCTTTGCCGATATCGATGGCGTAACGCCAGCCGAGGCTGGCATCTATAACATGGATGCGCCGGACACCGCGACCATTGATCTGGTGCTGAACCAGGATGGCAGCGGTTACATGGACTTTGATGTCACTGGCGACCAAAACCAAATCGACAGCAACGGTTGGTCCGTCCTGACTTCCGGCTCCCTCACTTACGTAGAGGGCGGTGCGGAATGGACCTACCTGCCGATTAAAGGTGCCAGCCCCTACACCACGCTGGTATATCAGGGCGACATGGATCTCATGTTCATCACTGAAGTGACTGAGGCGCCGCAGTAAAGCAGGTAGCTTCTGCTTGATCAGGGCCCGCTATCGCGGGCTTTCAACTTACTGACGAACCCCGGTTAACCGGGGTTCGCTTTGTTTGGGCTTACGCTCACTCTTAAGAACCGGGACGTTCTCTTTCAAGCAATTGCCGTTTGCGATCCAGCCCCCAGCGATAACCGCCGAGGGAGCCGTCACTGCGCAACACCCGATGGCAGGGAATCAGCACGGCGATGCGATTCCGGCCACAAGCGGAGGCCACAGCTCGAACCGCTTTGGGCTCGCCCAGTCGCCTTGCCAGTTCCGTATAACTCACAACCTCGCCCTCGCGAACGCCTAAAAGAAGCTTCCAGACCCGTGTCTGGAAAGCGGTGCCACGGATATCCAGTGGTACATCAGGGCGCGGCGTGTTCCGGCTGAGGTGTTCATCCAGCGCGATCATCCAGGCATCCAGCTCCGGAGACTCTGTGGCGTCAGAGGGAGCCAGACTGGCCTTAGGGAATTCCTTCTGGAGTTGATCCTGAAGCCGCGTCTCATCATCCCCGAATTCAGCAAAACACACGCCCTGATCAGTGGCGGCCATCATCAGCAGGCCGAGCGAGGTTCGCCGGCAGGCAAAGACAATGGTTTCGCCTTTGCCCCCCTTGCCGTAGCGGGACGGCGGCATGCCGACCTGTCGGTCCGCTTTGCCGTAGACGCGACTGACCGAACCAAAGCCGGCCTCGAAGATGGCATTGGTAACGCTTTGGCCTGTCCTCAATGCCTGCTTGAAGTTTTTCAGACGCAGTGCATCCTGATAAGCCTTTGGTGAGACACCGAAGGTTTCCTTGAACACCCGCTGTACGCGGGATGGCGACAACCCAACCACGGCCCCGAGGTCAGCAAGGCTCAACGCCTCATCGGGCCTGCTTTCGATGTATCTGGCCAGCGCGACCATTCGATCGCCAACGGAGATGGACAGCTCACTCTCGCTCTCCTTCTCGTTACGCATCGGTGTTTGGGGGCTTGCCATGATCTGGCTCCTTCGTGTGCTCATATCCAACTCACCCTATGATGCGCGTTTACTTCGCCCCCTTCCATCCGATTCTTGCGGGCGCTACATTGATGTCCAATCAACAACAAAACCAACAAATTCCGGGAGCTCAGAACTATGTCCGATCAAATGGCAATTCCCTCCAGAAAGGGTGAAGTGAGCGAGGAGGAGTGGCAGCTTCGCGTTGATCTTGCGGCCGCCTACCGTCTGATTGCCCTTTATGGTTGGGACGACCTCATATTCACCCATCTTTCCGTGCGGATTCCGGGCGACGAGCATCACTTCCTGATCAACCCCTATGGCATGATGTTCGAGGAAATTACCGCCTCCAGCCTGGTACGCATCGACCAGGAAGGGAATAAGGTCAACCCCGACGATTTCGACATCAACCCGGCCGGGTTCACCATTCACAGTGCTATCCATGCGGTTCGTGAGGATGCGGCCTGCGTGATGCATACCCACACCACTGCCGGTGTCGCTGTGTCGGCACAGAAGGAGGGATTGCTGCCCTTGTCTCAGCAGAGCCTGTTCCCATTGTCCGGGCTGGCGTACCATGATTATGAAGGCGTGGCGCTGCGTGAAGACGAGAAGGCCCGCCTGCAGGCAGATCTGGGCCAGGCCCGGTTCATGATCCTGCGCAACCACGGCCTGCTTACCACAGGGCCCAGCATCGCCGACGCCTTCCTGAACATGTACATCCTGCAGCGTGCCTGCGAGGTCCAGATCCAGGCCATGTCCGGGGGCCAGCCGCTGGTAAGGATTCCGGAGAGCATTCTCAGTTCGATCCGTGAACAAGCCAAGCAGGTCACCAAGGGCATGGGCGGCAACCTTGCCTGGCCCGGACTTCTCCGGAAGCTGGACCGCATCGATCCCGGCTTCCGGAGCTGACAACGCGCCAACCGAGCTATCAGAACATCTTCAGATAACGGTCGACCTCCCACGACGATACGTGGTTCTGATAGCTCTCCCACTCGCCTTTCTTGAAGTCGATAAAGCTGTTGAACATGGCGTCACCGAAGACTTCTTTCGCCAGCGGATCGGCCTCAAAAGCCTCCACGGCCTCGCCCAGGTTCCGGGGCAGATACTCGATGCCCTGCTCGGCGATTTCAGCATCGCTGTAGTTGTACATGTTCTCGTGGTGGGGTGCGCCCGGGTCCAGACCTTCACGGATGCCTTCCAAGCCCGCGGCCAGTATCAGGGCACTGCCCAAGTACGGATTGCAGGCAATGTCTGCAGCCCGGCATTCGATGCGCCCGCCCATGCCGGGGATCCGGATCATATTCGTGCGGTTGTTGGAGCCATAACACATGAACACCGGTGCCCAGGTGGAACCGGACATGCTGCCCTGGCGAACGAGCCGTTTGTAGCTATTCACTGTCGGCGCAATCACGGCACTGATGGCCGCGCCGTGTTTCAGAACACCTGCGGTGAAGTGATAGGCGATCTTGCTGATGCCGCAGTTGTGCAGATCGTCGCCCCTGGGCTCGAACAGGTTTTCGCCGGTTTTCAGATCCGCCAACGACATGTTGTAGTGGGCGCCACTGCCCGTGCGATCGGCAAAGGGCTTGGGCATGAAGCTGGCGAAAGCGCCATGTTTGCGGGCAATCTCGTTGGCCATCATCCGGAAGAATACCAGGCGGTCGGACATGGTCAGGGCGTCGGCGTATTTGAAGTCGGTTTCGAACTGGCCGTTGGCGTCTTCGTGATCAAACGAGTACACATCCCAGCCCAGCTCGTTCATGGCGTCTACCAGCTCATCCATGATCGGGAGGTTGTCCATGAGGGTGCGGGGGTCATAACAGGGCTTGCCCAGGTTGTCGCGATCACTCAAGGGAGCAAAGCCGCCATCCTCGGTATCCCGGAACAGGAAGAACTCGGTTTCAATACCGAGATTGAAGCGATACCCCATATCCGCCGCCGCACTCAGCTGACGCCGTAGAATATTCCGGGAACAGGCTTCGAAAGGCGCGCCGTTCAGGAACAGGTTTCCCGGGAACCAGGCCAGCTGGCGATTCCAGGGGCAGATGGCCAGCCCATCGGGATCTGGCATGGAGGCTACCTCGTCGTCGGAAATATCCTGGGGCACGCCATCCAGGGCGGCACCCGTGTAAAGCTCCGAGCCTTCCATCATTTGCCCCAGGTGAGCCACGGGCACGAACTTGCCTTTGGTCACACCGTGGATATCCACGTAGCTGGCAATGGCGTATTTCACACCTGCCTCTGTGAGCTTCTCTTTCAGGGCGTGGGTGTTGGTCAATTCCGTCATCCTGTTTTTCTCCGGCCCGTCATGCGGGCAATCAGTTTGGGTTCTGGCACGTTTCTTTCTTTGTTTCTGCCATTCAACATACATGCCAGCGTGTATATATAAGAGCGAAGGCGAGAGACTTCAGGCAAACAGTCAGCCTGAAAGAGAGGGGAAATGGCGTCGAAGCAATGGCTTGTAGAGGATTACGAAGCAGGTGACCTGCCTCTGACTTCCGGCGAAACGTTGCACTCCGCGAGATTGCGGTACCACCGCATCGGCGAGCTGAACGCACCAAAAGACAACCTGATTATGCTGCCCACGTACTACGGTGGTGCAGCCGCGGGTAATCACCCGTGGGTTGGAGGCAACAGCCCCCTCGATCCGGAGCGTTACTGCATCGTTATTCCCGCTTTGTTAGGCGCAGGCGAATCATCCTCACCCTCGAACACCGCCGGAGCACAGGGCGGCCCGGGCTTTCCTGCCGTGTCCCTGTATGACAACGTGATGCTACAAAAGCGGTTGGTGGAGGACATCTTCGGAGACGCCCGGATCGCGCTGGTGATGGGCTGGTCCATGGGCGGGATGCAGGCGCTGCAGTGGGGCTGTTTGTTTCCGACGCAGGTGCGCGCATTGCTGGCCACCTGCTGCACCGCGCGGTGCTATCCCCACAACCGGGTCTTTCTGGAGGGCGTAAAGGCGGCACTGACCTGTGACCACGCCTTCGAGAATGGCCGCTACCGGACTCCACCCGAACGCGGACTCCGGGCCTTCGGCCGGGTTTATGCGGGCTGGGCTTATTCCCAGGCGTTTTTCCGTCACGAACTCTGGCGTGACCTTGGCTTCAGGTCCATTGAAGAGCTGCTTCGATTCTGGGAGCAGGATCATCTGGGCCAGGACGCCAATGATCTGCTCACCGTGCTGAACACCTGGCAGAACGGTGATATCGGCGACAACCCCGTATTTGGCAAGGATTACGAAGCGGCGCTCTCTGCCATTGCCATGCCTACCCGCATGATGCCCTGTACCACCGATCTCTACTTTACCGAGGAGGACACCAGTGAGGATGGCCGCCGGATGCCCGGCGCAACCGTTGAACCGCTGAAATCGGACTGGGGGCACGTTGCCGGTGGTGCAGGCCGGGAGGCCGGCAGCCACGATCGCATCCTCGCGGCCGCCCGGGCTTTACTCTCGGGAAAGGCGTCATGATCGAGCACCCGAACCTATACCGCACCAACCCGGTGCATATTTTTGCCAATGCCTTTGCCGGGATGACCCGTTTTCGCCCGCTCTTCGGATCTGGCATGCCATCTGCACTGTTTCCGGCTGACGGTTTTCAAAAACCCGATCCGCTCAAAGCACTGTTCACAACACCGCAGACAGAGCGACGGACAAAATGGGTGACTAGGGTTCCGGTCCGGGCAGTCAAGATTCCCGGATGGCTGGTCCGAGAGTTACCGACCTCTGGGGAGGTTACACGGCGGGACAAAAGCCCGGGAGACTGAATCGCAAGGGACGCTGTTACCCGCGATGACCTTGCCGTGTTGTGTAACCAGAGGAGACGATTCATGCGAATGATCAACCATCACCCCGGGCGTGTTTCCGCTACCCTGCTGGGCCTGCTGCCCTTTCTGTTGATCATGCTCATCTACAGCCTGGCCTCCCAGGAGCGCCTGGCAGACAACCCCAACGACAAACTCCTTCCCGGCCTTGAACAGATGACCGCGGCCGTGGATCGCATGGCTTTTCAGGAGGACCGTCGCAGCGGCGACTACCTGATGTGGCAGGACACGACCGCCAGTCTGGCGCGCCTTGGAATGGGCGTTGGTATCGCCGCCTCGCTGGCGCTGGTGGTCGGTATTCTCAATGGAGTGTTGCCACTGGTCAGGGCCAACCTGGCGCCTCTGGTCTCCGCGCTCTCCATGGTGCCGCCGCTGGCCATATTACCCATCCTCTTCATTGTGTTCGGGCTGGGCGAGCTTTCCAAAGTCATGCTGATCGTGATCGGAACCGCGCCCATCATGATGCGCGATGTGGCCCAGCGGGTCCGCGAGCTGCCGGGCGAGCAGCTGATCAAGATCCAGACCCTGGGCGCCAATTCCTGGCAGGTGATCACCCGCATGGCCCTGCCCCAGGTACTGCCCCGCCTGATCGACGCCGTGCGCCTTAGCCTTGGCCCCGCCTGGCTGTTCCTGATTGCTGCCGAGGCGATTGCCTCCACCGAGGGTCTGGGTTACCGGATCTTCCTGGTTCGGCGCTACCTGGCCATGGACGTGATCCTGCCCTATGTCATCTGGATCACCATTCTCGCCATTGTTATCGACCAGTGCCTGCGTCTGGCAAACCGCAGGCTGTTCCCCTGGTACAACGCAGGAGGCCACTGATGAGCTTTATTACCGTCAACAATCTCTGGAAGGAATACGGCGACCAGGTGATCCTGGAGAACCTGAACCTGAGCGTAAAACAGGGCGAATTCTGCACCCTCGTGGGCGCCTCCGGTTGTGGCAAGTCCACGTTCCTGAAAATGCTTTTGGGCCAGGAAACCCAGACTCGCGGCGAACTGCTGCTGGAGGGCGAGGCCTTCCCCGGCGAACCGGACCGGAACCGGGGTATCGTATTCCAGCGCTACTCGGTGTTCCCGCACCTGACGGTGCGTCAGAACGTGCTGATGGGTCTGGAACTGGAACAGAAACCCTGGCTGGGCAAGCTGTTTGGCGGTGCCCGCAAGGAGGCGCTTGAAAAGGTGGATTCCATGCTCGAGTCCGTTGGTCTGACCCCTTCGGCGAACAAGTGGCCCCACGAACTCTCCGGGGGCATGCAGCAGCGCCTCGCCATTGCCCAGTCGCTGATCATGCGCCCACGGGTTTTGCTGCTGGATGAGCCCTTCGGCGCACTGGACCCGGGTATTCGCGGTGACATGCACGATTTGCTGTTGAAACTCTGGCAGGAGACCGGCACCACCATCTTCATGGTGACCCACGATCTGAAGGAAGGGTTTTACCTGGGGACCCGGCTGCTGGTGTTCGACAAGGTGCGCAATGACCCCCATGACCCGCAGGCATATGGCGCCACCATTACCTACGATCTGCCGATAGGGCAGACGGATCGGAAGCTGTTCGAGGACATTCACCAATCAGTCAGCGAAACAGCCCGGAATCAGGCTGCGTAATGTCATTGACTGCGCAATAAAAAAGGTCGCCCGAAGGCGACCTTTTTACTTCTGTCCAGATCAGTTGCTGGCAACCCGATCCTTCGGCAGTTTGAAGGTCCAGACCATACCGCCCTGGTTGAAGTCCTTCACCACCTTGGCAACCTCGCCACCCCAGAGCGGAACCGCACCGCCCCAGCCGGAAGCCACAGAGACATACTGCTCGCCGTCCATGGTCCAGGTCACGGGGGTGCCAACCACACCGGAGCCGGTGTTGAAGCGGTAGAGCTCCTCGCCGGTCTTGGCGTCAAAAGCCTTGAGGTGGCCTTCGGGGGTACCAGTGAACACCAGGCCACCGGCGGTGGTCATCACGCCACCCCACAGCGGTGCCGTGTTCTCATAGCGCCAGACTTCCTTGCCGGTTTTCGGATCCATGGCTCGCAGCACACCGATGTAGTCGTCGTTGGCCGGTTTGATGGTGAAGCCTGCACCCAGGAACGCAGCACCCTTCTTGTAGGAGACTGGCTCGTTCCAGATGTCCATGGACCACTCGTTGGAGGGCACATAGAACAGGCCGGTCTGCTGACTATATGCCATGGGCATCCAGTTCTTGCCACCCAGGAACGCGGGCTGGGCAACAACTGTTTCACCCTTGTTGCCGTCCATATCGGCCGGGTTACCAGGACGACCACCCTCTGTGTAAATTGGGCGACCGGTCTCGGGATCCAGGCCTTCGGCCCATGTGATCTTGTCCACGAAAGGGAAGCCACGGATAAAGTCGCCGTTCTCACGGTTCAGAACATAGAAAAATCCGTTACGGTCTGCAGTAGCAGCCGCTTTCACGGTTTTACCGTTCTCTTCGTAGTCGAAGGAAATCAGTTCGTTGACACCGTCATAATCCCAGCCGTCGTTCGGCGTGGTCTGGAAGTGCCACTTGATGCTGCCATCATCCGGATCGATCGCCAGCCGGCTTGAGGAGAACAGGTTGTCGCCGGGGCGCAGGTGAGAGTTCCAGGGTGCCGGGTTGCCGGTACCAAAGAACAGGGAATCGGTGTCCGGATCGTAGGTGCCGCCCAGCCAGGTAGCTGCGCCGCCGTTCTTCCACATCTCGCCGGGCCAGGTAACGCCTGCCTTGCCACCGGAAATGCCGTTCTCGATCTTTTTGCCGTCCTTGTAAACGTAACCCATGTGACCTTCAACCGTCGGACGGGTCCAAACCAGATCGCCGGTGTTGGCGTCGTAGGCTTCAACCTTGCCGACAATACCGAATTCACCACCGGAAACGCCGGTAATCACCTTGCCCTTTACGACCATGGGCGCGGCAGTGATCGCATAACCCGCCTGGTAATCGGCCACCTTCTTGATCCACATCGGCTTACCGGTGTCCTTGTTCAGGGCAACCAGTTTCGCGTCCAGAGTTCCAAAAATGATCTTGTCGCCATAGATAGCGGCACCGCGGTTAACCACGTCGCAGCAAGGCATGATGCCGTCCGGCAGACGGGCATCGTATTGCCAGATTTCTTCGCCGGTTTTGGCATCAATTGCATAGATGCGCGAATAGGACGCTGTCACATACATAACACCGTCTTTCACCAGCGGCTGGGATTCCTGACCGCGCATTTTCTCGCTGCCGAAGGAGAAGGCCCAGGCCGGCTGCAAATACTGAACGTTGCTGGTGTTCAGATCTTCCAGAATGCTGTAGCGCTGTCCCTGGGTGCCCATGCCGTAGCTGACAATGTCCTCAGGGGTCTTGTGATCGTTGATGATGTCTTCGTCGGTTACCGCATGGGCCCCGTAGGAAACTGCCATGGCCAGGGCGCTGGCCGCGATGCGAATCCCGAACTTGTTGGTTCTCATGGTTGCGCTCTCCAAGTCTCTTGTTTTCAGTTTTCTTGAGTTCGTTTCAGGCCGAACCGGGAACTTTTCCCGCCTCTGATACGATTCTTCGCTTTGGGGAAAAAACCAACAATTGCTCCCCGGAACAGGTTTTCTCATCACTTGGTAGTACGACTACTCCAGATCTTCCGGCCCGGTTGCGCCGAGCAGGCCCTCATAGGTCGCCCTCAGCGCGGGCGATGGCTTCCTCCTCAAGAAATGCCCGGTAGTACCCCGGCACGCTGTAACGAAGATTCTGGCTGGCCATGAGCTCATTCATCTCGCCCGTTTTCACCAGCCTGTCGATGATCGCCTCGAGGGCATAGCCCAGCTGGCGATGGGTATGCTTGATCGCCATGCCCACATCCCAGACCTGTTTTCCGATGCCCGGAAAACCGTTGCCAGCGGCTTTGAACGCCTTGTTCTCGGGCTTCGCCAGTTCGTGATCGATCTCCGATCGCATCCCCATGACGGCACTTACCTCGCCGTTGCGCATGGCTTCGAATGCGTCCGCTACGTTGGTGTAATGGCGCACCTGCTCACGCATGCGTCCGCCGAATGCGGAGGTCAGGTAGAAATCCGGAAGGGTGTCTATCTCAACGCCAATGCGGTTGTACTGAAACACCGCCACGGTTTCGACGGAATCGAGCTCTCCGGGGTTATAGGCAATCTGCCAGGTTTCCTGCTGATACGGGCCGAACAGAACGACCTGTTCGTTGATGTACTCACCGGTGGAGTCCTGCATGTAGGCGTAGGTCTTGTCGTAGGGCACCCGGAGCATCACATCAGCAAGCCGCTGTTTGGCCAGGTAATGGCCTTTCCAGACATTGTTCCGAAGGTCGTCGCCGAGATTCTCGTCGGGGATGATCCAGTGCACCTTGAACTCAACGCCCATTTCCTCGGCAATCCTTCGCCCGAGTTCGATGTCGATACCCCTGGGTTCACCATCCACCTCGTAGGAATAAGGGGGGAAATTTTCGTAGACGCCGACTTTCAGATAGCCGGAATCCAGGATGATGTCGTAGGTGCGCTCCGCAGGCCGATTGAGCAATTCGTTCCCATCGTTAACCTCCTGGGCCAGGACCACCTGGGCGAACAGCAACAGGGCAAGTATTCCAAGTAGACTTTTCATTGTTTTCTCCCACCTTTTCTCCCAACGACGAAGGGCCGGCACATGGCCGACCCGAATTCAGGCGCTCGATTTAAAAGAAGCTGCGCTCATCACTCTGGCTTGGGCAAGGATTCCACATAGGTGCGGATGGCCCACATGGCGTTCTGGTCCATGCTCTTTTTCCAGGACGGCATGCCACGATCGGTGCCATTCATCACCCGGCCGATGTAGTACTCGTCGTCCCATTCGGTGAGTTCCCGAAGGTCCGGCGTCAGCCCACCGGACATGGCGCGGATACCATGACAAGCGGCGCAGTTGCCAGCGTAAGCACTCTCACCGATTTTGATGGCCTGAGCGTTGAACTCGCCAAACTCGTTACCTTCGCGGAAAGGATTCTCGGCGCGGACGTCATCCCCCAGTTCCGGCAGATTGCCCGTATCCACTTCCTGTGGTGTGACATTGCCGTGCGCGATAGCAAAGCCGGCCAGGCCAAGCATGGCCGAAGCCACGATTGCTTTGAGTGAAAAGGACATTGCCATTGGTCTTACCTCTGTTATTGAATTCCCCGTGGTTGGCTGTTGGATTTGTCAGTTGCCAACTTGCTGATCTCCAGTCTAGGAATCCCCTTCTCCAATCCGAATGCCACTTTGGGGTTTTTGACTTAGTTCCTTGGTAGTAGATGGTTGGAGCGAAGGCCAAAGCACGAGATGCCCCGCCGAACTTCCAAATCTGGCCACTTTTCATGATGAAGGGAGTATTTCGGGAACTTTTCCCGGTTTTTGAAGCTATTTTCCCGCAGCCCGGATGGATTTTTCCGTCGCCAGCAGCGCTTGCACACGCCAATACTCAGGGCGTCGATGCCATGGGCAAGACGATGGTTACAACAAAAACCAAGGGGAAAGACTATGAACATCAGAACACGCAAACACCCGCTGCTTCGCGGGATCGGACTGGCCCTGGCCCTTGGGTCAGCAGCAGGACTGGCCACCCAGGCCAGTGCCAAGGACGTTACCTGGGAAGATATCGCCAACGATGCCCAGACCACCGAGAACGTGCTGGGCTACGGCATTGGCCCCAAAGCCCAGCGATACAGCCCCATGACCACCATAAACCGCGACAACGTCGAGCGTCTGGTTCCCGCCTGGTCGTTCTCGTTCGGCGATGAAAAGCAGCGCGGCCAGGAATCCCAGGCACTGGTTCATGACGGCGTTATTTACATAACCGGCTCTTACTCACGCCTATGGGCCCTCGACGCAAAAACCGGAGAACGCCTGTGGGAATACAACCACCGGCTTCCAGAAGGCATCCGTCCTTGCTGTGACGTGGTTAACCGCGGTGCGGCCATCTTCGGCGACAAGGTCTTCTTCGGCACCCTTGATGCCGGCATCGTTGCCCTCAACAAGGACACCGGTGATATCGTCTGGCGGGAAAAATTTGCCGACCATGAAGCTGGCTACACCATGACCGGCGCTCCCACGATCGCCAAAGACCAGAAGACCGGCAAAGTCCTGCTGATTCATGGATCCTCAGGAGATGAATTCGGCGTGGTCGGCAAGCTGTTTGCCCGGGATCCGGACACCGGTGAGGAAATCTGGATGCGCCCGTTTGTTGAAGGCCATTACGGCCGCCTCAATGGCGAAAAAAGCACCCCCACCGGCGACCCCCGGGCACCCAGCTGGCCGGACGACCCCAACACCGAAACCGGCAAGGTGGAAGCCTGGAGTCATGGCGGCGGTGCCCCCTGGCAAAGCGCCAGCTTTGATACAGAAACCAATACCATCATCATTGGTGCCGGCAACCCCGCCCCATGGAATACCTGGAAGCGGACATCACCCGGCGGCGACCCTGCCGACTACGACAACCTCTACACCTCCGGCCAGGTGGGTGTAGACCCGACCACTGGCGAAGTGAAGTGGTTCTACCAGCACACGCCGAACGATGCCTGGGATTTCTCCGGCAACAACGAGCTGGTGCTGTTCGAATACGACGAGAATGGCGAAACCGTCAAAGCAACCGCCCATGCCGACCGCAACGGTTTCTTCTATGTCGTCGACCGTGAGAACGGCGAATTCAAGAAGGGGTTCCCGTTCGTGGACAACATTACGTGGGCCGAGCGGATTGGCGAGGATGGCCGCCCCGTTGAGGTAGAGGGTCAGCGTCCGCCACCTGTAGCAGAGGGCGAAACCCGTGGTGAGGCCATTGAGGTATCTCCGCCTTTCCTCGGCGGCAAGAACTGGAACCCCATGGCTTACAGCCAGGATACAGGACTGTTCTACGTGCCCGCGAACCATTGGAAAGAGGATTACTGGACTGAAGAGGTCACCTACAAGAAAGGTGCCGCTTACCTTGGCCAGGGCTTCCGCATCAAGCGCATGTACGACGACCACGTGGGCATCCTGCGCGCCATGAATCCGCTCACCGGTGAAATCGAGTGGGAGCACAAGGAACGCTTGCCACTGTGGGCCGGCGTGCTGGCCACCAAGGGTGGCCTGGTGTTCACCGGTACCGGCGACGGTTTCCTGAAGGCATTCGATGCACAAACCGGGGAAGAGCTCTGGAAGTTCCAGACCGGCTCCGGAATCATCTCCTCACCGATCACCTGGGAGATGGACGGCGAGCAGTACATCGGGGTTGCCTCCGGTTACGGCGGCGCGGTTCCGCTCTGGGGCGGCGACATGGCCGAGCTGACCAAGCCCGTTTCCCAGGGCGGGTCCTTCTGGGTGTTCAAAATGCCCTCCTGGGCACAGGCCTCCCGCTAAGCTTCCTCCGGCTCGGGCCTGGCGTCTCGCCAGGCCCCTTTTTACAATCGACTCGGGAGTGAACCCATGAGACCTATCGCAAAAGCCTCACTTCTTCTCGCTTTTACACCGGTGTTTGCCGCCGATTACATGGCCGGCCTTGAGCAAGCCCCGGTCATCAACGGCTGCAGACTGGAGCAGGAAACCAGCTGCCCCGGCGCTGATCTTCAGGGCGTGGATCTGTCGAATATGGATCTGCGCTCCGCCAACTTCCGCGACGCCAACCTGTCCGGCGCCAACCTGAGCCACACCAGCTTGAGAGGTGCCAATCTCGACGGGGCAAATCTTGATAACGTCACTGGTTACCGCCTTCAGGTCTACCGCGCCAGCATGCGCGGCGCATCGCTGAAGAGTGCCCAATTGCAGGGAATGCAGGGCGAATACCTGTTTGCCCAGGGTGCGGACTTCGCCGGAGCAGATCTAACCGGCGCCAATTTCGACTTCTCCCGCTTTTCCGGTGCCACACTGGTAGGCGCCAACATGCCATACAGCAGTTTCGAGATTTCCTGGATGCCGAAGGCGAATCTGGAGGGAGCTAACCTCAGGGGCGCAAACCTTCAGGAAGCCAAGTTGGGCCTGGCGAACCTGGCGGACGCGGACCTGACCGGAAGCCGGATCCACTACGCCACCTTCGAGGGAACCTACATGGAGGGCTGTACCGCCTGCCCCTTTGATTGGTAAGCCGGGGCGGGCTCAGACCCGCCTCGCTTCCTCCAGCTGGCCATAGCGAATCAGACCCGCATCCACTGCCAGGTGAATCAACTCCACGGAGGAAGAAACCTGGAGCTTGCTTTTCAACCCCGCCAGGTGGTTAGACACGGTCTTGCTGCTGACACACAGGCGTTCGGCGATTCCGCCCAAGCTCTCCCCTCTGGCGTACATCAACAATACTTCCATCTCCCGCTGGGTCATATCCCGGAGGCGGTGATCGACCGGCCGCTCCTGATTCATCGCCAAACGTGTGGCAATCGGATGCTCGATATACGGTTGGCCCGATGCCACCCGCTTCACGGCTTCCGCGAGCTCCTCGGGCGCGCAGCTTTTGGACACAAAACCCAGGCCGCCCACATCCAGTGCCTGCCGCACCATGGGTAATTCGTCGTGCATGGTAAAGAACAGGATCGCGGCTCCCCGCCAGCGCTGGCGCAGCCGTCGACCGACCTCCAGCCCGGAGATATCCGGCAACCCCATATCCAGCAGCACGACATCGGGCCGCAGCTCGCCATAGCGGGCCACCGCATCCTGACCGTTGTCGAACTCGGTGATGGCCACTGCCGGCAGCATTGAGCGCAGCAGGTTGGCAATGCCCTGACGGACCACCTGGTGGTCATCCACAATCATCAGCTTCATGAAACGCCTCCGGTACCAGGGGAGAGCGGCACTGCCAACCGGATTCGGGTCCCCTCCCCCAATCGGCTCAGAAACTTCACTTCACCGCCCAGGCAGCGGGCTCGCTCACACATGGAGCGCAGGCCCAGGCCGGCATTGCCGGGCAGTTGATCGTTGCCCACGCCATCATCACGCACCTCTATGCTCAACTCTTTGTCGTTGCGGGCAACCGCCAACGTGGCGCAGGACGCATTGGCATGGCGGGAAATATTATTCAGGGCTTCCTGCAGAAACCGGTACAGGTGGGTCTGCTGCTCCCCGGAGAATTCGGGCAGGCGCTCGTCCATCGCCAGGCGACACTCGAGTCCACTGAGCTGTTGCCATTGCTCGGTCAGATGGCGAATGGCACTACCAAGGCCCAACTGTTCCATCACCAACGGATGCAGATCCTGCAGCAGATGCCGGAAATGCTTCTGAATGGTCTCGCAATAGTCCGCCAGATCCCGGGCCTGCTGTTTCTGGCGATCGCTGAGGTCGGGGTCGTATAGCAGGCTGCGTGCCTGGGCACGAATGCCCGTCAGGTACTGGCCGAGATCGTCGTGCAGCACCCGGGCAATGTGTTCTCGCTCCCGATCCTGCAATTGCAGGAGTTCATTAAGCAGACGGCTCACCGTTTGCTGTTCCGACTCCAGCGCCCCGGCCATGGAATTGAACCGGCAAACCAGCGCATCCAGTTCCTTTTCGCCCTGACGCGGCAGCCGGGAAGTCAACTGACCCGCCGAGACCGCACCCATTGCCTCGGACAAGCTGGCAAGTGTCCGCATGCCTCGCCCAACCATCACGAACAGAGCCAGGAAACACAGGCCCATACCGATGGCATAGGCACCCGAGATCAACAGGAACCCTTCCCAGATTTCCTCGACCTCGTCGGCCGGATCAACCTGCCAGCCATTGACCAATGGCCGGGAGGATTCCCCGGCAATCAGCTTCGAGAACCAGACTGGCACCTCACTGTCTCTGGATCCCGTATCACCCGCCGCAGTCAGGTGGCGCATGCTGCTGACCATGGAGTCCGGAAGACTACCGGGGCTCGCCAGGCTCTGGGCGAGGCCGGCCACACCGTTGAGCTCCCGCTGGACATCATGCCGGGCCTGCTGGGTGTAGAGCATTGCTCCAAGCAGGTAGATGAGGAGGAAAACCACCAGCATCAACAGGGAAATCTTCCGGTATACGGTCATTGTTTTTATCCGTTGCGGGTAAACAGCATCTCTACATCCATGCTAAAGCCGCCAGCTTTCACCGGAATAGTTCTTTAGTACCGCCACTTTCCTACTTTCTGAATATTTCCGGGACTTTTTGCCTTCTCTAAGCTGGAAGCACAACAACAAACCGGAGAATCCCATGTCTTTTTTCACCCGGACAGCGACCACCTCACTCCTTGCTCTGGTAGCAGCCAGCCCGTTGCAGGCGGAATCCCTGGAGGTGCAGATCGGCTATCTGCAGTGGGTGCCAGACCAGGGCCCGGTGCTGTCCAATGTGATCCCGGAACCTGAGGACGCCGGCCTGCGAGGCGCCGAACTGGCCATCAACGACAACAGCACCACCGGCAAATTTCTGGGCCAGACCTACTCACTCCAAAGCAATGTTGCGGATACCGAAGAAGCGGCCATCGCGGCCTTTGATTCAATGCGCGAGAACGGCCTGGAGCTGTTCGTGATAAATGCTCCAGCCTCGACCCTGAAAGCCCTCACCGAGAAGGCCGGCGACAACACCCTGATCTTCAATGCCGGTGCCAAAGACGATGCCCTGCGCACCGGCCAGTGCCACGTTAACCTGCTGCACACCATGCCCAGCTACTCGATGCTCACCGATGCCCTCGGCCAGTGGCTGAACCAGCGACGCTGGGATGAGGTGTTCCTGATTACCGGGCCGACTGAAGCCGACAAGGGCTGGGCCGATGCCTTCCGCCGTTCGGCCAAGCGCTTCGGGCTGGAGATCGTCGAAGACAAGCCCTGGACCTTTGACGCCGACCTGCGCCGCACCGCCTCCAAAGAGTTGCCGCTATTTACCCAGGCCAGTGACTACGACGCGGTGGTGGTCGCCGATGTGAGGGGCGATTTTGGCGAATATGTGCCGTTCAACACCTGGCTGCCGCGACCGGTGGTGGGTACCCAGGGCATGTCACCACTGGCCTGGCACTACGTGGTAGAAAGCTGGGGAGCTGCCCAACTGCAGAATCGCTTCCGGGAGCTGGCAGGTCGACAGATGAACAGTGAAGACTACGCCGCCTGGGCCGCTATTCGTTCCATCGGTACCGCCGTCACCGACCTGAACTCCGCCAGTCCCGCCGAGATCCGGAATTTCCTGTTCAGCGACGAATTCCAGCTGGCCGCGTTCAAGGGCCGCAAAGTGACCTTCCGGGACTGGAATGGTCAGATGCGCCAGCCCATTCCGCTGGTTCACCCCAGAGGGCTGGTGGCCACGGCCCCGTTTGAAGGCTTTCTTCATCCGAATACCGAACTGGACACCCTCGGCTTCGACCGGCCCGAGAGCGAGTGTCGGATCAACGGCTGACCCATGGGTTGCCAACGTTCAAAACAAGAAGGAGTTACACCATGAAAACCCTGTTCAAGCGCACTGCCCTGGCCGCCATGATCGGCCTGTCGACACCGGCTCTGGCCAGCGTGGCCTATGTCTCCAACGAGAAAGACAATACCCTCTCGGTGATTGATACCGAAACCCGGGAAGTGATCGAAACCATCGATGTTGGCCAGCGCCCCCGGGGCATCCTGCTCTCCAAGGACTACACCAAGCTCTATATCTGCGCCAGTGACGACGACACGGTGCAGGTACTGGACCTGGCCACCCGCAAGATTGTCGACACCCTGCCCTCGGGCGAGGATCCCGAGCAATTCGCGCTGCACCCGAACAACAAGCATCTCTACATTGCGAACGAGGACGACGCCATCGTGACCGTGGTGGATGTCGACAGCAAAGAGGTGCTCGCCCAGATCGACGTGGGCATCGAGCCGGAAGGCATGGCCGTGAGCCCGAACGGCAAATGGGCGGTGAATACGTCCGAAACCACCAGCATGCTGCACTGGATCAACACCGAGACCTTCGAGATCGAGAAGAACATTGTGGTTGGTCAGCGCCCACGCCACGTGGAGTTCAGCAAGGACAGCAAGATTGCCTGGGCCTCCGCGGAAATCGGCGGCACCGTCCACATCATCGATGTCGACAACCTGGAGCAGGTCCACGAGATGTCCTTCAAGGTGCCGGGCGTGAACCAGGACCGGGTTCAGCCGGTGGGTATTGAGCTGACCTCCGATGGCAAATACGCGTTCGTGGCACTGGGGCCCTCCAACCACGTGGCCGTCGTGGATGCCCAGACCTATGAGGTTCTGGACTATCTGCTGGTTGGCGCCCGGGTGTGGCAGCTGGATCTGGACAAGGACGAGAAGCACCTCTACACCACCAACGGTGTGTCCGGAGACGTCTCGGTGATTGATGTGGAGGACCTCAAGGTCATCAAGTCCATCAAGGTGGGCCGCTACCCCTGGGGTGTGGTCATTGACCCAACCTCATGACCATTGAAGCGAGCAACCTCAGCTTTCGTTACGGCGACAAGCCGGTGCTCCGGGAGGTCAGCTTTGCGCTGACCTCTGGCCGTTTTCATGCACTGCTCGGGCCCAACGGCGCGGGGAAATCCACCCTGTTTGGTTTGCTCACTCGTCTGCTGGCCTTGCAGCAGGGAGAACTCAGGTTGGCCGGGCAATCCCTGAAACACCAGCCGGCCGAGGCCATGCGCCAGATCGGCGTGGTGTTCCAGCAGAACGCGCTAGACTTGGATCTGACCGTTCGCCAGAACCTGCAATATCACGCCGCTCTGCACGGGCTGTCCCGCAAAGAAGCCAGAGCCAGGGGTGATCGGGAACTGGAACGCTTCAACCTGCTGGACCGGGCCAACGATGCCGTCCGACAGCTCAACGGCGGCCACCGCCGGCGAGTGGAAATTGCCCGTGCTCTGCTGCATGAACCCTCTCTGCTGTTGCTCGATGAACCCACGGTGGGCCTGGACGTTGCAAGCCGCAAGGCGCTCAACGAGCACGTGCGTACCCTGTGCGAAGAAGACGGCCTGACCGTGCTCTGGGCCACCCACCTGATCGAAGAAGTTCGCACCGACGACCGGGTGCTGATCCTGCACCAGGGACAGTTACTGGCCGACGGCAACGGCCAGGCCATCTGCGAGGCCGAAGGCACCCGGGACCTGGCCGAAACTTTCCATTCTCTGACCGGAGCCGGCTGATATGAAGGCAGCTCACTACTGGCACTGTTTTGTGGGCATCCAGACCCGGGAGTGGCTGCGGTTCTGGCAGCAGCGCACCCGCTTTGCCAGCGCCCTGGTGCGGCCACTGCTCTGGCTGGTGGTGTTCGCCGCCGGGTTCCGGGCAGTGCTGGGTATTTCCATCATCCCGCCCTACGAAACCTACATCACCTACGAGACCTACATTGCCCCCGGGCTGTGCGGCATGATCATCCTCTTCAACAGCATGCAGGGCGCCCTCTCCATGGTGTACGACCGGGAGCTGGGCAGCATGCGGGTGCTGCTGATGAGCCCCCTGCCCCGGCCGTTCCTGCTGGTCACCAAACTGCTGGCGATGGGCGTGGTGTCCATTGGCCAGGTGTATGTGTTCCTGCTGCTGGCGCTGCTGGTGGATGTGGAGCCACCGCTATGGGGTTACCTCGCGGTGTTGCCAGCGCTGATTCTGACCAGTCTGATGCTGGGCGCATTGGGCCTGCTGATCGCCACCTGGATCAAGCAACTAGAGAACTTCGCCGGGGTGATGAACTTTGTCATTTTCCCGATGTTCTTCATGTCCTCGGCGCTCTATCCCCTTTGGCGCATGAACGAAGCCAGCCCCTGGCTGTACTGGATCTGCCAGTTCAACCCGTTTACCCACGCGGTAGAGGCGATCCGCTTCTCGCTTTATATGGAGTGGAATCCGATGGCATACGGGATTACCGCCGGTGTGACGGCGGTGCTGGCGCTACTGGCCACGGCAGGCTTCCGGCCTCAACGCACCAGGATACTTGGGGCTTCCAAGCCGGCTTGATTTGGTGCCAGTGGTCAGCGCGGAGAAGGTTTCCAAAACACGCTCCTTACGGCACATCCCTGTGACGCTTGGGCTCCGCCATCCCTGGCTCCGCACAGTTTTGGAAACCTTCTCCCCGCTGACCACACATACTCCGTGCAAACCGCCAACACAGGTAGGTCGGATTAGCAAAGCGTAATCCGACAGACTGCGGACACCCTCGATCAACCTAAGAGCCCGTCAAATCCAGATCACGAAGCCGCCCAAGAAGCCCATCGACCAGCCCAGGTTCTGCCAATGCATTGTCCCACTGCAGTCGCGCAGGCTTGCCGTCGAGATACCACAGGCGGTTCGCCAATATCTCTACATCACCGCCATCATGGGTAACGCAGATCATCGCCATCTCCGGACGCGAATCCAGAATCCCAGCAATCAGCGCCTTGAGCTCACCCGCCATCACAGGATCCAGCGAGGCAAACGGCTCGTCCAGCAAGAGCAAGTCGGGCTTCACCGCAAGGCAGCGGGCAAGGGCGGCTCTTCGGGCCATACCGAGTGACAGTTGGTCAGGGAGATAATGGCCGTAGCCGGCCAGGCCAACCTGACTCAGCAATTTCCCGGCCTCGTCATCGCTGGCACCAACGAGCCTGAGATTGGCTTTTAAAGTCCGCCATGGCAGCAGGCGATGCTCCTGAAACAGGTAGCCCACCCGGAGCTGGTCCCGGCCGATAACGGCGCTCTCTGGCACCGATTTATCCAGACCAGCAATGGCATTCAACAGTGTGGTCTTGCCGATACCCGAAGGCCCCAGCAGGCAAATGCGGTCGCCTCGTTCTATGGTTGTGAAGACCTCCCCCAGTACCGGCTGGCCGAAATCACGGCCCGCGATTCTTAGCTCAAGCATGGGCGGCCTCCGGCTGGCGCCAGCGGCTGGATCGGCGCTCAATAGGCTGCAGAATGGCCAGTTCAATCAATTGGACGACGGCAATAAAGGCAAGGCTGTAGGCCAGAATGGCGGCCACATCGAATACCTGAAACGCCATATGCAGCTGGAAGCCGACGCCACTGGAGCGGCCCAGCAGTTCCACTACAAGGACAATCTTCCAGATCAGGGCGAGACCACCCCGGGTGGCAGCCATGAGGTAGGGAAACAGCTGCGGCACCCACACTTCACGCAACCGTTGCCAGCGGGTGAACTCGTAAACGGTGGCCATTTCCTCAAGCCGGTGGTCGAGGCTGCGGGCGCCCTCTCGAACCGTCACCGCCACGTTGGGGACCTTGTTGATCACCACCGCCATCACCGCGGCCACTTCCACCAGGCCAAACCACACGTACATCAGGATGATGGTCACCAGCGCCGGCAGGTTGAGCAAAAGCACCAGCAAGGGGTCGAACAGGGCATTGGTGGTTTGTGAACGGCCCATCACGATGCCGATGGCGGTGCCAATGGCCATGGCCAGAACAAACGCGACCAGCACGCGGGCCAGGGTAGCGCCCAGATGATGCCAGAGTTCACCAGACGCCGATTCGCGAATCAGGGTATCCAGCACATTCAGAGGCGTTGGCAGCAGGGACGTCTGAAGCAGCCAGGCCGTCAGCGCCCAGAGCAGGACAAACGAGGGCAGAACTACCCAGTAGCTCCAGAGCGGCGGCCGGCCGGCGCGGCCTTTCACGGTTGGCTCCGGTAAAACAGATTGGCGGGCATCAGGCGGTCCGGATCGGCACCCGTGAGGGCCATCAAACGCTGCAGGTCTGCAATACGCTGGTCTGTTTGTGGAGCAGGCGTACCGGCGACAAAGCCCTCTCGCAAGGCCGTGAACACGCCTTCCTCAGGATTACCCATCAGGGGACGCAAGCGTTGCCAGGGTGATTCACTATCCGCCAGCTCGGCTTTGGCCTGTTGCAAGGAGGCTGCGAAACCATCAATCAGGGGGCCATGCTCTCGCGCCCAACGTTCTGGAAACACATATCCGAGCACCGGCAGGCTCCGATCCAGATCCAGCTCTGTGAGCAGATCGGCCATACTGAACGCCGACCGCCAGCCGCCCTCACCCCGGAGCCGGGCTGCGAAATGCCAGTAGGTGACGATCACGTCTACCTGTCCCCGTTTGAGAGCCTGGCTGAGCAGCGGCGGAGCAGCAAACTGGAGCTGGGCAGATTCCGCGAGGTTGATACCCTGCTGCTCTGCGACTTTCTGGAGCAGTATCCAGCCTTTGCTATCCGGCCCGCCGGCGACACCGATTCGTTTGCCCGCCAGATCTGCTACCGATTGGATCGGAGACGCGTCAGCGACAACGATATCGCCGATCTGGGATGAAAAAGGCACATAAAGGTAGGGCGCTCCTGCCTGGAACCGGGACTGCGCCCAAAGCAGGTCGGCCACGGCGCCATTCACCGAACCGCTGGTGACCGCGAGCCTGGAGGCCGGCAAGTTGGCCACCGGTTTCAGATCCAGCCGATAGCCATTCTCCCGATCCAGTCCCCGATGCAGGATGTGGTCGAGCTCCCAGTGAGCTGTGCCAAACTCCAACACGCTTATGGACAGCACGGGCAGCTCCGAGGCTCTCTCCACCGCCTGAGCACCACCTGCGAGACTTAGGATAAGGCACACCAGGGCGGCCACTCCCTTTTTGATCCAGCGACCGGCAAAAGAGGGTTGAGAGACTGGCGTTTTTGTTGGTTGTAGGCACATGGCCTCACGATACGAAGCCCGCAGCCCGGCAAGAATAGTACTTTGGTGCCTGTTTTTTGGTGCGATGGTCGCATTCAACCCGAGACCAAGATGGCGTGTAATGAAACCATCACAATAATAAACAGAGGATCGGCCCGACTCCGGCGATTCTCTGCAAAGGAGGCCGCCATGCTGAACGAGCTCGATGCCGCACTCTCTTCCGAAAACCGCTATCATGATTCGGAAGCCATCCCCGATACTGAAAACAAACAGGTAGACCCATCCATGGAGCCGGCTTACAAGATTCTGATTGCCGACGACCACCCACTGTTTCGTGAGGCCATCAGCAGTGTGATCGCTTCTGGTTTCGAAGGCAGCGAGATCATCGAAACCGACGATCTGGACAGTGCCCTGGAGATCACTCGCGAGAACGACGATCTGGACCTGATCCTGCTGGACCTGAACATGCCCGGCATGCATGGTCTTAACGGCCTGATCACGTTGCGCAACGAAGCCCCGACCATTCCGGTGGTGATTGTCTCTGCCGAGGAAGACAAACAGGTGGTGCTGCAGGCCATTACTTATGGAGCTTGCGGCTTCATTACCAAGTCCTCGCCCCGGGCCCAGATGACCGAAGCCATCCAGCAGATCCTGAATGGCAATGTTTACCTGCCCTCGGACATCATCCGCACCGGCAAGGAAAGCAATACACGGCGCAGCCGCCATGAAGACAATCCGATTTCACCGGAGCTGCTCAACTCACTGACACGTCGGCAGCTGCTGGTGCTCGAGCGCATGTCCAAGGGCGAATCCAACAAGCAGATTGCCTATAACCTGAACATCGCAGAAACCACGGTGAAGGCCCACGTCTCGGCCATTCTGCGCAAGCTCGGGGTGCACAACCGGGTTCAGGCGATTCTGTCTGCCAGTGATGTGGATTTCAGTCAGTATTTGAAGCGGTAAGTTGGCCCGTTTGTCGGATTACGCCGTTGGCTAATCCGACCTACTTTTCCAGGCCTACAAACCTTTCAAGCTCACCCCGCGTAGGTCTGGTTGTCGGATTACGCCTCTGGCTCATCCGACCTACGTTTCGAGCAGAGTGTAGGTCGGGTTAGGCGCAGCCGTAACCCGACACCCATCTTCAACCGCAGTCCCCCCGTAGGTCGGATTAGGCAAAGCCGTAATCCGACACCTATCGGCAATCTCAGCTTCTGAGCAGGTGACTCAGCGCACTGCGCAACTTAAGGGGCTTCACCGGCTTGTTCATCAACAGGTGCCCAAGCTCACGGATGTGCTGCTTGAGTTCGTTGGTGTAATTAGCCGTAATCATCACCACCGGCGCCGGGCATCTCCGTCGGCCATTGATCTCCGCCACAACATCCACGCCGTTTTCATCGTTGTCCAGATGGTAGTCCGCCAGAATCAGGTCCACCGCACTGCTGGCCGGATCGAGCTGGCGCTCCAGATCCTCCAGGGACACAGCAGTCACCACCTGGCAGTCCCAACCCTCGAGCAGGGTTTTCATGCCCTGGCAGATAGACTGGTCGTTGTCGATCACCCAGATCCGGGCTCCGCCCAGACCGCTATCGAAAGACACGGCCCGGTTCTGGTCGGCCGTCGGTTGCCGCGGCTTCAATTTGCCGACCGGGACCCGAACACTGAAGACTGATCCCCTGCCCTCGATGGAATTCACCGTCACCTCGTGTCCAAGCATGCGGGATATCTTGTCCACGATGGCCAGGCCAAGTCCCAGGCCTTTGTCAGGCTGTGAGCCGGCGGGGCGAATACGCTTGAATTCCTGGAAGATCTCGGTGAGTTTGTCTTCGGGAATACCCGGGCCGGTATCCCACACCTGCAACAGCACATGGTCCTTTTGTCGACGAACGCCGAGCAGAACTCTGCCGTTGCCGGTATAGCGAATGGCGTTGGTCAGGAAGTTCCGGAGGATCCGGGCCAGCAATTGGGAGTCTGACTCCACAATCGCGGAGCTGGAAACAAAGTCCAGTTGCAGCCCCTCGGCCATGGCCATCTGCCGGAATTCCCGGGCGATGTTGTTGAGCAGATCCCGCAGGTCAAAGGCGGTGACGTCCGGTTTGATCACGCCGGCATCGAGCTTGGAAATATCCACCAGGGTGCCCAGCAGGTTCTCGACGTCATCCAGAGAGGTGCTGACCGACCGAACCAGGCCTTCAGCCTTGGGCCCGAACGACTGCTCCAGCAGCGCACTGGTGAATAACCTTGCGGCATTCAGAGGCTGCAGCAAGTCGTGGCTGACGGCAGCCAGGAACTTTGTTTTCGAAAGATTGGCCCTTTCCGCCTCCAGCTTGGCATCCCGAAGCCGGGCCTCTACCGCCGCCCGCTCGGTGATTTCCTGGCGCAGCTGGTTGTTCAGGCCGGTCAGGGCTGCGGTGCGTTCCTTCACCCGGCGTTCCAGATTGTCATAGGCCTGTTCCAGCGCCAAAGCAGTCTTGCGGCGGTCGGTGATGTCGCGGATCAGCACGAAGAAACCGATGATATCGCCCTGCTCATCAAAGTTCGGGACGTAGGAGCGCAGCATGTGGCGCACCTCACCCTGCTCCCCGGTCTCCTCGAATTCGAAGGTGACGTTGTGGCCGTCCATGACATCAAGAATCTGGGGAAGCAGGCGCTGATAGAATTCGGGCGAATGCACCTCGTTGAGGCGTTTGCCCAGTGGCGACTCGCCTTTACGTCCGTACCAGGAGGCATAGACCTTGTTGCAGAACTGAATGGTCATGTCGGCCCCGATGTAGGCAATCAGCGCCGGAACGTGGTCAGTCACCACCCGGATCCACCGCTCGCTCTCTTCCAGGGCCTTGATCCGCCGGGCCATTTCACTGTTCTTCACATCGGTGATGTCGGAGTAGAGCACGACCAACCCGCCTTCCCGGGTTGGTCTCTCGGTCACCTGAACCCAGCGACCGTTGGTCAGCAGAAACACCACGCCTTCCGAATCCGGATGGCTGTGTTCTTCAAGCACAAGACCGCAGGCCACCGCCCGGCGCTTCACCTCTGAAATCCGGGTACCCTGGCCCGGCGGTTCAACACCGGCATGGCGCCAGTAGCTCCGGAAGCGGCTGTTGCTCTGGATCAGGCAGTGCCAGTTATCGAACAGCACGAACCCATCGGCAATGCTCTCAATGGCATCGTTCAGTCGCTGGCGGGTGGTCTCCGCCTCTTCCCTGGCCCGGTTCAGGGCTTTGTTGCTGCCCTTGAGCTCCTCCATGGCCAGATTCAGGGCCTCGGTGCGCTCACGCACCTGCTCCGCCAGCACCACCGAGTGCTCGAAGGCGGCATAAGGCTCTGGCTTGTGGGCAGCGCCAGACTCCACCCGAACAATCAGGGCATCGCGAATCCGCTTGAGGCGCTCGTTCTCGGCCTCTAGCTCGGCGATTCGCCGGTCCCGCTCGTCTTCAACGGGCGCTTCAATCTTGTCCGGAACGGACATCAGGCTGGCCAATGACCACCCCCGTAAACGTCTGGTTGATGTGCATACCGTCGAACTGCTCGCCGTATGTGTTAAAGCCAATCACATTGTGGTGGCGGAGGAACTGCGAGACCGCTTCCACCTCGCCGGTCAGTTCAGCCTCCAGCCTGCGCAGGAAACAATCGCAGCCGATGGTCACCAGAGGTGGCCCCACAACCCGTTCTGCGGCTTCTATCTGGGTACGAACACTGTCCAGCAGGGACTCCGGCTCCATGGCTGTCATCACGATTCCGGTTTCCACGGCGCAATAGAAAGTCAGACTCTTGTCCGGGTTCACCCGCTGTACCGAGCGGACAAAATAATGGCCACCGATTTTCACTCCCATGGGCCGCAGCGCGAAGACCTTGCGATCCAGAGCCTCGACATCCACGCCAACGGCCCGGGCATACGCATCCGCTGCCGGCTCGGCATTGAGCTCGTATACCGTGCGGCTTTCAGCGCAGGCGCTGGTGACTACCAGCTTCTCGCTGCGCTCCACCATGTGGTGGGTGGAGAACACCCGGAAATCCAGCGGTGTGTTTACCAGCAACACCGTGGCGGCTCCGGTATGGAACTGGCCATCATAAAAAACATGGGTATTGGCCAGACGTTCGTCATCGCCGGCAGAACCGCCAAACTGGGGAATGGTGCCAAGGGCCGAGTTGAGCGTTGCCAGTACCAGCTCCTCACGGCTCGACAGGCCGTCCAGGAGTGTAATGGCAAAGGTATTACCCTTGACGGGCGCCAGCCGGGCATCGCGGCAGGTAGACAGCAAGCCGTCAATCACGCCCTGGGCATCCTGAAGGGTGAATCGGTCCAGCTCCCGGATCAGCGCGCAATCGATGGCAAAATAGCGACTGTCAAAGCCGATGGCGGTGATGCATCCACGTCCGTAACCCTCCGGCGTGATCTCGCCGGCGGACGTACATCCGCAAACCCGCACGCCCTGGAAGCTGTGCTCAAGGGCACTGCCGAGCCGGCCCAGGTCGTATTCCGCAGAACAGAAGAACAGCACGCAGCCAAGATGCTCGTGGCTGAGCTGGCTGGCGAGATTGGTGGCGGCCAACATCGGATCGCGAACACTGGAGCTCGCTACCCGGACCGCAGGCAGGGTCGTCGCTGGCTTCATAAACGCAGTTCCCGAAAACGGATGACTTTTCACCGATTCTACGGCATCCGTAAACGCAGCCAATGCGACTTCAGTGCTTTTAATAGGCGCGCCAAAATGATCGTAAGCCATTGATTAAACTACCTCCTGAATCAATGCCTGGTGGCGCTGCCGGTTCCCATTCAGGCAAACCGGCACTTTAGTCTTAGACAAACCGGCGCTGCGAGGGGACTCCTGCCACCCGCAACGCCGGGCAGTGCTCAGAACATCACGATGGCGCCAAGGGCGATGGTGTCCGCCTCAGTGGTGGTTGCACCGGTGGTGCGGTTGTTGTCTTCGTACATGTTGTACTCGGCAACCAGCTTGAAGTTGCTGTTTACATCATGGAAGAACCCGAGCGTTGTGCTCTCGGTTTCCAGATTCAGGATTTCCGCATCGGTTTCACCGTAGGAAAGCACCACACGATTGGCACCGAAGGCATAGGAGCCCTGAACCAGGAAGCCGTCTGCATCGTCCTCCGTCACCGGGCCATTGCCGATCAGAACCGGGTTATCACCCTTGGAGGTAAAACCGGAAGCGGCCAGAGTCAGTCCAGCGACCGATGCCTTGATGCCGTAGCCAAGGCCCGTGCTGTCGACGGTGGTGGTGCCGTTCTCGGCAGACTGATAACGGCCGTTCACCCAGCCGGTCAGGGCCACGTCGTTCAGGTTGGCGTTATAGGTTACCTCGGACTCGAAGCGGGGCGCTGAGTTTTCATCGTTGGCGCCGGTTACCGTGTCAGCGGGATCCAGCACGCCGGCCGCGATTTTGAGGCCACTCATATCAGGCGAGCGGTAGGTAATCTGGGCTGAGGGTGTCGGATAAGGGTAGCCCGCGCGGATATTGCCAAAGGAAACACCGCCGGCAACACCCGGAGAACCAAAGCCCATCAGGATCTCGTCCAGGAAAATATTGGATCGGGCGTACAGGCCAAAGTCCTTACCAATCAACACCTGACCAAAATCGCCGTCTACCGTGGCGTAGAACTGACGCACGTCGATGGCGGTGTCTGTGGGTGAATCAAGACTGTCATTGATGGTGGTCCAGAACGAGGACCGTCCACCCAGGGTCAGATCACCCATGTCCTTGCTGAAATTGAAGCCGATGGTGTTCGGCAGGAAGCCCATCTTGATGCGGGAATCGCGAACGTCGTTCTGCTTGTCGTCACGGTTTACGTAGAAGGCATTGAAGTAGCCATCCACGGAAAAGCTTGTGCCGTCCTGGTTATACAGCTCAACAGCGGCGCTGGCTCCGGTGCTGGCCCCCATGGCTGCTGCCATGGCAATGGCTAAGCCTGACTTTCTGACGTTATTGTTTTTCATAGTTCCCCCGGTTGTTTTTGGAAATCTGGGATCGGAGGCCCGGGTTATCCGGACACTCCAGGCGCGGTCTGTCGCCTGAATTCCATGGTCGGTGATGCGGGGAAGGGGGAAAATGCTTCCAGGGAGCAGGTTTTCTGCTCATTTGGGAGGCACTTGAATTGAAACTTTGGGAGTACGACCCGGTGGATTAGTCGCCGGGAAACTGGGCCAGTTCCTGCAGGCAGTCGTTGAGGAAGTCTTCCGGATCAGCCATTACGGCCTCATCGGCAACCACGCCAAACTGCACCTGGCCGGCGTAGCTGACAATGCTGATGCCCAAACCGATGTCCCCGGCCTGGGGCACCCAGAACATCTGTTCGTTTATCCGGCAACCGGCAATGTATCGGGGCTCCGGGGTGCCGGGCACGTTGGACACCACGGCACTGGCCTTGCGATAGAACACTTCGGCCAATGGTTCCCGCCAGGGCTCCGGCACAATGGTGGCACTGGCCGCCAAGCCCCAGGCAATGCCGGGCTGCCAGCTTTTCTTCAGGCGACGGGTTTCATGCTTGATGCGGTAAAGGCGTTCCAGCGGGCTTTCGCCATCCACCGGCAGGGGCACGAACACGGTGCCGAAATAGTTGCCCAGGGCGCCGGGAGCCGGCTTTAGCTCGCTGGGCAAACGACTACGAATATCAACCGGCACGGCGGCGTGCAGCACCGCTTCGTCCAGATCCTCGCCATCAATGCCCAGGCGGGTTCGCACAGCCGCTGCCACACAGCTCAGCAACACATCGTTGATGGTCACGTTGGTGATTCGGGCAATGTTCCGGAAGCGCTCCAGAGGCACAGGTTCAGACCAGCGACAGTGCCGCCGACCCAGCAGTGGCCGCCGGAGGTCAGTATCTGAATCTTCCGGCTCCACCAGGAATTCCGAAAACTCATGAACCAGCTTGAGACTTTTCTGGGCAACCCGCTCCACCAGCCGGCCAGCATCCTGCCACTGGTTGCCATCGGATTCGTCGACTCCGGCAACGTCATGGACCTCTTCTGCGGACTCTCCGGAGGCCATCAGCTGCCCGAGCCAGACATTTGCCGCCGCCGTCCAGCGTGACAACTCCGCGGTCTCGGGTGCGCCGTACAGGGCCGGGTGCTGCTGGGGAGACGGCGGGCACAGGCGATCAAAAATGCCCAGCAAGGACAGGCCATCGGCGTAACAGTGATGAATACGCAACAGGAGCACCGCCCCACCGTCGGCATTGGGCGCCAACCAGAATTTCCATCGCGGACGATACATGGGCAGAGGTTGGTTCAGCCGCATCGACACCCACTCCTGCAGGCTTGCCGGAGTGAAACGATCTACCACCACATCAAGATGGTGTCGAACATCAAACATCGGGTCTGGTTCCCACCACCAGGCGGGCGAGCGCTTGACCGGCATGTACCGGAAACGCTCCCAGGCCATCCAGTACACATGGAGGAATTCCCGGAAACGGGGCGCGGTAAGACCATCAACCCGAAGCATCACGGTGATGGTCATGGGGTTTTCCGGGCGCTCCAGGGCCAGCCAGGCCGAATCCGCAGGTAGCAGGAGATGCGATTGTTCGTGACTCAAACCCGAACGTCCCTGGAAAAGTGGTGAAGGTAAGTAAAAACCGAACTCCGCATTGTGCCAGACAAGCCCTCCCGGCTCCATATGCGGCACCAGCGCACGCTGTTACAAAAAATTACACGTGAGTAACTGTTCAGTCCTATACTGGTTATAAGCCTTGGTGCAATGGTTATTACACGCTACCGATCCGTGATCGATTGGCCCTGAGACATCAAAAACTCTGCGCTCAGAGCCAGTAACAAAGAGAGTTGATCGGGGTACAAAAGGCTTACCAGCACACCCTAATTCCAATAACAGGCCATTGCCGTGCTGGAAGGGAGAGCAGTTATGAAAGCGAGCCATGTTCGCAAGCTGATAAAACCGATCGAGAGCGCCTACTCGGAAATGTTCTCCGGGCGGGTGTATCGCGTTGGCAAGGGCGCTGTGTCCGTTCGCAACCACAGCGGCAAGGCCGAACAAACCGTGATCGGCGTGCACGGCTTTCTGGAAAACCACTGCTACTTCACTCAGGCCTATGAAGCACCCTCCACGGAACTGATTCTGCTCACCTGCAGCAATTACCATATACCGGTAAACGGCGTGACGCCGAAAACCCCGGAGTGGGAAGTGCCGATCAAGCAGCTGGAAGGCACCATCGAATACGATGCCTGCATTCTCAACCAGGCGCTTTCAAGCTTACCCACCACTGACAACATTCGGGTACACGGTCACTCCCGTGGTGGAGCGGTGATCCTCGAGGCCATCAAGCAATGGCCGGAGCTTTATGACGATGTCGAAGTGGTACTGGAAGCGCCCGTACTCCCCGACGGCAGGCTGTCGGCGCTGGTGACCACCATTCTCGAACCGGTAAGCCATGGCATGTGGCCCTGGCTGATCCGCCTGATTAACAGCGCACCTTCGTCGGCCTACGGCCAGACCTTCTTTGGCAAGATGAACCCGCGCAAGAAGCAGTTGCTCAGCAAACTATTCTCCGCCACCAAGGATCATCTGACCATTGTCCGCAACATCGAGAACATCATGGACTGGATGGCACGGACAGACACCAGCGTGTACGGCCATGTACGTCACGGCACCTTCCTGATTCCTGCGGTGGACCGCATTCTCGATCGCTCCTCCATGCTGGCCAGTGCCCGCCAGAGCCCGACCACCATGAGAATCGTGGAAACCGAGGCGCCGAGCCACTTTATTACCCTGGACAGCAAGGAATGGGTCCCGGGTTTCGAGTCGCTGCCAGCCGCTGCACAGGGTTAGTTTCCCCGGTAGTGCCTTGCTGCAAGACCGTCGCAGCTCCGCTAAACTACGCCCCTTTCTTCAGGTTTAGTGGAGCCCTCGCCCATGTACCGTGAGCGCCTCGTCGCTACCGAAACCCGTACCGAAAGCGCTCGCCGGCTGCAACAACTGCTGCTGGACTACCATGATTTCCGGCACTTGAAAGCCGAGCATCCACTGCTCGAGACTGCTTGCCACGTTGCTGACTGGCAGGCGAGGCGGCTGAAGACAACCCACGAAGACCTGTACCACCACCCCGGCTACCATCACGGCCTGGAGTTCCTGCTGACCGATCTTTACGCACCCGCCGGAATGACCCACCGGGATGACAATATCGATCGCGTTTTTCCCAAGATGGTGAAATGGTTGCCGGATAATCTGCTGGACACGTTTGCCGGGCTGGTGGAGCTGAACCTGATCACCCAGCGGCTGGACCTTGAGCTTGCCGAGTTGCTGAACCAGCAGGGCGTAGCCGCCCAGTCCCTGACCACTCAGGACTACTGCGCCGTCTACCGCGAGAGCAGGTTGCTGGATCAGCGGGAAAAGCAGATTTCCCTGGTAGCTGACGTCGGCCAGCAGCTAGATCGCTATGTCCGCAACCGCACTCTGGGCTGGCTGCTATCGATGACCCGGGGCCCGGCGGAAATGGCCGACCTTACGGATCTGCACAGCTTCCTGCACCGGGGCTATTCCGCCTTCCGGAAGATGGACAATGTGGAGTTACTGATCGATCGGCTGGTGTCCCGGGAACAGCAGGTGATGCGCAACATCCTCAACCATCACCCGGACCCGTTCAGCCTGCCTGACAACCTCTGAGTCAACGGGAACGGATGGCTCAGGCCTTGATGATCTGGTCCAGCTGGGAGTGGATTTCCTGCTCGATCCGGGATTTGAAGGGCCGTAACATCATGCCCAGTTCCAGATGAATGTGCAGATCCGTCGGGGTAATGTTCAGGTGTCCCTTGACGCCGCTGCGCTTGAATTTCAGGTGGTCGCCTTCCCACTGGTAATGCACGTCGAACTGGCTGGAGAGATCTTTGGCCAGGGTTTCGGCTGCCTCTCTGGCATGTTCTTTATCCAGGGTGTGCGGGCGGTGTACATCAATAACGGACATGAAAATGATTTCTCCCGGATTTGGACGAATTTACAGTTTAGGGCGCTATTTAACTCACCGCCACCCTTGTAGCAACCCCGTCAGCGGTTAGAATACGGGGTTCAGGTGCGACACGAATCGTGTCGTGTGGCTGGAGGTAGCTGACCTTGGAATCACAGTTATTTCATGATATTTCAATGAAATAGCTCCAAACCAGCACATCAAGCATAGCTGTAGAGCTATACTGGGCGTATAGCTCAGAAAAACTATCGGTTCATCCGATCAGAGAGAAAGCCACAGAATTTTGATCAAAAATTGATCGATTTTGGGTGTTTTCTTCAAGCTGCAGAACAACTTTTTGTAAAGAGTTGTTACAGAGCACAAACCCTGAGGGGAAACACGACCCTCCTGGGTTTCGTGGTTCTCCACACGGGTTACTGAGTGCAATGTCTCTAAAGTCGCGAGACTTGAGTGCTTGGTATCCAACACGCGGAGCGAAAGCTCTGCCTGCCAATGTCCGGCCTACCGTCCCTCTGACGATAGGTATCGGATCCTCGCATGTACCTGCGAGTTCACTAAGACGGCATGCGATCGGGGCCAACCCGATGGTGTGAAGCCCGTCCGACAATGTCGCACTCCTTCGGGATTGTTCGCCTCGGCGACGAGATGGATATCGACTCCGAATCGCACGGAGCCGGTGTGACTAGTGACTTCATCCCATGGTTAACACAAGTGAATCATCGCTCGAACCATCGTCAGTATTGACGGGCCTACGGCGATTATCGGCCTCAGCCAAAATCGGCAACGCGGTTGGTCATCATTGTCTGAACTAATGATGCGGTACCGAACAACCGCCGGTGGATAGATGGAACCTAAAGGGTGAATAAGGTGGCAGGCAGGGAACGTGTAAACCCTGACCTCTGGCCCAACTCTGGGCAGGCGAAGCGCAAGCAACGCTGATCAGAGTGAGGAGTAGGAAAGCGCAAGAAGCAAACGGTCGGCTGTAATCGCTGGCATAGCGGCTGAAACATGCCGTCATGGGAAACCATGGCCCACGTGCGTTTGGTCTATTGGCGTGACAACACTTGCCGATTTCGGCGAGGAGTGAAAAAAACCATCCCGAGGGGGTAGTCAGCCCCCTCGGGGGACGGCTGCCTCCGGAGGACCCATTAACTCCCTCTAGGAGGACAGTATGAATACGGATCTGGTCTACCCAGAAAAGTCTGCGTCTTCCGGCAGCGGGGCTACATCGTGGCAGAGCATTCCTTGGGCCAAGGTGGAAACCGCTGTTCGAAAAACGCAGTTGAGAATCGCGCAGGCGACAAAGGACGAAGACTGGCGGAGGGTTAAACGCCTCCAACGGCTATTAGTCAGCTCGTTCAACGGTCGATGTCTAGCCGTCAAACGAGTGACCGAGAACCAGGGCAAGAAGACGCCCGGGGTCGACGGTATCACCTGGGGCACGCCCAATGCCAAGGCGTGTGCTGTAAAAACGTTGTCAGAGACGCGCGGCTACCGGCCCAAACCCCTAAAGCGGGTATGGATACCGAAGCCGGGCAGGAATGAGAAACGCCCGCTTGGCATACCAGTTATGCTGGACCGTGCTATGCAGGCGCTGCATCTCCTGGCCCTTGAGCCCGTTGTTGAAACGACGAGCGATCCGAAATCCTATGGGTTTCGCCCCGATCGTTCGACGGCCGATGCGATGACAGAGCTCTTCCACCTACTTGCCCCACAAACCGGGGCTCAGTGGATCCTGGAAGCAGACATCAAGGGCTTCTTTGACAATATCAACCATGACTGGCTGAGTCGTAACGTCTGTATGGACAAGATGATGCTGAGAAAGTGGTTGAAAGCCGGGGTGATTGACCGGCAACAGTACTCGGCTACCACAGCGGGAACACCACAGGGTGGAATTATCTCGCCCTGCTTGGCAAATGCCACCTTAAACGGTCTGGAGGTCCAACTAAAACGCTACTTGGCGGAGTTGTTGGGCAAAACCAAGGCCCGAAAGACGCGCATACAAGTGATTAGGTTCGCGGATGATTTCGTGGTACTAGCAGAGTCCAAAGTACTGCTGGAGGAAGTTGTCAGACCGTGGATAGAACGATTCCTCGCTGAGCGCGGAGTCGAACTTTCCCGGGCAAAAACGCACCTGACTCACATCGTCGATGGGTTCGACTTTCTGGGCTGGAATTTCAGAAAGTATGTGCCGAAATCGCCTTATCGGAAGCCAAAGCTACTGATCAAGCCCTCTAAGAAAAACGCGCAAGCGTTTTACCAACGAGTGAGCGAGGTCATAAAAGGTAGCGGCGCGCTGACGCAAGAGGCTCTAATCGCACAACTGAACCCGATACTGCGGGGATGGGCAAATTACCATTCCCCAGTGGTGGCTAAGAAAACCTTCAGTAAGCTGGAGAATCTTATTTTCTGGCGACTCTGGAGGTGGGCAAAGCGCAGGCATCCAAAGAAGTCCGCTAATTGGATCAGGAAGAAATACTTCCATCACATAGGCGGGCGGACGCGGGTGTTCGCGCACCCTTACACGAACCGCAAAGGGGAACGGGCCTACCGGGAGCTATATCACCTTCCCGGAACGCCCATAGTGCGCCATAAACGTCTGCCGGTTGATTATCAGCCCTACGACGCGGAGCATGAACTAAAGTGGGAAACTCTCAGAGTGCAGCGGCAGCAGCATAAACTGCGTTTCCGCAAACAGATCAGGAGCCTGTACATCAGGCAAAAAGGAGTCTGTGCACTTTGCGGTCACCCGGTGACAAAGGAGACTGGTTGGCACGACCATCACGTCATTCGACGTGTGGACGGCGGACCAGATACCTTACAGAACCGGGTACTCCTGCACCCCAATTGCCATGCCCAGGTCCACAGCCGGGGCGGTGTAAAGGTGACTCTGAAGTGGAGCGGCATTAGAATGCGTTCCATTAAAGAAAAGTACGCCGGTCAGATGAATCTCTGACTTCAATAGGCTTGAGCCGTATGCGGGGAAACTCGCACGTACGGTTCTGAGGGGGGATGAGCCAGTAATGGCTCATCCCTACCCGACATTCTGACAGGACATCTTTCATGAGCGAGCAGCAAACGCCAGCCAACCAGGCCACTGGCAATAACGGCCAGGATGACGTCACCCATTTTGGGTTCCGCAATGTGCCGAAAAGCCAGAAGGCGAGCCAGGTGGCCGAGGTATTCCACAGTGTGGCGGGCAAATACGACCTCATGAACGACCTGATGTCCATGGGGATCCACCGGCTCTGGAAACGCTTTACTATTGAGCTGTCCGGGGTAAGGCCCGGCCACCAGGTGCTGGATATTGCCGGCGGCACCGGCGACCTCACCATGAAGTTCTCCGATCTGGTGGGGCCATCCGGCAAGGTGGTGCTGGCCGACATCAATGCCTCCATGCTCCAGGTGGGACGCAGCCGACTGACCGATCGTGGCTACGCCGGCAATATTGAGTATGTGCAGGCGGACGCCGAGCACCTGCCGTTCCCGGACAACAACTTCAATGCGGTCTCCATCGCCTTTGGTCTGCGCAATGTCACCGACAAGGACCAGGCCCTGCGCGACATGACCCGGGTCCTCAAGCCCGGTGGCAAACTGATGATCCTGGAATTCTCCAAACCGACCAATCCATTGCTGAGCAAAGCCTACGATACTTACTCGTTTTCCGCTCTGCCATTGATGGGCCAGCTTATTGCTGGCGATAGTGAAAGCTACAAGTACCTGGCCGAATCCATCCGCATGCATCCCGACCAGGACACCCTCAAGGGCATGATGGAGAATGCGGGCCTGGTGAACTGCAAGTACTACAACATGACCGGCGGCATTGTCGCCCTGCATGTGGGAATCAAGCCCTGATGTTTCCCGGCCCCACCCTGCTTTCCGCTGTCTCCGCGATCCTGGAAAGTGCCCTCAACCGGGCGCTGGAACTGGATCCGGCGGGGCATCATGCCCTGATGGAAGCACTGGCGGGCCCGGTGCAGTTCAATATCACCGATCCGGTTCCCCTGACCTACACCCTGGACCGCGCCGGAGACCGCGTTCGGGTGGGCAGCCAACCGGCCGACCAGCCGGCCCTTGAGATTACCGGCAAACCCATCGCCTTTGCCGCGCTGGCGACCGGTGATGACCGGGTCTTTGCCGATGGCCGCCTGGAAGTGACGGGCGATACAGCGCTGGCCCACCAACTGCAGCGCGCCCTGAACCAGCTTGACCCGGACTGGGAAGCCGCCATGGCCCGGCATATCGGCGATGTGCCAGCGCACTTTCTGGGGCAACGAATCCGCGGCGCCATCCGGTGGAGCCGTCAGGCCTTTCAGTCCATGAACGCCAATATCGAGGAGTACGTGCACGAAGAAAGTCGTGCCCTGCCCGGGCGACGGGAACTGGAAGCCACATTCGATGACATCGACGAACTGAGCCTGCGCACCGAAAGACTGGAAGCCCGGCTGAACCTGGTTGAAAACCGCGGCAAGACTGACGAACCGGAGAACCCGTGACCCGCCTGCAACGCCTGTTTCGAATCGCCTGGGTATTCTGCCGCTATCGGTTGGACACGTTCCTGCCAATCGCCGAACTGCCTGCGCCCCTGAAGGTGTTTTTCCTGCTGGCGCCCTGGCACCTGTTCCCCAAACCCAAACTCGACCGGGGCGACCGCCTGCGGCTGGCACTGGAAGAGTTGGGCCCGGTATTCGTGAAGTTCGGCCAGATTCTCTCCACCCGCCGGGATCTGCTGCCCGACGACATGGCCGAATCCCTGAAAAACCTTCAGGACCGGGTACCTCCGTTCCCGAGTGATGAGGCCCGGGGCATTATCGAAACCTCCCTCGGCGCCCCGGTCTCGGACCTGTTTGCCGAATTCAGTCCGGACCCGCTTGCCTCGGCATCGGTTGCCCAGGTGCACGCTGCCACTCTGCCCAACGGTCAGAAAGTGGTGGTGAAAGTACTGCGCCCCGGCATTGAGAGGGTCATCCGCCAGGACCTGGCCCTGATGTACCTGATGGCCGGCCTTCTGGAAAAGTACTGGTCCGAGGGCAAACGCCTGCACCCGGTGGAAGTGGTGGCCGACTATGATTCCACCATTCACGATGAGCTGGACCTTCAGCGCGAAGCCGCCAACGCCAGCCAGCTGCGCAGGAATTTCGAAAACTCCTCGCTGATCTATATCCCTTTTATCGACTGGGACTATACCCGTAAATCGGTGCTGGTGATGGAGCGGATTCACGGCATCCCCATTGCAGATACCGCCGCCCTGAAAGCCGCCGGTGTCGATATGAAGGTACTGGCCGAAAAAGGCGTGGAGATTTTCTTTACCCAGGTCTTCCGTGACAGCTTCTTTCACGCCGACATGCACCCCGGCAATATTTTCGTGGACACCTCCAATCCTGCCGATCCGCGTTATATCGCCATCGATTTCGGCATTGTCGGGACCCTGGCACCGGATGACCAGAGCTATCTGGCCCGCAACCTTCTGGCGTTTTTCCGCCGGGATTACCGGCAGGTTGCGCAGCTGCATATCCAGTCAGGCTGGGTGCCACCGGATACCCCGGTGAACCAGTTTGAGGCGGCCATTCGTACAGTGTGCGAGCCCATTTTTGAGAAGCCCCTGAAGGACATCTCGTTCGGCCATTTCCTGTTGCGCCTGTTCCAGACGGCCAGGCGATTCAACATGGAAGTGCAACCCCAGCTTGTTTTGCTGCAGAAAACCCTGCTGAACGTGGAGGGCCTGGGTCGACAGCTCTATCCGGATCTGGACTTGTGGAGTACCGCGCAACCCTACCTTGAAACCTGGATGCGCAAGCGGATTGGTCCCTCCGGGCTGATCAAGTCGCTGCAGTCGCACCTCCCGTCCTGGCTGGAACAGTCGCCGGAAATGCCTCAACTGGTGCACGATGCCCTCCTGCAACTGCGGCAGGCCGGCCCCACCGAGCCCCAGAACCGGGCTACACTGGAGTTGCTCCGCGAGCAGCAGGTCCGCACCGAGCGGCGCTGGCGACGTGCCACCCTGGCGGCGCTTCTTATTGCAGCGGGTATTCTGGGCACCCAGCCCGAAGGCCGGCAGTGGCTTGAAAGCGTGCCAGGATGGAGCTGGGCCCTGTTTGCCATCGCTGGCGGAATCATGCTCCGGGGCAGCCGATAACCGATCAAGATTTCAGGATTCACAAAAATGCAAAATAGCTCGGATAACGTCGAGAACCCTGACTGGCTGGAAACCATTCGCTGGACAGAGGATGGCCTGGTGCCAGCCATCGCCCAGGACGCTGACACCGGCGACATCCTGATGATGGCCTGGATGAACCGCGAGTCGCTCAGGCTGACCGCTGAAGAAGGCCAGGCTGTTTACTGGTCGCGATCCCGGGGCAAGCTCTGGCGCAAGGGGGAAACCTCGGGGCACCAACAGGTTATTCGGGACATTCGACTGGACTGCGACGAGGACGTCATCCTGCTGAAAGTGGAACAAAAAGGCGGCATCGCCTGCCATACTGGCAGACGCAGCTGCTTCTACCGGACCCTGAAAGACGGTCAGTGGCTCAGCGTTGACCCGGTGATCAAGGATCCAGGCTCTATTTACGGCAGCAACTGAGGAGTACGGACAGTGAGCGATGTACTGGAAAACCTGGCGAGGGTTCTGGAAGCCAGGAAAGAAGCAGACCCGGAAACCTCCTACGTAGCCAGCCTCCACGCCAAGGGCCTGAACAAGATCCTGGAAAAGGTGGGGGAAGAGTGCACGGAGACCCTGCTGGCCGCCAAGGACGCAGAACACTCCGGTGAAACCCGGGACGTGGTATACGAAACCGCTGACCTCTGGTTTCACAGCATGGTGATGCTGTCGAGACTGGGTCTCGGCCCGAAAGACATCCTGGATGAGCTGGCCAGTCGGTTCGACCTGTCAGGCCTGGAAGAAAAAGCGTCACGGGACAGGTAAGCGGTAGTACCTCTAAAGGGGTTTCCGCGTAGCCGTTCTGGTAACGTACAATGTCATTGAACAGAAACATTAAAACGAGGACCCCGTAATGGGTATCAGCATCTGGCAATTACTTATCGTACTCGGCATTGTCATTCTGTTGTTCGGAACCAAGAAACTGCGCAACATCGGCAGCGATCTCGGTGGTGCCATTCGCGGCTTCAAGAAGTCCATGAACGATGAGGACTCCAAGGCCGAGAACCAGGAATCCCTGGAAGGCAAGGAAAACGAGCAGCCGCAACAACAGGCCGCGGCCGAAGACAAGCCCCGGGACAAGTCCCACAGCTGAGACCAGGCTGAATGTTCGATATCGGCTTTCTTGAGCTGCTGATCTGCGGCGTCATCGCGCTGTTGGTGCTCGGCCCCGAGCGCCTGCCCACGGCTGCCCGCGCTGCGGGCCGCTGGGTGGGTGGCGCGCGGCGCATGGTCAGCCAGTTCACCTCGGAACTGGACCGGCAACTGAAAGCCGATGAGCTCCGCGAGGAGCTTCGCAAGGCTGGGGATGTTGGCCTGGACGACGTGCAGAAAACGGTGCGTGGCGCCCTGGACGAGGCTAAAAAATACGAGCATATGATCCTGCCCGAGAACGAGACCCAGAAGCCACGGCCAGCACCGGCGACACGACGTGTGTCCGGCCAGACAGAGGCCTCCGGGGCTCCGGCACAGGATCAGTCTGTTGCCAGTGATGCCCCGCAGACGCCAGCTTCCGGCTCTGCCGGAAACGAACAACCAAAAAGCGAACCCCCGCAAAGTCCGCCGGATAATCGTTCATGAATGCAAAACCCGACGGCAACCAGCTGCCTCCGGAACAGCAGGAAATGCCACTGATCGAGCATCTGCTCGAACTGCGTAATCGCCTTCTGAAGATGGTTCTTGCGGTGCTGGTCTGCTTCGCTGCCATCTATCCGTTTGCCAACGAGCTGTACCTGTTTCTATCAGAGCCCATCCGCTCCCTGCTGCCCGTTGGCCAGACCATGATCGCCACCGACGTGACCTCGCCCTTCTTCGCACCACTGAAGCTGGCCCTGGTGCTGGCGGTGTTCGCCGCCATCCCGATCATTCTCTACCAGCTCTGGAGCTTTATTGCGCCGGGCCTGTACGCCCATGAAAAACGGCTGGCTTTTCCGCTGCTGTTTACCTCGGTGATCCTGTTCTATGCGGGCGCGGCGTTTGCCTATTATGTGGTTTTCCCGCTGGTGTTCGGGTTCTTCACCGCCATAGGGCCGGAAGGCATCGTCGAATTACCGGACATCACCAGCTACCTCAATTTCGTGCTCAAGATGTTCTTTGCGTTCGGTGTCGCCTTTGAGATTCCGATCGCCACCGTTCTGTTGATTCTGACCGGTGCCACTACCCCGGCGGATCTGGCGGCCAAACGCCCCTATGTGGTGGTGGGCTGCTTTATCATCGGCATGCTGCTGACCCCGCCTGACATCATCTCCCAGACCCTTCTGGCCGTACCCATGTGGATCCTGTTCGAGATCGGCATCCTGTTCGGGCGGCTGGCAAAACGGGAAGTGGCAGACCCGGACAGCGATGAGCCTACCGGCGGATGAATCTGGCGTTACTGTTTGACGAGGATTTTGTAGCGCCGGACCGGGCCGTCTTGCGTGGCCGACGTCTGACCCACCTGCAGTCCGTTGTAAAAATCGTTGAAGGCGATACGGTGCCGGTGGGCCGGGCGGGCGGCCCAATGGGAACCGGTGAGGTCGTCCGACTGACCGACAGCGAGGCGGAACTCAAGGTCACGCTGAACCAGCCCCCTCCTGCTCCACTGCCGCTCACCCTGGTATTGGCCATGCCCCGGCCGAAAATGTTCCGCCGCATCCTGCAAACCTGCGCCGCGCTGGGGGTGAAAGACCTCTGGCTGATCAACAGTTACAAGGTGGAGAAAAGCTTCTGGCAAACGCCATGGTTGTCAGAGGAGCAACTCCGGGAGAACCTCACTCTCGGGCTGGAACAGGCGAAAGATACCCAGATGCCCCGGGTGCAGATCCGCAAGTTGTTCAAACCCTTTGTGGAAGATGAGCTGCCAGCGCTATTGGCAAACAAGCAGGCCCTGGTGGCGCACCCTGGCACCAACACCCCCTGTCCGGTTCACCTGAACAAGCCGACGGTACTCTGTATTGGCCCAGAGGGGGGGTTTACGGCTTACGAAGTGGGCAAACTGGAAGAAGCCGGTTGCCAGAGTGTGCACCTTGGTCCCCGCATTCTGCGGGTGGAAACGGCGGTACCGGTGCTGATCAGCCGGCTGTTCGACGCCTGCCTTTAATATCGGGATTGCTCAGGCGCTCCGCGCTTGCCACCATCGGGTCAGCGGGGTGATAAGGGCCACCAGTAGCGCGCCAGCCAACACTCCGAACAGACCATTGGCTATCGTTGGCACGAGCAGACCAGCGACACCGCTGAAACCCTCGGCAAAATGATGAATGGCGTCGTATACCGGAGTCAGCCCGTGGGTAAGAATGCCACCGCCCACCAGAAACATTGCCAGAGTGCCCAGAATGGAGAGTGTCTTCATCAGATAGGGGGCCAGCCAGAGAATGCCTGAACCCAATTGCTGAAGCACCGGGTTCTCTTGCTGGCTGAGGTAGAGACCGCCATCGTCCAGTTTCACGATCCCCGCCACCAGACCGTAGACAAAGACCGTGATCATGATGGCAACCACCGCCAGCACCATGAACTGCATGCCGATGGTCTGGGTCGTTACCGTTCCGAGGGTGATGGCGATAATCTCCGCAGACAGGATGAAATCGGTGCGGATTGCACCCTTGATCTTGTCCTTCTCGATTGCCCGCAGATCCACTTCCGGATTCTTCAGGGCCTCATGCAGCTCCCCTTTGCGCTTCTGATCCTCCTCCCGATGCAGAAACTTGTGCACCAGTTTCTCGAAACCCTCGAAACACAGGAAGGCACCGCCGAGCATCAGTAATGGCGTGACCAGCCAGGGCATGAAAAAACTGATCGCAACGGCCGCCGGCACCAGGATGGCCTTGTTGATCATCGACCCCCGGGCGACAGCCCAGACCACGGGTAACTCCCGCGCGGGTTTCACGCCAGTTACCTGCTGGGCGTTGAGGGCCAGGTCGTCACCGAGAACACCCGCAGTTTTCTTGGTGGCGGTTTTGGTCATCAGGGCGACATCGTCCAACACGGTGGCAATGTCATCAATCAGAACCAGGAGACTGCTTCCTGCCATTGAAAAATTCCTTTTCTGTTCAGCCGTTGAGGCCCATGGCCTCGGCAGCAATTCGATTTTTCACCGGGCCCAGCTGATTGAGCCAGCGCAGGCCGGTATTGCGCAGCCAGCGAACCGGTAGCTCATCACGGGCAAACAGCTGCTTGAAGCCCTCCATGGCGGCCATCATGGCCAGATTTTCGCCTTTTCGGCGGCGCTGGTAGCGCGCCAGGACCAGCTCATTGGCTGGATTCAGGCCTGCTTTTTTCGCCCGAGACAGCTCGTCAAGCATCGCCCGTACATCACCATAGCCCAGATTGGCTCCCTGTCCCGCCAACGGATGAATGGTATGGGCCGCATCACCAACGAGGGCAAAGCCGGGAGCTACGTAGTCTTTCGCGTGGCGCTGGCGAAGCGGGAAGGCAAACCGGCTGGAGACGGTTTCCACCGATCCCAGCTCGCGCTCGATGGCCCGTTCGAGTTCAGAGGCAAATTCAGTGTCGTCCAGGGCCATCAGACGCCGGGCTTCCCCGGTATCCTGGGACCAGACAATGGAACAGAAATGCTCATCGCCGGATTCGGGCAGCAAGGGCAGAAACGCCAGCGGCCCGCTGGTTGAAAACCGCTGCCAGGCGGTGAAACGGTGGCTCTGGGTGGTTCGCACCGTGCACACAATGGCCTGCTGGTCGTAGTCCCATTCGCGGGTGGGCAACCCCACCCACTGACGCAGACGGGAATTGGCCCCGTCACAGCCCACCAGCAATTTGGCGGACAGGGATCTGTCATCCTCCAGCTCGAGGGTGTAACCCTCAGACGCCCGTTTGCAGCCAGTAATCCTTACGCCCTCAATCAGCTCAACCTGGCTTTGCTCAAGGGCCTCGAACAGCGCCCGCACGATGCTGCGGTTCTCAACAATGGTCCCCAGGGCCCTCGCCTGTAGCTCGGCGGCCTCGAACTGTATGCGCCCCGTGCCATCCCCATCCCAGACTGTCATGGTCTGATAAGGACAGTGTCGACCGGCGGTCACCTCGGACCAGACTCCGAGTTGCTCCAACAGCTGCTGGCTGGCCACCGAAATGGCACTGACCCGAGGCTCGAAATCGGCAACATTGGTGGCCGGCTGCGGCGCCTGAACAAGTGTTTCGTGATCGGAGCCCTCCACCAGCGCCACCTGCCAGCCCTGACGGGAGAGCCCGAGAGCCAGGGCGGAGCCGATCATGCCACCGCCGGCTACCAGAATATCGAAGGTTTTCTCTTCATTCATGACCTGACACCTCCCGGCTCAGGTTTCCGGGCCGGTCAATTACCGCCCGGCGACCGCCCAGGCCCATGGCCTTGCGTGCAAACCAGCGTTTTGCGCCCGGCAACAGATCAAGACCCACCAATCCGGCATCTCGGGCGGCGGTTACCGGCAGCATCGAGTGCCCGAACAAACGCACCAGCGAATCGGAGAAGCGCACCGTCTGCTGCCAATCCTGGCGATGGAGCGCCTGATAGCGCGTGAGAACCTCGAGATCGCCAATGGATCTGCCCTGCTCTTCCGCCAGCCGGAACTGTTCAACCAGTGTCATCAGCCCTCGCAGCGCCAGGTTGAACCCTTGCCCGGCCACCGGGTGCAGGGCATGGGCGGCATTGCCCACCAGCGCGACCCCGGGGCGCACAGGCTCGTCCACCGTGGTCAGGGTCAGCGGGTAATGGTGGCAGGTACCAATTCGGGTAAACCGCCCCAGACGCCAGCCAAACCGGTCCTGGAGCCAGCGACATTTTTCGGGGTCGGGAAGTTCGAGAACCTCCTGCAATGCTTCATCCGACAACGTCCAGACCAGAGCCGACTGGTGCCCGGCGCGGGCGGGAGAACCATGGGGCAAAAGCGCCATGGGACCGGCATCGGTAAATCGTTCAAAGGCAGTGAATCCGTGGCTGTCACTGGTGGAGACATTGGCGATCAGGGCGTTCTGGCCATAGCTGTGACGATCAGGCCTGAAGCCGAGTTTTTCCCGAAGCCCGGAGCGACCGCCATCCGCGACCACCAGGCAGCGGGCTGTCAGTTCCGGGACATCTTCACCGTTCTCCGACAGCCGGACCCGGACGCCGCCGGGAACAGGCGTCATATCTGTCACTTCTGCCGGTGCCCGCCACTGCACATTGGTTTCCAGAAGCTCGCGCATCAGGCACAGCCCCATCCAGCGATTGTCAGCCACGTACCCGAGCGCCGCCTGACCATGCTCGGCAGCATGCAAACGTGTGGCACCGAAATGCCCGCGATCCGAAACATGAATGTGTTCGATGGGCGTGGCGTGCTCGGCGAGCCGGTTCCAGAGCCCCAGCTCTTCAAAGATCAATCGGGAGCCCCAGGCCAGCGCGGTGGAGCGGGCGTCATAGCTGGGTTGGTAGCTGTCCGGCAGGGCATCGGGTGAGAGCGGAAACGCCTCGACCACCGTCACATGGAGCGACGGCACCATGCGTGCCAGCGCCAGCGCCAGGGTCGCTCCGGCGAGGCCACCACCGGCAATGATCAGATCGGTATCGGGCTTGGTCACAGGGAGTCAGTCCGCCATCAGGGCTTCGATTTCGGCAATGGTTTTCGGCACCCCATCGGTCAGGACCCTACAGCCGTCTTTGGTCACCACCACATCGTCTTCGATGCGGATGCCGATGCCGCGCCACTTCTCATCCACGTCGGTATTATCCGGCGCAATATACAACCCCGGTTCAACCGTCAGGGCCATTCCGGGCTCCAGTTGACGCCAAGCATCACCGACCTTGTAGTCGCCCACATCGTGCACATCCAGCCCCAGCCAGTGGCCGGTGCGGTGCATGAAGAAGGGTTTGTAGGCTTCGTTGGCAATGGCATCTTCCACCGTGCCGGACAGCAGCCCCAGATCGATCAGGCCCTGGGTCAACACTTCCAGCGCCGCCTCGTGGGGCCGGTTCCAGTGATTTTCCGGCGAAACCGCCTCAATAGCCCGGTACTGCGCTGCCAGAACCACCTCATACAGAGCGCGCTGCTCATTGCTGAACTTTCCACTGACCGGGAAGGTGCGAGTGATGTCAGAAGCGTAGCACTGGTATTCACAACCGGCATCGATCAGTACCAGATCGCCGTCCTTCAGTGGCGCACTGTTCTCGATGTAATGCAGAATGCAGCCATTGGCGCCCCCGCCCACGATGGAGGGATAGGCCGTAGACCGTGCGCCATGCTCCATAAACGTGTGGATCAGTTCGGCCTCGAGGTTGTACTCGAAGCCGCCCTTGCGGGCGCGCTTCATGGCCCGGCAATGGGCCTCGGCACTGATCTGGCCCGCCTTGGCCATGATCTTGATCTCATTGGCGCTTTTGTACAGTCGCAGATCGTGAAGCAGGTGCTCCAGGGCGACGAATTCGCCGGGCGGATGGGCGCCACTGCGAACCTTGCTGCGAATCATCTTCACCCAGTCCATGACCCGGGCGTCAAAATGATCGTCCTTGCCCAGGGGGTAGTAAACCCGGCTGCGGCCTTCAATCATACCCGGCAGGATGTCGTCGATGTCGGCAATCGGAAACGCGTCGTCCAGGCCATAGCGTTCGATAGCGCCCTCCGGGCCAACCAGAAAACCGTCCCAGAGTTCCTTCTGCGGGTTACGTTCCTTGCAGAACAGAACCGATTCCCCGTGCTCACGCCCCGGAATCAGGGCCAGTACCGCCTCCGGCTCGCCAAAACCGGACAGGTAATGAAAATCACTGTCCTGGCGAAACGGGTGCAGCACATCCCGGTTACGGACACGCTCTGGAGCGGCCGGGATAATCGCAATACTGTCCGGCGCCATACGCTCCATCAGCTTGCGACGGCGCTCGGCAAACTCCTTTACGGGAATCATGGAGTTCATAGTCTCTCCTGCAATCAGGACCCGGCTCAGTGCAGGGTCGGCGAATCAGACTTCGGCGGTTCGGGGGCATTGAATTCGGTAAACACGGCGAGCGCCCCCAGCCGGATGTACTCGGTAATTTCCAGCAACTGCTGCTCGCTTTCGTCGTCAGCCTCTTCCTCTTCGGAGAGTTGACTGATAGCCACCATATCCTCGATCAGCTCGCGGATTTCGTCCGGCGCCTGGCCAAGCGACTCGCCGGCCGACAGTGCCATGCCCTCAAGAAAGCCACGAACCCAGGAAACCAGGGCCTCAAGACGCTGCTCGATCGCGTAGTCGTCATCCGGCAGTAAAGGATGGAAACTCATGTCGGCCGATTTCAAGAGCTCCAGAGTCTGCTCATAAGCCCGGTTCATGAACGGAGCGAGATCGTCAGACTCCTCGGCCGCATCTTCAGCCAGCCCCATGTGCCCACACACCATTGCCAGCCATTCCGGCTCCTCAATACGGGACCCGGCCGCCAGGCGACCACAGAGGGCGCCATGCAACTCGGAGGGGTGACTGAATGCCTTGTGAGCGGTAAAGACGTTGGCCCAGCGCTCGAATTCTGCGGCCCGGGCAGCACCGGAAGTGTCGGTTTCTGACATGAAACAGGCGGATCCTGTGTTGATGGATTAGGGTTCTATCCTAGCATTCAGGCCGTGCCAAGGCACTGCCTGTTGATTTCTATCCGGGGACCGAACAATATGTTATAACGTAACAATTCAGACCGAGAGACCTTACCATGACTTTATCAAGGGCAACCAACGCTCTCCTGGCCGCGACCATCCTGACCGCCAGTGCCACGTTTGCCAGCGACAACCCCGGCGCTCACCAGCACGGTCATGCCGAACTGCAACTGGCACAGGAGGGAAAGCAGATTGATCTCATATTCACATCGCCGGCCTACAACCTGCTGGGATTCGAATATCGGGCCCGCTCTGACGAGCAGAAGGCGCTCGTTGAGCAGGTGACCAACTGGCTTGGACAAACACCACTGGCGGACACTCGCGAGGGGAGCTGCACCGTCATGAATGCGGTAGTGCATCATCAGGCGGGCAGCGACGATCACGGACACAATGATGGGCATGACCATGATCATCCGAACGAATCCTCCCACTCGGATTTCGAGGTCACCCAGACCTTGAACTGCTCCGGCCTGCAGGCCTCCCAATCGCTTGTAACACCGCTTACAACACGGTTTTCCGGGATAGAACATCTCGGCATTCAGTGGGTTTGGTCAGAAGGCCAGGGATCGACCCAGCTGGGCCACGGGGAGAGCACGTTCGAGCTCCGCACCCGATGACAGCATTTATTCTTCGTAGGGCTCAACCCCGGTTGCAACCATAGAATACGAAGAGGTGCCGATGTCATTCTCGGTGCGGTCGATCACCAGTTTGCCTTCGATCCAGACCGGATCGTACAGGGCCTCAAGCGTGAAACCTTCCTTGTACTTGACGTGAATGATCTGATTCGGGGGCGGTGGCGGCACATGAATACAGGCACCGTAGTAGGGCACCAGGAAGAACTCCAGTATGCGCATATCCTCGGTTGTCTTCAGAGGCACCACGAAACCGGGGATGCGCCCTTCCACATTGCCCATCTCCGGCACAACCCGACCGGTCATGATCTCGTCCGGCAAAAGTGGCGGGCCGTCGCCCTCATGCTCAATCTCTGGCATATTCTCCAGCAGCGCCAGGTCCTCGGCGGGCATAAGCTCAAGCCAGTCGATCTCGCGGGTTTCGGCCTGGCCAAAAGCCGGAAACAAGAGCACCAGGGCAAGCGCGGCGAGAGGGGGCAGCGCAAAGCGCAAACGCGCCGGGGCAGACATCATTGGACCACAGACTCCTGACAGTGAAATACGGAAACCGCCATCATACACCGGGCAGACAGCAACCAACATGACCAGCAAGACAGACTCAACCAGCAACAGTTCCCCGAACGCTGAAACCGCCATCGAAGTCAGCGGGCTGGGCTTTTCCTGGGACCCTGTTCAGGCGCCCCTCAGTTTTCCGGATATGACTCTGAAACGTGGCGACCATCTATTCCTGCACGGCCCCAGCGGCAGCGGAAAAAGCACACTCCTCAGCCTTCTTGCAGGCATGCTTCGCCCGAACACTGGCTCTGTTCGAGTACTCGGGACAGATATACACCGACTTGGCGCCGGTGCCCGGGACCAGTTCCGGGCCGACCACATGGGTGTCATCTTCCAGCAGTTCAATCTGGTGCCCTACCTGAACACCCGCGCCAATGTCACCCTACCCTGCAGGCTCTCTGAATTGCGCAAACAGCGCGCCGAACCGGGCGCCCCAGAGGAAGCTGAGCGATTACTTGCCGCCCTGTCGATCCCCGAAGATCACTGGCAGCGAAAAGTCACCCGCCTCAGCATTGGCCAGCAACAACGGATTGCCGCCGCCCGGGCGCTAATCGGAGCTCCCGGCCTGATTCTCGCGGACGAGCCCACCTCGGCACTGGATACTGACAACCGTGACCGGTTCCTGGAACTGCTTCTGCATCTCGCCCACCGGCACAACACTTCGGTCCTGTTCGTCAGTCACGACCAGTCCCTCGCCCGTCATTTTGGTAATCATCTGGAACTGCGAGGTGACCGCACATGAAAGCGCGCCTCGCTTTGACACTGGCCCTGGCCAGCCTGTGGCACCGGAGAAAGGTACTGGCCCTGGTCTGCCTGACCCTGACCCTGAGTGTTTCCCTGTTGCTGGGCATCCAGTACCTGCGCACGGAGGTCAAACAGTCCTTCACCAGCACCATCAGCGGTACCGACCTGATCGTCGGAGCCCGAAGTGGCCAGCTAAACCTGCTGCTGTACACCGTGTTTCATATTGGCGATGCCACCAATAACATTCGCTGGTCGACCTATCAGAGCCTGAAAGAGGATTCCCGCCTCGACTGGCTGATACCAATTTCCCTGGGTGACAGCTATCGCGGCAATCGTGTCGTCGCGACCGACGAGAACTTTTTGAAGCACTTCCGTTACGGCCGCGATCTGCCACTCGAACTGGCAGAAGGCCAGTGGTTTGAAGGGGTCTTTGACGTTGTGCTGGGCGCGGGCGTTGCCCGTTCGCTGGCGCATCAGGTGGGCGAGGAGATTGTGCTTTCCCACGGCGGCGGTCGCACCAGCTTCTCCAACCACGACGACACGCCGTTTACCGTTACCGGGATCCTGGCGCCCACCGGGACCCCGGTGGACCAGGCGGTGTACATCGGCCTGGATGGCATGGAAGCCATGCACGTGGGCTGGGAATCCGGAGTCGCCATTCCAGGCCGGACACTCACCCGGGAGCAGGCGGCACGCCGCGATTTCACACCCGACGCCATTACCGCCGCCTTTATCGGCATCGAACGGCAGGTGTTGACCTTCCGGATACAACGGGAGATCAACCAGTTTGCCGGCGAGCCGCTCTCGGCCATCCTCCCGGGTGTTGCCCTGAGCGAACTCTGGCGTCTGATGGGCCAATTTGAGAGGGCATTGGTGGGCATCACCGGTTTTGTTGTGATTACCAGCCTGATCGGGCTGATTGCCGTACTTCTGACCCTCCAGGCCCAGAGAGCCCATGAAATTGCGGTGCTGAGGGCAACCGGTGCCTCTCCGGCGTTGATTGCCTCCCTGTACATCCTGGAGTGCGTGGCTCTTGCCCTGACAGCCTGCGTGATGGCCCTGGCCCTTGGCATGGCGGGCCTTGCGCTGGCGAGCCCATGGTTACTGGCCAACTATGGCCTGCAGATTGAACTTCGTCCATTGACGCCCGAGGAATGGACGTTACTGGCCCTGGTTCCGGCTGCCGCCTTTGCAGTGGCGCTGATCCCGGCCTTCAACACATGGCGCCAGAGCCGCCGACTGGGCTTTGGCGAGGGCGCAGATCAGTGATGGGCATCACGCCGGTAGCGCAATGACAAGCCTGTAAATTGACCGACTTAGCGTCCACACTTATAGTTGAGCTTAATATCCTCAAACCACTGCTGGACACGTCATGGAACAGTCCGAAGTACAGGCATTAGCGGACAAGCTGGACAGGCTGATTGAACGCTGTCAGAAACTTGAGCGGGACAACGCTACATTGCGGGAACTGCAGGATGACTGGAACCGGGAACGGGCCCAGCTGGTGCAGAAAAACGATCACGCGAAGCACAAGATCGAAGCCATGATCAGCCGCCTTAGGGCCCTGGAGCATCACTGATGGCACAGCAATCCACCACGGTTGAGGTGAAGATCCTCGATAAGGAATACCTGGTCGCCTGCCCCGAGGAGGAGCAGGAGGCTTTGCTGCGCGCTGCCCGGCACCTGGACAGCAAAATGCGGGAAATCCGTGCCGGCGGGAAGGTTTTCGGCACCGAACGCATTGCCGTCATGGCGGCTCTGAACATTACTCACGAACTGCTGGAGCGCGACACCATGTCGGATGCTACCAGCACTCTGCTGCGGGCGATGGACAACAAACTGGACGGCGCCCTGGGTGATGGATCGGGCCGTTAAATCCGCAGAGAATCTCAGACAGGTGTTGCAATCGGCCCCGACACTGCCCGTATAATGAGCCTAACTTCCTGGGCTGTTCGGGATAGTCGGATACGTCCTCGAGCCGATGCGCACTACCCAGGTGGCTACTTCAGGGCATTGTGAGCACGTCCCCGACAGGGGAAAGCCTAATATGTCACAGCGGCCACCGACCTTGAACTTTGGGTTCAAGGGCCACATCCGATAACGGCAGCCCGGGAAGCTTTATTTTGAGCCAGTTTATCGAGCCTCAACCGTTCCAGACCCATCCGGATACCCTCTCACGCAGCGCACTTCGCAAAACCCTGCGACGACATCGGCGGGAGCTGACTTTTGAGCAGCAACAACAGGCTGCCGAATACCTCGCACTGAATCTTCTGAAAAATCCGGACCTGCACCGCGCACGGCACATTGCCATCTATCTGCCCAACGATGGCGAAATTGATCCCCACGTCTACCTGGACATCGCCCGTCGCAAAGGCATCCGCTTCTATCTGCCGGTACTTCATCCGATCCACCAAGGCAGGCTGGTTTTCAGCCCCTACTACGACGGCGTAGAACTCACCGCCAACCGCTTTGGCATCCCCGAGCCGGCGTTCAGCAAAGGCCTGCGCCGCCCGGCCTGGGCACTGGACGCGGTACTGTTTCCGCTAGTGGGCTTTGATGAAGAGGGTGGAAGACTGGGAATGGGAGGCGGGTTCTATGACCGAACCTTTGCCTTTAGCCGGATACGACCAAGACTGGCGCCGAAACTGATTGGCCTGGCCCATGATTTTCAAAAAGTGGAAAAGCTGCCAACAGAGCCCTGGGACGTGCCCCTGCACAGCGTGGTGACAGACAAGCGACGTTACCGGTTCAGCGGCTGACCCATGACCTGAACGGAGCCAACCAGATTGGCGGCTCGAGCCTCTTTGTCTTCGGAAGCGTGGATGGATGTGAAACCCGTGATCACAAGGCCGATGGCAAAAATGAGCACAATGGCTTTGATGATGTCAGGCTTGCCGCCCATGGCTTCGGTTCCTCAAAATGCAGTTTTGAAAGTGTTGGTAAATCAGGGAGCTATTCTTGCTTTCAAGAATCAGGAGAAAGACTAACACCTATCTTTGTTTTTACAATTTTTGACAGATTAAAATTAGGTAAGCTTTGTGTACGGCGACCGGCCAGGGTCTGGTAGAGCTTTCCAAAACACGCTGTAGATACGTCCCTGTACGCTTGGCTCCGCCATCCATGGCTCCGCACAGTTTTGGAAAGCTCTACCAGACCCTGACCTACCCAGAGTTAACTCGAACGCGCGTTACCCTGCCCAAGAAACAGCTGATAAGCCTCATTGTCCGTCATGTTTTCGTAACGGAAGCCGACCTTATCCAGCATTTTCTCGAAATCCTGAACCTCATCGTCGTCCACCTGGGCACCAAGCAGAACTCGGCTGTAGGCGGCGCCGTGGTTGCGATAGTGGAACATGGAGATATTCCAGCGGGTACCCAGTGACATCAGGAATTTCAGCAACGCCCCCGGACGCTCCGGAAACTCGAACTGGAACACTTTCTCGTTGGTGATGGTCGGCGCGTGACCGCCCACCATGTGGCGAATGTGCTGCTTGGCCAGGTCGCTGTCAGTCAGGTCCACCACCGAGTAGCCGCTCTCCCGAAGGTCTTGCACCAGGTCCTCACGGCCGTGGCCACCCGCTGCAATCTGGATGCCCACGAAAATCGTCGCATTGGTGGCATCCGCATAGCGGTAGTTGAACTCGGTGATGCTGCGCTTGTGCAGGGCGTTGATAAAGGTCTTGAAGGCACCCGGCTTTTCCGGGATGGTCACGGCCAGGATTGCCTCGCGCTTTTCACCCACTTCCGTTCGCTCGGAAATATAACGCAGACGGTCAAAGTTCATGTTGGCACCGCTGAGGGTGGCGATCAGGTTTTCACCCTCAACCTTTTCCCGCTCGATGTATTTCTTGATGCCCGCCACGCCAAGGGCACCGGCCGGCTCGGCGATGGAGCGAGTGTCCTCGAACACATCCTTGATGGCGGCGCAGATTTCATCGGTGGATACGGTGATCACCTCATCGACATAGTCCTTGCAGATTTCCCAGGGGTGCTTGCCAATCTGTTTCACGGCCACGCCGTCGGCAAAGATGCCCACTTCGTCCAGCACCACCCGCTTGCCCGCCTTCATGGCAGCCTGCAGGCAGTTGGAGTCTTCCGGCTCAACGCCGATGACCTTGATCTCCGGGCGCAGGTACTTGATGTAGGCAGCCATACCGGCAATCAGCCCGCCGCCGCCAACACAAATAAAGATCGCGTGGATAGGCTTGCTGAATTGCCACATGATCTCCATGGCCACCGTGCCCTGGCCGGCGATCACATCGGGATCGTCGTACGGTGGAATGTAGGTGTAACCGTGTTTTTCGATCAGTTCCTGGGCATGAGCAGCGGCTTCGTCGAAGGCGTCGCCTTTCAGGACCACTTTGGCGCCATGGTCACGCACAGAGCGCACCTTGATCTCGGGCGTGGTCTGGGGCATCACGATCACCGCCTTGATACCCAGGTTCTTGGCCGCAAGCGCTACGCCCTGAGCATGATTGCCGGCAGAGGCACAGATCACGCCCTTGGCCTTTTGCTCCTCGGAAAGCTGCGCAATCCGGTTATAGGCACCGCGAATCTTGAAGGAAAACACCGGCTGAAGGTCTTCACGCTTGAGCAGAATATTGTTGCCAAAGCGCTTGGACAGACTACGGGCTTCAGTCAGGGGTGTTTCGATGGCCACGTCATAGACGCGCGCATCGAGAATCTTCTTGATGTAGCGTTGCGGCATAGCAGTTCCGGCTTTTGGTTGGTGTATGAGTGATGGCTGGCTGAGAAAAGCCCACAGTGTAGAAAGTTTGCACGGCAGCCGTCTATAAGCAGAGGGTGCTTAAGCGTTATAATCCGCCCAAAGCCAACCTGATTTGCAGCCGGAGCCCCAGATGACCCAGGACGAACTGAAAAAAGCCGTCGCCAAAGCCGCCATTGATTACATCGCCCCCCGCCTCGATAGCGAAAGCGTGATCGGTGTTGGTACCGGCAGCACGGCCAATTTCTTCATCGACATGCTCGCGGAACTGAAAACCGAATTCGATGGTGCCGTTGCCAGCTCGGAAGCAACCGCCGAGCGGCTGAAGAGCCACGGCATTCCAGTATACGACCTCAACAGCGCCGGTGAGATTGAGTTCTACGTGGACGGCGCCGATGAAACCAACGAGCGCCTGGAACTCATCAAGGGTGGCGGTGCTGCACTGACCCGGGAGAAGATCGTGGCAGCGGTCGCCAAGACCTTCATCTGCATTGCCGATGATTCCAAGATGGTCGGCATTCTGGGCAGTTTTCCGCTGCCGGTGGAAGTCATCCCGATGGCCCGCAGCCATGTTGGCCGGGAAATCGTGAAACTGGGCGGCGACCCGGTTTACCGGGAAGGCGTTGTCACCGACAACGGCAACATTATTATCGATGTCCACAACATGGATATCTCCCAACCGATCCGGGTGGAAGAGCAACTGAACAACATCGTTGGCGTGGTCACCAATGGCCTGTTCGCCCGCCGCCGCGCGGACCTGCTGCTGCTTGGCACCAAGGACGGCGTAAAAACCATCTCGAGCGAGGGTGCCTGACCGGTCCCTTCGCTGCTTGATTGTCAAAGCTGGCCTTTCGGGCCAGCTTTTTTATTGCCTGGCACACCAACAACCAAGCGCTTGCTTGGTTTCGATATTTGGGCGACACTGCTCGGCATTGATTCCGATCAGAGGGAGCTCCACCGTGTCCGATTACTTCAACGAAACCCACCAGCAGGTCCGCGCGACCGCCCGCAAATTCATCGAAACCCACGTGCTGCCACACATTGACGACTGGGAAGAGGCGGGTGAATTCCCCAGGGATCTCTACAAAAAAGCCGGGGATGCCGGTCTATTGGGCATTGGTTTTCCCGAAGCGCTGGGTGGTATCGGGGAAGGCGACATTTTCCTTAAAGTGGCTGTCTCCGAAGAATTGATGCGTTCCACCTCCGGCGGCCTGGTGGCCGGTCTTGGCTCACTGGATATCGGACTGCCGCCGGTGGCCAAATGGGCGAAAAAGGAAATCCGTGAACAAATCGTGCCGCCGGTTCTTCGCGGCGAGAAAATCGCCGCCCTCGCGGTGACCGAACCCGGCGGCGGTTCTGACGTCGCCAGCCTGAAAACCCGGGCAGTCCGGGATGGCGACCATTACATCGTCAACGGCAGCAAAACCTTCATTACCAGCGGCATGCGCGCCGACCACTACACCGTCGCCGTGCGCACCGGTGGCGAGGGCCACGGCGGCATCAGCCTGTTGCTCATCGACCGGGACATGCCCGGCTTCTCCACCGGCAAGAAACTGCGAAAAATGGGCTGGTGGGCAAGCGACACCGCCGAGCTGTTTTTCGAGGACTGCCGGGTCCCGGCGGACCGCCTGATCGGCGCCGAAAACGCCGGCTTCATCGCCATCATGAGCAACTTTCTGTTCGAGCGTCTCAGCCTGGCGATCATGGCCTACATGACCGCCCAGCTCGCCTATGAGGCAGCACTGGAATACACCCAGCAACGCAAGGCGTTCGGCCGCAATATTGCCGGTTTCCAGGTGACCCGCCACAAACTGGTGGACATGGCCACACAGATCGACGTGGCGAGGGAATACACATACCGCTGCGCCGCCCTGATGCAGGCCGGGAAGAACCCCATCAAGGAAGTGGCCATGGCCAAAAATTTCTCGGTAGATGTTTGCGAAAAAGTCACCCGGGAAGCGGTGCAGCTGTTCGGTGGCATGGGGTACATGCGGGAAACCGTCGTCGAGCGCCTCTATCGTGACGCCAAGATTCTCTCCATCGGCGGAGGGACCACCGAGATCATGAAGGAACTCATTGCCAAGCAGATCAAGCTTTAATCTGCCTTTACTTCACCGGCCTTTGAGCCCTGCCCCAGCTTGCCAATTTCGGGGGCGGGGCATGTCAGTGGCTTTTCCAAAACACGCTACGAGCACCCGCAAGCGGGTCCAGCCAGCAATCACAGATTGCTGTCGTTCGGCTGTCGCATGAAGCTTCGCTTCATAAACGCTCGGCCTCACCCATGTGCGCTTGTCCTCGG
>NZ_CAJXKQ010000025.1 GCF_913055835.1 uncultured Marinobacter sp. | reverse complement strand
CCAGAGCCAGAGCCAGAGCCAGAGCCAGAGCCAGAGCCAGAGCCAGAGCCAGAGCCAGAGCCAGAGCCAGAGCCAGAACCGGCGTTCGCTCCTGCCGATGCGGAGCATTTTGTAGCCATTGACCGGATTCGTGCGCGTGGAGGTTGGACCATCCAGCTGGTCGCCGGTAACCTGGAACAGACTGCGGTGAATGTCATATCCCGGTATTCGGAGCTCGGCGACCTGATATACACCCGCGGGGAAAGACAAGGTCAGCCCTGGTTTATGGTATTCTATGGCGAGTTTCCCACCCGGGGCGCGGCGAATGCTGCAGTATCCAGCTTGCCGGAGGAGTTGGTCTCCCGCTCACCCTGGGTGCGTCCGGTCGACAATTTATAGCGCCGCGGTTTTCGGTGCTAACTTGTTGTTCCATAACCTTGTCGATTGGTAAATCCGGTTTCGGCTTCCCACAATAACCTCACGCCGATTTGAGTACGTATTTCTACGTGTGTAAAATAGCCAGCCCCCATTTTCAGTGTCAAAGGGTGGTTGTATGGCCGTGCGCCAATTAACTCTTTGATTGAAAAGCATTTCTACGTGAGAGAACGCTTATGATGACAGGTTTGTATCATCCCGATGAATTCAGGGACAACTGCGGATTCGGTCTGATTGCCCACATGAAGGGCGAGGCCAGCCACAAGTTGTTGCAAACTGCCATCGAGTCTCTGACCTGCATGACCCACCGAGGTGGTATCGCTGCAGACGGCAAGACCGGCGATGGTTGTGGCCTGCTGATCCAGAGCCCGGACGGGTTTCTGAAGAAAGCGGCGAAGGCGGCGTTTGGCAAGGAGCCAGGCGACCTCTTCGCGGTGGGACAGGTTTTTCTGAATCCCGATGAGGCCAAGGCTTCGGCCGGTCGAGCGGCTGTTGAGAAACGTCTGACTGAACAGGGCCTGGAAATCCTGGGCTGGCGTGAAGTGCCAGTGGATGATAGTTGTCTGGGCCCCATGGCGCTGGATTGCCTGCCCCGTATTGAGCAGGTTTTCGTGGTGCCCGCCGGTAAGGCAGAGCGTGATTTTGCAATCAGCCTGTTCGTGGGTCGCCGGCACGCCGAGAGTGATATGGCCGACGATCCGGAATTTTATATCTGTAGCCTGTCGCACCGGACCCTCGCCTACAAGGGCCTGATGATGCCGGCGGACCTGGCCAACTTCTACAAGGATCTGGGCGATCCGGACCTTGAGACCGCGATCTGTGTGTTCCATCAGCGGTTCTCCACCAACACCATGCCCCGTTGGCCGCTTGCCCAGCCGTTCCGGTATCTGGCTCACAACGGTGAGATCAACACCATTGACGGTAACCGCAACTGGGCTATTGCCAGGGCCGCGAAGTTCAGCTCACCGGAATTGCCGGATCTTCAAACTCTGCAGCCGCTGGTAAACCTCACAGGTTCCGACTCCTCAAGCATGGACAATATGCTGGAAGTGCTGCTTGCCGGTGGTGTAGACCTTTTCCGTGCCGTTCGCATGATGATTCCGCCGGCCTGGCAGAATGTCGACAGCATGGACTCGGAGCTGCGGGCGTTCTACGAGTACAACTCCATGCATATGGAGCCCTGGGATGGTCCCGCGGGTCTGGTAATGTCGGATGGTCGGTACGCGGTGTGCATGCTCGACCGGAACGGCCTGCGTCCTGCCCGGTGGGTTATCACCAAAGACGACTTCATCACGCTGGCCTCGGAAATTGGTACCTACGGGTACCAGCCAGACGACGTGGTTGCCAAGGGCCGTGTCGGACCGGGGCAGATGCTGGCGATCGACACCGAGTCCGGTGAAGTCCTGCATACCAAAGACATCGATCAGCGTCTGAAGACTGCCCAGCCGTACAAGCGCTGGTTGCGTGAGAACGCACTGCGCGTGGAAACCACGCTGAACCAGGATACCCCGGATTTCAGGCTGATGGATTCCGACGAGCTTCTGGTGCACCAGAAGATGTTCATGGTCTCCTTCGAGGAGCGTGACCAGGTCTTGCGTCCGCTGGCGGAGAACGGCCAGGAAGCGGTGGGGTCCATGGGTGACGATACCCCGATGGCCGTGCTATCGAGCAAGGTACGCCATGTTGCGGACTACTTCCGTCAGAAGTTTGCCCAGGTGACCAACCCGGCGATTGACCCCCTGCGTGAGTCGATAGTCATGTCCCTGGAGACCTGTCTGGGTGCCGAGCGCAACGTGTTCGAGGAAACCGCCGATCACGCGGATCGCATAATCCTGACCACGCCAGTTCTGTCTCCGGCCAAGTTCCTGAAGATCGCCAACAACGAGCGCCCGGGTTTCGAGGTGGCTCGTATCTCCATGAGCTACCGTCCGGAGCAGGGGCTGGAGCAGGCGATTCGCCAGGTGTGCGAGGAGGCGGAGCAAGCTGTCCGCGACGGCAAGGTGCTGCTGATCCTCACCGATAAAGACCTGAAAGAAGGTGAGCTGCCGGTCAACGCACTGATGGCAACCGGCGCGGTTCACCACCATTTGGTCCAGAAGGGGCTTCGCTGCGATTCCAACATCATTGTCGAAACCGGTTGGGCCCGGGATCCCCATCATTTCGCAGTGCTGTTTGGTTTTGGTGCGACGGCGGTCTATCCATACCTTGCCTATCAGGTTCTGAACGATCTGATCCGTACCGGCGAGCTATTGATGGATCCGATCGATGCCAAGAACAATTACCGGAAGGGTATCAACAAGGGGCTGCTGAAGATCCTGTCCAAGATGGGTATTTCGACCATCACTTCGTACCGTGGCGCTCAGCTTTTTGAAGCGATCGGGCTGGCAGATGATGTCGTTGACCTTTGCTTCAAGGGTGTGCCAAGCAGGATCCAGGGTGCCGGGTTCTATGACTTCCAGCAGGACCAGGAGCAACTGGCTTCCGTAGCCTGGAAACCGCGCAAGCCAATTGTCCAGGGTGGCCTGCTGAAGTACGTCCATGGCCAGGAATACCACGCCTTTAACCCGGATGTTGTCGGCAAACTGCAGGAGGCGGTAACCAGTGGCGACTATGGCCACTACAAGGAGTATGCCGGTCTGGTCAATGAGCGTCCGGTGGCAACCCTGCGGGATCTCCTGGGTTTCCGGAAAGACCTCAAGTCAATCGACCTTGCCGAGGTTGAGCCGGTAGAGAATATTTTCCCGCGCTTTGATTCGGCGGCTATGTCACTGGGTGCGCTGTCACCAGAGGCCCACGAGGCCCTGGCCGTCGCTATGAACACTCTGGGTGGTCGCTCGAACTCCGGCGAGGGCGGTGAAGATCCGGCCCGATATGGCACCGAAAAGCGTTCCAAGATCAAGCAGGTGGCTTCCGGGCGTTTCGGCGTCACGGCCGAATACCTGCGCAGCGCTGATGTCATGCAGATCAAGGTGGCCCAAGGGGCCAAGCCCGGTGAAGGCGGCCAGCTTCCGGGTGGCAAGGTCAATGATCTGATCGCCCGTCTGCGCTATTCAGTGCCCGGCGTGACGCTCATTTCACCGCCGCCGCACCACGATATCTATTCTATCGAGGATTTGGCCCAGCTGATTTTTGACCTCAAGCAGGTCAACCCGCAGGCTCTGGTGTCAGTGAAGCTGGTCTCCGAGCCAGGTGTAGGTACGATTGCAGCGGGTGTGGCCAAAGCTTACGCCGACCTGATTACCGTTTCCGGTTACGATGGCGGCACCGCAGCAAGCCCGCTGACGTCCATCCGCTACGCGGGCTCGCCCTGGGAGCTGGGGCTGACGGAAACCCAGCAGGCCTTGCGTGCTAACGACCTGCGGGGCAAGATCCGCCTGCAAACTGATGGCGGCATCAAGACTGGTCTCGACGTAGTGAAAGGCGCAATCCTTGGTGCCGAGAGTTTTGGTTTCGGTACCACGCCGATGGTGGCGCTGGGCTGTAAGTACCTCCGTATCTGTCACCTGAATAACTGCGCGACCGGTGTCGCGACCCAGAATGACCATCTCCGTGAAGAGCACTTCAAGGGTACGGTGGAAATGGCCATGAATTTCTTCCGCTTCGTGGCGGAGGAAACCCGTGAGTGGATGGCGAAACTGGGCGTACGGAGCCTGGAAGAGCTGGTCGGTCGCGTTGACCTGCTGGAACGTCTGCCGGGCGATACCGAGCGCCAGAAGAAGCTCGACCTGAGTCGTCTGCTGTCCAACGACCATATTCCCGCGGACAAGCCGCAGACCTGTCAGGTGGAACGGAATCACCCGTTCGATGAAGGCAAACTTGCGGAACAGATGGTTCAGGATACCGCTGCAGCCATCAAGGAGAAGAGTGGTGGAGCCTGGTCTTACCGTGTAACCAACTGCGATCGCTCCATTGGTGCCCGCCTGTCCGGGGAAATTGCCCAGATCCATGGCAACCAGGGCATGGTCGATGCGCCCATCACTCTGGATCTCACCGGTACCGCCGGCCAGAGTTTTGGTGTCTGGAACGTGGGTGGTCTCAATCTGATCCTTGAAGGGGATGCCAACGATTACGTCGGCAAGGGGATGACTGGTGGCAAGCTGGTGGTGAAGCCGCCCCGCGGCAGCACCTTCAAGACCCAGGAAACCTCCATCGTCGGTAACACCTGCCTGTATGGGGCAACTGGCGGCAAACTCTTTGCAGCTGGCACTGCCGGTGAGCGTTTCGCGGTTCGTAATTCTGGCGCACACGCGGTTGTAGAGGGCGCTGGCGACCACTGCTGCGAATACATGACTGGCGGCCTGGTCACTGTACTCGGTTCTACCGGGCACAATTTTGGTGCTGGTATGACCGGTGGCTTTGCCTATGTGATGGATCTCAACAACACCTTCGTGGACAAGTACAACCACGAGCTGGTCGAGATTCAGCGGATATCCAGTGAAGATATGGAGTCCTACCGTAATCACCTGCGCGGTGTTATCCGGGAACATATTTCGGAAACCGGCAGCGAGTGGGCTGAGCACATTCTTGAGAATTTCGACGATTACATCGGCCGATTCTGGCTGGTGAAACCCAAGGCGGCGAACCTGCGTAGCCTGCTGGCCAGCACCCGGGCCCGCCCGGAATAAGAAGCTGATAGGGTTCGGGGCGAGCAGCCTGGCTGCCGCCCTTGTCGAAATTGAGTTGATGAGAGCATCCAGATGAAAGAACGACTGAGTAACGACTTCCAGTTTGTTGAAGTAGGGCGGGTCGACCCGAAGAAGGTCCCGGCCAAGAAGCGGAAGAAAGAATTTGGTGAAATCTACCACCCCTTCACGGCAGACAACGCGGCATCCCAGTCTCACCGCTGCCTTGAGTGTGGTAACCCTTACTGTGAGTGGAAGTGCCCGGTTCACAACTACATTCCGAACTGGCTGAAGCTGGTTTCCGAAGGCAACATCATGCGTGCCGTTGAGCTGTGCCATCAGACCAACTCCCTGCCGGAGGTCTGCGGTCGCGTTTGTCCGCAGGATCGCCTGTGTGAAGGTGCCTGTACACTGAACGACGGCTATGGCGCAGTCACCATCGGGTCTGTCGAGAAATACATCACCGACACCGCCTTTGCCCTGGGCTGGAAACCGGATATGTCCGCAGTGAAGTGGACAGACAAGAAGGTTGCCGTCATTGGCGCCGGCCCCGCGGGTCTGGGATGCGCAGACGTCCTGGTTCGCAATGGCGTCAAGCCGGTTGTCTTCGATATCTATCCGGAAATCGGCGGTCTGCTGACGTTCGGTATTCCCGAGTTCAAGCTGGAAAAATCCGTCATGACCCGCCGTCGCAAGGTGTTCGAGGAGATGGGCGTAGAATTCCGCCTGTCCACCGAGGTGGGCAAGGACGTTCAACTGCAGGACATCATCGACGAGTACGATGCCGTTTTCATGGGCATGGGCACGTACACCTATATGAAGGGCGGTTTCCCGGGTGAGGACCTGCCGGGCGTGTATGACGCTCTGCCGTTCCTGGTTTCCAACGTCAACCGCCGTCTCGGCTTCGAGAAAGACGAAGCGGACTTCATTGACATGAAAGGCAAACGGGTTGTTGTACTGGGTGGTGGTGATACGGCCATGGACTGTAACCGCACCTCGATCCGTCAGCAGGCCGAAAGCGTTACCTGTGCCTACCGCCGGGATGAAGCCAACATGCCGGGTTCCCGTCGTGAAGTGGCCAATGCCAAGGAAGAGGGCGTTAAGTTCCTCTTCAATCGTCAGCCCATTGCCATCATTGGTGAAGACCGGGTTGAGGGTGTGAAGGTGGTCCAGACCCGCCTGGGCGATCCCGACGAGAATGGCCGTCGCCGTCCGGAAGTGGTTCCGGGCAGTGAGGAAGTCATTCCTGCCGACGCGGTTCTGGTTGCCTTCGGCTTCCGTCCGAGCCCGGCCGACTGGTTTGATGAACTGAAGGTGAATACCGACGATTCAGGCCGGGTAACCGCGCCGGAGGAGTCCGAGTTCATGTTCCAGACCAGCAACGAGAAAATCTTCGCAGGCGGTGACATGGTCCGCGGTTCGGATCTGGTCGTAACCGCTATCTGGGAAGGCCGTCAGGCTGCCGAAGGTATCATGGATTACCTCGATATCTGATTCGGGGATTGATCCTGATCAGAAGGGCGGTTTCCTAAGGGAAAGCCGCCCTTTTTTATTCCCGCAAACCGGGTATTATGGCTCCCCATCCAATTTTCCCCTTAGTACAGAACACGCTGGACTTCCTATGACCGAGCTGAAAAATGATCGTTTCCTGCGCGCCCTGATGCGCCAGCCCGTGGACCGCACACCGGTCTGGATGATGCGACAGGCAGGGCGATACCTGCCGGAGTACCGTGCGACCAGGGCCAAAGCTGGTGACTTTCTCAGCCTGTGCAAGAACACGCCGTTGGCCTGCGAGGTAACTCTGCAGCCTCTCGAACGTTTCCCACTGGACGCGGCGATCCTGTTTTCAGACATCCTGACCATTCCGGACGCTCTGGGTCTCGGCCTGTACTTCGAAACCGGGGAAGGCCCGAAATTCCGGAATACGATCCGCTCCGAAGCCGATGTTGCGGCTCTGCCGAAGATCAACGCAGAGGTAGATCTGGACTACGTCATGAACGCGGTTTCCACCATCCGCGGTGCCTTGAACGGCAGTGTTCCCCTGATCGGTTTCTCCGGCAGCCCATGGACCCTGGCGACTTACATGATTGAGGGTGGCTCTTCCAAGGATTTCCGGGAGGCCAAGAAGCTCATGTACGGTCAGCCTGAAGTTATGCACCGCTTGCTGGACCATCTTGCGGATGCGGTCATTGATTACCTCAACGGACAGATCAAGGCCGGTGCCCAGGCTGTTCAGATTTTCGACACCTGGGGTGGCGTTTTGAGCAGCTGGGCCTATGAGGAGTTCTCGCTTCGCTATATGAAGAAGATCGTCGACGGCCTGATTCGCGAGAACGATGGTCGCCGGGTGCCGGTAATCCTCTTTACCAAGAACGGTGGTCAGTGGCTGGAATCCATTGCCGATTCCGGTGCCGATGCCGTTGGCCTGGACTGGACCACCGATATCGGCAACGCCCGAGCCCGCATCGGCGACCGGGTGGCGCTCCAGGGCAACATGGACCCGGCCATGCTGTATGCACCGCCTGAGCGGATTCGCCAGGAAGTGGCCGATATCCTCCGGCGCTTCGGTTCCGGCAATGGCCATATCTTCAACCTTGGCCACGGCATTACGCCGGATGTCGATCCAGAGCATGCCAAGGCGTTCATTGAGGCTGTGGTTGAACTCAGCCCGGAGTATCACCGCTGAGGCTGAGGCGTCGTTCCTAGCCTTCGAGCCGGGAGTCTGAGTCTGTTGTGGGGCCCTTTCCAAAAACCGCTACGAGCACGTCCCTGTGGCTTGTCTCCGGCCGTCCATGGCCTCCAACATTTTTGGAAAGGGCCCCACAACAGCCTCGCTCATACATCGGAGATATGTCTGCCTATTCCACGACCCTTTCTGAGCTCAAGATCCCCTTGATGCATCAAACCGTCCGGACCATAGTCAGTACCGTAGGTCGGATTAGGTGCGCAACGCGTGCCGTAATCCGACGACCTCTATCCCACTCAAAAACTCCCCTGGATGCAATCTCCTGTCCGGTCTATAGTCAGGTAAAACAAGACCGGTAAACAGGAGTAACCCGTTGTCCACCAAAACCCCCGAAAAGCGCCGTTTTCACCGGATCGAGTTTGACGCGCCCTGCGAGCTTCACTGCCAGGAGTCTGTCTGGAAGACCGAGGTGCTGGATATTTCGCTGAAAGGTGTTCTGGTCAAACGGCCGGAGGGTTGGCAGGTCCCTTTAAAGCAGCCCTGCGAAGTGATTATTCACCTGAATGATCATGAGGCAGGTATTGTGATGGCTGTAGAGTTGCGGCACATAGAACCCCACCGGTTGGGGTTTAAGTGCCAATACATTGACCTCGACAGTGCCACTCATCTGAAACGTCTGGTTGAACTTAATCTTGGTGATCAAGCTCTTCTGGAGAGGGAGTTTGCGCATCTTATTGATTAGGCAGGTTTTGTCGGATTACGGCTTAGCCTAATCCGACCTACTTGGCTGTCTGTTACCAGTTTTCGCCTTCCGGAATCCGTCTTCTAGAATTTTAAAAATCGGAGTCCTGCACTGCAGTAAGCAGGATAGACTGGCATAGGAGCTTCCAAAAATGTCGGAGGCCAGGGATGGCCGAGGACAAGCGCACATGGGTGAGGCCGAGCGTTTATGAAGCGAAGCTTCATGCGACAGCCGAACGACAGCAATCTATGATTGCTGGCTGGACCCCGGAGGGGGGCTTGTAGCGGTTTTTGGAAGCTCCCCCTGCCAACCGCTCCGTAAACTCTGAACCACGAAGGCCTAGAGTTCCTCCAAGGCTGAGAGCGCATCACTCAGCTTGGTCACCGGAATCACCTTCATGCCTTCGATGGCCTTCCTTGGGGCATTGGATTTCGGCACCAGCGCCCGTGTGAAGCCGTGTTTGGCGGCTTCGTAGATTCGTTCCTGGCCGCTGGGCACCGGACGGATTTCGCCGGAGAGGCCGACTTCGCCGAAGATGACCAGATCCTGGGGCAGGGCGCGGTCTCGGAAGGAGGAGACGATGGCGGCCAGCAGGGCCAGGTCGGCGCTGGTTTCGTTGACCTTTACGCCACCCACCACGTTCACGAACACATCCTGATCGGACACGTGCATGCCGCCGTGGCGGTGCAATACGGCAAGGAGCATGGCCAGTCGGTTCTGGTCCAGGCCAACGGCAACACGTCGTGGGTAGCCGCCCTGGGCCATATCGACCAGTGCCTGGATCTCCACGAGCATCGGGCGGGTGCCTTCCCAGACCACCATCACCACGCTTCCCGGGGCCGCGTCTTCACCACGGTTCAGGAAGATCGCGCTGGGGTTCTTCACTTCCTTCAGCCCCTGCTCCAGCATAGCGAATACGCCCAACTCGTTTACCGCACCAAACCGGTTCTTGATCCCCCGAAGGGTTCGATAGCGGCTGTCGCTGGAGCCTTCCAGCAGGATCGAGCAGTCAATCATGTGTTCCAGGACTTTCGGGCCGGCCAGGCTGCCGTCTTTGGTGACGTGGCCAACCAGGAACAGGATGGTGCCGGTCTGCTTGGCGAAACGGGTCAGATAGGCTGCGCTTTCGCGTACCTGGGAGACACTGCCAGGGGCGGACTCGATGTCCGCCATGTGCATCACCTGAATACTGTCTACCACCAGAATCCGGGGTTTTTCGGTCTCGGCTACCTGCATGACCCGTTCGACACTGGTTTCGGACAGCATCTTCAGGTCTTTGGTGGGCAGACCCAGGCGTTTGGCGCGCATAGCGACCTGTTGCAGGGATTCCTCACCAGTAACATACAAGGCGGGGACCGTTGCGGCCAGATGGCAGACAGCCTGGAGAAGAAGGGTGCTTTTGCCGGCTCCCGGGTGGCCGCCCATCAGAACAGCCGAGCCTTCGACCAGACCACCGCCCAAGACCCGATCGAACTCCTGCATGCCGGAGCTGATACGGGGCTGCTCTGCGAGACTGACGTCATCCAGGCTCTGGACCCCGGACAAGCTGCCGGCGAATCCCTCAAAGCGGGCACCGCGCGCGCCTTTGCTGTTGCTGCTGACGCCGCGCACTTCGCTGATGGTGTTCCAGGCCTGGCAGGCGGTGCACTGGCCCTGCCATTTGGAATAGTCGGCACCGCATTCAGTGCAGACGTAGGCGGTTTTGGGTTTGGCCATGGGGTTGTTGCTACCTTCCGGGGTTGGCTGTCGGATTACGGCTGCGCCTAATCCGACCTACGCGGGATCTATCACCATTCTGGACCATAGGTAGGTCGGATTAGGTCCGCAGGGCCGTAATCCGACACAGGATCTTACGCGAGCTTTTTATACTTCATGCGCTGAGGCTGCATGGCTGAATCACCCTTGCGCTTCTTGAAGTCCTCATCGTACTCGGTGAAGTTGCCTTCGAAGTACACCACTTCGCCATCATCCTCGAACGCCAGGATATGGCTGGCCACACGGTCGAGGAACCAGCGGTCGTGCGAGATAACCAGGGCAGAGCCCGGGAAGTTCAGCAGGGCTTCTTCCAGGGCGCGGAGGGTTTCCACGTCGAGGTCGTTGGTCGGCTCGTCCAGCAGCAGGACGTTGCCGCCCTGTTTCAGCAGCTTGGCCAGGTGCAGGCGGTTGCGCTCACCGCCGGACAGGTCGCCAACCCGTTTCTGCTGGTCGCTGCCCTTAAAGTTGAAACGACCAACGTAGGCCCGGGAAGGTGTCTCGTAGTTGCCCACCTTGATAATGTCGTTGCCGTCGGAGAGTTCCTCCCAGACGGTTTTGCTGCCATCCAGATCGCGCATCTGATCCACGTAGGCCAGTTCCACGGTTTCGCCCACGGTGATGTCGCCAGAATCCGGCTTGTCGAAACCGGCGATCATCTTGAACAGGGTGGATTTGCCGGCACCGTTGCCACCGATAATGCCCACGATGGCGCCGGGCGGTACGCTGAAGGACACATCCTCATACAGCAGACGGTCACCGAAGGACTTGCTGATGCCGTCCACCTCGATCACCTTGTTGCCAAGCCGCGGCCCGGGCGGAATATAGAGCTCGTTGGTTTCGTTGCGCTTCTGGAATTCCTGGGAGCTCATCTCCTCAAAGCGGGCCAGACGCGCCTTGCTCTTGGACTGACGGCCCTTGGCGTTGCTGCGCACCCACTCCAGTTCCTGCTTGATGGCTTTCTGGTGAGAGGCTTCCTGTTTGGACTCCATCTCCAGACGCTTTTCCTTGTTCTCCAGCCACTGGCTGTAGTTGCCTTCAAACGGAATACCATGGCCACGGTCCAGTTCCAGGATCCAGCCGGCGACGTTGTCGAGGAAGTAGCGATCGTGGGTGATGGCGACCACGGTGCCTTCGTAGTCGTGGAGGAAGCGCTCGAGCCAGGCCACGGATTCGGCATCCAGGTGGTTGGTAGGCTCGTCCAGCAGCAGCATGTCCGGACCGGACAGCAGCAGGCGGCATAGAGCCACCCGGCGGCGCTCACCACCGGAAAGAACGCTGACTTTCTGATCCCATGGTGGAAGGCGCAGTGCGTCCGCGGCAACTTCCATCTTGCGCTCAATATCGTGGCCGTCAGTGGCCTGGATGTAGGCTTCCAGTTCGCCCTGCTTCTTGGCCAGGGCATCAAAATCCGCATCCGGTTCGGCGTAGGCGGCGTACACCTGGTCCAGTTCGGCCAGGGCGTCGTGGACGCCGGAAACCGCCTCGTCGACGATTTCCTTGACGGTTTTGTCTTCGTCCAGCTCTGGCTCCTGGGGCAGATAACCCACGTTGATGCCGGGCTGCGGGCGGGCTTCACCGATGTAATCCTGGTCCACGCCCGCCATAATGCGGAGCAGGGTGGATTTACCGGCACCGTTGAGGCCCAGTACGCCAATCTTGGCGCCGGGGAAGAAGCTCAGTGAAATGTCTTTCAGAATCTCCCGCTTGGGTGGAACCACCTTGCCCACGCGGTTCATGGTATAGACGTATTGAGCCATGTTGGCAGAATCCTTTTATCAAACAGTCGCTTGAGAAATGAATACACGTCAGGTGCCTGATCAAGGCCTTCGGGGCGGGCGGTCCGGGATCGTCAAAATCATGGATGATTTTGTCGAGCGTACAGGGACGTATTTACAGCGTATCCCGGATCGCCCGCCCCGGAGGCCGACACCACCGATGCCGGTACCTGAGAACAGTAATCGGCTAAGGTAACGAAACCCACCAGTGATAGCAATTGAGCAGAAACCGGAGTAGGCCGCATGCCGGTATCTGCGGACGGTATAAAGGGTGATTTTTCACCCGTTTGTGAGATAGAATAGCGGCCCAATTTTTCAGGGAGCCTGCGGAGATTGCCAATGCTCTCCGGGCCAGCCAAGCACACAGAGGCAGCGCATCCATGTTTAATCGTGAAATGAAAATCGCCGGCTTTGACGACGAACTCTGGAACGCCATGCAGGCGGAAGAGAAGCGCCAGGAAGCTCACATCGAGCTGATCGCGTCAGAGAACTATACCAGCCCCCGGGTGATGGAAGCTCAGGGCAGCGTGCTGACCAACAAGTACGCGGAAGGCTATCCCGGCAAGCGTTACTACGGCGGTTGCGAGTTCGTGGATATTGCCGAAGATCTCGCGATTGAGCGTGCCAAAGAGCTGTTCGGTGCTGCCTATGCCAACGTACAGCCGCATTCCGGTTCCCAGGCCAACTCGGCTGTCTTCATGGCTCTGCTCAAGCCCGGTGACACTGTTCTGGGCATGAGTCTCGCCCACGGTGGGCACCTGACTCACGGCGCCAGTGTCAACTTCTCCGGCAAGATCTACAATGCCGTTCAGTACGGTATCAATACCGATACAGGCCTTCTCGACTACGATGAAATCGAAGCGCTGGCTCTTGAGCACAAGCCGAAGATGATCATTGCCGGCTTCTCTGCCTATTCACAGGAGCTGGATTTCGCCCGTTTCCGCGAGATTGCGGACAAGGTTGGTGCCTACCTGTTTGTGGATATGGCCCACGTGGCTGGTCTTGTTGCCGCTGGCGTTTATCCGGATCCGATTCCCCACGCTCACGTGGTTGCAACCACGACACACAAGACCCTGCGCGGTCCCCGTGGTGGTCTGATCCTGGCCTGTGACGATGCCGATCTGCAGAAGAAGTTGAACTCCGCCGTTTTCCCCGGTGGCCAGGGCGGTCCGTTGATGCACGTAATCGCTGCCAAGGCTGTGTGCTTCAAGGAAGCCATGAGCGATGAGTTCAAGGCCTACCAGCAGCAGGTTGTGAAGAACGCTTCTGCCATGGCACAGGTTTTTGTTGATCGCGGGTACGACGTGGTTTCCGGTGGCACCAAGAACCACCTGTTCCTGGTCAGCCTGATCAAGCAGGACATTACCGGTAAAGATGCGGATGCTGCGCTGGGTCGTGCTCACATCACCGTGAACAAAAACGCGGTTCCCAATGATCCCCGGTCACCGTTCGTCACTTCCGGTCTGCGTATCGGCACCCCGGCGATCACCACCCGTGGTTTCGGTGAGTCCGAGTGTCGTGATCTGGCCGGCTGGATCTGCGATATCCTCGATAACGTGGACGACGAGGCTGTAAATAGCCGTGTTCGTGAGCAGGTGGGAGCGCTTTGCGCCCGTTTCCCCGTCTACGGCTGATCGTTTTATAGCTAGACTACAGGCATGACCTGCCGGGCCGACTTTTCGGCCCGGCTTCCTCTTCGGAGCTCCTGACTATGCATTGTCCCTTCTGTGGTGAAGCAGATACCAAGGTGATTGACTCCCGGCTGGTGGCCGAGGGTGATCAGGTGCGTCGCCGCAGGGAGTGTCTGTCCTGTCGGGAGCGGTTTACCACTTTCGAGTCTGCCGAGCTGGTGATGCCAAGGGTCGTCAAGCAGGACGGTACCCGGCAACCGTTTGATGAGGAAAAGCTGCGCGCCGGGCTGATGAAAGCGCTCGAAAAGCGTCCTGTGAGCATCGAGCAGATCGATGCTGCCCTGAATCGTATCAAATACCGTCTTCGGGCAACGGGTGAGCGGGAAGTGAAATCCATGCAGCTGGGCGAGGAGGTCATGACCGAATTGCGCCAGTTGGACAAAGTTGCCTATGTCCGCTTCGCTTCGGTGTATCGCAGCTTCCAGGATATCAACGAGTTCAAGGAAGAAATCGAGAGGTTATCGGCAAGCAATGGCGAGGCTGCTGTGGATGTCGCCAAAGCACTGGCGGATAACCACGCCCCGAAAGGCAAGGCATGATCGAGAACCGCGACAGGGCCATGATGGCGCGGGCTGTCCAGCTTGCCTGGCGCGGTCGGTACTCTACCCATCCTAATCCCCGAGTTGGCTGTGTCATTGCCCGGGGAGATCTGGTGCTTGGTGAGGGCTGGCATGAGCGTGCCGGAGAGGCCCACGCCGAGACTCGCGCTCTGAGTCAGGCAGGTACTGACGCCCGTGGCGCGACAGCGTACGTAACACTGGAGCCCTGCAGCCATTTCGGTCGCACGCCGCCCTGTGCCAGAGCGCTGATTGATGCCGGTGTCGCGCATGTGTACGCCGCGACCAAGGACCCGAATCCCTCAGTGTCTGGCCGGGGGCTGGATATGCTGAGGGATGCAGGTGTGCGGGTTACCGAAGGCCTGCTGGCGGAAGAAGCTACCCGCCTGAATCCGGGGTTCATGAAGCGCATGAACACCGGGCGCCCCTGGGTGCGACTTAAAATGGCGGCAAGCCTGGATGGTCGAACCGCCATGGCCTCCGGTGAGAGCCAGTGGATCACCGGCTCAGAGGCTCGCCGGGATGTTCAGCGCCTGCGGGCGATCAGCGATGCCATTCTCACTGGTGTAGGTACAGTGCTGGCCGACGACCCGTCACTGACAGTCCGGCGGGAGGAGCTTGGGGATATTGGCGACGCGACGGAGCCGTCCAGACAGCCGCTTCGGGTAATTGCCGATCGCGATGCGCGTACACCATCCTCCGCGAAGATCCTCCAGGGCGGCAACGTGCAGGTGTTCTGCGCGTCATCGACCCTGGCGACAGCGCCAGCTCAGGATCTGGCGGCGCTGGGCATCAGCCTTACTGGTGTGGCCTGGAAGGATAACGGCATTGATCTTGCCGAACTGCTGGACTCGCTGGGAGAGCTGGGGATCAACGAGCTGCTCGTTGAAGCAGGCCCCACTCTGGCTGGCACATTCATAAGCGAAAATCTGGTCGACGAACTCTGGCTCTATCAGGCGCCGGTTTTCCTCGGCAGTACGGGACGTCCAACCGCAAATCTGCCGCTGGAGACCATGGCAGATAAAGTACAATGGAAAGTGCTGGACCGACGTCAGGTAGGTGAGGATCAGCGTCTGATCCTTGCCCGCCGGTAATCCATAAACTCAGGATGTTCCGGACGCCAATAGTTGCCGGAACGCCGCAAGGGTGCAAAAACCATATGGCACTGAACAGCATTGAAGACATCATAGAAGATATCCGTCAGGGCAAGATGGTCATACTGATGGATGACGAGGATCGCGAGAATGAGGGCGATCTCGTGATGGCTGCTGAGCATTGCACGGCCGAGGCAATCAATTTCATGGCCCGTTTTGGGCGCGGCCTGATCTGTATGCCCATGACCCGGAACCGCTGCGAACAATTGGGTTTGCCGCTAATGGTCCAGCAGAACGCCTCCGGTTTCGGAACCAAGTTTACCCTTTCCATCGAAGCGGCAGTGGGCGTGACGACTGGCATCTCCGCGGCAGACCGGGCTCGCACGGTGCAGGCAGCAGTGGCCCGAAATGCCAAGGCTAGCGATCTGGTCCAACCTGGCCATATTTTCCCGCTAATGTCTGATCCGGGCGGCGTATTGAGCCGTGCAGGGCACACCGAAGCATCCTGTGATCTTGCCGCACTGGCCGGCTGCGAGCCGGCGGGTGTGATCTGCGAGATCATGAATGACGATGGTTCAATGGCCCGCCGGGAAGATCTGGAACGATTCGCCGAAGAGCACGGCCTGAAGATTGGTACCATTGCCGACCTGATCCACTACCGCACCATGAACGAGCGCACCGTTGAGTGTGTGGAAGAGAATGACCTGGACACCGAATACGGTGTATTCAAGCTTCGGACCTATCGCGACAACATCCAGGGAGCCACTCACCTGGCCATGTTGATGGGGGATATCTCTCCCGACGAACCGGCTTTTGTACGAGTTCATATCACAGATACTCTTCGGGACCTCCTGGGGGCCCGCCGCAAGGATTCCCGCAGCTGGCCTCTGCATCACGCCCTGGAAAAAGTGGCGGAGGAAGGCAAGGGCGTGGTTGTCCTGCTGAACAGTGCCGAGGACAGCTACAACCTGGAAGACCGGATCCAGGAATTCTTTGATGAGGGTAAGGGTTCTTCCGGTAAGGGGAGTTCCGGTGTTTACTTCACCGTAGGTACTGGCTCCCAGATTCTTCGGGATATCGGCGTCGGCAAGATGCGCCTGCTAAGCCCGCCGATCAAATTCTCGGCCATCTCCGGATTCGATCTGGAAGTGGTCGAATACGTTCCCTATACCCCCGAATGATCAACCCGGTCGTGGCTCCGATGCCGCGACACGTGAAGGAGCCATCAATGGCAGATATCAGAGTAATAGAAGGTGATTTTACCGAATGCAGCGGACGTTACGCACTCGTGGTGGGCCGTTTTAACGGCTTCGTGGTGGAAAGCCTGGTCGAGGGCGCGTTGGATACCCTGCGCCGCCACGGTATTTCCGATGACGATGTCACCATCGTTCGCGTACCAGGGGCCTATGAAATGCCCCTGGCCGTCAAGCGCGTCGCCGAAACCGGTGACTATGATGCGATCATCGCCCTGGGTGCGGTCATCCGTGGTGGAACGCCCCATTTCGAGTACGTTGCTGGCGAGGCCTCCAGTGGCCTTGGCGCGGTCAGTCTGGATACCGATGTGCCGGTGACTTTCGGTGTACTGACGGTGGATTCCATCGAACAGGCCATCGAGCGCTCCGGAACCAAGGCTGGTAACAAAGGTGCTGAGGCGGCAATAACGGCCCTTGAAATGGTCAGCCTGTTCAAGAAACTGGGTGAGTAATGAGCGAAACCGAAGGTACATCGCCGCAGCCGGCTCCGTCCGGCCAACCGAAAGCCGGTGATCGACGCCGCGCCAGAGCCCTGGCCATGCAAGGGCTTTACCAGCGTCATTTCAGCAAAACGGCGATTTCTGACATTGAAGCCGAGTTCATGGTCGACAATGACATGAGCAAGGTTGATCTGCTGTATTTCCGCGATCTGCTTCGTGGTGTCCATCGAGAACAGGGCGAGCTGGACAAGCTGATCGAGCCTTTTCTTGATCGGCCGATCAACGAGGTTGACCCGGTGGAGCTGGCCATCGTCCGTTTGGGGGCCTATGAGCTCAAGCATCGGCTCGATGTGCCCTACAAGGTGGTGATCAACGAAGGCATTGAAATGGCCAAACGCTTCGGTGGCACCGAGGGCCATAAGTTTGTAAACAGCATCCTCGACAAGCTCAGCGGCCGACTCCGCCTTGCCGAGACCCGCGCCCGCTAGCCGATGGGTGAGTTCGAGCTGATTCGGCGTTACTTTCTGCCGCTTGGCGAGCGGCAGGAATCCCGTTCTCTGATCCTGGGGCTCGGAGATGATTGCGCGATTCAGCGAATTCCCGCTGGCCGGGATCTTGTCTTTTCCGTGGATGCCCTCGTGGAGGGTGTTCACTTTCCCCGAAATTATCGCCCGGATTACCTGGGGTGGCGTGCACTCGCTGTCGCAGCCAGTGATCTTGCTGCCATGGGTGCCGACCCGGAATGCTTCACGCTTGCGCTGACGCTGCCGGTGGTGGATGAGCAGTGGCTTAAAGATTTCTCCAAGGGGCTGAAAGCGGCCAGCGACGCATTTGGTCTTGAACTTGCTGGTGGCGATACCACCTCTGGCCCCCTCGCTCTGAGCCTGCAGGTCCATGGCAGTTTGGAGCAGGGGGCCGGAGTTCGGCGTTCTGGCGCCCGCCCGGGTGATCTGATTGCCGTTTCCGGAACCCTCGGTGATGCCGGCGCCGCCCTGGGCTATCTCACGGAATCTGCCCCCTCCGCCGACATGGTCGCCGTGCTCGAACGCTACCACCATCCCCGGCCCAGGCTGGATCTGGCACAGTCTGTCCGCCAATATGCCAGCGCGGCTATTGATATCTCTGATGGCTTGCTAGCCGATCTTGGCCACATTCTGGCTGCCTCCGGAGTTGGTGCCCGCATTGACAGTGCCCGCCTGCCCCTTTCGCCAGCTCTGATGAGGCTGAAGGGCGTTGACGCCGTCAACTACGCATTGCGTTCCGGGGACGATTACGAACTTTGCCTGTGTTTCTCACCGGCAAACTGGGAGCGCGCCCCGGAGTCACTGAAAAGCCAACTTACCGTGATCGGATCTGTTGAGGTGGAGCCGCGCCTCTATCTTGATGGTGTCGATTGCAGTGTGGAAGCGGTGCCCGCGGGGTTTGATCATTTCAGGAGTGAATCATGAGTCAGGAAGGCGGGACCCCGGAACCGGAGGCGCCGGCAGTCATACTGCCGCCAGGTTTTTTGCGAAACCCGGTGCATCTTTTGGCCTTTGGGTTTGGCAGCGGCGCAACCGCGAGGGCTCCCGGTACCTGGGGCAGTCTGGCAGCGATTCCGCTCTGGTACGGTTTCGCCTGGTTGCCGCCTGTCGGCTACTGGCTGGTGGTCCTGATTGCGTTTATCGTGGGTATCTGGCTGTGCGGAAAGACCGCCGAAGACCTCAAGGTGCACGACCATGGCGGCATCGTCTGGGATGAATTCGTCGGGATGTGGATTGCGCTGGGCCTGTTTCCCGACACCATTTACGGGGTTCTGGGCGCTTTCGCGCTGTTCCGGCTCTTTGACATCGCCAAACCCTGGCCCATAAATTGGCTAGACCAGCACCTGCCTGGCGGGCTGGGTATTATGGTCGACGATGTTATTGCCGGCTTCATGGCCCTGATCTGCTTGTGGGCAGTGGACGTGTGGCTGGTGCCCGTCATGGTCTAGACGGGCACGCAGTGACTGTCAATGAAGCTGCTGTTCTTCCGGCAGCATCCGAACAACATGCAGAAACCTTTTGAGGCCTGTTTCCGCCCGCTCTCGAGAAGCGAACGGGCCACTGTCAAACCCTTCCCGGGTGGTGAAGTACCATTTGCTCCCCACGCAGAAGAATCGACTGCTGCGAAAGGGAACCGGCCCTTCTTCTCCGGTCCTGCGTTGGGTGTCCATGGCGTCTCCTGTACTGCCCGCTTTTCGTTCTTGCTTCTCGGGCGCCGCGTTAATATCTGCCGATCTGTTTAAAATTAACCCAATTCAGGGCGAATTCAACATTTTTTTACAATTTTACGGGTTGGTTCTCAATAGAGATCAGCGATCAAACATCCGTAGTGAGCCAGAGAAGCGCGCGGTTGTCTTGCCCTTGTCAGATCCACTCGTCAGAATGCTACGAAACTGGCGCCAGCCTGACGCCATTTCCATCCTCATGCCAAGGAGAGTAAATGAACATTTCTCACGTCATCGGTGTTTTCCAATCAATAAGACAGGGGGGGTGGCGAGGCGTAGCTCGCGTCCGCGCTGCACTGGTTGCGGTGTTTGTCATGTCTCTGGTGGGGTGTGCTTCCAGCGTCAGCGTTGTGGAAACCTGGGAAGGCGATCCAGCAGCTGCGTCCAATGCCGCCACGCTCCAGACACCGGGAGAAATCCGTGTGACCCGGGTGAATGGCCGGGTCATGACCAACTTCCTGATGGACGACCTGGCACTGGACTACGCCCTGTTACCTGGTGAGAACGAGGTTGTTTTTGTCTACAAGACTATCTGGGCGAAAAGTGGTGTGGTGAGAAATGGGGAATCGAAAGTTCACGTGATTGAGAGTGAGCCCCAGGTCGTTCGCTTTGAAGCGGAAGCCGGTGAGACCTATGGTTTCGAATTCGACAAGCCCGAGTCGCGCCAGGAAGCCGAGCAGGAAATGCCGGAATTCTCGGCAGAGATCGTCTCGTCGGCAGGAATCGCTGTGGCCAGTTCAGCGGTTTGGGATCCGAGTGAGCAGATGACGGCCTCTCGCACGCCGATTCCGGCCTCTAGCCCGGAGAGCTCTGCGGCAACGGGTGATAACGCGCTGGAACAGCTCAAAACCATCTGGGAAACAGCGAGTGACGAAGAGAAGAAGGCGTTTCTTCGCTGGGCGTTCGAATAGCCTGACCCGCCCCCAAACGTTTCCGGAGCCGCTTCAGGCCCGGAAACGTTTCAAGGCTTTCTTTAGCAGCCCCTCCAGGGCCGTCATGGCATCATCCGCAATGGTCTGTGTTGGCGAGGCGGCAATCGGCTCACTGGTGTCGTCGGCCCCCAGCCGTTGCATGGCTGTTTCTATGGCCTGGAGACTTTCATCCACGTGAGCCTTCAGGGACTCTCCGTTAGCCACCACGTCCGGACAGGTGGTGAAATTAAGTGTCAGCCTTCCTTCATAGCTCACCGCAACAATCACCAGCCCCATGCTGTCGAAAAGCGGCGCCGTATTGTATTGCTGAACCAGCCGCGCACCCTGCAGGTACAGTGGCACCTGTGGTCCGGGAACATTGGTGATGGGCAGGTTGAAGACCGGCTGGTAACGCTGGGCAATCTGCAGTTCCGAGTAGAGTCTCGCGGACAGCGCCAGCATTGTGGACGGCAGCAGTTCCGTCAGGCGGTCGGCGGCAATGGCCTCCCGGTAGGGTTCCGACGCAACCGCGTTCCAGTGTATTCGGCGGATCCGGTGGGCAGGATTGCTTTCATCAGTCGCCAGATCCAGCAGCATGGCGGACATCTGGTTCCCGGTTGCCCGGCGCAGGCTGTTGGAGCGGACAGAAATCGGTGTCATCGCTACCAGAGACTTGTCGGCATTGGCGCCCTCGCTGATCAGGTGGCGCTTCAGAGCTTCGGCGCACAGGCCTAAAACCACATCGTTGAGCGTGACGTCTCCGAGGAAGGCCTTGATGGCTTTCAACCTGGAGAGTTCCACACTGGCAGCGACAATTTGCCGGTTTGCGGTAATCTGACGGTTAAAAGGGCTGTGCGGTGCTGAGAAGAATGGTAGCGGAAGTGGCAGCTTTTTGAGCTGCTTCTGGATAAGGCCTCGGGCCGTGGCTTCGGCGGCGTTAAACGCTAAAGAGGTGAACTGCAGTGGTGTGCGAATAATGTTCGCGCCCGCCTGAAGCATGACCCGCTCTTCCGAAGGTTCGGGCCTGGGCTGCCAGGGTCGCGGTGGCGCAATGGGGCTGGGCTGCGGCGTGTACTCGAGCAGCTTGCCAATTATTTCTTCTCCGCTGAAGGCATCAATGGCAGCGTGATGCAACTTGATGATCAGTGCAAAACCGTCGCTACCAGTGTCTTCCTCGTCCAGTTTGAAGCCATCAACGAAGGTGATGTGCCAAAGGGGGCGATCCCTCTTTAGCGGTTCTTCAAGAATCCGGGATGCCAGGGTCATCAGGCTGGCCCTGCGGCCCTGTTCGCCCAGGTTGACGTAGGCGAGGTGGCGCTCGATGCTGAAGTCCGGATCGTCGATCCAGTAAGGTCGGCCCAGACGAAAGGGTATCTCTTTCAGGCGCTGGCGGAATACCGGTACGACATGCAGGCGGCTTCGAAGGTAGGCGACAAAGGTGCTGAAGGCCAGGGGTTTTTCCCGATCACTGGCATCGAACAGATAGATGCCTCCGATGTGCATCGGTGTTGTTTCCGATTCCAGATACAGGAAAGAGGCATCCAGTTCCGACAGTTGCCGCATCAGAGAGCTCCCTTCGGCGTTTGTTTCAGCTGCAGTATAAACGAAGTGCCGCGGCAAACGGTTGACTCATTTGCCTGGCTTGCCTTCGACCTGCAGCCATGTCGTTTGCTTTATTTTCAGCCTGTTAGCCAGCCTGAAACGGCTCCCTCTGAGCTGAGCCGCTCCCAGAACCACATCAGGGCCTTGCCCTGGTCCTCGGCATGCCTGGCCAAGTGAAGCGTAATTGGCTGGCGGGATTCCTGGACTTCCTTGATAACCAGTTTTCCCTGCTTAAGCTCTTCGCCGATTCTTGCCCTGGGTAACCATCCAACCCCGAGGCCGGCAACCTGGATGGCGATCTTCTGATCGATGTTGGCGACTGTCAGGGTTCTCTGCCGGTGAAATATGCCTGCGTGTCCCGGGGGCAAAGAGCGAGAAGTGTCCGCAGCCACAGCTGCGGGATAACGCGAGATGTCTTCCTCGGAAAGCGGCGTGTCAGAACCTGCCAGGGGATGATCGGCGGCAACGGCAAACACGAACGGCATGTCCCCCAGGGGCTTTGTGGTGTAGTTCCCCGCAGGCTTGCTGAAATTATCGGCGCCGATGATCAGATCTACACGGCGGCTTTGCAGCGCATCCCAGGTGCCCGCGAAAACCTCCTCCACAATCTGTACATCCACCGGTACACCCAGGCCATAGAACTCCTGAATTGCGGGAAACAGGCATTCCGCGGGCAGCAGTGAGTTGAAGCCAATCCGTAGCCGGGTTTCCCAGCCCTGGGCGACCTGGCGGGTGGTGTGTGCGAGGTTCTCCGCAGCTTCGAGCAGGGTGCGGCCTTCTTCCAGGAGGTATCGGCCGGCTGGTGTCAGTCGGGCGCGATGGCCAGTGCGATCGTAAATGGCGACATTCAGGTCTTCTTCCAGTTTCTGAACGGTGTAGCTGATGGCGGAAGGAACCCGGAACAGTTCGTTGGCGGCCCCGGCGAAACTGCCTTTGCGGTCTATGGCATCAAGGACTTTCAGGGCGTCTATGGTGATGGCTGTATGCATGTTCGAATTATCTGAGGTTGTTGGCCAGAAATGCTTGTTTGAGAGGGTAGCAGGGTCCCCGTTATTCTGCCTGTATTGATTTCATCATGTTCAGGAATTTTAACGGGAGGGCTTTATGGGCCTGCTGATTGATGGCAAATGGCACGACAAGTGGTATGACACCGACAAGACCGGTGGCAAGTTTGAACGGGAAGCGGCGCGTTTCCGGAACTGGGTGACCGCTGATGGCTCGCCGGGGCCGGATGGCGAAGGCGGTTTCAAGGCGGAATCCGGGCGCTACCACCTGTATGTATCCATGGCCTGCCCCTGGGCGCACCGGACGTTGATTTTCCGGAAGCTCAAGGGCCTGGAGAAGCACATTTCGGTATCAGTGGTGCACCCTGACATGGTGGAGAATGGCTGGGAGTTCAGGCCGGACAGTGAGCAGCATCGGGATCATCTGCATGGGTTCAGGTTCATGCATGAGGTCTATACCAAGGCGGCCCCTGAGTACACCGGTCGGGTGACCGTCCCGACTCTCTGGGACACGAAGAAAGAGACGATTGCGAGCAACGAGTCGGCCGAGATTATCCGGATGTTCAACTCAGCGTTTAATGGCCTCGAGGGTGTTCGAACTGACCAGGACTTCTATCCCGAGGCACTGCAGGGGGAGATTGACGAGGTAAACGCCCGAATCTATGACACGGTCAACAATGGTGTTTACAAGTCTGGCTTTGCTACCGCGCAGGACAAGTACGAGGAAGCGTATAGTGCGCTGTTCGACTCTCTCGACTGGCTTGAGGAACGGTTGTCCTCTCAGCGTTATCTGGTGGGCGGCCAGTTGACGGAGGCAGACTGGCGGTTATTCACCACGCTGATCCGGTTCGATGCGGTGTATTACAGTCACTTCAAGTGCAACCGCCAGCGAATCAGTGATTTTCCGGCGCTCTCTGCCTACGTTCGGGATCTTTACCAGATGCCGGGCGTTGCGGAGACTGTCGATATCGATCAGATCAAACGCCATTACTACGTGAGCCAGAGAACCATCAACCCGACTCAGATCGTGCCGGTTGGGCCGGAGCTGGATTTTGATTCACCCCATGGCAGGGAAAAACTGGGGTGATTTGCTGGTGAGCATTGTCGGATTACGGCTCCGCCTAATCCGACCTACCCGGGACCAGATAGCAGTAGAGAAACGTAGGTCGGATTAGGCAAAGCCGTAATCCGACAAACCGCAATCAAAAAAGGCGCGCTAGCTAACCCGCGCAACCGCGAGATCAGTCAGCAACACCATCGCTTGTTTGTGGGCTGATTCGGGAAGGCATTTCAGGCAATCAGCGGCTAAAGCTGCCTGCTCCCGGGCCTTGGTCATGGTGTATTCGATGGCGCCCGAGCGCTCAACGATCTGGAGGATGCGTGGCAGGTCGTCCAGGCCGCCCTTGCGAATCGCCTGGCGAATAAGCTGCCTTTCATCCTCGGTACCATGGGTCATGGCGTAAATCAGGGGCAGGGTAGTCTTGCCTTCGGCCAGATCGTCGCCAACATTCTTGCCCATGGCTTCGGCGTCGCCACGGTAGTCAAGGACATCGTCAACCAGTTGGAAGGCCAGGCCCAGATGCATGCCGTAGTCTTTCAGCCCCAGTTCCTGCTCCTCTTTGGCATCGGCGAGCAGGGCGCCGGTGTGGGAGGCGGCTTCGAACAGCATGGCGGTCTTGTTGTGAATGACCTTCATGTACTGGTCTTCGGTCAGATCCGGGTTTTTAACGTTCATCAGCTGCATGACTTCGCCTTCGGCGATTACCGCCGTGGCGTGGGACAACACGTCCATAATGCGCAGGCTTTTCAGCTCCACCATCATCTCGAACGCCCGGGCATAGAGGAAATCACCTACCAGTACGCTTGGCGCGTTGCCCCAGCGGGCGTTGGCGGTGCTCCGGCCCCGGCGCATGTCCGAGGTGTCTACTACATCATCGTGTAGCAGGGTGGCAGTGTGCAGGAATTCGATCACGGCGGCGAGCTTGAGGTGGTCGTTTTCCTGGTAGCCGGCGGCCTGGCTGGAAAGCAGAACCAGTAACGGTCTCAAGCGCTTACCGCCGCTTTCGATGATGTACTGGGCGATTTTCTCCACCAGGGGAACATCTGAGGAAAGCCGCTGGATGATCAGATCATTAACGCGGCTGAAGTCGTCGGCCACGGTGTCGTAAATGCGCTGGGCTGTCATGCGGCTTGTGGATCCCTTGCTGGTGTTATCGTCGTTACGATCGTTGATATTAAAGGCAGGTCGCGGCAATGCTAGGTATTGCCGAAGGGAGTGTCAACTTGGCTTGTGTTGCGGTGCGTCTTTTCGTACAATCACGCGCCCAACTCATCCCAACCTGCGCTCCCTGCTATAGGGTCGCCAGAGCGCCTCCCTTAGAACCAGGTGGATAAGAGCAGGGATGGGTCAATCGTGGAGAACGAGTGAATGTACGCAGTTATTGTTAGCGGTGGTAAGCAGCACCGTGTAAAAGAAGGCGAAACCCTGAAGCTGGAAAAGCTGGAAGTTGAAACTGGCGGCAACGTTGAGTTTGATCGCGTTCTGCTGATCGCCGATGGCGACAAGGTTCAGGTAGGCGCGCCGGTAGTTGATGGTGCCAAAGTGACCGCTGAAGTGGTTAGTCACGGCCGTCACGACAAGGTTCAGATCATCAAGTTCCGTCGTCGTAAGCATCACATGAAGCGTCAGGGCCACCGTCAGTGGTTTACTGAAGTCAAGATCACGGGTATCAAGGGCTGAGGCTCTCGAATTACCCCTTAAATAAGGAGGCTGGTAATGGCTCATAAAAAGGCAGCAGGTAGTACCCGTAACGGTCGCGATTCCGAGTCGAAACGACTTGGTGTGAAGCGCTTCGGCGGCGAGACTGTATCTGCAGGTAGCATCATCATCCGTCAGCGCGGCACCCGTTTCCACGCTGGCAGCAATGTTGGCATTGGCAAGGACCACACCCTGTTTGCGAAAGCAGACGGCCAGGTGAAGTTCGAAACCAAAGGCCCGCAGAGCCGTAAGTTCGTGAGCATCGTTCCGGCTGCGTAAGCAGCGGCGATCCGGTTCTGTCGAACCTTGGGTGGCGCTGTTATCCTGATATCATCAGGTGTCCAGAGCCATCCGGAGCCCCGCAAAGCTTCCTTGAGGCTGCGGGGCTTTTTAGTTTATGCGCAGGGCGCAAAGGGTTGATTCATGAAATTCGTAGACGAAGCCACCATCATTGTGGAAGCCGGCAAGGGCGGTCACGGCTGTCTGAGCTTTCGGCGTGAAAAATACGTTCCCAAGGGTGGCCCCGACGGTGGCGACGGGGGCGATGGTGGTTCCGTGTATCTGGAAGCCGAAGAGTCGCTGAACACACTGATCGACTACCGGTTCCAGCGCAAGCACAAAGCCCAGAATGGCGAGCCAGGCGCCGGTCGCAACTGCACCGGCAACAAAGGCCAGGATCTGGTGTTGCCGGTTCCTGTCGGCACCACGGTTGTTGATATGGATACTCATGAGGTGCTGGGGGATCTGACCCACGCTGGCCAGCGCCTGAAAGTTGCCCAGGGCGGATTCCATGGCCTTGGCAACACCCGCTTCAAATCCTCTGTGAACCGTGCGCCACGCCAGACCACCAAAGGCTCCGAGGGTGAACTACGCAACCTGAGGCTCGAGCTGAAGGTGCTGGCGGATGTGGGTTTGCTGGGCATGCCCAATGCCGGCAAGTCCACCTTCATCCGTTCGGTCTCCGCGGCCCGGCCGAAAGTGGCAGATTATCCGTTCACCACGCTGGTGCCCAATCTTGGTGTTGTCAGTGTACAGGCGCACCAGAGTTTCGTGATTGCCGATATTCCCGGTCTGATTGAGGGTGCCGCTGAAGGTGCCGGGCTGGGCATTCGCTTCCTGAAGCACCTCGTTCGTACCCGGCTGCTCCTTCATCTGGTGGATGTGGCGCCTTACGATGGCTCTTCCCCTGCCGATGCTGTCCGGGCAATTGAGCACGAACTGGAGAAGTTCAGTGAAACCTTGGCCAATCGCCCGCGATGGCTGGTGCTGAACAAGGTCGACATGGTTGCCGAGGAAGACCGCGATGCTCACTGCCAGGCCATTATTGATGAGCTCGGGTGGCAAGGGCCGGTGTTCCGGATTTCAGCCCTCAGCGGCGAGGGTACCAAGTCCCTTGCCCAGGCCGTCATGCGCTGGATTGAGGAACAGGCCGAAGAAGAGGCCCAGAACCCCGAATTCGCCGAACGGGAAGCCGAGCGGCGCCGGCAGATGGACGACGAGGCGCGCGCCCGTATTGCCGCCGAGCGCCAGGCTCGACGCGCGGCCCGGGAAGAAGACGATGACGACGACTTTGACGATGATGATTACGACGTTGAAGTGGTTTACGCCCCGGAGTAAAAGCAGGACTGATACCAGAGAGATCGCCCACGCACCATGACTGAACGCCTACAGCTGCGCCAGGCCCGCCGCCTGGTTATCAAGATCGGAAGCGCCTTGCTGACCAACGACGGCCGTGGCCTGGATGTGGCAGCGTTGGGTTTGTGGGTGGATCAGATCGCTGAGCTGATTGAAGACGGCGTGGAAGTGGTTGTTGTCTCCTCTGGTTCGGTAGCGGAAGGAATGAGTCGGCTCGGTTGGACTGTCAGGCCCGAGCAGCTCCATGAGCTTCAGGCGGCCGCGGCGGTTGGCCAGATGGGCCTGGTACAGACCTGGGAAGCACAGTTCAAGCGCCACGATATTCATACCGCCCAGATTCTGCTCACCCATGACGACCTCTCCGACCGCAAGCGTTATCTGAACGGCCGAGGCACTCTTCGCGCGTTGCTGAATCTGGGTGTGGTGCCAATCGTTAATGAAAACGATACCGTTGTCACTGACGAAATCCGGTTTGGCGATAATGACACCCTGGGCGCACTGGTTGCCAATCTGATTGAGGCGGACGGCCTGATTATCCTGACCGACCAACTGGGGTTGTTTGACAAGGATCCGAGGACGCATTCGGATGCCCGCCTGGTGACCGAGCGCCGGGCCGGCGATCGCGAACTGGATGCCATGGCTGGTGGTGGTGCCGGTGTTCTCGGGCGCGGCGGCATGCAGACCAAGTTGCGGGCTGCGCGGCTTGCTGCCCGGTCAGGGGCATTTACCGTCATTGTCGGTGGTCGCATCGAAGATGTGATTGGCCGATTGAGACAGGGTGATGTGATTGGCACTCTGTTATTGCCCGAGCAGGGCCGGATTGCGGCCCGAAAGCAATGGCTCGCCAGTCATTTGCAGACCCGTGGCAGGCTGACCCTGGATGATGGTGCTGTGAAAGTGCTCTGTCTGGGTGGGCGTAGCCTTTTGCCGGTGGGGGTTAAGGGCGTGTCCGGTCAGTTTCGCCGTGGGGAGATGGTGTCTTGCTTCGATCAGAGTGGCCGTGAAATTGCCCGGGGTCTGGTAAATTACGACGCCGATGAAGCCAGAGCCATTGCCGGCCGGTCCAGCGACCGGATTGCCGAAATTCTTGGTTATACGTCAGGCGAGGAGATGATCCATCGGGATAATATGGTGATCGTGTAATCGCTTTTCGCCCATAAAAAAAACCGGCCGACTGGCCGGTTTTTTTGTTCCTGAAAGAAGCGGATCAGGCGCTCTTCAGGGACTTGATCTTGGCACTCAGGCGGCTCTTGTGGCGAGCAACCTTGTTTTTCGCGAAGATGCCTTTGTTGACCATGCTGTCCAGAATCGGCTGGGCCTGCTGGAAAGCAGCCTGGGCTTCTTCGTAGTTGCCGGCTTCGATCTTGGATTGGATCTTTTTCATGTAAGTACGAGCCATGGAACGCAGGCTTGCATTGTGCTTGCGGTTCTTCTCGTTCTGACGTGCGCGCTTCTTGGCTTGCGGGGAATTTGCCACCGTAAAACTCCTGAAAATCTCAAATTCGTTGCTGAATGATTCGTTACATCGCGGGCGCGCCAAAACCAGCGCGTCGAAATAAATGACGCGGAACTATGCCGCTCAAACCTCCAAATGTCAAGGCTAAAACCCATTTCATGCCCCGACACAGAAGGCCTGTGGTAAACTCGCGGCTCACTGAACGCGGGCTTGACCGGGAAGCAGGTAATTCCCGAAATACCCGCGCCAAAAGGATGTCCAGAATGTCAGACAAGGGCCTGCATGTCGTCGGAACCTGAATCAACCCCGGAACAGAAACAACTGCCCAAGGCGCCCGGCCTGCTCAGGTCGTCGGGGCTTGTGGGTATCATGACCATGCTGTCCCGGGTGCTGGGTCTGGTTCGGGATATGGTTATCGCCCGCTATTTCGGCGCCGGTGCCGGGGCGGATGCTTTTTTTGTTGCCTTCAAGATTCCAAATTTCCTTCGTCGACTATTTGCCGAGGGCGCCTTCTCCCAGGCCTTTGTGCCCGTGTTGTCATCTTACCGGGAGAAACAGTCACTCTCGGACGTACAGCGGTTGGTCAATGCCGTAGCTGGCTCCCTTGGCTTGGTGTTGTTGGGCGTCACGCTTGTGGCCATCCTCGGAGCGCCGGTGCTGACGGCGGTTTTTGCCCCGGGCTTCCTGGACGATGATGTGAAATTTGCGCTTACCAGCGACATGCTTCGCATCACCTTTCCCTACTTGCTGCTGATATCCCTGACCGCCTTCGCGGGGGGCATCCTCAACAGTTACGATCGCTTCGCTGTACCCGCGTTTACCCCGGTACTTCTGAATCTGGCGATGATTGGGGCCGCCATCTGGCTGACGCCGCTGATGGATGAGCCGGTGATGGCCTTGGCCTGGGGCGTTTTCATTGCCGGGGCTCTGCAGCTGTTTTTCCAGTTGCCGTTTCTGATGCGCCTGGGCCTGTTGCCAAGGCCTCGAGTGGACTATCGCCACGAAGGCGTCAGCCGGATCCTCAAGCTGATGGCGCCTGCGCTGTTCGGGGTGTCGGTCAGCCAGATCAACCTGTTGCTTGATACGGTTCTGGCGTCTTTTCTCCAGACCGGCAGCGTTTCCTGGTTGTATTACTCTGATCGGCTCTCGGAATTGCCTCTCGGCGTGTTCGGCATAGCGATTGCGACAGTCATTCTGCCGAGTCTTTCCCGTAAACACGCAGCGGCGTCCGCGGACCAGTTCGCGGCCACCCTGGACTGGGCGGTTCGGGCGGTTCTGTTGATTGGTCTCCCGGCCGCCCTGGCGCTTGCGCTGTTGGCCGAGCCGCTGATTGCCACTCTGTTTCACTATGGTGCGGTTACCGATCGGGATGTGGCCATGTCGGCCCAGAGCTTGCGAGCCTATTCCGCAGGGTTGCTGGCGTTCATGCTGATCAAGGTTCTGGCGCCGGGATTCTTCGCAAGAGAAGACACCAAAACGCCGGTCAAGATCGGCATCATCGCCATGGTGGCCAACATGGTGTTCAACCTGATTCTGATATTTCCCCTGGCTCATGCCGGTCTAGCGCTGGCCACCTCCCTGTCGGCCTGGCTCAATGGCTATCTTCTGTGGCGTGGGCTGCGCAAAGAAGGGGCCTGGCAGAGTCAGCCCGGCTGGCCCCGTTTCCTGCTGCAGTTGCTGTTTGCCAACGGCGCCCTGGCGGCCGTCATTGTCTGGCTCAACGCCCCGGTGTCGGTGTGGCTGGCAAACGGCGGCTATCAGCGGGCAGCGGACATGGCGATGCTGGTAGGGGCGGGCGTCGCCGTCTACTTTGTTGCACTGGCGCTGGCCGGGGTTCGGGTAAGACATTTCCGCCACAGGTAAGGTATAATCGCGCGTTTTCTCACCAGCGTTGCGGTAAAAGTGAGCGCTGAAAGCTAGCTGGCAATTGAAGGTTCGCATTGCATGCGTCTGATCCGGGGCCTGACCAACCTGAAAATGCTTTCCCGTCGGGAAGACTCACCGCTCGCTAACGGGTGTGTCGCCACCATTGGTAACTTCGACGGCGTGCATCTTGGCCACAAGACCATTATTGACCAGGTCAAAAGCAAGTCTGAAGCTCTGGGCGTGCCCTCGGTCGTGATGATTTTCGAGCCCCAGCCCCGTGAATTCTTCCAGGGCAGTGAGGCACCACCAAGGCTGATGGGATTTCGCCAGAAGTTCGAGGCCCTGCTGGCGGAAGGCATCGATATTGTGCTTTGCCTTCGCTTTAATCAGGCGTTTCGTAGCTATTCCGCCATGGGCTTTATAGACGATGTTCTCATTCAAGGGCTTGCAGTTCAGCATCTGGTTGTGGGGGACGACTTTCGTTTTGGCTGCGACCGGGCCGGAGACTTTGCGCTCCTTGAAAAGGTCGGCAAAGAGGCCGGATTCACCGTTGAGAACACGCGCACGGTGACGGTAGGTGGGGAGCGGGTAAGTAGCACCCGGGTCCGGGATTCGCTCACAGTGAACGGGCTGGAGAAGGCTGAGTCACTCCTCGGTCACCCTTACCGAATCCGGGGTCGGGTCGTCTACGGGCGTCAGCTGGGGCGCCAGATTGGCGCGCCAACCGCGAATATTCTGTTACACCGGACACCCGCCCTGCGCGGTGTCTATGTGGTTGCCGCTACCCTGGATGACGGTTCCAGGTTCGATGGCGTTGCTAACATCGGTGTACGCCCGACCGTTGACGGCAAGCGGCCCTCACTGGAAGTGCACCTGTTTGACTTTGCTGGCACACTTTATGGTCAGCATCTGGAGGTGGTGTTCCGCCAAGGCCTGCGGGACGAGGAGAAGTTCGATTCCGTGGATGAGCTGAAAGAACAGATTGCCCGGGATTTCGAGCATGCCCGGGCGTGGATTGCCGAAAACGGCTCTGTGAAAAGCGCGGATTGAAACGCCCGGCTGCGCCCCAACGAATAAATGACTGACTCAAACTGACCAAGACCAAAAGAGTACGCACACAAACCATGAGCGACTACAAGCACACCCTGAATCTGCCGGAAACCGCCTTCCCCATGCGCGGCAACCTGGCCAAGCGCGAGCCGGAATTGCTCAAGCGCTGGCAGGATCTCGACGTCTACGGCAACCTGCGCAAGCAGCGTGAAGGGCGGGAAAAGTTCATCCTTCATGATGGCCCTCCTTACGCCAACGGCAGCATTCACATTGGTCACGCGGTCAACAAGATTCTCAAGGACATGATCGTCAAGTCCCGCAGCTTTATGGGCTATGACGCGCCTTATGTGCCGGGCTGGGACTGTCATGGTCTGCCGATCGAGCACAAGGTGGAGCAGGAGATTGGCAAGGCCGGTGTGAAGGTGGATTACAAGACCTTCCGCCAGGCCTGTCGCGACTACGCCACCAAGCAGATTGCAGGTCAGAAAACCGATTTCATCCGCCTCGGCGTGATGGGGGAGTGGGATAAACCCTACCTGACCATGGATCCCAAAGTTGAGGCGGGTATTGTTCGTGCCCTGGGCAAGATTGTCGCCAAGGGCCACCTCGTGCGTGGTTACAAACCGGTTTACTGGAGTGTGGTGGGTCAGTCGGCACTGGCAGAAGCCGAGGTTGAGTACCAGGACAAGACCTCGACCCAGATTGATGTGCGCTTCACCGCGGTTGACCAGGCAAAAGCCCTGTCACTGTTCGGCACCGATAATGGCAATGGTGATGTCTCCGTGGTTATCTGGACCACCACGCCCTGGACCATTCCGGCTAACCAGGCCGTTTCGCTCAATGCCGATCTGGACTACGCGTTGGTGCAGACCGACGTTGGCCAGGGACCTGAGCGCATGATCCTGGCCGCCGAGATGGTGGAAGACATCATGGCTCGTTGGCAGGTTGAGAGCTACGAAGTGCTGGCAACCTGTGCTGGGGCGGCTCTTGAGAATCTGGTTCTCCAGCACCCGATCTACGACAAGCAGGTCCCTGTTATCCTGGGCGACCATGTGTCCACGGACGCCGGTACCGGCGCTGTTCATACCGCGCCCGATCACGGTATGGAAGACTTTGAGGTGGGCAAGGCCTACAACATCGGCACCATCAACCTGGTTCAGGCGGATGGCACCTACACTTCGGCCGCCGGTGAGCTGGCCGGTGTACACGTTTACAAGGCCGATGAGCCGGTTTGCAGCGCCCTCGAGCGCGAGGGCAAGCTGGTCCGCTCCGAGAAGTTCCGTCACAGCTATCCCCACTGCTGGCGTACCAAGACCCCGCTGATCTACCGGGCCACGCCCCAGTGGTTTATCAGCATGGATAAGGAAAACCTGCGCGCTGATGCCCTTGAAGCGATCCAGGGTGTACGTTGGGTGCCATCCTGGGGTAAGAACCGTATCGAAGCCATGTTCAACCAGTCGCCGGACTGGTGTATCTCCCGTCAGCGGACCTGGGGGGTGCCCATCACCCTGTTTATCCATAAGGAGACGCAGGAGCTGCACCCGGACACCCAGAACCTGATCGAGCAGGTGGCCCAGCAGATCGAAGAGGGCGGTATCGATGCCTGGTACGAGCTGGACGCGTCTTCCCTGCTGGGCAGTGATGCCGAGCAATACGAGAAGGTAACGGATACCCTGGATGTCTGGTTCGATTCCGGTGTCACCCACGAGTCAGTCCTGCGGGTTCGCGAGGAACTGGGCCAGTTCCCGGCGGATATGTACCTCGAAGGCTCAGACCAGCACCGTGGCTGGTTCCAGTCGTCCCTGAAGACCTCCATTGCCATGAATGGCGTGGCGCCTTATAGGCAGGTTCTGACCCACGGCTTTACCGTCGATGGCAAGGGCCACAAGATGTCCAAATCCCTGGGCAACGTCATCGCGCCCCAGGAAGTCATGAACGAGCTGGGCGCCGACATCCTGCGCTTGTGGGTGGCCGCAACCGACTACAGCGGCGAAATGACCGTGTCCAAGGACATCCTGCGCCAGACCGCCGATGGTTACCGCCGGATCCGGAATACCTCCCGCTTCCTGCTGAGCAACCTGACCGGGTTTGATCCGAAGCAGCACATGGTGGCACCGGAAGACATGATCGCGCTGGATCGCTGGATGGTAGACCGTGCCCTGCAATTGCAGAAAGAGCTGCATGAGGACTATGGCAACTACGCCTTCCTGCGGATCTACCAGAAGGTGTACAACTTCTGTGAAGCCACCCTGGGCGGCTTCTATCTGGATATCATCAAGGATCGCCAGTACACCACCCAGGCCGATAGTCTGGCGCGTCGTTCCTGCCAGACGGCCCTGTACCATGTGGCCGAAGCGCTCGTTCGCTGGATTGCCCCGATTCTCAGCTTCACCGCTGATGAAATCTGGCAGCATCTGCCGGGTAAGCGCAGCGATACCGTATTCTATGAAACCTGGTACGAGGGCCTCACGCCACTGCCGGAAAACGCTGAGCTTGGCCGCGACTACTGGCGCGAGATGTACAGTGTGAAAGAGACCGTCAACAAGTGCCTGGAGGAAGCCAGGGCGAGGGGTGAAATCAAAGGTTCGCTCAGTGCCGAGGTGACGCTGTTCTGCGAAGGCGACCTGGCTGCCGATCTGAAGCACCTGGGTGAGGAGCTGCGGTTTGTCCTGATCACCTCCGAAGCTAGTGTCAAACCGGTGTCAGAGGCTGGCGATGCGGAAATGACCTCCCATGAAGGTCTCCGCGTGAAGGTGACGCCTGCTGCTCACACCAAATGCGAGCGCTGCTGGCACCACCGGGAAGACGTCGGCCGCAATGCCAAGTACGACGATCTCTGTGGTCGCTGCGTGACCAACGTGGAAGGGCCCGGCGAAGCCCGCGCCTACGCCTGATGGACGCGACCATGACGGAGCAGGTCACCGGGAGCAAACTGAAATGGCTGTGGCTGGCGGTGCTGGTGATCGCTCTGGATCTCGGCACCAAGGCCATGGCGAGCGCCATGCTGACCTATGGCGACCCGGTCCCGGTGATTCCGATGTTCAATCTGACGCTGCTTCACAACACCGGCGCCGCGTTCAGCTTCCTGGCCGAAGCCGCTGGCTGGCAACGTTGGTTCTTTGTCACCCTGGCGCTGGTGGTCAGCGTGGTACTGATCTACTGGCTGAAAAACCTGCAGCGCCACGAAACCTGGACCGCCATTGCCATCGTACTGATACTCGGCGGCGCCCTTGGCAACGTCTACGATCGGGTGGTGCACGGCTACGTGGTCGATTTCCTGCACTTTTACTGGCAGGACTGGCACTTTCCCGCCTTTAACCTGGCCGACACCGCGATCACCATCGGTGCCGCCATGATGATTCTCGATATGTTTCGCAAACCCGCCGACTCGGACGGGGATGCGCAAAGGAGTGAGTAACTCTTATGAATGAACTGCCTGTCGACAAGGGTACCCGGGTAAAACTGCACTTCGCCCTGAAGTTCCCGGATGGCGAAGTGATTGATTCGACTTTTGAGAATGAGCCGGCTTCCCTGGAAATCGGCGATGACAACCTGCCGGAAAACTTTGAAGCCTACCTGATGGGCATGAAGGTCGGTGACAGGGACAGCTTTGAGGTTCCGCCGGAGAAAGCCTTTGGCCAGCACAATCCGAATAACGTCCAGACCTTCAAGCGCCATGAGTTCAGCCCCGATATGGTTCTGGAGCCGGGCGTGATGATCTCCTTCGCCGATGCGCGCCAGAGTGAGTTGCCCGGTGTGGTCAGTCGCGTGGAAGGTGATGAAGTCGAGGTGGATTTCAATCACCCCCTGGCAGGGCGTACACTGACGTTTGAAGTAGAAATCATTGACGTGGAACCGGCAGGCCCGGCCCACTAACCAGAGCAGCAGGTTGATATGCAGATCCGACTCGCCAATCCCCGAGGTTTTTGTGCCGGCGTGGACCGCGCCATTGAAATTGTAAACCGGGCGCTGGACGTGTTCGGAGCGCCGATCTACGTAAGGCACGAAGTGGTCCACAATAAATTTGTGGTGGATAACCTGCGCAACCGTGGCGCCATTTTCGTGGACGAGCTGGACGAAGTGCCAGACGACAAACTTGTCATCTTCAGCGCCCATGGCGTTTCCCAGGCGGTACAGAACGAAGCCGCCCGCCGCGGTTTGAAAGTCTTTGACGCCACCTGTCCACTGGTTACCAAGGTTCACCTGGAAGTCATGCGTTATAGCCGCGACGGCCGGGAATGCGTATTGATCGGCCACCACGGCCACCCGGAAGTGGAAGGCACCATGGGGCAGTACGACCACAGCAATGGTGGTGAAATCTACCTCGTGGAAAACGAGGAGGATGTTGCCAACCTCGAAGTTAAAGACCCCGGCAAGCTCTCCTACGTGACCCAGACCACCCTCTCCATGGACGATACCGCCCGGGTTATCGATGCCCTCCGAGCAAAGTTCCCGGAGATTCAGGGCCCGCGCAAGGACGATATCTGCTATGCCACCCAGAACCGTCAGGACGCCGTGAAGCAGTTGGCCGGCGACTGCGATCTTATGCTGGTGGTTGGCTCGCCGAACAGCTCCAACTCGAATCGTCTGCGTGAGCTTGCCGAGAGAATGGGCACGCCTGCGTATCTGATTGATGAGGCTTCCCAGATCGATGCTGCCTGGCTGGAAGGGAAGACCTCGGTTGGAGTTACCGCTGGCGCCTCTGCGCCCGAGGTTCTGGTAAACGATGTGATTACTCGCCTGCGAGAGCTTGGTGGGAGCGTTCCGGAGGAGATTGCCGGGCGTGAGGAGAATATTGTGTTCTCCATGCCAAAAGAGCTTCGGATTGATGCGGTCAATGTTGGGTAATTGACTTTCTATAACACTATTTGACTGATAGTAGTCCTGCATACTTAGCGTAAGCATTACGGACAGAACAAGTTTCGAATTAGCCTACCACTCGAAAGTCATCTGATGAGAGATGGGTCATGTTCTAGTGACCTCTCGAACCACTTGTCAGGCAAATTTTGCCGTTTATCGTGACGTGCTGGAGTGCTAGTTACCTTGCTTCTACCCTTATGATAATCAAAAAAGGGTTGAAATATGGCAGAACTCCAGCGCCAATCGGGCTTCACACTTCTTGAGCTTATTATCACGATAGTCATTCTTGCGATCGTGGCTTCCTTTGCTGTGCCCTCATTTAGGGAAACTGTTCTGAATAATCGCCTTACTGCCCAGATCAATGAGATCTCGAGTCTAATCAGCTATGCGCGGAGTGAGGCATCAAAGCTTCAGGGCGGGGTCGTCACCGCCTGTTCATCAACCGATAGTGCTTCCTGCAGTGGAAATGCAGCTTGGGAAACTGGCTGGATTATTTTCCGTGATATGGATGGAGACCGGTCTGTTGACAGTGGTGACGGTGACGAAGTCCTTAAAGTCGGAGGATCGCTCTCAGGGGGTAACAGTTTTCGCATAGAGGGGTTGACGAGTGACGGTGGAGGATTTGTCCAGTTTGCCAGCAACGGGTTTCCCATACCGTCGGCCACTGGCAGCAATGCAGGTACCTTTATCGTATGTGATGAGCGTGGCGCTGCTGAAGCCAGAGCTGTCGTTGTTAATGTCTCGGGTCAAACCCGCTTAGCACGGGATACCGGTGGGACAGCTGGGGTTTTGAATGATCACGATGACGCAGACATTACTTGCCCGTAAAGATGGAAAGAAAAATGGCTAAACAATCGTCCGGACAAATATTGATAGCTTTTAGCCCCGGCAGAATGAGAGCCGGCGGTTTCACTATGATTGAAATTCTGGTGACGCTTTTCATCCTGGCAATCGGGTTGCTGGGGCTCGCCGGTTTGCTTTTCGAGGGCATGCGAAACAACCAGGGTTCCTATTTGAGAACGCAGGCCAGCATCCTGGCATACGATATGGCTGATCGTATGCGAGCTAACAGAGCTGAAGCGCAAGGTGGTAGCTATGGGGGCTTTTCCACCGCGACCATTCAATCCACGACGCTTCCGGCGTGCACCGGCCAGGCCGCAGGCTGTACTCCTTCTGATCAAGTAACCGTCGATCAGGTTGAATGGACGCTCCAGGTGCAGGGCACGGGAGGGGATATGGCAATGCTTCCCGGTGGTGTGGGAACCATTGCACATGATGCAGCATCCGGAATATACACTGTAACTATCCAGTGGGACGAGGCCAGTCGTGCAGGTGATGCTGGTGAAGATATTGCGGGAGACAACTCCTATGCCGTCAGGTTTTCGTTGTGAGGTGCTCTATGAGAAAGACTAAAGGCGGCGCAGGACTGTCGACAAAGCCGATGCGGCAAAAGGGGCTTTCTCTCGTAGAACTGATCATAGCCCTGGCGCTCAGCGCAACACTGATACTGGGCGTATTTACGGTTTATATGGATTCGAACCAGACTTCTCGTCTGGCGACTTCCCTGGCGAGAATTCAGGAGTCTGGTCGTATTGCTACGGATATTATGGCCCGGGATATGAGAATGGTGGGTTATCAGGGATGTGCAGATCCAGATGATGTTGCTCTAAATGTAATTGCTGAGAATCCCCCGACCTCTGATTTCTTTTCCACTACATTGCGCGGATGGGAAGTTGACGACGCGAATTGGGCGAGTGGCACGGAGTTTGACGGCCATTCAATTGAGTCCAGGGCTTTGATCGGCAGTGATGTGCTCGCGGTGCAGCGAGGCGAGTCTGTTGAGGTTGAAATTACAGGCAACATGACTGCGGATAATGCCAATATCCAGGTTGGCGGTTCAGAGGTCGGTCTTTTCTCTCAGAATGACATCGTCCTGATTTCCGATTGCGAAGCCGCTGACCTCTTCCGCATATCCAGTCAACCGACCTCGAACACTTGGGCGCATGCGAATAACGTCAACACCGACAATCGTTTGAGCCAGGCTTACACCGAATCAGCAAGGATTATGCGTTTTTCAGCCACGGTCTATTTTGTAGCAGACACCGGTCGGGATGATGCACAAGGCAACGATATCAGAGCGCTTTATCGGGGCACTAACAACCTGCTTAATCAGGCAACGCCAGACTTCCAGGTAGACGAAATTGTTGAGGGTGTTGAAAGTCTCCAGATTGAGTATGGAGAGCTGCTCGCGACGAACAATATAAGGTACACGACCGCCGACAATGTAGGCGACATGGCGAACGTCGTGGCTATTCGTGTTGGCTTGTTAATCAGCGACTCTGATGGCGCCCGGAACAGCGCAGATACGGCAACTTACGCTCTGCCGGGGGAGCAGATTGTTGGAACAACAGGAGCGGGTGCTTCTGCTGTGACCCATCCTGAGGATCAGCGATTGCGACGTGCGTTTGTTTCAACCGTTATGTTACGCAACCGCGACTAAAACGAGCGAAGGGTAGTTTGATGACAAACAGAGCGAAGCAGTTCGAGTTTATCGATCGACAAAATGGCGCTGCTCTTATTGTGAGTCTCATTGTGTTGTTGGTGCTCACTCTGATTGGTGTGGCTGGAATGAACACTTCCGTCATGCAGGAGCGTATGGCTGTTAACTCGCAGAATGCGAACCGGGCCTTCCAGGCAGCTGAAAGTACTGTAAGTGCATTAACCAATCAACTGTACGCAAACGATTTGACCTTACTGCGTGAGTCGATGCAGAACGCTAGCGAAGAGAGCAGCGTCGTTACGGTAACCACGCTGGACTCAGGGAACGGGATCACTGGTAGCTATCAGGCACGGTTCCTCGGGGAAATCATTATAACGAGTGGTAGCTCAATGAATGCCGATGAAAGCTCAAACCAGTTGAAAGGCTATCGGTATGAGTTGATTGGCGAAGCAACGATGGCGAACACCGGCGCCGAAGCGCGTGTTTTCAAAGGCATTGAATATTATTGATTCCCGCTTGGTCGGGAGGGAGAGAATGATGAGATATTCATTGGTGTATTTGCTGCGGATTAGCGCAGCTCTACTTCTACTTGGCGTGGCCGCCGGGACTGCCAATGCCGAAACCGCTCGGTCGATGCTAGATGGTGATGTTTTCGCGGCAGAGGCGAATCAGGTAGAGCTAGTTTTCAATGCATCAGGAGAAGTGGTTCAGGTGCGGGTTGAGGGCTGTGAGTCTTGTGCGAAGTCCAGCTACTTGCCGGCTAGGGAACTGTCGATTTCCCGGCAAGGAAAGACGATTGACATGCGTAGGACCAGTGGCCTTATTGGGAACCCCGCGACCTTGGTGATTGGAAGTGGCTCCGAATTGGTAGAGCAGGTGGACTTTTGGGTGCCGCGTGGCGATGGAGGTGATCAATGAAAAGTTTCAGTCGCGTTCTCACTACTGCACTTTCGGCAGCATACTTCTCCATGGCCGGTACTGCGGCATTGGGTGATGACACAGAGATCTTTTTCACCAATGCGCAAAAGGTAGTCCAGCCAAACATCATGCTCATTCTGGATGCCTCGGGAAGTATGAGCACCCAGGATGTCGACGGGGACACGCGCCTCAACGTAATGAAGCAGGCAGCCAAAGATCTTGTAAACAGCTTAAACGACGTGAACGTTGGACTTATGATTTTCGGGGGCAACGAGGGTGCATACTTTAAGGCGCCCGTGGCCGATATTGATACTCAAAGGTCTTCATTGATCACCAAGATTGATGGTCTGTTCGCGGGTGGCAACACTCCGTTGTCCGAGAGTCTATTTGAGACCATGCGCTACTATCAGGGGGAAGATGTTTTCATTCGAAGCACCGATGAGGATGGTTCCCAGCGCAGTGGCGTTGTATCTTCAACTGATTCATCAGTATTCGATAGCCCTGTGGAGTATTCCTGTCAGCCGAACTACGCATTGCTTCTGACGGATGGTGAGCCCACGTCCGATACAAATTGGCAGACAGAGATTGAGTCGGAAGTCGGAAGCTGCACTGGCAATTGCCTTGATGAAATTGCCGAGCACATGTGGACTGAGGATATGATCCCGGCCGCAAACGATCCGAACGATGATTTTCCAGGCCAGCAGAAGGTTGCGACCTTCACTATTGGTTTTAAAACAGATCAGACGCTTCTGAGTGACGCGGCTACCAAAGGTGGTGGGCAGTATTTGCTTGCCGATAACGCTACGCAATTGACCTCAGCCCTTCAGCAGGTTTTTGATGAAGTTAATGCGCGGTCAACAACATACGTCGCTCCCGGCATCGCGGTTAATACCTTCGACCGCCTTAATCACCTGAACATGCTTTACTACGCGTTGTTCCAATCCCAGAAGGGCGCTATTTGGAACGGTAATCTGAAGCGCTACAAGCTTGAGATTCGGACGAATTCCTCGGGCGAGGCAGAAGCAGTTATCGTCGATGAGAATGGTAACCCGGCGATTGACCCAGCAACCGGATTCTTTAAGGACACGGCGCAAAGCTGGTGGAGCCCAACCGCTGATGGACCGAATGTGAAGCTCGGAGGCGCAGCGTCTCAACTGCCGGATACAACTGCTGACCGTAACGTGTTTTCGAACCTTGATTCCAGAAAGTCTCTTCTATCCGACAACAACAATGCTGTTGTGGCGACCAACAGTAATCTGACAAAAGCTCTTTTTGGTGACACCAATATGTCAGATGCCGAATTCGCGAAGCTTGTTCAATGGACGCGTGGGGTGGACGTTACTGATCAGGACGGCGATAACGACTTGACGGAAGCCCGAAAATTGTTGGCAGATCCTCTCCATTCAGTGCCGCAACTGGTAATTTACGACGGAACCACTGCGACCAATCAGGACATCACTATCTACTATGGTGACAATCAAGGCTATATTCATGGTGTAGATGGAGAGACTGGCAAGAGTTATTTCTCTTTCATTCCCAAGGAGTTGTTGAAGAAACAGCCGGCAATGATGAATAGCACCGAAAAATCCAGCAAGGAGTACGGTATGGATGGTACCGTCGTCAGCTGGGTACATGACGATAACTTTGATGGTGCAATCAAGTCGGCAGATAACGACTTTGCCTATATCTACTCAGGTATGCGTCGAGGCGGCAAGAGCTATTACGCTCTGGATGTCACCAACCGGAACGCGCCGTCTTTGCTTTGGCAGATCACAGGAGGTATTGCAAACACCAGCTTCGCGGAGATGGGGCAAACGTGGTCCAAACCCGTAAAGACTAAAGTCAATATAAATAACAAGTTGTATGAGGTGCTGATCTTTGGTGGCGGCTACGATACGAACCAGGATTCGGTAACAACGCGTACCGCTGACAGTATGGGACGTGCGGTATATATCGTTGACGCCGAGACTGGAGTCCGGCTCTGGTGGGCCGGGCCAACAGGCAGTGGCGCAGATCTGGAACTGCCCGAAATGAAGTACAGCATACCGGCCTCGCCTAAGGTTCTAGACGTAAACGGGGATAAGTTGGCGGACCAGATCTATGTTGGTGATATGGGTGGGCAGATTTTCCGGTTCGATTTAAGTAATACGGCAAAACTTACAAGCTTTGCCACTGGTGGACGAATTGCGGATCTGGCGGACTCGACTGAAGCTGGCAATCGTCGTTTCTACCATAGCCCTGATCTGTTTGGGGTTAAAATCGGTGGAGCGCGCTATCTTGGACTGATCATTGGTTCGGGTTACCAGGCCCACCCGCTGGATACTGACATCAAAGACCGGATTTACATGTTGAAAATACCGGCTGTCAGCTCCGCGCCCCTCGATCCGAAAGATGCGACACAAACTCGTGTCCTCTATCAAACGATTACTGAGTCTAACCTGTTTGATACCACGGATAACCTGATTCAGCAGGGCACTGATGCCCAACGCACCACAGCTGCACAGGATCTGGCGGCTTCCAAAGGGTGGTTTATCGACCTGAGTAGCAACCCTGGTGAAAAAGTACTGGCGGAGAGCGTGACTGCAAATAATGAAGTATTCATTACGACTTACGAACCTAAAGCGAGCTCTGATCCGTGTTTGCCTCCGACTGGGACATCAAGGCTTTATCACCTGTCCGTGCTCGACGGGCGAGCCGTTCGTAACTATTACACGGGAGATGGAAAGCCGGCTGATGAATTAACCCGGGAAGATCGGCCTGTAGAGCTTGGAATTCCTCTGCCTTCGAGCCCTCAACGGATGCGGGTGGATGATACCGACGTAATTTGTGTCGGTACAGATTGCCAGACCATTGAGACCGTACAGGGCGTTGTGGAAACCTATTGGTATGAGGATTGATGATTGAAACTCGGTGATGTTCGGCAACGCGGCTTCACGCTGATAGAGCTGCTTATTGTTGTAGTTATTGTCGGCGTAATAGCGGCTTTCGCCTATCCCAGCTATGTCGAGTACGGGGAGCGTACTCGGCGTGCTGACGCACAGGGGGCCTTAATGGAATTTGCAGCGGCGATGGAGCGCCATTATGCGTCTCAAAATACCTATGAGGGCGCGGCAACTGGTGGCAGTGATACGGGAAGCCCGGGTATTTTTCCAGACGAAGCACCCCTCGAGAGCGATAATAAGTTTTATGATCTAACAATTACTGCTGCAACAGGTAGTTCTTACACTCTTAGGGCAACTCCAAAGAGTGTCCAGGCGGGCAATGGCATTCTGGAGCTCGATTCTACGGGAGCTCGGCGCTGGGACGAAAGTGGTGATGGTAGCTTCGGGGCTGGAGAAAACGATTGGCAATGATTGGTTCGGGAGGTCGTTTCGTGATGATTTCGACCTCCCAGCTGTTTGAAACCTAGCAACTAAGCTTTGTTCCCCATGGCAAGCGTATTATGCCATCTCCATCCTCGTCGTGTTCGGCCCGGAATCGTCCAGCAATATTCACAGGCATGTAGCTCATCACCCCGTTTTTGAAGTTTTGGGGACAAAGAATCAGACTTCCCATTGCTCCGTGGGTCATTCCTCTGCTGTTAAACTGGAAATATCCTCGCCCGGCAGTTCGCGATCTCAGACTGTAATCGCCCAGATTTACGTTTATTTGATTAAGTATCTGGCCTCCATCCGGTGCCTTATCGTTGTCTGAATCCAAAAAAACCGATACGGGTTGTTCCCAGGCGTCAACGCACCGGTTCTTGATGGAAAGTGGGCATACTGTCACTAATGTGTTTTGGCTGGCGGCGGTCCATCGAGCGTAGGCGAAAAGAGTATGGTAGCTTTCGAGGATGACCCGATGTCTGGTCTTGCTTATCCACCATTCCCACGCCTGACTGGTGAAGCCGGCAGCGATTGAGAGGATGACAATGGTAATGATTAGCTCAAGCAGGCTAAAGCCTGCCTCGCGTTTTTGTGAGGGCATATGAACGTTCCTTGTTCGTTTAAAGGAGAGTCTCTCCGGCGTCCTGTCGGAGTCAGACCTGCCGCAAGTCTACCATGGGCTTTATTGTCTGCGAACTTTCCCTGGAATATGAGCTTTATTCCATTCCCAACTTCTTCAGCCGATATCGAAGCGCGCGAAAACTGATACCCAACCTCTTCGCCGCCGCCGTCTTGTTCCACCGAGTCGCTTCAAGCGCTTTCTCTATGGCTTGCCGCTCGATACCCTCCAGATACCCCTCCAGATCGATTTCACCATCAGGAACGGCAACACCCTCTCCCTCGCCAGCCTGGCCTTCAGCAATAATCTGTGTGGCAGACGAGGCATGTTGCACTCCGTTCCCCAGGTGAAGATCCTCAGCATCAATCTGGTCAGCGTCGCAGAGAGTGAAAGCCCGCTCCAACACGTTTTCCAGTTCCCGAACATTGCCGGGGAACTCATAGCTTCTCAACCTTTCGACGGCGGCAGGTGTTAACGAAGCCGGTTCACACTCATACTCTTTCGCAATGCGTTTAAGAATATGATTCGAGAGCAGGGGAATATCATCCGGCCGTTCTCTCAGTGGCGGCACGGCCAGCTCGATCACGTTAATCCGGTAGAAAAGGTCCTGGCGAAAGCTGCCTTCCTGCACCAGCTCCGGCAGGTTCTTGTGGGTAGCGCTCAGTACCCTGATGTCGACGGGCACTTCCTTGGTATCGCCAACCGGCCGAACGGCTTTTTCCTGAATCGCGCGGAGCAGTTTCACCTGCATGGCCAGGGGCAGGTCGGCCACTTCATCAAGGAACAAGGTGCCGCCGTTGGCTGAACGGAACAAGCCGTCTTTATTCTCCACGGCACCGGTAAAGCTGCCTTTTTTGTGGCCAAAAAATTCGCTTTCCATCAGCTCTGAGGGAATCGCGCCGCAGTTAACCGCGATGAATGGTCCTTCGCGGCGGGGGCCCTGCAGATGAATCATGCGGGCGACCAGTTCCTTGCCACTGCCGGACTCGCCGCTGATAAACACCGGTGCCTGGCTCCGGGCCAGCTTGCGGGTCTGGTTCCGGAGTTTGCGTATCTCTGTCGATTTACCCAGTAGCAGGCCCGGCTCATCTGCCACTTCTTCTACGTCCGCCTTGGGTTCAGATAGCTTGAGAGCACTACTAACCAGCTCCCTGAGTCGGGGCAGCTCCACCGGTTTGGACACAAAATCAAAGGCTCCGGCCTTAAGCGATTCAATCGCGGTATCCATGTTCCCGTAGGCAGTGATCACGGCGACAGGCGTAGCGGGCGAGTGTTTTTGGATCCACTGGACCAATTCGATGCCGTTGCCGTCTGGCAGGTTCATGTCCGTCAGGCAGAGATGGGTGGTGTTCTGTTCCAGCAATTTCCGGGCGCTGCTTAGGTCGGGCGCCGTGAGGGTCGATATACCCATCCGGGTGAGGGTGATCTCAAGTAATTCCCGAATGTCCGGTTCATCATCAACGATCAGCGCTGTGTATGTGGTCATCTTTATTCGTCGGTTCCGTGTCGTTGTTCAAGCGCCCGATATCCGCCGGCGCCGGTTCAGATCATTCGCCCCGGGTGGGCAAATGTGATGCGAAAACAGCAGCCGGGCTTGTTATCTTCTACCAGGGAAAGATGCGCCTGGTTAGCCTCGCACAGTTCCCGGGCCAGATAAAGCCCGAGCCCGGTTCCCGTCTTGTCAGTGGTAAAAAACGGTTCGAACACAGAATTCCTGTTCTCCGGAGCAATTCCGGGACCCATATCGCGCACATCGATGTAGGCCCTTTCACCATCCTCGGTTGCCCCTGCGTGGATGCCGATCTTACGCTGTCCCGAGTGCTGTTCACTGTAGCGTAATCCGTTGTCGCAAAGATTCACCATCACCTGTTCAATCTGGCTTTTATCGAAGCGCGCCGGCGGTAGTTGCGGATCGATCTTCAGAACAATATTTGCCGCGGTGCAGCCCTCGTCCTGTGTTTGCAGGAAGTCTTCTCGAAATTCCTGGAGCCAGGGAGCCACTTCGATCAAATCTGCATTTGCGGCCCGGCGCCTCGAGAGGTCCAGAACGTTCTCAATGATGCCGTTTACTCGTCGGGAATGACGCCGGATGATCTCCAGCATCTGGCGGTCGCCGGGCTCGAGGTTGGGGGATTCCTCCATGAGTTGGGCAGCGTGGCTGATCGCCCCCAGGGGATTGCGGATTTCATGGGCGATGCCGGCTGTGAGTCTACCCAGTGATGCCAGCTTCATCTGCTGGGCCTGTTGGGTGACTTTGCTCATGTCTTCGATGAACACGAGGATCTGGTCGCCCCGTTCCTGATCCAGTTGGGTAAAGTTGGCCTGCAGCAGTGGCGAAGTTGGTGAGGGCTGGAACGGGTCGATTCGCTGTGAAGGGTCTTTTAGCCATGCATCCAGACCCTGCTTGAGCGGTTTGGGTAACACGTTTGCGCGCTGGTTGATCGGTACTGAGGTTTTGGGAGCGCCGTATAAAAGTTCTTCGGCGGCCGCATTGGCAACGCGGATCTGGCCGAAACGGTCCAGTACGAGTATGCCGGTACGCATGCGCTGGATAATCTGCTGATTGATCTGCTCCAATTCGGCAATGCTGCGGGCGCGGCTACTGGCCAGAGCCTCGCTGCGCATCATTCGACGGGAGATGCTCTGCAGGACAAAAGCGGCTGCAAAATAAAGGATGCCCAGCGAACCGGCCCGTACGATATCGTCGGCGGACTCTCCCAGCGCCAGCACGGCCCATCCGGATATGCCCAGGGAGCAAATCGCAGCCAGAGCTGCGTAGAAGGTTCCCATTCGGCTTGGCGTCAGAATGTTGCCAGCTGCCACGGACACGATCACCAAATTGGCGAGGCCGTTGGTAATACCTGTGCTGGTAAGCAGCAGGCCATGCATGATCAGGATATCCAGCAGGATCGAGAGAGTGATGTGGCGCTGGCTGGGGTGAAAGCCGGCCACCAGGAGCAGGGCAATAAATGCGTTCAGGCCCAGGTAAGCGGAGACGCCTGCCTGGTAGTAATCCAGCAGCCGGAAACGCATGTCGAAGTTGACGGGGTCCACGAATAACAGTGCCACCAGCATCAGGCTCACCACCAGGCGGTAGTGGTTGTAGATCCTGAACAGCTTCGCCTGCTGCGGGCCGGACGGTGTTGAAGGGTGCTGGCCGAGCATTTCGGCCGATTGTGCTGGTGTATCTGCTGCCATGAGTTACAGGGATCCGCTGTTGATCGGAAGAAATCCACGCCTATGCGGGGTTATAATAGCCTTTTCATGGCAATGAGTTACAGGAGCCGATTTATGTCCGTGTCCGGAAACCAGGCAGCGACCGGGGTGTCAGCTAAAAAATTGCGGGTGGTGATGGCCCAGCTGGATTTTCTGGTGGGAGACATTCCCGGCAATACCGAGCTTATCCTGGAGGCTGCCCGCCGGGCATCATCCGAGCATCATGCGGACATCGTGGTTTTCCCGGAGCTGTGCCTGACCGGCTACCCACCGGAAGATCTGCTGTTGCGCCCGAGCCTTGAAGTGCGGGTCAACGAGGCGCTGGAAAGGCTGCAGGCGGAAAAGCTGGACCCGGTGATCGTTATCGGTGCTCCACTTCGCCATGGTGCGCTGTTGTACAACGCGGCGGTGGTCATCGACGGCGGCGAAATGACTGGTCGGTATTTCAAGCGTTTCCCGCCCAACTACCAGGTATTTGATGAAAAGCGGTACTTCGCCGAAGGCCAGGATGTCCTGACTCTGGATATCCGGGGCGTTCCGGTAGGGATCACCGTGTGTGAAGATCTCTGGAAGGAGGGGCCGGTGGAAGACTGTGCAGTCGCTGGCGCCCGATTGATCCTGAATCTCAACGCCTCGCCCTACGATATCGACAAGCAGGCCCGTCGCAAAGCCCTGCTGGAGCGTAAATCCAGGGAAAACCTCGTCAGCATTGTTTACGTGAACCTGGTGGGCGGCCAGGACGAACTGGTTTTCGATGGCGGCTCCATGGTGTTTGACCATTCCGGTGTGCTGACCGCGGAGGCTCCCCAATTTGCAGAAGGCCTATATCCGGTCGACTTCCTGTGCGAGCACCATTGCCAGCCAGTATCCCAGCCGTTGCCTGAAGAGCCTTCTCTTGAGGCCAATGTTTACAGCGCCCTCGTGACCGGCGTTCGGGACTACGTTAACAAGAATGGTTTCAAGTCGGTGGTTCTGGGTCTCTCAGGTGGCATCGACTCGGCGGTGACTCTGGCGGTTGCAGTGGATGCCCTGGGCAAGGAACGGGTCCGCGCGGTGATGATGCCGTTCCGCTATACCTCGAGTATGAGCCTCGAGGATGCCGAGGCCGAGGCGGTTGCGCTGGGTGTGCAGTACGATGTGTTTTCCATCGAGCCCATGTACGACGCCTTCATGGAAACTCTGGCCGGGCCTTTCGAAGGCACCACGCCGGACGCAACCGAGGAAAACCTGCAGGCCCGTCTGCGCGGCGTATTGCTGATGTCCCTGTCCAACAAGTTCGGTTCGCTGGTGCTGACTACCGGGAACAAGAGCGAGATGGCAGTGGGCTACTCAACGCTCTATGGTGATATGGCTGGCGGTTTTGATGTGCTTAAGGATGTGCCCAAAACCCTGGTATTCCGCCTGGCCAAATACCGCAATACGCTCTCGGACGGCGAAGTGATCCCCGAACGTGTGATCACCCGCCCGCCTTCGGCAGAGCTTGCGCCAGACCAGAAAGACGAGGACAGCCTGCCCGGTTACGATGTGTTGGATCAGATCCTGAATCTTTATGTAGAGCGGGATTTCAGTTCCGATGCGATCGTTGCCGAAGGTTTTGAACGGGCAGATGTTGAGCGGGTTATCCGCCTGGTGGACATTAACGAGTACAAGCGTCGGCAGGCGCCGATTGGCGTGCGGATTACCGAGCGCGGGTTTGGCAAGGACCGGCGCTATCCGATCACTAATGGCTGGAAAAGCGGGAAGTAAGCAAGGGAGTCGGGGTCAGATGAAAATTTCATCTGACTCCAATTTCAGCCTGTTCGGCCTTTATTCGTCGCCCATCAAGCCAAAGGTGACAACGTTCGTCAGCGAACGGTTTTCGCCCTGCAGCAGATCCACCTCAAACTCGCCGTCCGCATTGAACGCGTCGCTTTCCGGGAAGTTGGTGCGGAGCATGGCGATCGCGTCCTGCGAACCTTTATTCAGCTCCAGGAAGCGAAAGGTTTCGGCGAGGATGATCAGGGCCTCTTCGGTAACGGTGGCAGTCGGGAAATTCTCGATGATGTACCGCGCCCGGTTGTTGGCCGCCACGTAGGCCTGGCGCTTGATGTAATAGCGGGCCGCGTAGAGTTCCAGTTCAGCCATGCGATTGCGCACCGCGATCATTCGCTGGCGGGCATCCGCGACGTACTGGCTGTCCGGATAGCGGTTCAGCAGTTCAGAAAAATCGCGGAAAGACTGCAACTGCTCGCCAGGATCCCGAGCCGCGACATCAATCGGGAAATAGCGGGCCGCAAGTCCGATGTCCAGGTTATAGGAAGCCAGACCGCGCATGTAGAGTGCGTAGTCTGCATGGTCGCTTTGCGGGTTAAGACGCAGGAACCGGTCGGCGGCAGCACGGGAGCCCTCGAGGTCGAGGTTCTGGTAGCGGGCATAGATCAGGTCAAGCTGGGCCTGCTCTGCGTAGCGACCGAAGGGGTAATAGGTTTCCAGGGCGTCCAGGTTCTGCTCTGCCTCGTTGAAGTTCCCAGAGCTCATGGCCTGGCGGGCATTTTCATAATAGGTCTTCTCCGGAAGCACTTCCTCCTGCTTGTTGGAGGCGCAGGCGCTGACCAGAACAACCAGTGTGGAAAGTAGCAATAAACGAAGACCTGATCTCATTCCGGAATCCCGTATAATGTCGATTAATTCAAGGGCAGTCATTGTAGCGGGGAAGTGGCTCCATGTGCAGAGCAATCCCCACGGTTTCCAATAATCTGACCGAAACGTAACACACACAGGCCCTGGGGGCTTAATGTCATCTGAAAAACGAATCCTCGCCAACTTTGTTGTGCCGCCGGAATTGAGTGATCGGCGTCTTGACCAGGCTGCGGCAGAGCTGATGCCCGAACACTCCCGTTCCCGCCTGCAGTCCTGGATCAAAAGCGGTGCATTAACGGTAAACGGTGAGGTGCGGAAGCCTCGGGACAAAGTGATGCTGGACGATCGCCTGGAGCTGGATGCCGAGCCGGAAGCTCAGGTGAGCTGGCAGGCCGAGGAAATATCCCTCGATATCGTCTATGAAGACGAACACTTGTTGGTCATCAACAAGCCGGCAGGCCTTGTGGTCCACCCTGCTGCCGGCCACGCCGATGGAACCCTTGTCAACGCCCTGTTGAATTACGCACCGGAAGTCGAGAATCTGCCCCGAGCGGGCATCGTTCACCGCCTCGACAAAGACACCTCCGGTATTATGGTCGTCGCCCGAAGCCTGATTGCCCATACGTCTCTGGTCGATCAGCTACAGACCCGAACCATGGGCCGCGAGTATGAGGCCGTCGTTGTTGGCACCCTCACCGGTGGTGCAACGGTGGACGCGCCCATAGGCCGGCACCCGCGGGAACGCAAGAAAATGGCTGTCGTCGCCTCCGGCAAGCCGGCGGTCACCCACTACCGACTGGTGGAGCGTTTTGCGGCTCACACCCACGTCCGCTGCAAGCTGGAAAGCGGTCGAACCCACCAGATCCGGGTTCATATGGCCCATGTAAAACACCCGCTGGTCGGAGACCCTCTGTATGGAGGCCGTTTGCGGCTGCCCAAGGGAACCACAGAAGAGCTTCGAGAGGCGCTTTCTGCGTTCAACCGCCAGGCTCTCCACGCCCGGCAACTGACCCTGGAGCATCCGGAAACCGGTGAAATCCTGACCTGGGAAGTGCCACTGCCTGACGATATGGTTGCCTTGATCGAAGCCCTGCGCAAACACGCCCGGGAGCTCGAAGCGCGTGACTATTGAACCCGTAACTATTGAAAGCAACGCCCTGAAGCCGGACTGGTCCGCGCCCGATAAAGTGCGGGCCGTCAGCACAACCCGCGCCGGCGGCGTTAGCGGGCGACCCTGGGCCAGTCTTAACCTCGGTAGTCACGTCGAAGACAACCCGGATCATGTGCAACAGAATCGACGAAGACTCGCCGAGTCCACCGGGCTTAAAAGCGAGCGGATCGGCTGGCTAAATCAGGTGCACGGTACCGATGTTGTCGAACTGACCCCGGATAACGTTGGACAAGTCGCCAAGGCTGACGCCAGCTACACCCGTCATCCGGGCATCGCCTGCGCCATCCTCACCGCCGACTGCCTGCCCGTTCTCCTTGCCGATCGCGAAGGAACCGTCGTCGGCGCCGCCCACTGCGGCTGGCGAAGCCTGTGTGATGGCGTTATCGAGAATCTGGTGAGCGCCATGGCCGTTGCACCCGAAACCCTACAAGCCTGGCTCGGCCCGGGCATCGGACCGGACAGCTTCGAAGTCGGCCCGGAAGTCCGCGACGCCTTCATCAAGCATGATCCGGAAGCCGTCCACGCCTTCAAAGCGGAAGGCGCTCGGCCAGGGCACCTCATGGCAGATATCTATGCACTTGCCACCTTGCGGCTAAATCATCTTGGCGTTTCCAGCGTGTCTGGCGGTGGCCTGTGTACCGTTCAGGATCCGGATAGGTTTTTTTCTTACCGCAGGGATGGTCAAACAGGACGGATGGCCACGTTGATTTGGTTGAATTAATCATTAATAGTCAATTGAGTGGTCATCTTTGCGTTATTACCAAAGCTCGGGCCTGGGGCGGGAATGACTCTCCAGAACTGGCTGCAGCATGGATGCTGCAGCCAAGCCTACATGGACGTATTTACGGCGTGTTCTGGAGAGTCATTCCCGCCTCAGGCTTCCACAAAACTCAAACCTGACGGCCGTCAATTTTCTGACGAATACACCGAGCCCCCGCTTGAAGTCCACCTACTTGCCCCTACATTAACTGTCAAAGCAATCGAATATCCGCCGCCGATGGCACCATGGTATTCGCAGAAATTTGGGGAAAGTACACATGAGAATCGACAAACTGACCAGCAAGTTGCAGACCGCCCTAGCGGATGCACAATCCATTGCTGTCGGAAAAGACCACAACTTCATTGAGCCGGTTCACCTGCTGCAGGCACTACTCGACCAGGAAGGCAGCGCCATCAAACCACTGCTCAAACAGGCCGGCGCAGAGCCCGGACGCATTCGCCAGGCGATTGCCCGGGAAATCGAGAACCTGCCGGAAGTGCAGGGATCAGCTGGCGACGTCTCCATGTCCAATGACATGGGCCGACTGTTCAACATTGCCGACAAACTCGCCCAGAAACGCAAAGACCAGTACATCTCCAGCGAGCTGATGCTGCTGGCAGCCCTGGAAGACCGGGGCACGCTTGGCCGGGTGCTACGGGAGCAGGGCGTTGATAAAGCGGCCCTGGAAAAAGCCATCGACGAGGTTCGGGGTGGTGAGGCGGTTAACGATGCCAGTGCCGAGGAAAACCGCCAGGCCCTGTCCAAATACACCATCGACCTTACCGAGCGAGCTGAGGCCGGCAAGCTGGATCCGGTAATCGGTCGGGATGATGAAATCCGCCGCACCATTCAGGTATTGCAGCGCCGGCGGAAAAACAACCCGGTTCTGATCGGTGAGCCCGGCGTTGGTAAAACCGCCATCGTCGAAGGGTTGGCCCAGCGCATCGTCAACGGCGAGGTGCCCGATGGCTTGAAAGACAAAAAAGTCCTGTCACTCGATATGGGTGCCCTGATTGCCGGCGCCAAGTTCCGGGGTGAGTTTGAAGAGCGCCTGAAAGCGGTTCTGAACGAGCTTTCCAAGCAGGAAGGCCAGATCATCCTGTTCATCGACGAGATCCATACCATGGTGGGTGCAGGCAAGGCCGAAGGCTCCATGGACGCCGGCAACATGCTCAAGCCGGCCCTGGCCCGCGGCGAACTCCACTGTGTGGGCGCGACCACCCTTGATGAATACCGTGAAAATATCGAGAAAGATGCCGCCCTGGAGCGCCGCTTCCAGAAGGTACTGGTCAGCGAACCCAGTGAGGAAGATACCATTGCAATCCTGCGTGGCCTGAAAGAACGCTACGAAGTACACCACGGCGTGGAAGTGACCGACGGAGCCATCATTGCGGCCGCCAAGTTGTCACACCGCTACATCGCCGACCGGCAGCTGCCGGACAAGGCCATTGACCTGGTGGATGAAGCAGCTTCCCAGATCCGCATGGAAATGGATTCCAAGCCCGAGGCCCTGGACCGTCTTGAGCGTCGACTGATTCAACTGAAGATCGAGCGCGAAGCCCTCAAAAAAGAGACCGATGCCGCTTCGAAAAAACGCCTGTCGGAGCTGTCCGACGTCATCACCGGTGTCGAGCGTGAATACGCCGATCTGGAAGAAGTGTGGAATACCGAAAAGGCGGCGTTGCATGGTTCTCAGAAGATCAAGAGTCGCCTGGAGCAGGCCCGGATTGATCTGGAGAACGCCCGTCGCGCTGGCGATCTTGGCAAGATGTCCGAGCTCCAGTACGGCCAGATTCCCGAGCTCGAGCGCCAGCTGGATATGGCCAGCCAGGCCGAGATGATGGAGATGAAGCTGCTCCGGAACCGGGTAACCGACGAAGAGATTGCCGAGATCGTTTCCAAGTGGACCGGCATTCCGGTGTCGAAGATGCTCGAGGGTGAGCGCGACAAACTGATGCGCATGGAAGAGGCGCTCCACGGTCGGGTTATCGGTCAGGATGAGGCGGTTGAAGCGGTATCCAACGCAGTGCGTCGGTCTCGGGCAGGGCTGTCTGATCCCAATCGCCCCAACGGGTCGTTCCTGTTCCTCGGTCCGACCGGTGTGGGCAAGACCGAGCTATGTAAGGCCCTGGCGTCCTTCCTGTTCGATACCGAGGAAGCCATGGTTCGGATTGATATGTCCGAGTTTATGGAGAAGCATTCCGTGGCCCGTCTGATTGGTGCGCCTCCTGGCTATGTCGGCTACGAGGAAGGTGGCTACCTGACCGAAGCCGTTCGTCGCAGGCCGTACTCCGTGTTGCTGCTGGATGAGGTGGAAAAAGCCCACCCGGACGTGTTCAACATCCTTTTGCAGGTGCTTGAAGATGGCCGCTTGACCGACGGGCAGGGCAGGACAGTCGACTTCCGGAACACCGTTATTGTGATGACCTCAAACCTGGGCTCGGACATCATCCAGCAGCAGGCTGGCGAGGAGAACTACGAGGTCATGAAGAATGCCGTCATGGAAGTCGTCGGCACTCATTTCCGCCCCGAGTTCATCAACCGGGTGGACGAAGTGGTGGTGTTCCATCCGCTGGCGGAGAACCAGATCCAGGGTATTGCCCGGATCCAGATCGAGTCTTTGAGCAAGCGCCTGAAAGAGCAGGATATGAAGCTTGAGCTGGATGATGCGGCGATGGAGTTGCTGGCCGAAGTCGGGTATGACCCGGTCTACGGCGCGCGGCCTTTGAAGCGGGCCATCCAGAAAATGATCGAAAACCCGCTGGCCCAGCGTCTGCTTCAGGGAGAGTTCGTGCCCGGGGATGTTATAAAGGGGACGGTGGAGGACCACCACCTGGCATTCGCCAAGGCTTGAGCTTGAAATCGGGGTCAGATGAAGACTTTCATCTGACCCTTTTTTCACCTTACTGTTCTTCTGGACCGCAGTTCTCTTCCGCAATCCTCTCAAACTCTGCCCGTTTTTCAGCAATCTCCTCTGGGGTGAGGTAGCGTTGTTCGCCATTCTCCTCGACCCGAATCCGGGCATTGCGCTCAATTACTTCCAGATTGGAGCGGGCTGTCGCACAGTTTGCTTCCCGCTGTTTTCTGCGTGCCTCCTCAACGGCCGTCTCCTGGCGCTGTTCTGCCTCCTCATTTTGCTGTTCCTGCATATTCTGCAGACGCTCTTGAGGGCTCTGCCGGTTGCCGGACGCATCGGTAGAGGTGCCGGAGCGAACGTTGACTCGTTCGGCCTTCGAGCCCGTAGGCTGTCGGTCGCCAAAATGGGTAACCCCGTTTTCATCGGTCCATTTATAGACAGAGGCGCTCATGGCGACACCAGGTACAACGGCCAGTAATAAGGTCAGCGTCAGGATTTTTCTGTTCATGGCTCTACTCGCGTATGTTCACTGCTCCCGGGCAGGCAGACAACCTGGATAAACCGGGCCCGTTTTTTCTCAGCTTATTATTCCCTATCATGCCACCAGTGTTGCGGATTTTCTTCTGTCTGGTTCAAATCTTTGTATCGGATTTGTGTCAAGTATGGCAGACCTTCGGCGAGTATAGGCACAGAAACCTGCAGCGGCTATTGACAGGGAGTTTCGCGCTGTCAGAATTACCGATTGCCTGAAGACTGGGGTCAATACGGCAGGCAATCCCGAGCGAGTATCCCCCATCAATTACCACACTGAACGCGCCGCGCATCCGTCGCGGGATGGTTGTTGCTTACGTGCAACCCGTTGATTGGCCGTTCTCCGCAACCCTCAGGAGGGCGGCTGGCCAGGAGACAACCTCTTAACAAGGTGTGGAGGAGCAGCCGGTTCCGCTTCCACAAGAAGCATGGACACCGTGAATCCAGGCAACCGGGACCCGTCCCGGCTCATTCACTCGTAGAAGAGGGTAGAAAATCGTGGAGTTATTGTCTGGCGCCGATATGCTGATCCGGTCCCTTCAAGATGAAGGCATCGAATACATATACGGCTATCCGGGTGGTGCAGCCCTTCATATTTATGATGCGCTGTTCAGGCAGGACAAAGTCAAGCACATTCTGGTAAGGCACGAGCAGGCGGCGGTCCATATGGCCGACGGCTATGCCCGCGCAACCGGAAAACCAGGTACCGTACTGGTGACCTCGGGTCCTGGAGCCACCAACACCATCACCGGCATTGCCACCGCATTCATGGATTCCATCCCCATGGTGGTTCTGTGCGGCCAGGTTGCGTCCACTCTCATTGGTGAGGACGCGTTCCAGGAAACCGACATGATGGGTGTTTCCCGTCCCGTGGTTAAGCACAACCTCAGTGTCCGTCATCCTGAGGAAATCCCGGAGATTATCCGCAAGGCCTACTACATTGCTGCCACCGGTCGTCCTGGCCCCGTTGTTGTGGATATCCCCAAGGACATGACCACGCCGAACGAACGGTACGAGTACGCCTATCCCAAGAAGGTCAAGCTGCGTTCCTACAATCCCGCTATTCGCGGCCATGCCGGCCAGATCAAGAAAGCGGTCGACATGATGCTGGCCGCCAAGCGACCGGTTATCTACGCAGGTGGCGGGGTTATTCTGGGGAAGGCCTCGGATCAGTTGACGGAACTTGTCCGGATGCTGGGCTACCCCATCACCAACACCATTATGGGCATCGGTTGTTACCCGGCCAGCGATAAGCAACACCTTGGCTGGCTCGGTATGCATGGTACCTATGAAGCCAACATGGCCATGCACCATTCGGATCTGATTCTCTGTGTCGGGGCCCGTTTTGACGATCGGGTTACCAACGCAACCGAGAAGTTCTGTCCGGGCGCGCGCATTATCCACATCGACATTGACCCGGCATCAATTTCCAAAACGGTGGATGCGGACGTGCCCATCGTTGGCCCGGTAGACGCCGTGCTCAAGGAAATGCTGGCGCTGGTCAAGGAAGCCAAGGAGAAGCCGGACGCAGACGCGATCGCTTCCTGGTGGAAGCAGATTGACGAATGGCGGGCATTCCACGGCATGCGTTACGAGACCAGCCCGGATGTGATCAAGCCCCAGGAAGTCATCGAGATGCTGTGTCGCCTGACCAACGGCGAAGCCTTCGTGACGTCCGATGTCGGTCAGCACCAGATGTTTGCGGCCCAGTACTACAAGTTCGACAAGCCCAACCGCTGGATCAACTCCGGTGGTCTGGGCACCATGGGCTTCGGTTTGCCGGCTGCCATGGGGGTCAAGCTGACCCATCCCGATGACGAAGTGCTGTGCATTACCGGTGAGGGCAGTATCCAGATGAACATCCAGGAGCTGTCTACCTGCAAGCAGTACAATCTGCCGGTGAAGATCATCAATCTGAACAACCAGGCGTTGGGTATGGTCAAGCAGTGGCAGGACATGAACTATGAGTCGCGTCATGCCGAGTCCTACATGGAATCGCTCCCGGACTTCATCAAGCTGGCGGAGGCCTACGGCCACAAGGGTGTCCGGATCGAGAAGAAAGAAGATCTGGAGACCAAGCTGAAAGAAGTGCTGGCAATGAAGGACGATCTGGTATTCGTGGATATTTACGTGGACCGCTTTGAACACGTGTATCCGATGCAGGTTGCCCGAGGTTCCATGAAGGATATGTGGCTCAGCAAGACGGAGAGGGTCTGATCATGCGTCGAATCATTTCTGTTTTGCTTGAAAACGAGCCCGGCGCCCTGTCACGGGTTGTTGGTCTGTTTTCCCAGCGTAACTACAACATTGAAACACTCACCGTGGCGCCAACTGAAGACGAGACTCTGTCCCGTCTAACCGTGACCACCACGGGGTCTGACAAGGTGATCGAGCAGATCACCAAGCAACTGAACAAACTGATCGAAGTCGTTAAACTGGTGGACCTGACCGAGGGCGCCCACATTGAGCGCGAGCTCATGCTGGTCAAGCTGAAGGCCACCGGTTCCCAGCGTGCCGAGATCAAGCGTACGGTGGACATTTTTCGCGGCCAGATCGTGGATGTGACTAGCTCCGTCTACACGGTTCAGTTGGCAGGTGACAGCGACAAGCTGGACGGCTTCATTCAGGCCGTTGGCACGTCGGGTGTGCTGGAAGTGGTGCGCAGCGGTGTATCCGGTATCGCCCGGGGCGAGAAGGTGCTCAGCCTTTAACGATTTCAAACAGGTTTTGAACATTATGGCCCTCTGGGGTCATCACAAATAACAGAGGTTTCTCATGCAGGTTTATTACGATAAGGATTGCGATCTTTCCATCATCCAGGGCAAGAAAGTTGCCATCATCGGCTTCGGCTCCCAGGGCCACGCTCACGCGTGCAACCTGAAAGAATCCGGCGTTGACGTTACCGTGGGTCTGCGCCCGGGTTCTTCTTCCATTGCCAAGGCGGAAGCCTATGGCTTGAAGACCAGCGACGTGCCCTCTGCCGTTGCCGCTGCTGACGTTGTTATGGTCCTGACTCCGGACGAGTACCAGGCCCAGCTGTACAAAGCGGAAATCGAACCGAATCTGCAACAGGGCGCCACTCTGGCATTCGCCCATGGTTTTGCCATTCATTACAACCAGATCGTTCCGCGCAAGGATCTGGACGTGATCATGATTGCTCCAAAGGCTCCGGGCCACACAGTGCGCACCGAGTTCGCCAACGGCGGTGGTATTCCTGACCTGATCGCCATCTTCCAGGACTCTTCCGGCAACGCCAAGAACCTGGCGCTGTCCTACGCCAGCGGTATCGGTGGCGGCCGTACCGGCATCATCGAAACCACGTTCAAGGATGAGACCGAAACCGATCTGTTTGGTGAGCAGGCGGTTCTTTGCGGTGGTACCGTAGAGCTGGTTAAAGCGGCATTTGAAACGCTTGTGGAAGGCGGATACGAGCCGGAAATGGCTTACTTCGAGTGTCTGCACGAGCTGAAGCTGATCGTCGACCTGATGTACGAAGGCGGCATCGCCAACATGAACTACTCCATCTCCAACAACGCGGAGTATGGCGAGTATGTGACTGGCCCGGAAATCATCAACGAGCAGTCCCGTGAAGCCATGCGCAACGCGCTGAAGCGCATCCAGAGCGGCGAGTATGCCAAGATGTTCATCTCTGAAGGTGCCCTGAACTATCCGTCTATGACGGCGCGTCGTCGCCAGAACGCGGAACACCAGATCGAAGTCGTGGGTGAGAAGCTGCGTGGTATGATGCCGTGGATCTCCGCGAACAAGATCGTGGATAAGGACAAAAACTAAGCGGAATTCCGCCTGGTTTTGAAAAACGCGGCCCGGGTGGCCGCGTTTTTCGTATATACTCCGCCCAAACGCTTTCCGGAGTAATGGGAATGACTGAAGAAAGAAAAACCGCCGACGGCAAGCAGAACCCGGACTATGAGGTAGAGGCTGGGGAAGTGGTTGAAGAAGAGCTGGTGGAAGGTGCGCCGGTTCGCCGCAAGGGTATCTACCTGCTGCCTAATGCGCTTACAACGGCGTCGCTGTTTTCAGGCTTCTACGCCATAGTCTCTGCCGCGAACGGCGTCTTTGATAACGCCGCGATTGCCATTTTTGTCTCCATGATACTGGATGGTCTGGATGGCCGTGTTGCCAGGATGACGAATACCCAGAGCAAATTTGGTGAAGAGTACGATAGCCTCGCCGACATGGTGGCTTTTGGTGTCGCCCCCGGGCTAGTCGCCTTTTTCTGGTCGCTGAACGCCTTCGATAAAGTCGGTTGGGCCGTTACTTTCATTTACGTGGCTGGCGCCGCACTTCGTCTGGCTCGCTTCAACACCCAGATTGGTTCGGTCGACAAGAAGTTCTTTGTTGGATTGCCCAGCCCGGCTGCCGCAGCGTGCGTTGCTGGCCTGGTCTGGTGTTTCCATCTCTTTGAGCCCGCTGCCTGGCTCACTCTGCTTACCATGGTGGTGGTTGCCGGTACGGGCGTGCTGATGGTCAGCAACATTCTCTATCGCAGTTTCAAGGATCTGGACCTGCGTGGTCGGGTACCTTTTGCTGCTATTCTGCTTGTGGTCCTGGTGTTTGTAGTGATCGCGCTGGATCCGGCTACCGTACTCTTTACCGGATTTCTGATATACGCGTTGTCCGGCCCTGTTCGTGCGTTGTTCCGTGGCAAGCCCCGGAAAGCTTCAGGCGCCGCTGACTGAATTCTCGTTTCCCGGATCTTCGTGGTGGGGTCCGGGAATTTTCACCACAGTCTCCGGTCAACGCCCTAGCTGGCTGACGCCCTGACGGAGACTTTTCATGTTCATCAAGAAGCGCCCATCCTGGGCACTGCCTCACTCAGAAGTTACCCCCGAATCTGTCTACCTCGATCGACGGAAATTCATGTCCGGCACTGTCGCTGTTGCCGCAGGCCTGTCCATGCCGGGTTTGTTATCGGCTGCGAAGCTACCGGTGCCCGGGGAAGCGCTGGACTATGTTGTAATGCCGGGCTTTTCTACCGATGAGGAGAAAACACCTTTCGAGGATGTGACCCGCTATAACAACTTTTACGAATTTGGCACAGGTAAAGGCGATCCGGCCAAGTACGCCGACGAAATGAGCGTTAATCCCTGGTCTGTAGTGGTCGAAGGTGAATGTGAGCGGCCCGGTGAGTATGCCTTGGAAGATCTTCTGAAGCCTCACGATTATCAGGAACGGGTATATCGCCTGCGTTGTGTCGAGGCCTGGTCCATGGTGATTCCCTGGATAGGGATTCCTTTGGCCGACGTTTTAAAGCGGCTTGAGCCGAATCCCCGGGCGAAGTACGTGTATTTCGAGACGCTGTATGATCCGGATCAGATGCGAGGGCAGCGTTCACTGTTCAGCACCATCGACTGGCCATACCAGGAAGGTCTGCGCATCGACGAGGCAATGAATGAACTAAGCTTTCTGGCGGTTGGGCTCTACGGTAAGACCATGCCAAACCAGAATGGCGCACCCATTCGCCTCGTGGTGCCCTGGAAATACGGTTTCAAGAGCATTAAGTCGATCGTCAAGATACGGTTCCAGGAAGATCGGCCAAGAACCACTTGGGAGATGCTCGCGCCCCAGGAATACGGCTTCTACGCCAATGTTAATCCAGAAGTTGACCACCCCAGATGGAGTCAGAAGCGGGAACGGAGGCTGCCTTCCGGTTTGCTTTCGCCTAACTGGATGGAGACCGTCAAGTTCAATGGTTATGGGGAGCAGGTCGCCGATCTGTACAAGGGTATGGACCTGAGCAAGTTCTATTGATGAACGGTAAGCGAATGGTGGATCGCCCAGGCTTTGTCTTGGCTTTCCGTCTTCTGGTCGCGTTTCTCGCCTGCGTCCCTCTTCTGGTATTGGCTGCCAATATTGCCAGGCAGTCGCTGGGGCCTGACCCGGGGCAGGAAGTGACGGAATCACTCGGGATTGCCGCATTCCAGTTATTAATCGTGACCTTGTGCATGACTCCGCTAAAGCGCTGGTCAGGCTGGTCAGGCTGGATCCGGGTTCGCCGAATGCTCGGCCTGTTTGCATTCTTCTATGCCGTACTGCACGTGTTGGCGTTTCTGCAATTTATCCTGGGCTGGAGTGATCTTTGGGCTACATTTACCAAGAGGCCCTACATAGTGGCCGGTGCAGTTTCGTTTCTCATGCTGGTACCTCTGGCTCTGACCTCCACCAAGGGAATGATGAAGCGGCTGGGTAAAAGCTGGAAAGGTTTGCACAAGCTGGTCTACCTGATCGCCATTACCGCGTGGGTCCACTTTATCTGGCAGGCAAGAAGCGATATTGGTGAGATGATCGCTTACGGCCTGGTTATCGTGGGTTTGCTGGCATTGCGCTGGAAATGGAGTGGGGCTCGAGGGCTGATTCCCTTTGCCAGAGGCTGATTTCAGGTTGAAAACCGAACGAAATGATCAGTGTTTGAGCAGCGAAGTACGTGGAAACCGAGACCGCTATAAATTAATTCAAAAACCTCGTTGACAGTTTTCCTGACGCCTGTAGAATGCGCACCACTTCTGAGGGACAAGCCACTTACAGCGGTCTTCCCGCAAGAAGTAACCGTTTGAAAATACTGAAGAAAACGAGTTTTAAAATTCTTCAGATTAACGGTTGACAAGGCGGCGGAACGATGTAGAATACGCGGCCTTGATTGAGCAACAGCTCAAACGCTCTTTAAAAAGT